>NZ_JAAIMM010000003.1 GCF_013300725.1 Allocoprococcus comes
CTTCCTCGTGCTCACTGTATGAAATGTCACGTCAGTTATTATTGGATATTCAGTTATCACGGTGCGTTTTAGGGAGTCCTTAAAGCTCCTCTAATTACTAAAGTCAAATGACTTCGGAAGATGCAAAAGATTTTGAAAAATTTTTTAAAAAAATTTATTCATATACATTTCACGCATCTTATTAAGAATGGATTTCAGCTTGTATGACAGCATCTGTCTGGAAATTCCCATAATCTCTGCCATCTGTGTCTGTGTCTTGTTTTCAAAGAAAATACCGTAAATAATCATGCGTTCCTCGGAGTTCAGCTGATTGATCACTTTGTGGATATCCTGCTGTTCCATTTTTGTCAGCACACTATGCTCCACATCACAATTCAGATCCGGAAAATCCTCTATCATAAAGCCTTCTCCATCAATGGACTGACCACTGTAAGGTACTTCCCTCAACATCTTGTCCACGACCTCTCCCAATTCGTTTTTGATTTCTACCTTTTTTGCCTTGCTGCTTCTATAAAAATTGTTCATCGCATACGCAACCTCTTTTGTAATCTCAATCATCTCTCCATCAATATTTGCGTAATACTTTCCTTCATAAAAATATGGGTGTTCAATATACATGTCCGTTCCTCCTGAATTTGAAATCTCGTTGCTTGTTTCAAATCCAGAAGGCGGACCTCTGTTTAGAATCATGCCTGCTCCGCCTTTATCCTGCCGGGACATACCCGCAGTTATTGGCTGAGAAATTCAGGCACGAAAAAAAGCCCCAGTAGTTTTTTTCTTAACTACTGAGGCCTTCGTCTCTTTCTTATATTCAGTTATCTATGCCTTCTTTCATCAGCATAATCATTGTATCAGGATAAAGTTCACAAAGTATCCGCAATACATTCCTATAAGTTCACATCATTATTGAAATCGTACATATTTCAGTATAAAAAGTTCACCGTGTTATTCTTCTACTTCTTTTCCATCTATATATAGTTGAAATTTATCAGGATTATTGACAACATCATAGTCCTTTCCATATTCTACAGGTCTGTATTCGGCTGTCATTACCGATTCCCCATCTTCAATATCCTCTTTCCATAAATAGATGTTCATATCAAGACTCGTCGCATATCCCCTGTCTGTGGAGAATTTTGTCGAATGAAAAGAATTCTCCTTGTACATCTGCAAAAGTTCTCTTGCAAACGCTTCTCTATCCTCAATATTTTCCCGGTTAGCTACTACGGTTAGATTTTCATCCTGATTTATGGAAAATGTTCCTACTACATCAGGTTCACCTTCCTTATGACCAGATTCAGGTTTCCCATAAATACTTCCTGTAGCAATTATCAAGATGACTGCTCCTGAGATTACTGCAATTATCTTTCTTTTCATATTTTCATTAATTTCCTTTTAATTGTTTTACTGCGTAATTGATTACTTCTTCCGGTGTGGGTCTGTCTCCTTTAAGTGTCATTTTCTTCCATTCTTCCTGCACATCCGGATCAGGATTATCAAATCCTGCATCTATGGCTATCTGCATTTCTCTGCGTACCTCTTCTGGTGTTGTGTTGTACTTTTTTGCAATTTTCTCATAAATAGTTTTCTCTCTCATTCATTTTCCTCCAATATATAAGTAGAATTACACATTGTTCTATAGAACTAATTTAGCATATTTCTATTATCATGAAAAGACACTTTACAATTTAAAGCGGAATAAAAAGTCAAAAAAAAGAAGAGCTACTTGCTCTTCCCATTTTGTCATATTACTCTTCCAATAATGTATGAATTACTTTGATAATTTTTTTCTGCTCTTTGATCGGAAGTTTTTCTATTTTCTCTGTCAGCTCATTGGTAACACCTGTAACTGAATGTGCCACAACATCAATCAAAAGAGTATCTGCAGAAACATCTAATGCATTTGCAATTGCAACAAAGGTATCCAATTTTGTAACTTTCAAGCCTCTCTCTATTACACTCACATGCGTCGGACTTAAATTTACTAATGCAGCCAGTTCCTCTTGCGTGAGATTTTTTGCTTCTCGTGCTGATTTGATTCGCTGTCCTACTGCCTTCAAATCCATCGTAACACCTCCTCCAGAACGAATAATCGTTCTGGATTTAGTATACTTGTGGATATCTTAAATATACAGAATCGCAAAGCCAAGTTCTAATTCTACAGAACTATATTTCAAGATTTTCTTTGCATATTCGTAAAATAGAGTTATGATTGAAGCAGCTAAATCAAAGGAGGTATCAAATCATGAAATCACATAAATACTGGTCCCTAGGCGCACTTTTCTGTATGTTGGGATGCATTTATTCTGGAATCAGAAAATCTATGACTGCACATAAATACTTTGCCTATTCTTCATTGCTTTGTATGGGCATGTCCATTTATTCCGGTCACAAACTGGTTTCTCCAAAGAAGAAAAAAATCACTGAATCAAACAATAGTGAAAATAATTGAACAAAAATTGACCTCTATTCATCAAAGACAAAGTTGCTGGAGAGTTTTTTCCCTCCAACAACTTTCTTCATCTTTAAGCCATTGAAACACAATACTGTCCAATCAACTTCATCCAACTATTATATTTATTCTTTTCACACACCTTTCGGCAAATTTCATTTTCCATCAGTACACAGAACATCTTATCATAATCAAATGCCCAAACAGCACCATTCACATGGTTTTCCACTGCTTTCTGATCTATGCTTTTCAAGCGTGTGACCATTTTCTCAATTTCTCCATTTCCCAAGTTACCGATATTTTTGCAGATAAACCGAAAGAAATTCAACGTTGCATATTCGTCATGCCAATGGAACTCTTCTGGATTGTTTTTTATTTTACTGGCTCGCTGCTGTTCTTTGATTATCTGAGCAGCTACACCTTTCATCGAATCTTCGTATCTCATATTACTCACCTACTCTTCCTCTACGCCCAGTGACGGTTTAAATCTTTTATCCTTTGCCTGCGGTACCACGATCTCATAAAAATAAAATCCTAAATATCCAAGGGCCTGCTTCTTCATCTTATAAAAAGAAGTCCTGCCTATTCCCAGTTCCTGCTGCACTTCCACATCTGTCTTATTGTAATGACTGCAAAAGCAGGAATGAAGAATTTCACTGAGTGTCACACCATTGGGAGCATAAAATTTCACCAGTGTCATTCCCCGATAGATCATGTCCGACAGTCCATAAATAATCATCAGGTTATTCATCTCCCGGTGCATCTTTGGCACGTTCAGCTGATGATTATAAATGCTCAGGTAGCTTAACGCATATGCCATATCTTCATTGATCTTCTCCTGGCACTCCATATCCAGTTCTTCCAATACGACCTGATTTTCCAAAATCAGCTTCTGGTAACTTGTCATCAGTTCTTTAATATCAGTATAATGTCTTTCGATTGTAACTTCCAGATAATCCTGTGCATGGCTTGCCATCTGGAAGGTAATCTCTTTCATTGATTTAATTGCATAATCTCTGTCTGTCATCAGTTTCAAAATCTCCTTATCATCATCACACTAACTGGCGGTCTTTCAGACCAGTTCGCTTTCCCCATGATTTTGATGGGAAGCAATTACTTACTACAATTTGCAGAAGCGGATATCCAAAAGGCATTGTGGGAGTTGCCTTTGCTGACCGGAATCCATCTTCTTATGTAAAACCTGCAGGAATATAAAGGGAAAGTGACTATCCCTGCCGGTTAATAATCCAAATAATATCGTCTATACCTATCTCTCCTTATGCTGTTTTTCTCTCCATAAACCATTTATCCACTTCGTAAAACAAATGGCTTTCCTGTCCCTGTATCATACAGGTGTACATCATTCCTACACCGCCTGCCTTTCTGCTGGCGCATCGCTCGATTTTCAAAATTCTGTCAATGCTATACTTTCTTCCATCCTCCCATGTAAAAAATATGGGAACCAGCTGTCCGTCTTTCCGAAACTCTGCCACTACATCTACATATACTTTGTTCATGCCGACACCTCACTATAAAATCTCGATTGCTCTTGGCGATGCCGGAATCCTTCGGATATATCCGTTTTGCTCCAACTGCTTGATTCTGGAAAAAGCAGATGATGTTGATTTCACCCCGATCAACTCTCCAAATTCCCGAACTGTCGGCGGATATCCATGCTCCTTCGTATAATTCAAAATACACTGATAACTTTCTTCCTGTTTTCTGGTTAATGCTTTTTTCAAATCTATCCCTCCAATTACCCATGAAAATAACTGTGTGGATGGACCGTGTGCGTACCAGCGTCTAAGTGGGATAAGACTTTATCCTGGTACATTGCCGCTCGCTGTATACTGAAATATCCAAACCGTCGTCTTATCTCATCTACAGTACGATCCAGCTTCTCTAACTTTTCTTTTTTCTCCTGATTTCCAAATAAATCCAACTGCACGGGAATATCATCTAACACAAGATCCGCAGCTCGGATTCCCAGGCTTCTAATGGGATGTTCCCATTTGTAATTATCTTTAAATAGCTGAAATGCTGCAGTTACAATCTCATTTGTAATATTCGTTGGCTGTCGTAAATGTATCTGTCTGGAAAAACTATACAATCCATTATCTCGAACTGTAATTTCTACTGTTTTGCATTTAAATCCATGTTTCCGCAATCGTGCAGCTACACTTTCTGCCAATGCTATTTGAATGATCCAAACATCCAGATCATTTTCCAGATCTCTCGGTGTTGTGGTGCTATTACCTATCGACTTTACTGGAGCTTCATACCCTTCCTTGCAAACCGGATCTTCATCCCAGCCATTTGCGAAAGCCCATAATACATTTCCTATTTTTCCAAAATGGCTCTCTAACAACTTTTCGTCTGATTCCGCAAGTTGCCCGATTGTCCGGATTCCAAGTTTTTGCAATTTCTTATTTGTCTGTCTTCCGACATAAAGCAAATCTGACGCAGGAAGCTGCCATATCCTGTCTTTATAATTTTCTCGATTAAACTCTGTGATTGCATCCGGCTTTTTGTAATCTGAACCAAGTTTCGCATAAATCTTATTCCAGGAAATTCCAATACTCACTGTTACTCCAAGTTCGTATTTAATCCGATGGCTGATTTCTCTCGCAATCGTCATTCCGCTTCCTTTCAGATTTCCACTATCTGATACATCCAGCCAGGCTTCATCAATTCCATATGGCTCAATTTTATCTGTATACTCTGAATAGATTTCCCTTGCCATTTGAGAAAATCGCAAATATAAATCCATCCGTGGTGGTACAAAAATAATTTCCGGGCAAACCTGTTTCGCCTGCCATAATGCCATTCCGGTTTTTACTCCTTTTTTCTTGGCAATATAATTTGCTGTCAGCACAATTCCATGCCGGGCTTCCGGATCACCACCGACTGCCAGAGGCATTCCAGCAAATTCCGGATGATGTAGCATTTCTACACTGGCATAAAAACAGTTCATATCACTATGCAGGATCACACGCTCACTCAAACTTTTCACCTCCCAGCTGCTTCCTTCAACATAATGTCTTATCAATTTCTGTATGTTTAGTATATATCGACATTTCGGAGATAGTCAAGTAACATCTTGGTTGTATTTTCTCCATTTCGGAGATTATTGTTGATTTTATTTCTAACATACGGTATAATGCATATAGAAAATTCAAATAGAAATGAGGCGAACAAATGCGTGATTTCGGGGAAATATTAGCAGAAAATAGAAAAAAGAAAGGATACTCTCAATCAGAGCTGGTAAACCTGCTTTCTCAGGAAGGTATTCAGGTCACTACAAAAGCACTCTCCAAATGGGAGAACAATGCACGAGAACCCGCTTTACATGTTTTCCTGACACTTTGCCAGTTACTTGATATCGAAGATATATATGAATCCTTCTTTGGAGAAAATCCATATAACATTATGAGTGGATTGAATGAAGAAGGCAGAAATAAATTGATTGAATTTGCTGATATTTTGAAAGCTTCTAAAAAGTTTTCTCCACTGTCTGCAAAGATTATCCCATTCCATCATCCTGTAGAAATTACCTGGGAACCAGTTTCTGCTGGTACTGGAAATTACCTGGAAGATTCTGTAAAAGAAACCTATGACGTAGGACATCTTGCTCCTGAGCAGACTGACTTTGGTGTGCGGATCTCTGGTGATAGTATGGAGCCACTTTATCATACAGACGATGTTGCATGGATTCAGAAAAAAGATTCTCTTGCTAATGGTGAAATTGGAATCTTCTATCTCAACGGCAATACTTACATCAAGGAATTACACGATGAGCCAGATGGTGTTTATCTGATCTCTTTAAATCAAAAATATCGTCCTATCCAAGTTTTGGAATCTGACTCTTTTAAGATTTTTGGAAAAGTAATCGGGAAATGCAAAGGTGCAGAAATTCCAGGATTTCATTAGATTTCAACAGCAGGTTCATGATCCTACTGATAACAATAAGCAAAGGAAGTGATTGAATGGCAATCAATAATACATTAAAAGATATTCGTGAAGAACGGAATCTCATTCAAGCAGATTTGGCTGAAGCCATAGGTTCCTGCAGCCAGACGATAGGCCGCATCGAACGTGGAGAACGAAATCCCTCTCTTGAGATTGCAATCCGGCTGGCACATTACCTGAAAGTGCCTGTAGAAGATATTTTTCAAGTTGAAGACTGAAGCACAACAGCCAGAAAACCGAGGAGTAAAATCCCCGGTTTTCCTTTTGCTCAAAAATCACTGTAATCCACTTACATTTTCTTCTTTTCTGCCTGCTCCGTCAATCAGGTCATAGCTCATATCCAAAAAGTCCAGTGTCTTAGCCTCACTGACAGAACCATCCAGTAAAATCGTGATCCAGTGCTGCTTATTCATATGGTATCCAGGTAAAAATCCATAAGTCTGAATAATCATATTCGTCATGTCCGGATCACACTTTACGTCCATGATATCAACCGGATCTTTTCCTTCTAATCCCAGTTTCGATTTTTCAACCGTCATGACCACAGCATACCATTTTCCATTCTTATGTCGTAGCACAGCATTATCTGGTGATTGTGCCCATAAATACTCCGGCACCGTACCATACTGTTTCTTCACATATTCAAAAATTTCTTCTTTCTTCACAGTTTATTCAACTCCTGATTCTTCTGATATCCTGCCCATAATCATACCATATTTTCAGTTCCCGTACTACCTGCCAAATTCTTTTGCATTTTCCCGGTTCTCCTGACTTTAACTAATAGAGGGGTAAAACAGCAAGGACAGGAAGTGAGGATACACTTCCGGAAAATCCCAATTTAGGGTACCCTGCCCTGAATTGAAAAACGCTGAAAGCAACGATACTACTGCCCTCTCAGAAAGGAGAAACTGCTAATGGCTGAAAGAAAAAGAAACAAAGAAATTCATTTTTATGTCACAGAAGAAGAACGAAAGTTAATCCGCAGGAAGATGATAGAATCAAAAACCAAGAACATGGGAGCTTATCTGCGTAAGATGGCAATCGACGGCTACATCGTCAACACAGATACAACTCCTCTGAAGAAACAGTATGAGGAAATGCACAAGATTGGCATAAATATCAACCAGATTGCAAAAAAGGTAAATACCACCGGAGATCTATATCCGGAAGAAATGCAAGAATTGAAAGAGATGGTGAAAGAACTATGGCATATATTAAGATCTTCCCCATTAAAGTAACAGACAAGAAAGCTCTGGACTATATCACGAATCCAGACAAGACTGATGAAAAACTGCTGGTTTCCAGTTTTGGCTGTTCCCCGGAAACTGCTGATCTCGAATTTTCCATGACTAGAGAAATGGCAAAAAAGAATGGAATGGACAAAGGTAATAACCTGGCATTTCATCTGATCCAGTCATTTAAACCTGGAGAAGTTGATGCCGAAACTGCCCATCGCTTAGGACAGCAATTTGCAGCCGAAGTACTGAAAGGAAAATATGAATACGTGATCAGTACCCATGTTGATAAAAAGCACATTCATAACCATATCATCTTCAACGCTGCAAGCTTTGTTGATCATCACAAGTATGTTTCCAATAAGCGGAGCTACCATAAACTCTGCAGAATCAGTAATCGTATCTGCCTGGAAAATGGACTTGCCACCAGTATGCCAACCGGAGAAAAAGGAAAAAGCTATAAAGAGAACATGGAATATCATCGTGGCACCAGTTGGAAAGCCAAGCTACGTGTTGCAGTTGATAAAGCAATCTGGACTTCCATCAACTATGAGGAATTTCTACAAAAAATGCAGTTAGCTGGATATGAAGTCCGGCAGGGAAAGCATCTTTCTTTCCGTGCACCGGAACAAAAAAATTTCACTTATATGAAATCTCTGGGAAGTTATTATACGGAAGAAAACGTCCGCATCCACTTAGCTAAAAATCGTAGCAAAGTGAAAACTCCAAAACATCTGTCCAGAGAAGCTCGCCTGTATATCAATATCTCCACGTATGTAACGACTGGCAATCGAGAAGGATTTGAACATTGGGCAAAACTCAATAATCTAAAAGAGGCAGCCCGCACCTTCAACTATCTTTCAGAAAATAACCTACTGAATTATGAGGATTTCAGGCAGCATGTTTCTGATGTTGATGCTTCTGTTAAAGCGGCTGATCAGAGAATAGCACACATCACCAGTGAGCTAAGCACGCAGAAAGTCATTCAGAAACACTGTGATTCTTACCGGCTCTGCCGTAAAGTGATAGAAGATTGCAAATCTGCAAAAAATCCAAAAGAATACCGTTCCAAGCATCTGGCAGAATACCAACTCCACGATTCACTAAAAAAAGAGCTTCAGGATCTCGGTGTTACCAAAATCCCTAGCTCTGAAAAAATCCAGAAGCGGATTGAAAATCTTGAATCTGAACAAGCTGCTACCGTCCGGGAAAAACAGAAATTACAGAAAAAGCAGAAAACACTGGATATCATTCAGCAAAATTTCTCTGTGCTGCTCGATGCTCCTGAAATCAATTCAGACTTACTTCCGGCAAAACGGGAACCTGTTTCTGTCACAAGAGATAAATAAGATTGCACTGACAACTCAATTATTCTCTTCCAAATCTTCCCAAGGTTTCAGACCCATTTCCTCCCAGGTGACACCATACGGTGCACCTCCGGAGGTATAACCGGCAATAACGAAAAATCTGTCATCTTGCAAGATTTCTTCTTTAGCCAGATTATCTCTTGTTTCTTGTTTCCGTCTTGCTCGCCTCTGCTGCTTCTTTTGTTTCGCAACAGCTGCTTTTTCTTCCGGCGTTTTCTTATGTTTTTTTGCCATAAGTGTTTCTATTATAATTCCATTCTGAATGTCTCTCAGGATACGTTCTTCATAACTCTTTTCACGCTTTTCAACAATTTTATAAAATTCTTCATATTCCGTTTTAGGAGCAAGCGATTGAACTGCCGTAAACAAACTTTTGCATATATCATTCATTTCAGTAGCATCCGGCATTCGCTGATTCTCAAGATAAAACTTCAAGTGCATTTTGTATGTTTTATCTGCTATTGCACTCTTCTGTTTTTGTTTTAAGTCTTTATAGCTTCTGTCGTTCCTCTGCATCTACAATTCCTCATCTGCCTTCTTTCTCCCGTGCCATCAAAAGCATTTTTTCAAAAGACTGAGCGAATCTTTCATCATCTTCCTCCGTCCGCTTCTTCGGTCCCTTGACATGACATTTACGGGAACTTCTTCTGGCTTTTTTACTCAGGTGACGTTCCATTAGCATCTGATCAATATTATCATCCGTGTACCATTTACCTGATTGATGAATAGCATAAGCACCTTTTCCCAATGCCATTGCAGCCACACCATAGTCCTGTGATACGACAATATCTCCTTTATGGCAGATACTAATCAGTTTATAATCTACTGCATCTGCTCCTGCACCGACAACAACAACTTTACTATAAGTCGATGACAGAACATGGTTTGTATCACACAACAACATTACCGGAACACTATTATCTTTTGCAATCTTTTCAATGATCGCAACCACTGGGCAGGCATCTGCATCAACAAATATTTGCATCTTTCTATTTCTCCTCTGAACCATTATAAGAATAAGCTCTGCTGTTCGTATTCTGCCTCTCGTTTTAGCTGAACCGGTACCTGATGCAGAATTTGCTCCATTTTCCTGTCATCGAACCAATCTTTCAGCTGTCCTTTTTCCAATATCAGCGGCATACGATCATGTACTTTTATCATAGATTCATTGGCTGCTGTAGTCATAATCACAAATCGTCGTTCATTCTCAAACCAATCACAGAAGCCAGCCATATACAATACTGGTGCATCATATCTGGAAAATGTATTTTTCTCTTTTAACCGATTCCATTCATAGAACCCACTTGCCGGTATCAAAATGCGGTGATAGAGGATTCCATTTCGAAAAGAAGGTTTATCCATAACAGATTCTGCTCTTGCATTTATAACCAGATTCTTTCCTTGTGACAATGGATATCCCCACTTGCAAACATCCAGTTTCAATCCATGTTCTGATTTTTCAATGATCGGTGCTACATTGGTTGGAAAGATATCTCCTGCAAAATGTTCCTGCCGGATCCGTTGGTCTATATCATGCACTACTTTTTCGATTTCATCTGCCATATCAGAATCAATATAATATCTACCACACATAATACTTCCTTCACTTATAGATTCTATTTCATCAAATATACATCATTTATTTCTAGGCACTTTAAACTCAGTTAATTTATAATTTTGAATCCACCCCATACATTCTTCACCATCTTCATTCTCCCAAATTATCTGTCGCCACTTTTTATATTTATCTATAATTCTAACAACTTTCCCTTCCTCAAGCTTTTCAATTACAATCGAATGGCAGTCATGCTTCAGTCGTACAATAGATTCTCTATTAACGATTCTATATTTAGTCGTATTTAGCTCCTTCGCATCATATCCCATTCCAACGATGTAATAATTATTGACTTGTTGTGTATAATTGTAATTATTTATCGTTGTTGCTGAAGAATTCGTAACTCCCAAAACAACTGATATAATCGTAATAATAAAGTTCAGCCATTCTCGTATTTCTTTAACATCTATCGTTCGTTTTTCTTCTATTGGCAAATTCTGCTTCTCTTTATTTATCGAAAGATTCGTTGCTCTTTCATATTCCGATGCAATAGTTTCTGACACCGTATCAATATCCCATTCTTCGGATTCTGAGAAAACTTGATCGGTAACTCTTCCCAATAAATTTATATGAGGCTTCTGGCATAATGGTGGAAGCCTAACACCATAAATTAACAACACCATATTGAAAAAACACTTGTGTCCTTTAATGTATTAACTGCGAAGAAAAACACAAAAGGAGTATTCACAAGTGGCTTCAGTTAATACATTATGCAAAAGTGTCCTTAATGTCAAGAACACAGTTATAAAAAATTGTAATCTTTACTCTGATAAGAATGGAGTTAAACATATTCGTATCCAAGCAAGACCTAATAAATGGCACGAGAACGACTGCCCATTCTGCCATAAATCATGCCCTGTTTATGATAAACATTCCAGTAGTATAATGCCGAGATATTACGAAGATAACTCGTAGAAAATGCAAAGTCCAGTCGCAAGTTTAGACACGATATTGCTCTTAACAGTCGTATAAAATCAACATTTGCAGGGATTTATCAAATTCCGACATACCGTCTTAGAAAATGAATAATCCCTCGCAATTCATTATGAACTACGAGGGACTGCTTACTGACTGTTAAAGCGGTAGCCGATCTCACGAACACTATCTATGGAAAAGTGAGAGTTTGTATCACAAAGTTTTTTACGAAGATTCCGAATGTGAAAGCCTACGGTATCCTTTTCATTGCCTGCTGATATTTCGCCCCACACCTTATCATAAATCTGCTCGTATGTAAGAACACGACCTTTATTGGCTGCGAGCAAGCAGAGTATATCGTACTCTTTGACGGTCAGTTCAATTTCCTGACCGTTATTGATAACTCTGCGCCGGCTCAAATTGATTTCTAAGCCGGAAAGGGATAATGTCGGCTCATATGAAATCTCTAATTTTTCAAAATCAGGGTGCTGTTTTACAAAAGCCAGCATATCGTCAAAGGCTGTTGAGTCTTGTGCTTTGAACTCCATTATTACGATTCGTCCGATATTATCACCCCCCTTGGTTAGTTTTTTTGTCTTGGACAACATAAGATTTATTGCGTGAGATAATACGATTCATCAATCGTTTTCAGAATAAAATTCACATCGTCATAACGAGAGGAATCGGACTGAGAGCCTAAACTGCATATCAAAAACTCTTTTCCGTGCTGCTGATAAAGCACAATCAAGTTATAGTCGTCAGACAGAGAGCCAGTCTTAATTCCGCATACATTTTCGTTGTAATATTCGGATGTCGGATCAAGGAAGGCGTTTGTATTCTGCCATATTTGTGTACTGCCATCAGGCAGTGTTGCCGTATAAGTGTTTTGAGATACAATTTCTCTAAACCACGAGTATTCCAACAACCGATATACTACTTCTTTCAAATCTAAAGTGGTGGTAAGTGCCTCCATATCAAAACCACTCGGATCATATAAAACTGTGTCTAAGTACCCCTGCTGTTGCAAATGCAGGTTTAAGTTCTCCATGAAAATCCTCACACGCTCTTGACAGCTTTCTGCTTGCGGCGAAAGTAATCCTCCACAATAATCAGCAACCACATAAGCTGCGTCATTCCCTGACGGTACTAACATTGCCGCAAATAGATTGTGTAAAAAGTATTCTTTTTCCTTGATTTGAGCAACAGACGAGCCAGGTTTCGTGAGTGAAATAGCACCATAGTCTGCAACAACGATACTATCAAGGTCTGCTAAAGTTGACGCATACTCAATAACAAACAGCTTGGCTAAACTTGCAGGAATTTGTGGCTCGTTCTCGTTTTTTGAAACAAATATTTCATCATCAGAACAATCCACCAAAATCAGCGATTTTGCATTATAAGAGTCAGGAAAATCTTCTTTGTAGAGAAAACCATTTATTTTATTCTTTACCTCTCTGAAATTTTCCGGCTGCATTGCCCACGGCACAAACATTATACCTATGCCGATACAAACTACAAGCAAAAACAAAAATACTCCAAATCGTTTTTTCTTACGGCGTTTTCTCTGCATATATGTGCTCACCTCCCAACACCAAAACTCCTATGTGCCATTTTTAATCGGCATAATTTGCCTGAATACACTCTGTAAATCCAGACGGATCTCCCAACTTAGCTTTATCAATATTATCACGAAGATATTTGCGTGTGGCGTCATCACAGCGATCTGTTCCCATATAAGGCATATCAAAGGCTTTTTCGAGTTCAGCTAAGGCTTTTGCCGCCCTTTCCGAATCCGTATTGTAAGTATCAAGCCATTCCTGCATCCAAGAATATTCCCAAAGGTTAGATGCTCTTGTATCGCCATATCCTATCTGAAAAGACGCTCCCGTATCTTCGCCTTCCAAAGCATCAGGCGGCGTAAAGCCCTCCGGCCAATTCAAACTCTCAATGGTCGTTAGGTATTCTTCTTCAATGGTAGCAAAGTCCGTGAAACCTCTTGTGTTTGTGTCGGAGTCCGAAGAAGTGGAGCAGCCTGCCAGCATAATCACCAGCAAAGAAATCATAACACACAATAACAGTCTGTACGGTCTTTCGGATTTTGAGATTGTTCGTTTCATTTTGTTTCCTCCTTGAATTGAGTTTTATTATCTAAGAGCCAATGCAGGCTCTAATTTTGCTGCTTTCAATGCTGGTAATAATCCGCCCAATAATGCTGTAAGCACAGACACAGCAACTGCAACAACAGCAACGCTGATTGGATAACTCGGTGTTCCCACCGGGGAATCCACAGGGAGCAACGCTCCAATACAATGCACCAAAATCAGCGAAATCAAAATAGCTGCAAGGCAAACGAATATTGATAAAATCAACTGTGAGCCTAAAACCAATGCCACAATATTTGTTCGTGAAGCACCTATCGCTCTGCGGATCAGCAACTCATGTGTGCGCTGTTCCAATGAAGATAGTCCGATATTGATCTGCCCTAATACGGAAACAAACAGCAACAAAAGCGAAGTAACCAAAAGCCCTAATTGCAGTATGGACAATACCGAATCATAGGTATCTCCAATATCACTCCGCCCAGCACTTTCCCAGTAACCGCCAATGGTATCAGTCAAAATGTCGCCAAGGGCAGAATGTATCTGTTCGATTGTCAGTCCTGTTGTGGGATGCCAATACACATTTGCATTTTGTACTTGCCACATTGCTGGTGCGAAATTGAGGATCGCCGCAGAATCCGCATAGATAGTCGGAAAATCCCTGCCATCGTTTACTACTCCGACAATATTGAATGGGGTTAACGAAAGTGTGCTTTTTACATTTCCTGCAGCATAGGGCGAATCATTAAAATAGTTTTTAGCTTCTTTGTTTATGACCACTTCAAGCGAGCCGCCCTCACTCGAAGGCTCTAACCATCTACCGGATGTCATTGGAAGATTATAGACTTGACTATATGCCTCCGTGGTGCAAACTAAATCAAAAGCCATCAGGTTTTGGTAAACATCATTCGGCGGTATTGGCGTTAAATCTTTCATTGGTGCAAATCGAATATCTTCTCCCATAGAAAAAGTAACAGCGGCTACATCATCAATGGCTTCAAATCTCTGGAATAATTGTTCCATTTTATTTCTATCGTGAAAATCGGATTCCGTTATCACGAATGAGTAAGTAGGTGACCAGCCATATACCTGTGCGTTTACGGAAATCAAATACTCCCGTCCAAGCGTACCAACTAATACCGATCCAAGCATTGCGATAATGCCTACAAGCATTGAAACACTTGTCAGAATACTTCTAAGTGGAGACAGACGAAGGTCTTTAAGTATCATTTTTAGCACAAGTTATCCTCCCTCCATCCATTTCAAAAATCGTATCACAGGTATCTGCAATATCAGGATCGTGCGTAACCAACAGCAGCATAATTCCATTTTCTTTTACGACGCTGTGCAACAGTTCCATAATCTGCGTTCCCGTCTTTTTATCCAACGCTCCCGTAGGCTCATCACATAAAATGGCTTCCGGAGATACTGCAAGCGCCCTTGCGATTGCAACTCTTTGTTGTTCACCGCCGGACAAATTGATTGGGTAATCATTTTCCTTGCTTTCTAAGCCGACACTTTTTAGCAAGCCTGTAATTATCTCGTGACGCTGTTTGGCGGTAAACGACTTTTTGGCATAGAGTAGGGGTAATTCGATATTTTCCCATACCCGCAAGTGCTTAATCAGAGAGTAGTTCTGAAATACAAATCCGATATTATTGGCTCGCAGTATAGACAGATCACGGTCTTTCAAAGCAGAAATAGATATACCATCATAAAGGTACTCGCCCTCATATTCCCGATTTAACAAGCCAATAATGGATATAAGGCTTGTTTTGCCTGAGCCGGACTTTCCGACAATGGCATAACTGCGCCCTCGTTGCAATTCCATATTAGCGTTGGTTACTGTTGTCAGCATATCGCCATTATTCAATTTGACGCTTGCTTTCAAATCCTTTATTTTGATTAAAGTCTTTTCGGAAATTCCTTTCATTTTATCAAATCCCCCTCGGATCAAGGTTTGGCGGAGTAGCAGAAACTACATCGCCCTCCTCTAAGCCGGACAGTATTTCTATATTGGCTCCGTCTGTCACACCCAATGTCACTTTTGTTTCCACTCTTTCTCCATTCGGAGTAATTACAGTAACCAATCCCGTCCCTTGTCTACCCGCTATTACCGACAGCGGCAATATAAGGACATCATTTCTCGTTGTCGCCGTTATGACTACCGTTGCACTTTGCCCCGATTTCACATCGACTGTTTGACTGATCAAGCATTGCAGAATGCCCTCTTGCGGCACGATTCCCGTAAACGCATTTTCATCTGCGGCAGGCGACACCACGGCAATCATATCGGTTGGTCCTACACCATCATATACTTGAAATTTTGCTTTCAACTCTGCATACTCCGGTAAGGTACTCAAAAAATTATCTGCCTCTACATTGAGGGCAAATCCTGTATAATGCACTATCGCTACGGGATAATTACTCGGTACGCTTTCATTGGATGGGGCAATAGAGGTAATTGTACCATCCACCGGAGATTTCAATTCTTTGCCGTTCACAGTTCCAATAATTTGCCCGGCAGTGATTTTTTCTTCTAATTCTACCGCTGTATTAAATATGCCATTTTCGGGTGAGGAAATAATAAACGGTACTGCCGGAACAATAGTCGTTTGCGTTGAAACGGTTGGAGTAATTGTCCCTCGTACAACTGATACCGTTTTTTCTGCGGATGTTGCGCTATCTGTAAGATTGTTTTCGTCTGTCTGCCCAATTGCAGAGCAGGCAGATAGCGTAAATACAAGAAACAAAATAGAACATAGCAGCATTTGTTTTCTTAGCAACTTCATCATTCCTCCTTATGCTGTATCACAAAAAATACGAGCCTCTATCTTGATACTTTTATTGTACCAAAACAGAAGCCCGTATTTTCTTGATTGCTCGTAAGGTATTCCTCTTTTTTTCTATGCAAATTCTTACAATTTTCCTACGCCAACGGCAAAGTAATTGAAAACTTGTTTTGATCCTCTTGGCTCTCTGCAACGATTGTACCATTGTGTAGTTCAACAATCTGCTTTGCAATCGCCAAACCTAATCCAGCTCCTCCACTGCTTGTACTTCTCGCTGCGTCAAGCCGATAAAACTGCTCGAAAATCCTGTTTAACTTTTCTTCCGGCAGAGTATCGCCGTGGTTACAAAAAATAATGCTGACCGTATCTTCCTGACATTGTGCGCTGATCGTGATATCCGTATTTTCAAAACTGTAGATAACCGCATTTCTCAAAAGGTTATCAAAAACACGCTGAATTTTGTCTGCGTCACATCGAAGCATTATATCATCATCAACACAAAGATTACATTGCAAATTCTTTGATTTGAGCATAGGCTTAAATTCATATACAAGTTGCTCCAGCAGGCGAGTTAAATTGATTTTCGTGTATTGTAATGTAATATCGTATATATTGAATCGTGTTATCTCGAAAAACTCGTTAATCAGATCCTCTAACCGTTCTGCCTTACCAAGAGTGATTGAAAGGTACTTTTCTCGAAGTTCCTTTGAGATTTGCGACTCATCACGCAGTAAAGTAAGATACCCGATTACAGAAGAAAGCGGTGTTTTCAAATCGTGTGCAAGATACATAATCAGGTCATTTTTTCGCTGCTCATTTTCTTTTGCAAGCCTTGCATTACTTTCAGCCTCTTGTTTTAACTGATTGATGTTAGCGGCGATTTCACTCAACTCCGGGGACATTTCAATGTAACTGACATTCTGATCGAACATTTTTCCTGTCGCAGCCTGTACCTCGTACACATAGGCGACTACTTTTTTCAAAAGTAGGTATGTCATGTATATAATACAGCCACCCCACACGATTACAGCCACTATATAAAGATATACTGTTCTGTAATACAAGTAATAATACAAAACATACTTGCGGAGAATTTCCTCTGCCATAATTCCTAAAAGAAAAGTACCGCCAAAAATAAGCACAGAGCAAATCGCACATTGAATTACATACCCTTTGAACAAGGTAGAGAGCAGATAGTTTTTTTCTTTTTTATTCAATTTCATACCCTACCCCCCAAACAGTTTTAATGAACTTCGGATTTTTTGAAGGTTCATTCAATTTTTCCCGAAGCCGCCCAATGTGCGCCATTACCGTATTGTTACTGTTGCGAAGATACTTTTCTTTCCACACGGCTTCAAATAATTCCTCCGAGGCGACAACTTTACCCTGATGTTCGCACAGATACCACAGAATAGAAAACTCCAACGGAGTCAAGGCTATTTCTTTGCCATACAAGTAGCACTTGTGGCTGACTCTGTTTATCAGTAGACCTCTGATGTCATACTCGTCTTTTTCTTCGGATTGGCTCAAATTAGGACTGTTATAGCTCTGATAACGCCTTAATTGCGTCTTTACTCTTGCCACAACCTCTAAAGGATTAAACGGTTTCGTTATATAATCATCCGCACCAATCGTAAGCCCCATAATCTTGTCGCTATCCTCAATTTTGGCGGTAAGCATAATAATAGGGAAGTAAAACTTTTCCCGAATTTTTTGGCAAAGTCGAAAACCATCAATATCCGGCAGCATAATATCAAGTATCGCTAAATCAATCTGCGACTGTTTGATACATTTCATCGCCTCTAACCCATTATAACATTTATATACTGAATAACCATCGTTACTCAAATACACTTCAAGCAGATCAACGATTTCTTTTTCGTCATCCACAATTAAAATCTTCTTGTTCATTGATCCTACACCTCATTTTCGGGTACGGCTTCCATTATGTCGCCAAAATCACACTCTAAGTATTCGCATATATTCAACAGCACGGGAAGGGTAACATTTTCATTTTTTCCGAGTTTCGCAAATGTACTTTTGCTTGCCCCGACCGCTTCTCGTAATTGACTCTTTTTCATTCCCTTGTCAATCAGAAGTTTCCAAAGTTTGTTGTACCGTACTTTCATTTCCGCACCTCCACCCAAATATAGTTTGTATTATAGCACTTTGAGAGTGAAATCGCAATTATTAAGTCTGTATTTTGAGACTTTTAGTTTTCAAACCGGCACAATATCTTTCTGATATGTAATCCAACCGCCTGCAAAATGCAGGCGGCTTGTGTATTTTAATAGGCAGGTGCGCCGTAGCCAAGAATCTCGTAATAACCGATAGAATACTCATTGACTCGGCAACTGTCGCCGGAGTTGCCCTCGACCGTATAAACCTTGCCGTTTTCGACCTTTTGAACAATACCCGTATGGTCGGATAATCCATCCTGACCACTTTCGTCTGCCCAATCGAAGAAAATAATCATTCCGGGGGCAGGCTCGGCGCTGCCATCCAGCCATTGTCCACGATCCTTAAACCATTGTACTCCGTTGACACAGCCTGCATATTTTGGGATAACTCCAGCGTCGATATAGCCGCACTCGTTGGCACACCAAGATACAAAGCAAGCACACCATTCTACACGGGAGTTAAAACCGTACCACGACCAATACGGCTGACCGTCCACATTGCCAACCAGAGAGAGTGCAACGGTCACGATCTGTCCGTCGCCGCCTGTAATGCCGTAAAGCACCTGTGACCAAAGGTAATTGTTTTCATCTGCAAGCAGTTCAGCGAGGTAGCCTTTCTGTTCTTCGTTAAAACCATATTGCGCCGCCATTTCCTCGGCAGTCTTGTGGCTGACGGTAATATACAGATAGGTTTGTGTGACCGTGCTTTCAGTTTCCACGATATTACCGTGTCCGTCATCGGTTTCGGTAATAACTGTTTCGGTCTTGCTCTCTGTTCGGGAAGATATTTGATTCATCTCCCAAAAGATGTCTTTTAAGAGTTGCTTTTTGCCATCGTCCATTGTGGCAACCTCTTGGGGGTTATCTTGATCCGTATTCGTTTTTACAGAGTAAACGGCAAGCACCTCTTTCCAAACGGCTCTGCTGCCACTCATTTCAAGAACATCATAGGATACCGAGTTCTTTTCCTCTTGCAGCTTGGTATCGTATTCGGTATTGATTTCCTGCACAACGGTCTGCATACTCATTCCAGTGCCGGAATCTTCGTCTGAGAAGAAAATGCCAAATACTGAGCCGAGGATCATACCAATCAGGCAAATCACGATAATAACCAAAACCGCCACCCAGCCGCCTGCGGCGATAGCGGCAATCAAGGCTTTCGTTCCGGCAATAATCGCTTTAATGGCAAGTGCGGTCGCTTTGGCAATCGCCTTTACCGTAACCACGGCGGCTTTTGCCGCAGCCCTTGCCGCTTGTGCTGCTCTCTGTGCAGTTTTAACCGTAATGATTGAATCCACCTAAAAATCCTGGATTGCTATGCCCCCGCTTATGCCCCTTGTCATCATAATGGTTTAAACCGCCAAAGAATCCTGGTCGACTCTCACCTACTTTATGCCCGTTATTGTCATAATGATTCATACCACCAAAAAAGGAAGGCGAACTATGTCCGATTTTCTTTCCATTTGCATCATAGTCGTTCATACCACCAAAGAATCCTGGTCTGCTCTCGCCTACTTTTTTCCGTTTGCATCATAATGGTTTATGGATCCAAAGAATCCTGGTCTGCTATATCCTTTTTTACTCATAATGTCACCCTCCTGACTCTATTAGCCTCTTGTTTGATCTCAGAATAACACACTTTTCTCATTTGGAAGTCGCATAACAGGCGACATTCTTTTATCGCATTTACATTCATTATACCATTTATAATTCTTCCGACAATACGCAATAAAGCCGGAAGCCACGTTATCATCCATGACCTCCGACTCGTTCTGCTTATTCTACACTGTCCTTACACCCAAATCAACTCCTCTCTCCGTTTTATCTTTTCCCTGCTTTTCTTGAATAATCCTCTTATTGATCTCAAGCCGTTCATGAATGGATAATTTCTTATCTTTTCCATCTACCGCCTGCTTCTGCTGTGCCGGTTTTCTATCTGTTTTTCCTACATCCTTAACAACTTCATTCGCTTCGGTACTTGTTACCCTCTCATCTGCTCTTCCTTCATATCTTTCTGCTATCTGCTGTTCTCGTCTCTCCTTCACACCTTTTTCCTCCAGATTGCAAAAACTCTGCAGATACGGAAGCACATGATTCTGCATGTCTGTCAGATCTTCCATATACTTTTGGAACTCTTCACTTCCTTTGCCTTTCTGGTAATTGATCCAATACTCATCTGTAAGCTTCATTTCATTATCATACTTCAACTGACTCACAATACCGCCATGTCCATTTCCAATATCCATTGACTTCTTAAAATGATGCAGCATCTGTTCACCTTTTTCCGCATAATATACAGTCACATATATCTTTGCAATTTTTGTAGGTTCCTCTGTCTTCGGATCACGTTTTGCATACCATTCTTTATCCATTTCTGCTGTTTTTGCATCCAGCTCAGACAGCTTCTGACATCTTGGATTCATGAGATCACTTTCTTCACAATAGTTTACATACACCATTGGTTCCATATCCTTTGGAAGTTCAGGTTCATAGGCTTTCAGTCTTTCAATCAATACTCCTGCACGAACAGACAGATCGCATTCTTCGTCTACAATATCCTTCAGATATGAAATATAGGAATGAATATTTCCACTTCTCAAATCCAGCATTACTTCCTGCACCGTATTTTCTCCCCTCTCCACATTATCTCGATACTCATACGGATCAAAAGCTTCTGCAATCTCATCCAGTGCCTCTGCCAGCTGTTCTGTGGTCATTTTCTCAGGATACATTGCTTCTCGAACATCCCTCATCGGTACATACTTGTAGTCCGGCAATGCTTCATGAATTTTCTCGATCCCTTCCCGTACCAGTGCAAGTTCTCCATAAAATCGAACATCATCCATCAGATTTCCGAATACGGTATTCCCTTTAACGATCGCAAATTCGGCTTCATCATAGTAACTGTCTTCCGGATCACGATAAATAATTCCCATTGAGCATCCCAGATACGCAGTTTTAGGATTCTCCCTATATTTTTCATAGACCGCAGCAATCTGATTAACATCGGTACTTTTTTCATAAGCTCCCATATCATGGAACTCATCACATTCTGTGGCGAAATATTCCAGATAAGGCTCTTTCTTCGGTGGCATATTATTAAGGACGTTATCAATCATGTTATAATTCGCCTCTTCCAGTTCCTCCACCTTTGCCAAAGGCTTATATTCGCCCTGGCTTTTCTGAATCTCTGCCATTACAACTTCATCCATTTCTTCTACTTTTTCCATCAACTGATCATAATCTCCACGGATGCGTTCTCCAGTCCAGCCTTCGTCTTCCAGAAGTTCCTCTGCCGCTTCTTCAATAGAAATTTGATCATTTTCATAGACGCCACCATCCATCAGACGAAAATCTTCATCGTAAAACGAATAATCATATCCTTCTTCTGTTCTCTGAATAGCAAAGTAACGTTCTCCTACCTCATATGCCAGTTCACTAAGAACCTGTTCTTCCAGATTCAGGAAAGAATCCAGCTGTTCAAAACTGATACTGTCTACAAAATGAGCGGTTACTTTTTCCCCGTCATTCAGAACTATGATATCACTGACAGACAGGGAATGCCCACGGAAATCTTCCGGTCTATCAATGTTGAACCTTTCAAAAATATCATCCAGTGACATATTTCCCGATAATTCCCCAACATAGACCAGCTTATAATCTTCTTTTTTTATCTGCATACCATGACTTTCAATAAAGCGCATATTCATAAATGCATAGTTTTCGCCCGGTGAATCGTCCTTGATCTGATAAATACCAAAGGTTCGCCTTGTTCCTAACAACAGGTTTGCCTCTTTCAAAGACTGAATCTGCGGATATTTCTGCATTTCCCATTCCAGGTTACGGAAACGCTCCAGTTCTGTCATAGACATCTGATAATGCTCCGGTCCTCGTTCAATTTCCATGCGTTCCGTGACATACATTGGTGATGAAAAATTAGTGATCAGATAGATATCTGCTCCGGCATCGTATAATTTCAGTGCTTCTTCCTGCTCAATGACACTCATAGGCTCCTGAAATGCTCCAAAATCTTCATCGGCATAATCCAGGTCATTCTCCTCTATCCGTTCCCACATCTGCGATTCCATGCCAAACAGACCTTCATGCGCCTGTATCATTTCTTTACTTGCATACTCTCCCTTGCTGCCATCGCTGCCCAGGCAATAAATCTTAGAACCCATTCTGTGATAATCCAAAGCTGCTTCTTTTCTAAGCGGCACCATGTCTTCTGCTGTATATCCATAATCACGTAATTCCAGCTTACCTATGGTTGGATCTGGTAGATCCTGAATATCCATTCTTGCATCATCCAGTAGATCCTCTACCCCTTCTTCATCTGCCTGGATCACTGCATCTGCTAGATTTCTTACCAGAGTCCTAACTTTCTCTTCCTCACCGATCAGATTCGCATATTCAAAAAGCTGTTCTTTTACATCTGTTGGAAATTCTATGCCTCTACGCTCTGCCTGACTGATCTGTCCCTGCGTGTATTCCTGCATTTTCTGTGTTTCTCTACCCGTTATCCTGTTTCTTGCCATATAAATTCCTCCTGTGTTCTAAAAAATGGCATAACCGACAGAACCTTCTTCTACCAAATTATGCCATCTTTCCTCTTTATTCCAGACCGAAGTCCCGTTTTCTGGTTTCCTTGCCAGTTTCACTTTCCCGCTGACTCTTTTCCTTATAAATCTGCAGTTTCTCATGGATAGAACCTCGTGCCGGTCTTTCTTCTTTCTCTTTTGATTCCGACTGCTCTGTTTCTGTATCTTCCCGTTCATCCATATTGAGAAGTGCATTTAACTCTGACAGTCGCTCCAGTTTTTGGTTCAGTTCCTCTTCTTTTGGAAATGGCTTCCCGACTTCCTCTTTGGCGTTTGTCATCTGCTCCTGTACCGTTTCCAGCCGTTGTTCTGCTTCTGCCAGTTTCTCCGGATAACTTTCTAAAAGATTATTGATACGAGTGATATTTCCTAGAGCATCGGCTCCCAATCGAACTTTAGCTACCGATTCATGCTTTACAGACAGGATAAACTCTTTGCTCCAACTGTCGAATTGGATTCTCATGTTAAATCCCTGATAGCTTCCAATATCCATAGCTGCATCCACAGACTTAATTTCTTTGCAGACCGCCAGAAGAGCCGCTCCTGCCTCTTTCTTTTCTGTGAACACTTTGCCACTGATTTCCATAGAAAACTGCTCTGGATCTGTGATTTTGTACTCAGAAAAATGAGCGATGTCTGCCTTGTAGCTGTCAATGATCTCTGTCAGTTTTGCAATCTGTTGTGGAAAATTCCTTGCAATATCATCTTCCAGTCGATACTGGTTATTCATGTGGTTGGCTTTTAAAAGTTTTAATTTTGCCACATCAACATCCAATGCCATCTTCTCTTTTACTGCCGGATTTCCGGTTGCAAGAGCTTTGACCTCTGCATAGGAAAGTGCCGCTTCGTCTACATCTTCACAGCTTCGCACAGGTGCTTTGCTGGTCATAATCTGAGAAATGAATTTCTGCTTGTTCTCAATCAACTGCCACATGTAGCTGTCAAATGTGGATTCAGTTACATACCGGAAGATATGAACCTTTTTATTATGGTTTCCCTGACGGATAATACGTCCTTCCCTCTGTTCCAAGTCAGATGGTTTCCAGCCAATATCCAGATGATGCAACGCAATCAGACGATCCTGCACATTGGTTCCTGCACCCATCTTTGCTGTAGAACCAATCAAAAAACGAACCTGTCCGGATTTCACTTTTCCAAACAGCTCCGTCTTCTTTGCTTCTGTATTTGCATCATGAATAAAAGCAATCTCTTTTTCCGGCACTCCTTTTTCCATCAGTTTCCGTTTCAGGTCGTCGTAGACATTAAAACTGCCATCGCCTTTCGGTGTACTCAAATCACAGAAAATCAATTGTGCTGATTTCTGTGCTGCTGTGTCTTTCCAGATTTCATAGCTTTTCTCTGCACAGACTGATATCTTGCTTTCCGGATTGTCTGGCAATAATTCGTTCACTAAACGCTGATCCAATGCTAACTTTCTTCCATCATTGGTGATTTTCAGCATATTATCAACCGCGGCATCTACTCCGCCATTTCTGACAACTTCCGCACGTTCTCCAAGGCTTTCTACGATTTCTTTCTGCTGTTCCGTTGGTTTCAGCACCACTGTTTCATATTCTGCTTCCGGCACAGGAAGCTTTAACTGATCGGAAGTCTTGATATCTGCAATCTCCTTGAACATATTCATCAGTTCCGGGATATTATAAAACCGTGCAAATCTGGACTTTGCACGATATCCTGTTCCTTCGGGAGCAAGTTCGATGCTCGTGACAACTTCTCCAAAAGTGGAAGCCCAGGAATCAAACAGTCCAAGTCCCATATTTTGTAATTTACTGTTCTGCAGATATCGCTGCATAACATATAATTCCGTCATACTATTGCTGATTGGTGTGCCCGTGGCAAAAGTAATGCCTTTTCCTCCAGTAATCTCATCCAGATACTGACATTTATTGAACATATCTGCCGACTTCTGTGCTTCGTTCTGTGCAATCCCGGCTACATTCCTCATTTTTGTATAGAGAAACGCATTTTTATAGCTGTGTGCTTCATCTACATACAAGTGATCTACTCCCAGTTCTTCAAACGTAACTACCTGATCTTTTTTTTCTTTCTGATTCAGCTTTTCCAGCCTTGTCTGCAGTGTCTTTCTGGTTTTTTCAATCTGTTTGACGGTATAACGTCCGCCATCCTGTTCATACCTTGCACTCTGAATCGCCATTTCCAGATCATCAATCTGCTTCCGCAGCATAGCTTCCTGCCTCTCATCAGAGATTGGTATACGCTCAAACTGGGAATGACCAATAATAATAGCATCGTAATTTCCCATAGCGATTCTGGCACAGAACTTTTTCCGGTTCGCCGGTTCAAAATCTTTCTTGGTTGCTACCAGGATATTGGCTCCCGGATATAACTGCAGGAATTCTGCTCCCCACTGCTCTGTCAGATGATTCGGCACGACAAATAAATTCTTCTGTGATAATCCCAGACGTTTGCTCTCCATTGCAGCCGCTACCATCTCGTAAGTCTTCCCAGCTCCTACTACATGAGCCAGAAGCACATTCTCTCCGTAAAGCTGATGTGCAACAGCATTTTTCTGATGCGGGCGAAGCTCTATTTCCGGATTCATTCCTGGGAAAGTCAAATGACTGCCATCATATTCACGGGGACGGATACTGTTAAATCGTTCATTGTAAACTTTTACCAGTCTTTCACGCCTCTGCTGATCTTTAAAAATCCAATCCTTAAATGCTACTTTCATGGCATCCTGCTTCTGTGATGCCAGCATGGTTTCTTTCTTATTGAGGACACGGATTTCATCACCATTCTCATTGACACTCTTATCATAAATGCGGACATCTTTCAGGTTCAGGGTATCTTCCAGAATCTTATAGGCATTTGCTCTCTCAGTTCCATACGTTGCATAGGCAAACGCATTCCTTGGACTATCTGCATTTTTTCCAGTAATACGCCATTCACCATTGACCTCAGAGTATTTTACCTGTATTTCCTTCTGTGCAAGATACCACGGGGTATGAAGCAGTTCCACCATAAAAGCCTGATAATCCGAAGGCTCAATCCATGTAGCTCCAACACGCACCTCAATCTCAGACGCTTCCAGATTTCTCGGCTGAACTGCCTCTAATGCACGGACATTCGGTGTAAATTCCGGACGATTCTCTGCAAAGGTTCTCGCAGTATTTAATTTATCCCTGACATTTCCGGACAGATATTCATCTCCGCTTTCCCACTGGTCTGTCAGTGGATTCTTAAAGATAACTCCAACCAGTTCTTCTGTGATTTTCTCTTCGGTCTTTCCAGTCAGCTTTGCCATATAAGGAAGGTCTACCTTTGCCCTTTCGTTAAGAGACAATGCAAGTGCTTCTGTGGCTGTCTCAACGCTTGTCACAGCGACCGCCTTTTTAATGGTTCGCTTAGTAAACATGTCCGCTTTTCGTTTCAGCGTTCCATCTTCATTCAAGTCTTCCAGTGAACACAGCAGACAATAAGAAGAGTCATCAGAAAATGCACGTTTGTTAGCATTACTTCCAATGACTCCATACTTTGCTGTGTAGGTATCATATACCTGATTCAGTTTCTCCTGCTGTTTCTGGATTTCTTCGTCTGCTACAAATTCCTCCATCTGCATGGCGATCAATTCACGAACAGTATCACGGATTGCAACCATGCCTTTCACACGTTCTGCAGTGGCGGCAGGCATTTTCACCTGATTCATCAAAGAGTTGACACGGTAATATACCTGATCATCTACCACCGTATAGCTGTAATTTCTGACATTCGGATCTGCCGGAATACTCTCTGGCATCTCATCCAGTTCTGTTTCCACATCTACTGCCGATACCATGCTTCCATGAATGTTCTTGACCGCTTCTGCAAGCTGGAGTTCAAGGTCAGCACCTTCTATCGGCATACAGGTTGTTTCCATACCATATGGACCCGATACTTCTTTCATCTCACCCAGAATCATTTCAGGATGGTCTGCAAAATACTGGTTGACTGTAATTCCATTGGTATCACTTCCAAGATTCACCCACTCCGGCATCTCTTTTGTCATGCTGTCACGCTTCTGGAAAAACAAAATATCAGCACTGACTTCTGTTCCTGCATTTGCCTTAAAAGCTGTGTTGGGCAGTCGGATTGCTCCCAACAGATCTGCCCTCTCTGCCAGATATTTTCGAACTTCTGGTGATGCCTTGTCCATAGTTCCCTTTGTTGTGATCAGAGCAGCCACACCACCTGGACGTAACTGATCTATCGTTTTGGCAAGAAAGTAATCATGAATCATGAAATTGAAGCGATCATACTGACGGTCATTGACCTTGTATGCACCAAATGGCACATTTCCGATTGTCACGTCAAAGAAATCATTGGGATAATCTGTCTTCTCAAAACCTTTGATCTGAATATTGGCATCAGGATAGAGCAGCTTTGCAATTCTGCCGCTGATTCTGTCCAATTCCACACCATAAAGTTTGGACTGGTTTAGATTCTCCGGAAGCATTCCAAAAAAGTTCCCGACTCCCATAGATGGCTCCAGGATATTTCCCTTTGTAAATCCCAGATTCTCCAACACCTGATACATACTGTCAATCACAATCGGCTGTGTATAATGAGCATTTAAGGTGGAAGCTCTGGCTGCCGCATATTCCTCTGGTGTAAGAACCGTCTTTAATTCCAGATATTCTGTCTCCCATGCAGCTTTTGTTTCATCAAATGCATCTGCAAGACCTCCCCAGCCAACGTATCGGGATAAGATTTCCTGTTCCTCTGGTGTCGCATTACGGTTCTCATCCTCACATTTCTTTAACAGCTGGATAGCCATGATATTGGCACGGAACTTTTCTTTTGCTGTCCCCTGCCCAAGCTCATCATCTGTGATGCGGAAGTTCGTTGCTGGAATCGGTTCTGATATTCCGTTAATCTCTTCCAAAGATTCTTTTTCTTCCGATACCTCAACTTCTCCAGATAATTCTTTTTCTTTTTTATCATAATCTGTCCACACACGATTAGAAATAGCAGTGAAATACGAGGACTCTTCCTCCATTATTTCTTCCCTGATTTCCCGTAATTTATCTAGGGTATCCGCATTTACTGTTTTGTTGTGATAATGATAATAAAGTACTTCTTGTCCAAGTTTTACATCCAGACGTTCCAATTCTTGTGTTGACATTCGATTCCAAATATCATCTTTTTCCGTATGAATCGTGAAACCTTCTCCATCATCATGATATTCTAATGTGTATTGAAGTTGATTCTCTTCTCCCTTAACTTTGCAATCAAAATCATGAATTGTTGTTCTGGTACCAGACATATATTCTGAATCAACTAATTGCAAATCAGTTATATCTTCAGCGGTTAAAGTATCCTGCTCCTGTTGTTCTCCTAACATCTGCTGTGCTTCTTCCAAGTCTGCCAGTTTTTGTGCTTCCTGTCGCTCTTCGTACTTTTCCATTTCCTCCGATGACAAATAATCATCTGTGCGGATTAACTGGCGGACACGTTCTGCAACCTTATTCCACTTTAATAGAACTTCTACTTCTGGATTGCCAATTTTTCCTTTTGCAAGTTTTAATCCTTTTGCATCATGTGATGCGTCGGAAGCACCTGCTCCTGGTATTCCGGGTGAAGAACCACCTGTTCCATATTCATTTTTCAGGAACTCAGCTGCATCTTTCATATCATAATGTTCCATGAAATATTCGTAAATCCGGTTACGTCCTCCGGCAGTAATGCCACCTCTTCTTAACACTGCATCAATTTCATCCTGTGTGATAAAGGAAAGCCCTAGACGTTCTACTTTAAATTGTTGATCCACCCAGGAGAAATCTCTCTGAAGGTCACGAAAACGCTGAGAATATACTGGATTGTGCTGAATTTCCCAACGATGATAATTACTCGGATTTTCATTCATATCCGCTTGTAACCATTCAAACTGCTGATAGATTTCTTTTTTTCCTTCTGGATCTGTCCAAGCGTTCCGAATGGTATCCTGCCAATCCGTATAAGACCGGTATTCTTCCGTATTTCTATTTGTATCTCGGAAATGAAGTGCCAGAAGATCTGTCATTTCTTTCTGTTCCTGCTCGATAGCATTATTGGAGATAAGATTATCAACGTAATTTCCCTCCTCATACATATCCCGGATCCTGTCAGCAGCTTCTTCCCACGTAACGATACGGTCAAAGTTTCTTCTTGCAGAGTCACCTCGCCGGATACGGATACCATCGTTGTCGTACCAGATACTGATTTTCTGATTATCTATGGTAAATCCTTTTCCTCCGGTGCCATATTCATCTTTCAGGAAGCTTTGCATTTCTTCATTGTCCAGACCTTCAATCAATCTTGCAGTAATATGAAACAGTGTATTTTTCTGCCCACTACCTGTGCGAAGGATATGATCGACTACTTCATCGGAAATAAGAAAAGCGGCCGGCTGTTCTAATGCAGCTGCCGCTTTCCTTATTTCTCCAAACTGTTCCTCTTCTGTTGGGAACAGGCTTAACTGTAAATAATCTCCTGGATCACCAGTTCCTCTGCCTGTGCTTTGATCTGGTTCATGTGTCTGGTCCATGCCATTGTGTCTGCCATCTTGTCTGGTGCCGGATCTTTCTCTAGAAGTTCGTTCATCAGGTTGTCTACTCTCTGTCTTGCCTGACTGTCGATCTCCATCAGATGACTGTCCAGACGGTTCTGCAGTGTCAGAATGTTGAACCTGGCTACCTTGTAATTTCTCAGATACTCTTTCCTCATCATTCCGTACTTCCCGATTGTTCCTCTTGTCTCTTCCAGGCTGATATCTGGAATCTGATACTCTCCGTTCTGGCTGTAAGTGATCTCTCTCATGCTCTGTTTCCTCCTTATTTTTTTCTCTATCTTCTGTGTTCTTTGTTTCACTTTCACGAATTAACGTGTTAAATTTATTATAAGCTACTTTCTTTTCTTTTGCAACCGTTTTCAGATCTTTTTCCAGATCATCCAATACATATCGTCCAATCTGCATCAATACCGGTCTGCTGATCTCATTCACAGAACTTCCAAGATGTCCCATAACCTTTAACTGGTTAAAATCCGTAATATGCCGAAAATCCTCTGCATCCAGATATTCCTGTACATCCAGTCCACATCGGTTCAGTAATACATACCAGACACTGTTTGTCATCAATTCCCGGAACTCCACTTTCTGATTCTGCTCGTCCAAATCTTCCAGAAAAGTACCTGATACATCCATTTGCAATTCATCGAAAGCATCCGGTAGCCAGGCCTGCACACTTTCTTCTGCCGCCTGGTGAAGAACCTCTGGCAAGCCTCCCTCTGTTGTTTCCAGTGCAAGCTGTTCCTGCAGATAATCTGCCACCAGTTGTTCTCCTTCCGGATTAAGGTTCCATAACTGTGGATCTCTGCCAAGATTTTTTACCTTATAAGTATCCTGCACATCAAAAACATATCGTAACTTCGTTTTTGGTCCGGATGTGTTATCTATCAGGGCAATTCCTTTGGAACCCTTTTTAATCCATCGGTACATCTTCTGGTTCCAGATTTCCATGGAAGCCACCGCTGTTGCTCCCGGACGCTGTGCATAGATCAAGAGCTGTTCCGGAAAAGTGTACCGGTACAGCCTGGATGCAGTATTTAGAAAACGTATCCACTCCTGCGGATTAGCGGAAACGTCCTTTGCCACTTCCTCCGTCAGCTGCTCCATTGCATATAATTTATTTGCCATCTGTTACTCCCTTTCTTCTTCCCACTTTTCTTCTACAACATCGGCAATCCGTTCCATTGCCCTTGTCACGGAAGGAAAGCTACTGCTATTATTTGCTTTTCCAATCTGATCAACAAGAAATTCCGGCATATCTGCAAGTGCTCCGGCAATCATAGCCTTTACCCTGATATCCTCCAGCATAAGAAGTTCTTTCACACCAAACTCTTCGCCAAATACATCCTGATATCTCCGTAAATCATCCAAAAGATATTCCGGTTTTAAATCTCTATCAATTTCCCTCCTTTTGTCTTCACCATATAAACACCAATCCATATTCTTTTCTCCTCCAACTTCAAAAAATTGGGGACTGCTCTGCACAGTCCCCATAAGCCATCGTTTTCTTTTCACTTTATAATGCTGTAGCAAGATCTCTCGCCTTACTCTTTGGGATTGTATCCGTCCCTTTTGCCTTGATTTCTGCCTTAGCTTTCTCCAATCTTCCATGGATTCCACCTTTTACTTCCGCTTTTTCGGCTACTTTTTCTTTCTCCAGACGTGCTTCCCTGCGCTCAGCATTTTCCAATACTGCGGTCTTTTTGTCACAGAACTGAACCTTATCAGAAAGCTGTTCCTGTCTTTCCACTTGTGTCTCATTGACTTCCTGTACCATCGCATTTAATTCTGGAACCTGTAAAATACCGTTATCCGGGAGAATCAGCACTTCATGAACGGAAGATGGGATGACAAAGTAATCACTTCCCAGGCATTCCCCAATCTGTTTTCGAATATCTTCCTGCAGTAACAGGGAAGCTCCATTCATCTTAGATTCATTGGTAAGGCAGAACATTGGATTCTCCACAGTTTCCATATCCAGTTTTTCATTCAAAAGATTCTTCGGTGTTCCTCCAAAAATCATAGATTCGATAATCTGTGTCATATCCACCAGTTGCACGCCTCTGTTCTTATCTGCCATCATCGCATCTGCCTGAATCTGTTCGACAGATACTCCCCATTCGTTCATCAGAGAAACAGTTACTGGAATACTGCTGATTCCCTCTCCATTTTCCTCCAGATTTACTGCATAATAAGCTGCAAAATCTCCGTGTTCTGTGACTACTTTGTCTGCCAAACGATCGGTATTCCATTCTTTGTCACAAATTCTCATCTGTAATTTGTCCTTCATCTTTTCATAATCAAGAATATCCGGAACTCCCATATCAAAAAATTCTGCTTTACCCTGTGCTTCAATACGCATATCAGCTACATCCCCAACACAAGAATCTACATCTTTCCCATTGATATATTCCTGGTAGAGGGAATCCAGATAGACCGTCGGTACGATTCTCTGATCTCCGTTTGGAATCGTAATACCTGTCAGCTTCAAACCGTTGTTTTTTTCTACTTCCTGAAGTTTAATTTCTGCGTCCCTGTAAGACTCTGGCAGATACTCCTTTACATTGTCTTTGACATATTCATAAAATTCTTTTCTGTTCATCATACGCTTTTACCCCTTTCTGATCATGTGATGGTTCATTCTTTTTCTGCTGACCATCTGCTCAGCTTTCTTCTGATAAGCCATCATTCTCTTTAAAGTTTTCTCCTGGTTTTTTCGTGCTTCCTGTCTTTTTTCCATTGCTTTCATCATAGTTTTCTGTTCCTTTCTGTGATTTTGTGTATGAAAAAGGGAGCCTCACATAGAAGCTCCCAATCATAACCGTTGGTTTCCTTATTTGTTTTTCCTTTTTCTGCTGATATAAAGTCCTGCCATACCTCCTGTGGAGATTATCAGAAGCAGGATCGGCAGCCAGATATTTGTGCTGTCACCTGTTTTTGGTGCGTTTGATACCTTCGTCTCTTCATGGGACTGTGGTGTATCCGGTGTGTTCGGTGTTTCTGGAACTTCCGGCTTCTCATTTGTCAGATTAAAGGTAACTTCTACAACCGGTGTACTGTCATCTGCATAAGCAAATGTCACTTCATGCTTGGTTTGATCCAGTGTGTATCCATCCAGTGTCTTTGTTTCCACCAGATAATACTTGATCGCTGTATCATATTTGCCGTTCTTAAATGTGGCAATCTCATACAGCTTACTTTCTGCATGACCGGCAGCATCTGTCTTTAAAGTTTCCAGAACTTTTCCTTTGCTGTCACGGAGTTCAAATTCTACCCCTTTCAGTGGTTCTCCTGACGATTTATCTGTCTTATTGAGAATCACTTTTCCCTTGGCAGTATCATCTTTCATAGCCACTTTCTGGATTTCTCCGGTATCTTTCACCTCAAATGTCACATCGGCTGTCAGAAGATATCCTTTCGGTGCCTGCTCTTCACGTAAGGTGTATTTACCGATTGGCAGTTTTTCAATATAGTGTGCTTCCTCTGTGGAAATCCAGCTCTCTACTACCTGATCATCCTTATCGAGAATTGTCAGTTTCGCACCCGGAATCTCAGTTTCTCCTGTGATATCCGTCTTACTGATCTGCACTTTTGTCACATCATCTTTCATCTCATGCTTCTGAACCTCTGCTGTATTCTCTACTGTGAAAGTAATACTTTCTGCAGTGACATATCCATCTGCCGGTTTTGTCTCTGTCATGGTGTATTCCTTACCAACAACCAGTTCTTTGATCACATGGGATTCTTCCGTAGAAGTCCATTCATCTACTGTATTGCCATCTGAATCCGTTACTTTCAGGTGTGCACCTGGAAGTTCTTTGCCTGTTGTCAGGTCTGTTTTGGTCAGCTCTACTGTGGTTGGCTGATTTTCAAAAGTAAAGTCGTAGCTTACTTCTGCCTGGTCTTCTCCAGCATATTCAAAGGTAAATTCCTGTACTTCATCTGTTGTAACAAATCCGTCCGGTGCAAAGATCTCTTTCACATAGTATTTTCCGTCTACCGGAAGATCTGCCGTAAAAGTGATCTGTCCTTTTTCATCCGTTACCCGCTGCTCAATCAGACTGTCTTTCTCAAGAAGTACCTCGCCCTTTGCATTTTTGATATTTTCACTGGTATAAAGACCGAAGACACCACCTGCAAGGACACGTTCTGTATCCTTTTCTTTCTTCAGAACCGTAATCTTTACTTTCTGACGGGCATTCTGCCATTTCTCATCATAAGTGATGACTGGTGTGTCCTGATCACGGTAAGAAAGATCAACATATCTCGGCTCTTTGTCCAGCACATAACCATGGGCTGTTTTTACTTCCTTCACATAGTATTTTCCAGCCGGGAGATCTCCCATCTGTGCAATACCATTGGAATCTGTAGTAATGGTTCCCACTTTTTCATCTGCTTTGAAATAATCTTCACTGACACCATCTGCCGCTTTGATATCTTCCGCAGCAAATACATCGAACGTCACATCTGTAAGGCTTCCGGTTACATACTCAAAAAGATGCTCCACGGTACCTTTTACATGATCCAAAAGTGTTACCTTATCCAAAAACTCTCCATTTTTGTTGATGATCAGAAGTCCTGTCGGTACTTCATCTTTCATCTCTACTTTCTGAATCTCGGCGGTATCTTCCAGAGTGAACTTCACATCCGTTGCTTTCAGATATCCATAAGGTGCCATTTCCTCACGAAGAGTGTATTCCTCTCCAACTGTCAGGCGTTTGATCACATGTGGCTGATCTTTTACAGACGTCCACTGATCCACAACATTTCCTTCTTTATCAAGAACGGTGAGTTTTGCCCCATCCAGCTCCACACCTGTTGTTACATCAGATTTCGTGATTTCTACTGTTGTCGGCTGGTTCTTTTTCACAGTTTTCAGTTTTACTGTCTTCACATCCTGTCCCTGGTAAGAAGCATCCAGATTCAGAACTTCATCAGAGGATACAAATCCCGCCGGTGCCTTTAACTCCTTCACATAATACTGTCCAAGTGGCAGATCCAGCGTACATGCCGCAAGACCATCATTATCAGAAGTCATTTCCTGTAAGAGTGTGTCTGCTTTCACGATTGCTTTTCCATCTGCCTTGATATCCGCTTTGTTATAGATACCAAAGACAGCTCCTGCTACGGTTGCACCATTTTCTGCATCCTGTTTTTCTACCTGGATTGCAACTTTCTGTCGGTCATCGCCAACAGTCACTTCCTGTTCGATCACAGGTGTATCCTGATTGGCATAGACAAATGCGACTTCTGATCTGTCATGGTTCAGTACGAATCCTTCCGGTGCAGTCTTTTCTACCACATAGTAAGAACCAAGCGGCAGATTCTCTGCAACTGCTTTTCCGTCTTCTCCAGTCGTTACCGTTGTTACCAGTGCATCTTTTGCATAGATCAGCTGTCTGTTTCCGTTTTCATCTTTCTGATAATCCGGTGTATAGATATTTTCAGCTGCATAGACATTAAATTCCGCACCCTTAAGGTATCTTTCTTCATAAACAAAATCCTTTTTGAATCCGGTCAGCATTTCACCTTTTTTATAGATCGTCAGCTTTCCTTTTACCGGATGGTTCTCGTAATCTACCGTAATAATGGCATCTCCGCTCTCAGAATCCATCTGGTATGCTGTGTTTGCATCCACCGCAATCTCTACATAGTTCTTGTTGATTGTGTACCCTTCCGGTGCGTTGACTTCCTCAATGCGGTAATGTCCGATCTTCAGATTCTTCGGCATGATCAGATATCCCTGGCTGTCCGTAAAATAGGACTTATGGGTTGTTGTCACTGGGTAAGTTGTTACCTGTTCCACATACTTCTTGTTGTCCAGGTCGTACACTTTAAATTCTGTTCCTGCAATCAGGACGGATTTCTTTGTTTCATCGTCTTTTTTCACGATTTTCAGTTTTGCCTTAAACTCTTCATCCAGAAGCACTCGCCAGATCTGTGGCTCATTTGGATGATGCTCTGTGATATTCACTTCAAAATCATCGACTGGCTTGTAGTTGTGCGGTGTTGTTGTCTCACGCACGATATAGCTTCCAAATGGTAATGGAATACTGCAGGCATACCCTTTTTCATCTGTGAAAATCTCAGTTGCTCCTTTTTCTCCACTCACTACTGGTTTTGCAGAATCAAAATCATAACTGCCATCTGCTTTCTTTGTAAGGGAAGATTTCAGATAAACTGTAAATCCAGCTCCGGATAACAGATCTGCATCTGTCTTTCCATTGTTGGCTGCTTTAATAATCTGGAATGGCTGCTTGATGACCTGCTCACTGGAAGTGCACTCTCTTTTCACTTCTGCTGTCATATCTCCTTCATAACTGCACGTAAGATCATGCTCTTCTGTATCTGCCAGGTATCCGGTCGGAGGTGTAATCTCTTTGATATAATATTTGCCAAGATACAAGCCATTTACAGAAGCCTGTCCTTTGTCATCTGTTGTAAGAGATGCTATCTGTTCTCCTGCTTTATAAATAGTTCCGGTTGCTCCGTCCGGATGCACAATATCTTCACGGGCATACAGACCATAAACTGCACCTTTCAGTGTGGCATCTCCCTGCGGTACTGCTTTTCCTGTTTCTTTATCAACTTTGAATAAATTGATCTTTGCTGTCACACGGTCATTACTGAAGGTATGGGCAAAAGATACGGTTGCTTCTTTATCATTGGTGTAAGAAAACTTGAACGTATACACATCTTCTGTATTTCTTACATAGCCTTCCGGTGCCTGATCTTCTTTTACAAAATAGGAATATCCAATCGGAAGATCCGCTGTGAATTTTGCATTCCCATCTGCTCCAGTAGTTGCTTTCTCAATCAGTGTTCCTTTTTTCACAACAACGGTTCCGTCTGCATTTCTAATATCATCGGATGCATACAGAGCAAAAATACCGCCATTCAGTGGTTTCTTGGTGTCTTTATCCTGTTTTACTACGGAAACATCTGCTTTCTGTCTCTCGTTGTTAAAAGTCACATCTGCAAATACAACTTCTTTATTCTGTCCGGCATAGGTCAGAGTCACTGGCTTTTCTTCGCTGCCGTTATAGAAATTGTCCGGTGCTTTTGCTTCTTTTACCACATAGGTTCCAAGATGCAGGTTTTTCAGTGTGACAGAACCATTCTCACCTGTTGTCAGATTTTCTTTTACCAAGTCACCTTTGCTGTACACTTTTGTGCCATAAGCAGTTACGATATCCGCTCCGGCATACACGTTATATACTGCATTTTTCTGTCTGCGGTTCTCATACTGGAATACGGTTCCACTCTCACTGACTTCTGCACCGATAAGAACCTGACCTTCTTTGTAAATGGTAAGCTCTGCCAGCTGCTCCTTGTTTTCCACGGTCACAGCCGAGGTCTTACTTGCTACCAGTTTCACATTTGTTGCCGTTGCATTTACTACATATCCCTGTGGCGCTGTGATCTCTTTCAGATAAACGGTATCCTGTGTCTTGATGATCGTAACAGAGGATTTTCCATTCTTATCTGTTGCCGGCATCTGAGTGATCAGCTTTGTACATGCCTCATCGCTGTATACACCGAATACTGCACCTGCAAGATTGACATCCGCTGTATCGTCTTTCTTTACGATTTCGATCGTAGCCTGTTCAATCCAAGACACTTTGAAATCAATATATTTTTCATCTGTCACACCTTCACCAAATACCAACGCAAGATCCTGCGTGTCAGATCCGGTGGTGATTTTATAAGCAGAGTAATCTTTTGTAATACTTCCCTTCATTGTAGAAGACCAGCTCTGTGCCACGTCACTCACCTGTGTCAGTGGTGCAGAAAGATAAAACTTTGTTCCTCCGCAAATTTCTACACTTGCACCAGCTTTACTTGTTGTGCCTGTGCTTAGATTATGAAGTTTCACACCAGACGGAAGCTTCATCGTAATTGTCTGTAGCTTATCTGCTTTGAATGTAATATCTTTGGTTCTCTGTGAATTGCCATCCACATAAGCTTTTACATCTCCATCAGAAAATGACATTGCTACATCCGGTATTTCTGGCTGTGAAACACAATAATTATACAATTTCATTGCTAAATTCTTGGCTGTACTATTCGCTCCGGAAAAAGCGTCGCCACTTCCATTAGCATAAGAAGCCGCCAGATGAACAAGAATGAATTTTGCTCCAGCACTAAGATTTCCATAACCATTCTCTTCTGTAAAGAATCCTTCATCTCCTGCTGCCTTGGTTCCGTAATAACATACCTTAGCTAATGTTTTTCCATCTCCGACTTTACTAATCGTGTAATTACCTGTTCCTGGTCCCGGTTTTGATGGCTGTACACAGTAAGCAGTCGCAGATACATTTCCAAACTGAACCGTATACTGATAGGTAAGATAAGAACCATAACCATAATCCGCATAACGATACAGAGTTCCTCTTGTAACAGATACTTTCTGTACACTTCTTGCACTTGTCTTTGCCATAAAAGTGACTGTTTCACCAGCTTCCATGGCGTATAAATCAATTCCTTCCTCTTCCGCCTGCTCCATTGCATCCGATACTGTAAGACCTGTTTCCGAATCCGTTGTATTTTCAGTATCTTCTTCCATATCCGGTAATAGTTCGCTTGCCTGAGAATCAAATTCTTCTATCTCGCTTTCCGTCACTTCCTCTGTTGGAAGCAATTCCGAGTCTGCTTCTGAATTCTCCGTTTCCTCTGTCTGCTGTTCACTGCCAGCTGTTTCTGATTCGGTTACTGCTTCACTCCCTGCAGTTTCTGTCTGCACTTCTGTTTCTTTCTCACGCACAATCAGCTTTCGGCTGATCTGGTACTTCGGATGCTCCTGATTTACCGGTTCCACATAATAGACCGCTTTGTAAGTGTCCGCATGATCTGTCGTAAAATCCTCATTCTTATCATTCTTTGCTTCCTCAAATGTGACTTTAACCTTGTTATCATCCTTGATTTCCAGTCCGGTATAATCTGATTTCACATTAAATACACTGCCTGTTTCGATTTCATAATCTTTGGCAGTCACCACCTCATCTTCATCCAGAAGGTCTTTCACTTCCTCATAAAGTGGAGGTTTCTCCTCTGGCTGGATCTCCGCTGCATATGCCGTCATCGGAGATAGCACTGTACTAAGCATTGTCATGCCTGCCAGCAAGCCAGATACTACTTTTCTAAAATTACCTTTTTTCTTCATGCTAAGGTCCTCTCTTTCATATATTTGTATTAAAACAGACAGTCCTTAGACTGCCTGCAATACACTACTTATCGTTGTGGAAAAATCAGATTGAACTGTACATTTCCCTCTCCGGGATCAACCATCTCCACAGTTGCTTCGTACTGTCTCCCTGTTTTTCTTGATACCAGATCCTTATAATGGATTTTTCCTTTAGACAGGAACTTCTTTGCTGCCGTCTTATCCATCTTTTTTCCCTGACTCGCAAGGAATTTATCATTCTTCCATAAGGTAAAAGTACAGTTCCGGTCAGAACAGTAAAAGTTTACTTTCCCTTCCTGGACATCTGCTCCACATCGGGGACATTTGCCAATGACTTCTCCTTTTGCCTTTCCCTGAAACTGATTTTTCTTTTCTTCTGAAATTCCCTGATACCTGGCAACCAGTTCCTGCATCAGTTCTGTAATCCCATTTAGGAATTCATCTGCTGTCTCTGTATTCTGGGCAATGTGATTCAATGCCATTTCCCACTCTGCGGTCATCTTCGGAGATTTAATCTCATCTGGCAGAACTGTAATCAATACATTACCATCATCTGTCGGCACCAGATTTTTCTTTTCCCTTTTCACAAAACCAGACTGAATCAGTTTTTCAATGATTGCTGCCCTTGTTGCCGGAGTACCAAGTCCTTTCTTTTCTGTATCTTCGGTCAGTTCTTCATTCCCTGCACGTTCCATCGCAGAAAGCAGGGTATCTTCTGTGTACTGTTTCGGTGGCTGTGTGAAATGCTCCGATACCAAAGAATCACAGGGACCGTAATGCTTGCCTGCCCAGATATCCAGCTCCGGCTCTTCTTTCTCAATCTTTACGCCAAAGAACTGTTTCAATTTATTTTCGATCGCCTTGAATCCTTCCTGCTTTGTTTTCTTTGCTGTGAGATAAAACGTATGATAATTGCAGGTGATCTGGCATTTATGGCTTTCATAAATATAAGGATCTGCAGTTGCTGTCAGAACCCTGGCACTGATCAGATACAAAATCTTGCGGTTTCGTTCTTTCAGTTCACCAATATCTGCTTTGGCTACTTCCATGGTTGGGATAATCGCATGGTGATCGGATACTTTCTTTGAATTTAATACCTTACTCACGTCTGGGTGATATTCCAGACCTTCAGCATAAGGCATTTTCCCAAGTAACATCTGAATCAGTGTTTCAGTGCTTTCTCCCATCTCATCTGTCAGATACTGGCTGTCTGTTCTCGGATAAGTGACCAGCTTCTGCTCATACATCTCCTGCACGGCATCCAATGTCTGCTGTGCGGTATAACCAAACATTCTGTTTGCTTCCCTCTGCAGAGTGGTCAAATCATAGAGCTTCGGAGGACGGACCGTTTTTTCTTTCACATCATCCTTTTCCACTTCGCACATACGCTCCATACAGTCCGCAGCCACTCTATCTGCATCTTCTTTTTTCTGAAAATGCTCTGTGACCGCATCCATCTCGTCAAACTTGATATGAGCCATATAATATTTTTCTTTGGTAAATTCCTTGATCTTCTGATTTCGATCCACGATCATGGCAAGTGTTGGTGTCTGTACTCTTCCAACTTTCAGATTCTGGTTATACAGAACGGAAAAAAGACGGCTCGCATTGATTCCCACCAGCCAGTCTGCCTTTGCCCTGCAAAGTGCTGACTGATAGAGACTGTCATAACACGAACCGTCTTTTAATGACGCAAATCCATCTTTAATTGCCTGTTCCTCCATGGAAGAGATCCAGAGCCGCTTCATCGGCTTTTTGCATCCTGCCTGCTCATACACCAGACGGAAGATTAGTTCTCCTTCCCGCCCGGCATCTGTAGCACAGATTACTTCATCTACTTTGGAATCTCGCATCAGTTTTTTCAAGATTCCAAACTGCTTTTTCGTGCCTTCCAATACCCTGTGTTTCCAACATTCCGGCACAATCGGCAGATCTTCATATCTCCATTTTTTATATTTTTCATCGTATTCTGATGCATCACATAATCCAACCAGATGTCCTACGCACCAGGAAACGAGATAACCGTTTCCTTCCACGTAGCCATCTTTTCTTGTTCTGGCTCCAATCACGGAAGCCAGTGCCATCGCAACCGATGGCTTTTCTGCAATCACTAACTTCATTTACTCCTGCTCCTCTTCTTCATCTTCCAGCACAGCATCATCAAAATCCTCGTCTCTCAGGATTTCTGGTTCTATACTTTCTTCCTGCTCATCTGCATCGTCTACTTCCCGCTTTTCAGATTCTGAATCTTCGGATTCATCTTCATCCTCTTCCATCTCATCCTCGTCATCATATTCATGCTTTGGTTTATAGACTTTGAAGTAATATCCTCCTGCCGCAGCTCCTACTGCAACCAGTGCAATCAGAAGATACGTTCCAAATGGACTTTTATCTTCTGGCATCTGGATTTCATCCTCTACCTTATCTTTCTCAGCTGTCTCAGTTGTTTCCGGCTTTTCTTCTTCAGCCTGTTTCTCTGGTTCTGCATAAACAGTATCTACTTCCGGAAGTGTCACGGAATCAGAAAGTGTGAAGTTCATCAGATCTTTCTCGCTGACTTCTGTAAGGAAATACACATTATCCTGAGATTTTGAATTGTCGATGATCAGATAAAAAATCTTACCACTCTTAGTTGAAATGGTATAAAACTCTTTTGTGCCTTCCGTAGCTGTTTTAGTAACAGAATCTGCTGTCTCGCCTTCTTTATTAAGCTGTTCCTCAATACCTGTCACTGTCCGATCATCCACAGTTCCTTTTGCATCTGTTGGCTCAGAAGCTTGTGCATCCTGCGGAAGCGGAGAAGTCGTTGTTTTTTCAGTTCCCGTTGCATCTGCACTGGTCGTAGTTGCCATTGCACCATTGCTGTCACTGGAGGTTTTCTGTTTCTCTGCCTGCTTCTTTGCCCATTCATAATAAGGATTCTGCAACACATACTTTTCAGAAGTATTTCCGGCACCGTCTGTTACCGTAATCTCAATCTGTTTTGTAGTAAAATCTTTCTGTGTCAGTTGCACTCTCAGCATTCCATCCTTCAGATCTGTATAAGTGGTGCCATTAACTGTTACTGCAGTAATCCCGGATACTGTATCATTCCCCTGAATCGTCAGCACACCATCTGTCAGGGAAGCAGAGAGTGTCGGCTTTTCCGTGTCATAACACTTAATAGAACGATTCTGCTCATACACCTTTCCATCACCATCTGTCACACGCACATACACTGTCTGATTTCCTGTGATCGTGATACTTCCGCTTCCAGTTACATCCTGCCAGCTTCCATCTTTTCCTGCTTTTGCTTCAATCTTTGCTATTGAGAAACCTTCCGGCATATGGCTGGCATCTACCGTAACAGCAATGGTTGTTTCTCCCTGTTTCCAGCCATCCGGTTTCTCAATCGTGATTGCAGGCGTGGTATTCTCAGCTGCATAAGCAGTCTGTGTCTGGAGCAAAGGTGTTGTCAGGCAAAGAAATGTCGTTGCTGCAAGCAGACTCTTTTTTACCCTGTTTTTAGTATTTGTTCTCTTCTTCTGTTTCATTTTTTCCAGATTCATCATCGGCTTTTATTTCCTCCTTCTGTATTTCTACCCTGCCGGGCAACTCATTTTTCATTTTCTTTTTAAAAGCTTCCAATTCCGGAATACTCATATCCATTGCACGGATAATTCTTACAATTTCCAGATTTTCTGCTTCTGTTTTTGCAATCTCCGCAGCCTTGAACCGCTTTAAATCTGCTTCATATCTGGCTTTAGATGCTTCCATTTTTTCCTTGGCTTTCTCATAATCTGCCGTTGCTTTTTCAAGACTTTTCATCTCTTCTCCTTTCCGGGCGGCTGTTATAACGCCCTTTTCCTTACCATCGCCCGAATCCATAGAAATGGCTCTGCCAGTATGGAGAGTTGATGGACGTGTACTGAACCGGATGCCCACAATGGATCATCTGACCATTGCCCACATAGATTCCAATATGCGTTACTGGTTCTCCTGCATCGTAGGTTCCGGTAAAGAAGATCAGATCTCCTGGCTGTGCTTCTGACTGGGATACTGGCGTACAAATGTTGTACAGTCCCTGTGCAGTCAGCCTTCCCGTATTTCTTACCCCGGAATGAACCAGACAGTAGCTGACAAATCCGGAACAATCGAATCCACTTGGGGAATATCCGCCCCACACATACGGTGTTCCAAGATATTTTGCAGCCTCTTCCAGTAAACGTTGCGCTGCTTCACTGGTATATTCATTACCACCAAAGCCTGTCCCTTCTCCTGTTTCCAGATAAAAGATCGGGTTTAACCGCTCTCCATTTTTCAAAAGTTCAATGTGAAGATGGCTTCCTGTAGAATTTCCGGTATTTCCTACAAGACCGATCTCATCACCTTTCGTGACGGATGCACCTGCAGATACACTCCGGCTGCTTAAATGTGCATACCGCAGTTCATAGCCTTTACTGTCCTTGATTACAACATAATTGCCATAGCTGTCGTTATAAGCAGAAGTTGTAACCGTTCCGGTCAGCCCTGCCATTACTTTTGTCCCTTCCGGTGCTCCGATATCCATACCATTGTGTAACTGATTTGCTCCTGATATTGGATGAATCCGATATCCATAATAGCTGGTCACACTGGAATACCAGTTAAAATCAACCGGTGTTGCAAACATCTGCAGGTTGCCTTTGGTATCGTTGTAGGCACTGAACAGTTCTTTCTGGAAAAATCCCAACCTGTCCTGACAGATTGACATCAGGTTTCCACTGGTCAATGTTACATTCAGCGTGTCCACATCTCTGATTCTGGTCACTTCGACTTCATTGCTTCCGTTATCATCTGCAAGATAACATTCCCAGGTCTGATGTCCATGTGCAGATGCTGCCGCATGACTGTCATAATAGACATCAAATTGTACACCGTATCTTGCGAAAGCTCCGGTATCTTCTACGGTATATTCGACACCATTCATAACTACCTTTGTTCCCATTGGAACAAACGGATTGGAAGCATCTACCGCTAAGGTATGATTGGCAGTTGGATATGCTCCACTGGCAGTCGGTCCTCCGCTCCAAATACCACAACAGATTGGACAGTTACAATATCCACTGGTCACAACCTGTCCCAAAGATTCTCCAACTCTTACTGTTGCTGTCTCCGTTACAGTCTCATTGACTGCTTCAGTAGTTAAATGATATTGCTCTGCAAACAAGGCGTCCAGCTCCGGCTTGACCTGTTCAAAAGTAAATTCTTCATACTTTGCAGACAGATAACTAATCAGGATAAACGGATCATGCTCAATAGGTCCGATGTTATATCGGTATTCCTCATGTCCTGGTTCTTCAGATTCCATATTGTTGATCCGCTCCTGCAGATTAGCTTCCAGCTGTGTGTAATACAGTTCCGCTTCCCGGATTGCCTGATCCGATGACAGATAACTGGTTCCGGTGTAAGTGATCACATTTTGTAAAAACACTGCAGAGCATGACGTGACATTCGTTATGATCAGAAACATCAATCCGATCAGAACTGCTACACTGATATACACCTTCCGGTTTTCTTTAAAAAAGTTGGTGACTTTGCCGCCAATCTTCTTGATATAATCAATCGTACCTTTTGTAGCTGTTCCTACTGTCTGTTCACTTCGCTTCGCTTTGGCATAATCCCGTTTGATCTGTTGCTTCTGAATCTGTTTTTTCAGTTTCTTCTGTTCCTGACGGGCTGCCGCCTGTGTCTGTTTCTCTTCCTGTCTTTCAAGTCTGCTTCTTTTTCTGAATGCCCTCTGTTTCCTGCGTCTGGCACTTCTCTGTTCCAGCCGGTAAACACCTTCGCCGCTTTCTTCTAACTTATGGGCACCTTCTACCGCCGCATTATCGTCTTCATTTTTGCTGATCTCACGGTGCAATGCTGCGGAAGCTGCACTTCCTGCTTTCTTGACAACAGAAGTTTTTTCTGTTTTCACAGATTCCCCTTCGCCAAACTTCAAGCGGGATTTCTTCTTTCCAGGAGCTTCTCCATCATTTGCCTGATAGACCTGTGCCTTCTTGGAATGCTGCTTTGCTTCCTTCTTCTTTTTTGCTTCCTCATAAGAAAACTTTTTGGCTTTTTCCTTCTGTTTCTGATGTCGGAAATTGACTCCATCCGTATCCATCTGGTTCAATTTCTCCATATCTTTATCATTTTTCACAGAAGCACCAGTTTCCTCATAAGCAAACTTCAAACGCTGTTTTTGTTTTGGCTTTTTGCTACCACCGGTCTGATTTCTCCGGCTGTCTCCTCTGTTTTCTGATAGATCCGCACGTTTTTCTTTCAGTCTCCCTGACTGTCCGGCTTCGGATTTTTCTGCAAGTCTGGATTCTTTTCCGACTTCAGCACGGATTCTTTTTCTATTTTGCTGTTTTCTACTCTGTCCAAGATCCTCACTTTGCTTCTCTGCCCGTATCAGTTCCGGTGCATCTCTGGATTTTTGCACAGAGGGACGAATATTTTTCCCACTCCGTTCAGACTGGCGGGAAGACTTATCCACAAGGCTTACTTCTTTTTCCCCCTGTTTTCCTCCCATCTGCACATCACTGGCACGGTTACTGACACGAACAGAAGATTTATCCGTCAGGTTTTCTTCCACCAGACCATCCTTGGTCATTTTCTGGACTTTCTTATCCCTGACTTTCATTCTCTGTTCTGCCACTGATTACTCCTCCTTCTTCGGATACCCTTTCCCTGCCTGTAATAAACAGAGAATAGCGATGCCAAATACAGCACCGCCACAAAATGTCAATCCATATGAAATTACCTGTAACATTGTTTTACTCCTCCTGTATTACCCTGCTTCGGCTGTTTCCTCCGGGCGGGTTGTCATAATCTTATAAAGGGAATTCTTCGGGAATCTGTCTACAAACGGAATAATCACATTTCCATAGAACAGAAGTCCTTCACCCTCATTACTGTTGGTTACATAAGACAGCTGGGTTGGTGAAATATTCAACTGTTTAGCCAGAATCTGCCTGTCACCGGATGCCTGGTTGAGCATATAGATAAAATCAGAGTTTTCAAAAATATTCTCGATTTCCCTGGAAGCTAAAAGATCCTTAATGTTCTGGGTAATTCCTGTCGGAATACCGCCCCATTTACGGAATCGCTTCCAGATTTCCACGCTGTAGGCTGCTGTCTGTTCTTCTTTTAAGAGAAGATGGAATTCATCCACATAGTAACGGGTGGATTTATGAGCGGAACGGTTGATCGTCACTCGGTTCCATACCTGGTCCTGCACAATCAGCATCCCGATCTTCTTCAGCTGTTTTCCAAGCTCCTTGATATCAAAACATACGATACGGTTGTTGATGTCCACATTTGTGCGATGATTAAATACATTTAGGGAACCTGTAACGTAAATCTCCAATGAAGTTGCCAGACGCTGTGCTTCCGGCTCTTCCTGTTTCCGCAACAGATTATATAAATCCTCCAGTATCGGCATCTTCTCTGGCACCGGATCAGCGAGATATTCCTGATAGACCAGCCGCACACAACGGTCAATGATCGTCTTTTCTACCGGTTCCAGTCCATTCTTTCCACCGACAATCAGTTCACACAGGGACAGAATAAAATCTGCCTTTAAGGACAGCGGATTATCTTCCTCTGAATAATTCAGGTTCAGATCCATCGGATTGATATACTGGTCTGATACCGGTGAAATCCGGATGACCTGTCCGTGCAGTGCCTGCACCAGTGGATAATACTCGGCTTCTGGATCACAAATAATAATATCGTCCTCCGTAATCAGGAAACAGTTCGTAATTTCTCTTTTTGCTGAGAAGGATTTACCGGAACCAGGTGTACCAAGAATCAGTCCATTCGGGTTCTTCAGACGCTTCCGGTCAACCATAATCATGTTGTTGGATAATGCATTCAATCCATAATAAAGAGCTTCCCCTTCCTGGAACAGTTCCTGTGTCGTAAATGGCACAAAGATCGCTGTTGCCGATGTGGTAAGCCCTCTCTGAATCTCAATTCGATTGACTCCCAGTGGAATACAGGACATCAATGCTGCTTCCTGCTGATAGTCCAGCTGTTTTAAGGAACAGTTGTATTTTTGTGCGATACCCTGTACCTGGAAGATATTGTTATCCAGCTTCTGACGCTTCTTTGCGGTATTCATCACCAACACTGTCACAAGAAACATACGCTCATTTCTGGACTGTAAATCTTCCAGCAGATTCTTTGCTTCTTCCCCGTAGGTCACAAGATCCGATGGAAGCACATCCATGTCATACCCGGAACGTACCGCCCGCTTCTGCTCTTCAATCTTCATCTTATCCAAATCTGAAATCTTGCTCTTGATCATCTTGATCGCAGAACTCTGGTCAATGGACTGGATATGAATATTGACATTGATGCTGTCATCCACATCCAGGAAATCTGCAAGCATCCGGTCTGTAAGCTCCGGTGCCAGGATCTGCAGATAACTCACGCTTCCCATGGTCTTTCCCATCAGAAATGTCTGATTCTTGGAAAAGTTAAAGGAAGTTGGTGCAATAAAGTCTTTGGTCTTTAATCCTGTTTCCGGCAGCATCTTGTACTGGAACTTAAATGGTTCAATCCGATCCTGGTTGAACACATGATACAGAATCTCCAGTCGCTCCAGACCATTTAAGGAATGTGCCTGTGCTCCCAGAACTTTAAAGTTGTTCAGGATATCGGCTTCAATCCTTTCAAGCCTTGGTCTTGCCACCTTCAGGCTTTCTGCTTCGATTCCAAAAGTGATATACTTGGTTTTCACCAGACCATTGTTTCCCTTGGAAAGCTGATTTTTTAACATGGTCCGGTACTCCTCACGAATGGCATTGAAGTCATCGTTCTGATCCGGAATATCAATACTTTTCTCAAATTCAGCCACATCCACCTGCTGATTGATAAAGGACAGCTGCACACTGATGGAAGAATCAAAGTAATTTAAAAAATCACAGTAATTCTCAAATATCGTGGTCTTATCCTCATTTAAAGCCAGCTGATAATTGATGTCATAAAACTGAATTGTCTTAGAGAAAAAGGTCTTTGTCACCTGGCAGATACCATCCTGCAGCATCCGAATATACGGAATACTCTGCTGTGCAGTTGTAGGAATGTTTTTCTGTTTCCTACGATCCCGTTCCTGCTTCTTCCTACGCTTTTCCTGTTCTCTTTCTTTTCTGCTTTTTTTGTTTCTTCTTTCCTGACGGTTTCTTTTTTCCGCCAGGGACAGACGCTCCTGCTGAGCCTCCTGCTTTGTCTTTTTTGCCATCCGGCACACCCTCCTTTTTTACAAGGGTGGAAATCTCCTGATAAAAATTTTCTGTCTTATATGGTCTTACCGCTGGACATATAAACTTCTGTCGAATGATATTTGCCACCACTTTTTCAAAGGGAAGCCCGTCTTTTTCATACATCGCCATGAAGAAAAACGGAAGCATGATCGTTACCATCAGAATGGCAGCGATACTGGAACCGATTGGTTTTCTCATGAACAGATAAAACGGAATTCCCACAACTGCGGCAAGTGAAAAGAAAATCAACTGCCGCTTTGTCAGATTTAACGCTACTTTTGTTTTGACCTTGGTAAGGTCTTTTGGTACTGGTACATACGCCATGGTATGCGCTCCTTTCCTGCCCGTTAGTGGGCATTGAATATTGATTTGCTAAGGCTTCCGGTCTTGAATAATGAAAATGCAAGAATCACGGTATACGCCGCTACTGAAAACATTGCTGCATGAAGGTCACTGGATATGGTCATTGCATTTACTAAAACTGCATAAATTCCCACACAGACCATCATGAAGAATCCCTGAAATGCCAGTGCGAACAAGCCTTTTAAATAGTTGTTTCCGATATTGCCCCATTCCTTATTGGTCATGGTGGCAAACGGAATTGGTGCTATGGAAGTATAAAGGTAAATTTCTATCATTCTTCCGTACAAAATAACGGTTATGATGATCGACAGAATCCGCATGGTAATACTGATCAACAGCGTTTCCATGGATAGCAGGAACAAATCCCCCAGTTCCATATCTTCCAGTGCATCCACAATCCTTGCGACTGCTTCTGATGCATCCACCGCTGTGTTCCCGGAGATCACCCCGGCGGCATTGTTGACCACATGCTGGCCAACATCAAAGACCGCCATCGTGATATTGAACGTATTTGTCACCAAATAAATGGCTACATACGCCTTGAAAATCCAGAGGAAAATGTTGTAAGTCTCAAATTCATGGAAATTGTTTTTCTGCGTTACCATCGTAATCAGCTCATAGCACAAGACAAAGGTGATGATCAGTCCCGCAATGGGGACAATTACTGTCTGGGAAATGTTCTGGATCAGATTAAAGATCCCTGCATTCCATCCCTGCGGTGTCTGTCCCACCTGCCCGGCTATGGTTCCCACCTGCTCATTGACAGACGTGAACATGTTATCCAAACATGACTTGATAAGCCCGATCAGGATATCCTTTATCGCTTCCGTAATTCTCTCAATGATGGTGTTCATCTACCACTCCTCTTAAGAGAACAATGTTGCCAGCTGTGGAATCAGGGTAGTTCCCAGCAGCATGATTCCGGCACCAGCCATCAGCTGTTTGATGCCCTGGCTCTTAGCGCCGGGATTGTCATTCCCATATCCTTCCAGAAGGTTTACGACACCCCACACGCCAAGACCTGCACCGATTGCGACTACAAGAGTTTTTAAAGTTGTAATTGCACTGCTAAAAAATGCCATATACATTCACCAAAACTGACTTTTTTCAGGTGTTTACGGGAATGAAAAAACACCGACTAAAAAGCCGGCGCACCTAATGTCAGTTATTCCTTTCCTTATTATTTTTCGTTCATTCCCAAGGTTACTCCGACAGATCTACTTGAATTACTTCCACCTCTTCTTCAGATTTCGGTGTGTACTGCGGATTTAACTCTTTCTCAACCTTGTATCGGTTCTTCTCGTTTTCATCTGCAAGAAGCCGATAGTTTTTGTGTTTCGTAATATCATATTTGTCTGAGAAAAATGGTCTGGCACCACGGATCTGCAGGATACATTTTCCTCCATCCATGACTGCAATCTCGTCCTCTGTCATCAACTGTTTCCCCAGTTTCTGATAATTCAGTCCAAAAGATTTCTGATTGCTTCTTGTCTCCGAAGTGTTATACAGGTCAATGGTTTCCTTACCCAGAAGCTCACTCATTTCCTTTAATGTGGTCTTCTCTTTCCCACCAAGGAATAAAGTCGTATCACAGTTGCCCAGAATGGTATCTGCACTATCCTTATACATTGCCTTTAACTGGCTCTGTGACTGCAAAATAATAGAAGCAGAGATTTCCCTGCTTCGGATGGTTGCGATCAGCTTGTCAAACTGAGGAATTTGTCCGATGTTGGCAAACTCATCAGCGATGACACGCACATGCACCGGAAGTCTGCCGCCATATTCATCATCTGCCTTGTCGCAAAGCAGATTGAAAAGCTGTGACTGCAGCATCGCAATCACAAAGTTGAATGTGGTATCCGTATCGGACATAATCAGAAACAAGGCTGTTTTCCTGTCTCCGATCTTATCCAGTTCCATTTCATCGTAAGACATGATCTCACGAAGCTCTGCGATATCAAATGGGGCAAGTCTGGCACCACAGGAAATCAAAATCGACTTCGCCGTTTTGCCAGCCGCCATTTTGTATTTTTTATACTGTCTGACCGCAAAGTGCTGCGGATCTCTTTCTTCCAGTTCCTGGAACATCATATCTACCGGGTTCTGGTAAGTTTCATCCTCTTCACGGGTTTCACTTTCATTCAGAAGATCCAGAAGAGTATTCAGATTCTTCTCCTCTTCATCACCCTCATACCAGATGAAGGCAATCAGTGCTGTGTACAGCAGTTTCTCCGCTTTCACCCAGAAATCCTCGGAAGATTTTTCTCCCTCCCCTTTGGTGTTTGCAATAATTGTCGTCACCAGTTTCAGGATATCTTTTTCAGACCGTATATAAGCAAATGGATTGTAATGAAGAGACTTAGAAAAGTTGATCGTATTCAAAACCTTAATCACATAAGGCTCATATACCACTTTCCCGGATTTATCTTTGATGACATTTCCATCTTTATCCCTCTTCGGCGGTCCCTTTGCTAACATCTTCCCGCACTCCTCGATCAGAGTGCCTTTGGGATCTGTAATGACCATGGAACAGTTCATCTGCATGACCGATGGTTTTACGAAAAAACGTGTCTTACCGGAACCACTGCCGCCGATAACTACAATATTTTTATTTCTTGCATATTTCGGTTGCTTCGGTCTGCTCTCCATCGTCAGTGCTTCTGTTGCTGTCAATGGAATGTTCATCCACGGATTTTCCGACATATAAGGTTTGATATCCTCAGCGTTTCCCCATCTGGCTGAACCATACTCGATTCCTTTTCGGAGTTTCTTTGCATCTGACTGTTTCTGCCAAACCAGCACTTTCAAAACGACTGCAACCGTAATCCCTGCCAGCAGATCTTTCCAGTTATTGCTTAACACAAAACCAGCAAAAATCCGATCTGCGTGTTCCATAGCATATAAGAGTTTGTTCCCCATATCTTCTCCCGGACTATTCCGGTAAAGAAAAAATGCCCGGTCTGCATAGAACGCAGCCAGAGCATATGGGAGATTGGTAAGAACCAGTTTCTTTTTATCCAGGGCGGACAGCCTGACCCCGATCTTATTCTTCCACTTCTGCATCAGAGGTTTGCCGATCTGTTTCTTCATCGACTCTGCTCCTGATGCCGGTTCTTTACTTTGTCCTTCGTCTTCTTTGGCATCATTGCCCGGTAAGCTGCCAGACGCTTGTGAATCGAAGGTTTATTCGCTTTTTGAATCTGTTTCTGGGAAAACTCACGGAAAGCAGCATTGAGGGCATCCTGATCACGTCCTTTGAAAAATACCAGATAAACTGGCGGCTCTTTGCTCTTGTCCTTTTTCAGAGCATAGTTAATTCCATATTTTCTGGCATAGCGTTCAAAGGACTTGATATTTTTGTTCGTGATCTCGATATTGACCATCCCGGCATTCTGCTTTGCCAGCTCTTTTACCGTGACCTTTCCCTGTTTCGGCTGATTTTTCTGTGCTTTCTTCTCTACCGATTTCTGCTTATGATGCCGCAGATACGCAGCAAGAACCTTTCTCAACAGGTCTGCTGTGATTTTGGTAGTCCGAATACAGAACGTGACCGTTTTCTGAGTTACCTCTTCCTGCATGACTTTTCCCTCCTTTCAGCGATTTAACTGCTGTCCAGATCTGTAATCATGGCAATCACCCCCTTTCAATAAAAAAGGACAGATTAACCGGTAATCAGGCTCTGTACCTGTACGAGTTTTTCTGTCCCTTCTTCTTTTCTCTTATCTTCTCCACCACAATAGATGGGAACACACATTTCAAGTATTCTGCTATAAATACGCTGATGGGCAGTATCTAAATCTGTGGATTTCATTTCATTCAGTCCCAGATTCGTTGTTACGATCAGCGGAAGCATTTTACAATAGCGGCTGTCTATCACATTATAGACCTGCTCCAAAGCAAACTCGGAATTTCGTTCTATTCCCAAGTCATCAATAATCAGCAACGGATAATCCACAAGATTTTGTATAATCTGGTTCTTATCTGCCTGATAGCTGGTCATTTCATTTAGGATCCTGGAAAAATTTGTCATCATGACACGTTCTCCCTGTTCCAAAAGTGCATTTGCAATACAGCCTGCAAAGAAACTTTTCCCGGTTCCAACTGGTCCCATCAAAAGCAATCCTACATTTTTTCTCTTCATATCTGTCCAGTTTTCTACATACTGCCTGGCAATTAGTATCTTCTGGTTGCTTCCGTTGTCATTTTCAAATTTCCATTCCCAGAATCTTCTTTCCCGAAGTCCGACGGATTTTCTCTGATAAAGCAGTCGCTGTGCTTCTTCCCGCTGCATCTTTTCATCCAGTTCCTGTCTGGCTTTCACCTCGCATTCGCACAAACAAGACACTACATGCTCAAATCCCATCAGACTGACTTTCATCTGTTTTCTTTTTCCACAGATGCCACAATGAAGACATCCCTCTTCGTCCACATAATCTGCTGTTACTTTATTTTCCATCACAGGCTTTCTCCTTCCTGAAATTCATATTTATCCATTCCTATCCTGGTTCCATCCCTTTCTGCCCAAAGACAGATTGTTGCAAAATGGTTCTGATATTCTTTTCCACTGGATTTCATATAAACAGAAAGATGATCAATCCGTTTCTGGTAATCCCATGGAAATAGCGTCATCAGCTCCTGCAGTTCAGCTTCCGACAGAACAACATTTTTAAATCTACCATACTGACTGAATTTTTCTTCCAAAGCGGGAGTATTGCCCTTACTCTTATCAGTATGATTCTTTTCAGTCTTATTTATCTTAGTATTACTTCCATCCAGATTCTTGCAGTCCGGACTTCTATTTTTTTGCGTTCCGGACTTCCAGTTTCTTGCAATCCGGATTTCCAATTCCTTGCAGTCTGGATTTCCAGTTTCTGGCGTTCCAGAAGCAAAGTATCTTACTGGCTTTCCTCTGCTCCGTTTCACAAAATTTTTCACGTATATGACAGAAGGACGATTATTCCCCTGCCGATACCGTTCGATCAATCCAATCCCATGCACACTGTCAAGCTCATAAAGAAGCTTTGTCACTGTCGTATGCGACATTCGCAACAGTTCCTGCAATTCTGCGATCGTATAAATGATATAGACATAACCATCATTGTCAATCCATCCATTTTTCTTGGATAGGCTGATTCGATCAAGCAGAATTCCATAAAGGAGCTTTGCGTCTGTGGACAGGCTTGCAAACTCTTTTTCTGTGAACAGAGCTTTGGGGATCCGAAAAAAAGAAAACTGGTCAGATTCTTCTGCTCTGAAATATTCAAAATCTGCCATAGCTTATTTCCTATTCTTCCTCACTATTAAAATCACACCCTGCTGCACTGCCTGTTCCATGACACATCTCATTAAACACAAAGTTGAAGCACATCATTAACTCGCTCAGATAATAATTCCTTGCTTCTTTATTGCAGGCATACATATCCTCGATATAAACCTCCTCGTTTCCATTCATTCGTGCGATTGTTTCCAGAACTTTCATAAACTTCTTATTAGAACAGCACTCATACTGTTCATTTACATATTTCTGAATTTCCAGCACATGTTCAGGCTTTCCTTCACAAACAGATAACACGCCAAATGCCAGATCCATACCAAACTCATAGCCATCGGCTTCTACGGCATCAATATCAAGATTACCTTCTTCATCGTAATAGCCTCGCTCTTCCATAGGAGTCAGTGGTGTCTCATATTCATCCAGATATCCCATATCTGCAATTGTTCCCAGAATATCTCTGGATGCTGCCACCATCTTGTCCATGATAATTTCTCTTTCTTCCATCGGCATATTTGCCATAATTCTGTCTAATGTCATCATTGATTCTTCCTCCATCTCATTTTCATAAATATCATTGATATAAAAGTGGTTCGCCTTTCCATTGTTTTGAACAATACGCACCAGCTTTCCAATCTTAACAAGTTCCTGTACTGCCTGATCTACGCCATATCGAGTCGTATTCAGGTCTTTCTTCATTTCGCTTTTTGGATAGATAACAAACAGATCTCCGTTATGATCTACCCAGCCATTCTGCACCGCAAATTTCAAACGATCCAGAAATAAGCTGTATAAAATTTTTGCTGTATTTGACAGATTTTTGAATTTTTCCACCTGGAACAGCATCTTTGGCACCTGCAGACAATCTACCGGCATATACTCCACCTTACTCATTGATTATTTCCTCCTTCTGTTTGTACAGCACTTCGGCTGAATTAATATTGATTTCCAGCATCCCTACAAATACCTGATAGTACAGCAGGCATATCTGTTCATCCTCTCTTGCCAGATACAATCCTTCCAGTTCATCGGACGGATGTTTCATTCCATATACCGCCTGACAGATATCATGGATTTTCTCACATTCCACACTTCTAAGATGCATCTCCAAGGTGTGGTTAAATCTCTGCCAGTCCTCCAGTTTCTGATTTACTGACATCATGCACTGGAACAGTTCCGCTGCTTCACATGCTGCTGACAGCACTACATTTTTGTTATTGATACTTCCATCGGCATTTTTCATATGCCCTACCATATACGCCTGATCTACTGAAACCATCTTTTATCCTCCTCTATCTAAACGGCATTTCCTCTTCCATGCCCTCTGGGATCTCTAAGAACCCTTCCGCATCTTCTGGAAACGGTGGTCTGTCAACTATTTTTGCACCTGCAAATTCGATCCGATTTGCATACACTTCAGTTGTATAGATCTTTTTCCCGGTATCCTTATCTTCATAATTACCTGTGACAATCTCGCCTTCCACCATGACCTTCGTTCCCTGCATCAGATAATCTCTGGCAAATTCTGCTTTCTTTGCAAAAGCCTTTACCGGAATGAAACTGACTTCATCAGAATAATTTCTTCTGACTGCCAGAACAAACTTGGCAATCTTATGAAGTCCTTTTTCATTCTCCACTTCATTGTATCCGGGATTTCTTACCAATCGCCCGGAAATAATTGTTGTATTCATTGGCATACCCCTCCTATGCTTTCATTGATTTGTAACAGATACCGATACATGGTCCACATTTTCCATAGGCACATCCGTAACATTCATCTTTTTCCAACTCTTCCTGCCTCATTTCATCGGCAAACATTCCTAACAGGGTCGTATAAATCTTTTTCATTGCCAGGAACTTTTCTTCTGCTTTTTCCATTTTCTCTTTGTAAAACGGAATCAGTTCACGAAGAACTGGATGGAAACGCTCATTTTCATCATCCCAGGCACAGATTTTCATCATACAACGTGGCTGTTTCTCATAATTGCCCAAATAATACGGGCAGAACGTACAGCCTCTTTCTTTAACAATTTCCACCGGAATCACTGGCATCTGACTTTTGATTTCCTTTGTTACATGCTTACTTTCAATTCGCTCTCTCATCTTATAAATCCTCCAAGTATATATATTTGCAAAAGGGATTTCCCCTAAATTGCCTGATTTTGGGTACAAAAAAAGAGGCAGGCTTACGATTTTATTTTCGCAAGCCTGCCTCTTATCAAATATTCAATTATTTTCCGATGATATATCGTAAGAAAACGTATACCGCACGGATTACATACACTGGAATCATGATACTTCCGATCAAAGCTCCAATGATGACACTTAATGCAGCCATCCCAAGTGTTGCTGTTATATCCATTCCTTTTGAAATTAGGATCAACCGCATTTTATGTATTCCAAATGGAAGTCCGGAAAGAAATATCCACCAGAACAAGTCTGTCTTTCCACTGACTTTCATGATAGTGGATACGATCCAGAACCAGAATAGTATAAATGCCAGTGGCAATATTGATTTTTTAATTACATCTTCTATCATCATCTTTTCATTCCTTCTGTCCAACTTCGCATATCATATTATTGTTTTTCTGCCCATGATGCTAGGAGCATAAATATCACTTCTTCTATCTGAGCTTTAGAATATGACTCAGGAAAATACTGTTTCAGCTTTTTCGCAGGAATCTGCACCTGTACTTTCTCAGTACTCTCATTCATACAGATCTGGTCAATCTCTGAATACGTCAACATCCGCTCTTTTGAAATCTGCTTCAATTCCTTTGCCTGCTTCATGGATGGTACCATATTGTGATTACTCATATACTGAAGCAATATCTGTTGTTCTTCACTTCTCAAATATGAAACTTCAACAGCTGTATTAAAGGGAAGCTTCTTCTCGTCTGCCAGTTCTAAAAGCTCTGTGATTAACTCTGTCAGATGAATATATCGAAGAATCTGTCTGGAACTATCTCCTGTATTCTGACTGACTTCTTCCGCCGCCAACTTCTTGCCAACTTGGCAAGAAGTTAAATCAGACCGTTTCCCCTGACGCTTTAACGCCTCATATTTCATTTTATAAGCAAATGCCTTTTCGCTGATCAGCAGCTCTTCTCGTTGAATGTTGGAATCTACCATGATCACCGTCGCTTCATCATCTGTAAGATCTTTGATGATAACAGGCATTTTCTCTAATCCCGCAAGTTCACATGCTCGTTTTCGCCTATGACCAGCTACCAGCTCATAACCACCGGACCCTCTCAACCGCACAATACCAGGAACCAACACGCCATATTGTGTAATGCTTTCTGATAATTCTTCCATTTTCTTATCATCTTTTACTTGAAACGGGTGATTTGGAAATGGATGAAGGCTTCCTATTGCTATCTCACAAATTCCATTGTTTGTTTCTTCGTTTGTTCCAAACAACGCATCAAGTGGCTGTAAGGAAATGGGAGTTTCTCTTTTTTTAGATGGCATCTTTCAGCACCTCCTCCGTCACTCTCCGATAAGCTTCTGTAGCTTTGCCTTTCGGATCATAAGAGAAAATACTCTGTCCTTCTCTGACTGCTTCCTTCATTCTTACAGAAAATGGAATATAATTATCAAAGATATGAATTTGACTTCCATATACATTTCTGAGAAGTTCCATATTATTTCTGGCATCATTTGTATGCGCATCGACCATCGTGAACAGAATCCCACCGACTTGCAACTTCGGATTAATCTGCTTACGAACCTTACCGATCGTTTTTAACAACTGCTGCAAGCCTTTGATTGGCAGGTAGGACGCTTCAACTGGAATGAGGACTTCATCTGATGCAGCCAGCGCATTGATCGTAATCATTCCCAATGATGGCATACAGTCAATAATGACTGCATCATATTGATCCTTGATACCATATAAAATCTGTTTCAATACATATTCCCTGCTCATTGCATTTACCAACTGTACTTCCGTACCTGCCAGTCCAATGTTAGAACAGATAATGTCTATTCCTTCTGCCTGATGCCTGATATAACAGTCTGAAGGAATATCTTCATCTTTCATTACTGTATCCATAAGAGCTGTAAGTGTTTCATTACTTTCATCACAATCACGATATCCAAATCCTGCAGATACATCAGACTGTGGATCGGCATCAACGATTAACACTTTCATATTCTTTTGTGCTAATCCTACTGCTAAATTAGCTGTACATGCGGACTTTCCAGTTCCCCCTTTTTGGTTTACAATAGAAATAATTCTAGCCATTTTTCATCACCTTTCATCGTCGTCAATCAAAAAGAGGACTGAATTAGACAACCGGAATCTATATTCCGTGCGAGCTAATTCAGTCCTATAATTACAATAATTCTGTTGTTTTTACTCTTGTCTTACACAAATCCATTTCCAGTCTGGATCTGTAATAATTCATATTCTGGAATGACAGCGCTGCTTTATTTTTCCCTTTTCAGGAAATTAAAAATAAGGACTAAATTAGTGCAACCCCTTGTATTTACTGGAGTTTTCTAACTTGTCCTTATTATAACTCGACCATGCGGGGTTATCTTCGGTAAGGGTTCATCATGGTACTTATTGTATTTCTTTACTATATTTCTCAATGTAGAAGTATAGTAACAAGCTGTCATAGGCATACCTTTCTGATTAAGAAACAGGAAATTGCGGTAACCGTCAATTACAATCCCTTTTCCAGTTTTTTTGCGTTTCAACACTCTTTGAAATGCTTTTCCTGCTTCTTCGCTCATAGGAACTTTTCGTATGCCACACTTTGTTTTTGGCGTTTCTATATAATATCCCTCTTGATTGCGTAATAACTGGTGGTTGATATTGAGTGTATGATTTTCAAAATCTAAGTCCTGTACAGTAAGTCCACACAATTCAGATATTCGTAAGCCTGTTTTTAACAGTATCAGCACATCATCATAATATTTCTGATACACCGTATCATACTGGAGAAAGGACAGCAGTTTTTCTTCCTGTTCCTCACTCAATGCCTGTCTGCTTTCGCTGTCATCATCAATAACCTCGCTTAACTGAAAATCAAAAGGGTTCTTCCTTACATAATCGTCCTCGATTGCCATATAGAAAGAAGCCTTTAAGGAACGCTTATAGTTACTAATGGTTTTGAAGCCGTAGCCCTTTTCTTTCATTCTGACCGCCCATTCTTTTGCGTCTGACGGTTTAATGCTGTCTATGCTTCGTGAACCCAGCTTGTCCTGTTTCAATGCGTCCATGAGATATTTTCGCCCTGCTAGTGTATTCTTCTTGACATTGATTCTCTGTGCCGTCTTTTTGGCATATAGTTCACACAATGTCATTTTCTTTCCTTTGGTGTCTATTCCGTCCTCTAAATCACGCTGTATCTCCCGTTCCTTTTCCCTAAGAGATAAATCATCACGCTTTCCTTTCGGTACTCTGTCCGTAGCCACCAGTTTCCATGAATACACAACCTTTGTTTCGCCTGCACGATTAACATATTTATACATATATCTGCCGTCTGCCCTTTGGCTCTCTCCAGTCCTTAAAATGCGACCTTTGTTATCCCGTCTTTTTTCTGACATCTTTCAAAACTCCTTTCAAAACTGAAAGAGCCTTGTTACGACATATAAGTATCATATCATGCACAAAGCTCTTTTGCATTAGATTTCTTCCAATTTATCAATCATATGTTCAAATTTCTTTTTCTTAATCAGCATACGGTTTCCGTTCATCACAACACACTCGTCTTTATATTCACTTGCAATACGGCGGAGTTTGTTCTCTCCGATACGGAAATAACTGGACGCTTCCTCAATCGTCATAAGGTAGCGTTCCCATAATGGTGTATTTAAATCATACATAAAACTGCACCTCCTTTCTTTTTTGATTTTTAAACAGTCTGACGGCTTTTATCATAGCCCACAGGAGTTCCACCTCTGCATAGTTCTTATGTAGCCGTACCCATTGCGTGCGACGCTCTGAACGCTCAAGCTGTGGCTGTACGGGAGTATCATTATCAGACAGGACAGGTCATGGCGATAAAAGAGGATAAATCTTTTACATGGACGCTGACAGTTTCCGCTCGCTTTAAAGGGAAAAGGTCATGGCGTATCAGCTCCAACGGCTCGCTGTCTGTCTAATGTATCAGACTGCTTTATTCAGTTGTCAAAGAACACGAAAGAAGAAAATCATCTCTCCTATATACCGCGTTGGAAAAGAGAGGAAATGTAACCAAAATTCAAACATTTTTTCTTTTTTCACTACTATCTGTATAGCAAACGTCCATTTGTTAAGCTGGTGATGAAAAAAGATTATTTTTCTTTTCACACCCTAACTACCCAAACCATACTGTTACTGCCAACAATAGAATGAAATATTTTCTTCACTCCATATCAGGACAGAATAGCGTTATTTGTATCACATTTCTTAAACTTTTTTCTTTCTACGCCATATAGGGAACGGAAACCTTAAATTGTTAAGTTGAGGATAAAATAATTTTCTCTTTCCGCATCAACACTCAACAGCTAATGCCTGTTTGAATACAAATCAAGAAATAAAGTGTGATTTCCTCTTTCTGCATAATACTGTCCGCTTAACTCGATTTTCCGACATTTTTTTCAAAACTTTTTTCGTCTTTCACTTCATATAGGGACAGCAAGCCAAAATTTAATGACCTATTTTCAAAAAAAGTTTAGATTTCCTCAACTTCACTCCATATAAGGAATAGAAACCTTGTTTTGTTGCAGATTTTTCAAAATAATTTCAATTTCTTTTTAATCTTCGTGTCTGTACACCGAGTAAAAATTTTATGACCCCATTTCAAAAATAGTTAGATTTCCTTTTCTCGCACCATATCTGTACGCAAGTAGCTGTTTTGTTGCAGATTTCTGTAAAAAATTTGTTTTTCTTCTTTTAATAAACATAGGGAATGAAAAAAGCTCTTTGTTGACTAAATCTGAAAATTTCCATTGCATTAAAAAATACCGTTATTCTTTCTTTTAAATAACGGTATCTCTATTTATAACTCATTAAAACAGATTAAACTAAATGGCTAAAAAACAAAAAGTAGGAGGAAGTATGTGTCACAACTTTGTTTTGGTTTATCTTTCAAACATATCATTCTATGTTTATTCCCGCACGACAAATATTCCGTTTTCTGATGTATCCCACATAAAGTTTTCCCTGTTTACAGTTTGTTCAGTCGCAATTTCAATTTTGGATAGTCCTATATCTGAGGGAACATCATCAGCTTTATAGACCATATAAAAATTCAAATAATATTCATTTTTAGAAGTTGATATATGATACATTCCGTCTAATTCAATTCGTTTATTTCCATTATTATTTTCACTAGATGATGCACAATCACCAGAATATTCTTGTATATCTCCATCAATAAATTCGAAGAAAGAAGAAATTTGTTTATTTATATCCTCTATGTCTTTTTTACTGTTTTGTGAAAACAATTTTTCAAATTCTTTTACATTGCCTTCATTGTATAAATCTATAATTTGTTTCATCATATTATCTGATATTTCTTGTTCCGATTTAAACCAATTAGACATATACTCATTTCTATTTGAGCCAACATTCGTACACCCACAGAAACTTAACATCAATATCATACAAAAAATAAATATTATTTGTTTCATATTATTTATACCTCATTTAATACTTAAATATTTTATATCTATATAACCTATATTTACATTGTAGCATTTAGCTTTAAACTTGTCTTTAACTTTCTCCATAAAATAAATTATTGCTTTTCTAAAACATCGTCATTCTCTTGTGGAATAGCGGTATCTATTCGTTCTTCTATGGTTGATTTTTCTAATTGTAATAAGTGTTTATGCTTGTCTTTAAGTTCTGCCTGTTCAATCATATCTTTTAGTATCGTTGTATGATTTTCTCTGTCTAATGCCTGTACCATTTTTATGGTTGGTGCAACCTGTCTTTGTAACCAATGCAACGCTTTTTGTAAAGTATAAGGTTCTGGCTTTGTAGTTAAGCGTATCGGTTCTCTGTTTTCCCCTACAAACCATGCCCAATCATCATTTGTTTTCCATTGATTTTTTGGCTTGTCGTCCTCTCTGTTAACAAAGCGGACATAATGATTGATGATAGAAAAAGCAGTGCGTTCAGCGTCCCGATAAGTCAGTAAATCTACAACCGCATAATAGGCTCGTTCATTCTTCATGCGTATTTCAAAGCGGTTCTTAATCTCCGTATCTTCAACTTCTATGCTATTCTTGACATACTGCTCATAATTTTTCTGATAAGCACACATATATAATTCACTGCTTGTTGAACCGAGATATAAGGTTTCTCCTGTATTCTTTGGTAAATCGCTACCACATTTTTCCGTACCGCTGTAATCTTTCTGCATACGAAAGTAGGAGATACATTCGCCAGCCTTGTATTTTTCCTTTAACTTTGGAATATCCAATATTCCTGCTTTATCATTGATTGCCAAGTCAAGCCGTTTCATCTTACCACCTGCCGTTAAACAATCAAGCATGAAGTCATACCATGAGCGTTCCTGTGCCAATAGATAACTTTCCATTTGACGACAGCCTCTGCCTTTCAGTTCCAATAAAACACCTAAATGCTCTTGCATGGAACACATGACATTGATGTCGCCTAAAACATATTTGCTTTCATATCCGTATTTTCCATAATCTTCATAAAGCATATAATCGGGTTTTAGTTGTAATACATCACGGATAATCGCCAATGCGTCCGTAGTAGGAAAGCGAACACGGAAGTAATCAATCAACAGGAATAGTGGTTCTTGTGGATTGAAACGCTCAATCTGTTTTTCTATGACTCCTTTTAATTCGTCATTCAATGGCTGTTTCCCTTTTTCAATGCGGTTGTAATATTCACGGCTGATACCACAAGCAACAGCAAGCCTTGTTTGTGTTACTCCGTATTCCTCACGCTTTTGTCTTAATTCTTCAATAAAGTTTTTATCATTCATTCTTTAATTCCTCCAATCAAAAAAGGCAACTACCATTTACTGATAATTGCCTATCATTAAAAATCCGTATAGAAAAAGCAGTCAATCCTAAGACTAACTGCTCTGATTGCTATGAAGTGCTTGTATTTTCTTTACCACTTCTTGCCTATAATTTTCAATATCCAAAACTCTTTTTTTACCTGCTGTTAAATACATAATCGGTAAATCAATTTTTTCAAAATCATTCAACAATAATAACGGTTCTTCAAAAATGCAAAACGGTTGTCCTATTTGACAACTAGTGCTTTCTTGATAAATTCTAAAATCCTCAAATAAAAATTCATTTTGAGGAAGTGTAATATTTTTAACTTCTTCTCTATACAAGTATCTTGCAAAGTTATACAATCCAAATGCAAAAAAGGAAATTTTTCTTGTAAATGGATTTTCTCCATAATCTTTTGATTTTCTATGTGCTTTACAGAGATTAGCCAATTCCAATGAGAATTTTTCCCAATTTTTTTCTATTAGTGCAAGGAAACCGTTTATCACAGCTTTTTCTTCTGCTGTATGTTTATTTTGAAGAAATTCTTTACTTTCATCAATCACATATTGTTTCCACATAGGTTCTTGATAATACAGATACATCACTAAATTTGTGATACTGCATGCAGACTTTAACCCATTCTTACTAAGTCCGTTTTCTTTTGGAAATATTTTTTCAATGTCACGAAAGCGGTTTGCACAGAATATATGTGGTAAAATATTCCAAGCGTGAATGGAATGGTCGCAACCGCTGTTTGTTATTGTGAGTTGTCCCCATGTTACTGCCGAATTGAACGCATTATTTAAATAGCTCATATCCTTTTCTTGTAATGCTAAGTAACTTCCTAAATAAACAATCTTTTTTCCGAAATTTTCATGCAATAATTTCAGCCATATAATAATCTGTTCTTCTGGCTTTTTACTTTGACAGTATTTCGTATACTTCTTTAATCGCTCATCAATATATGCGTTCATGTTGGCATATCCAAACATTTTATCCACATTTTGTAAATATAGTTTGATAAGTTCCTTTTTTTCCATAGAGTACCTCGTTTCACTTATAAAATTTTGCTATTTGCTACATAAATGCTTTCAATCCCATTAGAATAAGTATAATAGCAATATATACACCCCACTTATCCCAATTATAAGTGTCATAATAAAATTGAAAACAATACAAACTTTCTTCTGATTTAAAGAAAAATGTTCAAATTTTTCAAGGTTGTATTGACGAATATAACTTTTAGTAATTATGGAATAAATTGAATAACCAATAGCAATGATACTTGAAATAATAGCAATAATATCAGTCATTTTACAATCCATATCTTCCCTCCTAAAAAGTTTGCATATCATTACCACAAAAATTAAAATATTATAATGTTTAAATTTATTGTTTTTCTTTTGTGAAATAGATACATTTTATATCACATCTTATAAAATGCGGTTTTGCCTTGTAAATACAGCGTTTTCCGCCTGTTAGTGTATAGTGTCTTTTGTTTTTTGTGCCCCCCTTGTTAGATAACGGGGGCTTAATCTTCGCTCGCCACAGGCTCGCTCACAGACGAAGTAAACCAGCCACTTGCAAGACATGGCAGAAAAATCTGAAAGATTTTCCTGCCACCGTGTCTGGATCACTCCGTCTGCCTAACTAATAATATAGTATTATGTAAAAATGTCATTTTATTTAGGTACATCTACCGAATAGCTTAAACAGTCACCTCTTTTGTTACTTTGTAAGTCATTGTAATACCATAGATACATGACTCTGTCATATACATTGATTTCAATTACACCGTCCGGTTTTTGTCCTTCTACTTCCAATGAATAGATTTCTTTATCATGTGCATAGCCGTAAACAAAACGCTTGCTTGGATAATCGGGGTTTAAGTCTTGTTGGAAATCACTTAATTTCAAAGAAGAGTGAATAAGCTCTGTAATATCATCTAACAAAATTCTATCTCGTTTCGTTGTAACCGGTGTAGCATTTATAAATGCGTATTGTGTATGCCCATTCTGTATCTGCTTTTTACAACGAGCCATTACTAAGCCTTGAATATCATCGTTATCATTTCCAGCCCGATAGAAAATCGTATCATATTTTTTGCCTTGCCATATATGCAAGGTTTCATCAACATGATTAAGAAAATCAGCAGGAACCGAAAGTTCCTCATTTTCAGCATTCAAAGTGGAAAGTTGAATAGCTTCTTCAATCGTGTCATAATATACAAGCTTGGCATTATTTTTATCATAATCATTTATCGTAAATTCCACGTATTCATTATCTTTATTTTCTTCTTCCGGAACATAAGTATAACGACCATTTTCAATATGGTCATCATATTCAACATCAACAAATAACCCAATCCCTATCAGAGCTACAAAAATCAAAGAAATCGCTCCAATTATGATTAACATTATTTTCAAAAATTTTTTCATGGCATACACTTCCTTAATCACTTCAAGTTTATCTATTATTATTTATCATATTATATCATTAGAAAATTGAGTAGTCATCACTTTTCTAGTATCTGTCAGAATATTTTTTATTCCATAAATTATCAAGAGTGTAAACATTGCTACGCAACAAGCTCTTGACAATTCATGTCCTAAAAAATGATTAATAATCAAGCAGAAAAAGAATAGTTATACTGTATTACAGCAACAAAAAAGACATCTCATATTCTGTATGAAATGCCAATTTTGCCTTTATTTATGCTGTTTTCTCTGTCGTATCAAGGTTCTTTCATTCGTAGTAAATTAGTGGTAAAATTCTTTTATTTTTTGTTTCATATTGCTTAAAATCCCTGTGTTTATGCGGATAATTCGATTTTTACTCTTTTTAAACTAAAAAAAGAATCCCCATATCTTTTGTCACAAAAGATATGGGGATTTGGTGTTACATAAATAACAGAATAAAATGAGGAGGGAACGCGTGATGTCTGTTCATCACGCAAGAAAAAATATGAAAGATAAAAACCGGTTCAGTGTACTTTTAAAGCATCTGACATCTATGGCTAATTTAAAAAACTATGCGCTCGCCAAATCTCTGCAGTACGACGAGTCTTATATCAGTAAGTGGATCAGCGGAAAACTACTTCCTTCTGACAAGAACCATGAGCTGATCCTTCAGGCAATCAGCGAATGCATCGTCCAGTCCCTGACACCTGAAACGATTCCCGTGTTTCTGAAAGAATATCAGGTGAAAGATACTACCGATCTCCAGGCCGCTCTCTATAAACATCTGGAATCCGAATATAACTATGTCAAAGAACTGCAGACCTCGACAGGTTCTGAAGTAGCCTCCAAGATTTTCTATTATCCGGAACTGACTTTGGATCAGTTTATTTTCAAAATGAAACATCCGTCTCTTCGTAAGGTAGATTCCGTCAACTGCCATGCCATGGTAGATATTTTAAATATTGACACCAATTATCAGATGTTGATCGCAGAAATGAATGGTCTTCACAATGATCGAAAATTGGTTCTTCCGGGTGTTCATTTTTCCCTTATGCTGGATCTGGAACACACAGATTTAAGCAATTCGAAAATTGCAGTGTTTTTAATCGATCTTCTTTCAAATCTTGCCAATATTGATTTCAATCTTTATTATGGCACCCAGGCAGAAAAGAAGCTTATCTTTTCCGTAAAAGATATTTACTCTATTTCCGGAATGCTGATGGACCAAAACCATTGTTTATCAGTCACTACCATAGAAGATGAAACTCTTTCCTCGGAGCTTTATCATAAATTAAAGTCTCTTTGTAACAAAGAGTCTCTCTTGATCCGCAAAACAAGTATTGAAGCCATGATTCGCAGTCACGAGTATGAGCATGCTCTCTTTGCTCAAAATCCAGCCTGTCTTCTCGCTCATTTTACGGAGCATTTTCTTCCGGACGATTTACATGAAGAGCTCTTAGAAACCTTCGAATCGGTTTTGGATCAAGCAGACCCAAACACCTTAAGACACTTACATTCTCTGACAAAACAATTATTATCCTCTGCGCCGATTAAAATATTATTCTATGCTTCGGTCTTTAATGACTTTGCGATTTCCGGCGAAATGGATTTTTACGGATGCCGTGTTCAGCTTACTCCAAAACAGAGGCTTGTCCTTATGAATTATATTGATCGGTTATACCACAATAATCACAATTTTGATATCCGAGTACTTCCGGACGGTGTTCTGTCAGATTATCAGCACATACCAAGACCTAGTGTTATTTTTGCAGACACATTTTGTTCCCTGCGTCTCAAGCGAAATACACCGGACTATGGTATCTGTGTCACAAATAAGTTATTTTTGAATGAAATTTTCTCAGACTTTTACTATGAAACCTGGAATTCAGATTCTCTGATCAAGGCAGATTCTCTGATTTCACATTCCATATTTTCTTTGGAGATCCTGATTTCAGAAGTCTAGCCTCTTGACCGGATTTATCCTAATATTATTTATCCTGTTCTCAAGATAGAAGCAGACATTTTTGCACTGTTTATTTCCTGCAGACAAAAATGCCTGCTTCTTTTGTCACATCGTATCCTTTGCCAGCTTTTTGTTTTACATAATCTCTGAACTCCTGGTATCTGCTCAAGATGTACTGATTCTGATTGCCATGGCAGGAAAGGATATATGCGATCAACGGTTCTGCATCCTGAATTTCCAGCTTATCTTTATATTCCTGCCACGAAATTTCATGAAAATATGGTTTCAAGATTTCTTTTCCGTTTTCTTTCCCAAATTTCTCATACAGATTGTCAGCTGACAGTACAATCCGATTGTCAAATCCTTTTGCCAGTTCACTTACTTCTTTCATATGTTTTTTTCCATAGGTACTGCATATGAATCTTCCGGATTTCTTTAATACTCTTGCCACTTCCCTGCAGGTCTGACTCAGATCTTCACAATAAAACAGCATATGATTGGCGATCACCAGATCAAAGGTTTCTGCCATAAAGGGAATCTTTTCTGCATCTAGGATTTCAAATTCGAATCTCTTATCCTTTTGACCGATGTTTCTTCTGGCATCTCTTAACATACCCTCGGACAGGTCAGAAAGTGTTATGCTGATGCTGTCTGGTATTTTCTGTATATTCTCTTTCCAGAGCATTCCGTTTCCACAACCGATTTCTAAAACCTTCAGTCCATTTTTCAATTCAAGATTTCGATAGATCCAGGGGAACCATCCCTCCTTATTTACCGAATATAATCGGTGCAGGCGGATTCGGGAAGCAATATTGGTGGCATTTTGATACTGCTTCTTTACCGCATTTTCCATTCCTGTAAGATGAATCAGTTCCAGCATTTTGTTCCAGTTTACCGTATGATACTCTCTGATCTCGCCGGAAGTATCTTCAATTGCCTTTTCAACCAGTTGCAATTGTTCGATCTTATCACGAACCAGTTTTAATTGTACTTCCAGCGAATCTGACAAAAAATGATAATCCATATCTCCGATAGTCATATTTTTGATATCATTCAGCGAAAAACCCAAAAACTTCAGCAGAAGTATCTGCTGAAGTCTTGTGAAATCCTCATCTGTATAAAAACGAGCTCCTGATTCATTTACAAAAGACGGTTTTAATATATCATGGCTGTCATAATATCTGATGGTACGCACGGTGACATGTGCCATACGGGCAAATTCTCCCGATGAATAAAATCCCTCTTTTTTCATTTATCTCTTACTCTCCAATCCCACTTTCCACCAGTTCTACCATCGCTTCAAGTGCCTTCTCTTCATCTTTTCCCTCACACACGATCTCAATGGTATCTCCAGACTTAATGCATGCACCAAGTACGCTCAGAACACTTTTCGCGTTTCCTTCCGTATCCCGGTAATGAAAAGTGATCTTACTTTCATATTCCAGTGCCATCTTGCAGAAAAGTCCTGCCGGTCTCAAATGCAATCCCGTCGGATTTTTGATCGTTACCTTTTTACTGATCATTTTCTCCTCCACTGCTCTTTGTCAATGTGATCTGTACATTGATCGTATCTTCAAGTTCAATTCCGTCAGGAAGTGTAACCTGGATCGGAACATTATAGGTTCCCTCTGTCTTGCAATCGTTCAGATTGATTGACACGCTTCCTTTTTCAAGAGTAAAATCATCCAGATCCTCTTTCGAACCACGCACAACAATTTCCAGATTGCCCTGTTCGGCATATGACACCTTGTAATCCTTTGGTGCATTCAGCAGCGCAATGGAATTGTATGGAAATTCGACTGTCTTAGTTCCGAATTTCTCTACCTGGATCTTTATAACGATCGGTACGCCTCCTGCGCTGTCCTGGTCTGTCTTTGCCCAGTACGGAAGATAATTGGCGATATCTACTGTCTTCTCTATTGTCTGGTCCAGACCATCTTCTGCCAGCTCTTCTGCCGGAATTTCAATAGAATCCACCGTTTCCAGCTGCTCCTCTGTGCCTACGATCTGAATGCTTTCCGGCTGGATACTGATTCCGCTGAAATGATATCCGCTCGCAGTACCAATCAGTGAAGTATCAAATTCTACCGGAATGCTCTTTGTCTGAAGCATGATAATTTTTACCTTCAGTCCTTCGTCTCCCAGGTTATTCTCAATCTGTGTTGAATCTATGATCTTTCCATTGTTATCATAAAGGATCAGCTCTGCTTCTTTTTCCTCATCTTTGGACTGTCCGGAAACATCTACAAGTGCTACCACCTTATCGATCGAATCGATTACTGATTCCGGTCCGCTGATCTTGATCTTCTCCGGATTTGCTTTCAGCTCACCTACCTGATATCCGTCTCTCGGTGTTCCCGAGCTGGTTGCAGTGATCGGGAAAGTCTCTGATTTTCCAAGTTCAATGCTTACTCGCAGATTGATCGGGTTGGCAGTCGCCTCAAACCTTCCGGCATAAGAAGGGATCGATATATCGATCGGGATCAGGGATCTGGTTCTGACATCCAGATTCTTCATATCCGCTGTTGCCCTGATATCATCGGTTTTAATTTTATTTAAAATAGAACGTTTTGCCTTTACCGTTACGGATACCGTCCTGCTGTCATCCAGAATCTGATATGTATTGCCCGGATTTGTTACGATTTCCGGGTGTGTCACTGTCACCTGGATTCCGGAAAATGTCCGTTCATCCACCGGATCTTCAATATTCATAACAATTATCCATAAAAGGACAGAGAATACAAATGCCAGCAACTTAAGACCCCAGTTTTTAGTCAACGCCCTTTTCATGCGATCTCCATCCTTTCCATATTTTTTTCAAACGTCCGATCTCCGCACTCTTCTTACTGATAGATTCCAGACGTTTTTTCAGATATTCCGGTGTAACATTGCGCACAAGCTGTCCGCCCATCGCTACAGATACATACCCGGTCTCTTCTGATACGGTGACGATCAGAGCATCACTCACCTCACTCATTCCGACTGCTGCACGATGTCTGGTCCCCAGTTCCTTACTGATTCCCATATTGTCCGACAGTGGAAGATAGCAGGTCGCTGATACGATCCTGTCTCCACGGACGATGATCGCGCCATCATGAAGTGGTGTATTGTGTTCAAAAATATTGATCAGTATCTGCGGTGATACAATACAGTCCAGTGCGATTCCGGTACTCTCGTATTCTGTCAGCATGATTGCCTGCTCTACGACGATAAGAGCTCCTGTCTTCACGGCTCCCATCGCAAAGGATGCTTCTACGATTCCATCGATCGTTTTCTGACTGAAACGTACATTATCTTTTCCTCTTTTATCCAGTGCTACCATATTAGGAACAAACTGTTTTTCCCCCAGTTTTTCCAATGCTCTTCTGAGCTCAGGCTGGAAAATGATCACAACTGCGGTTGCCATGACCGGAAGTGAATTCTGTGCAATCCACAAAATCGTATACATTTTAAAAAATGCAGCCACCAGGATAAACAATGCAACAGCCAGAATCCCCCGCAAAAGCATCCAGGCTTTTGTATTCTTTATCCAGAGAATAATCTGATAGAATAAAAATGTAATAATCAGTATCTCAACAGCATCTACTACCCGGATCTGCGGGAAGTACCACGATTCTGATACAAATCTTTTTAAAACCTGTGTTAATACTGTATTCAACAGTGTACCCCCTTTCTATCCGTTATTTATACCCCTGTTTTTTATAATATTTCCCTATTTGTTATCGCTATTCAGTTCATTTTCCACAATACTCTGAATGTCCAATTCTTCCTTCAGGCTCTGTGCAAGAAGGATTTCATCTGTATTGCCTCCAACTCTTGTCGGCCGCTGAACTGCCGGACTCTTTGGACGTTTTACCTTAGAAGCCGTCTTTTTTTTGCGTACTGCCGGTTTTTCCATCTGCCCGCTCTTCGGTCTCGGTCTTCTCTCCGGCTCTGCTCCTGCAATCTCACCAGTCTCTTTCCGCTCATTGATATGTTTGACCGTCTTCTCCGGAGCTGTCACCGAAATCTTAGGGATGGCTTTTACATAATAGTAATATTCATCATCTTCAAACTGAAGGCGTTCTGTTCTGGAATAATCCACTGAGAACAGGAAAAATTCCATGATAAAGCCTATCACGACTGCTGCAATATTTCCAATGATCAGCATGTTGTAAGAGGTATGTATATCGAATGCAATATCTCCGATCACAATTACAACAATATTCACAACTGCACCGGATGCTGCTGCGATCTTCCACGCATGATCTACCGAAAGCCGGCGCACTGTATATACCACAAAAATAGAGATAATAAATGCGATCGCAGTGATCCACAGAGTCTTATCCTGAAATACCGCCTTCACAAAAAGCGAAATCTGCCTGGTAATTCCATCCGCACTGGTGATCGCTGTTGCCGAAGTTCTCACGCATTCGATCATATAGTAAATGATCGTTCCAAATACAACCGGTACTGCTGAAATCGGTCCAAGTACAAGCGCACAGGCAACCGGCACTACATACGGAATATGAAGCATAAATGCTACTGGTGTGACCAGCAGAAGAAGTGCCTTTTTTGGAGTAAATCTGCAGTAAAAGATAAACATTACCACAAAGATCAGTGCCGCCGCTGCTGCCACTCCCATAGACAGTTTGAACAGATGCACGATTACAAGTCCTGCCGCCACATATGCCGTTACAACCGGTGGAAGAAAGGTGCAGATCACTGCCAGCGCCACCGCTACAACCGGGGTTGCCACCGCTTTCATCAGTCCGATATTCTGGTTAATCATAAGAAATGTGACCAGTGCCAGAATAAACTGCACAGCTTTATCAATATAGATTGATTTCGTCGCGTATAATTCCTGTAATTTGTCTCTCCATACTATCAGATCATTCATTATCGTTTCTCCCTTTCATACATTCTGTTCAGTCTTGTAAGATCGTGATTGAATTGTTTCACACGCTTTCTTGCTTTTTCATGTTTGGTTCCGTAAAAATGGGAAGCAACGATTCCATAAAAAATAACAAGTACCAGATATCCAATTATTACAGCTGCCGCAAGCATCACAAGAAACTGCATATTCAGATTTTCCATCAGTTCATCCAGAAAAGCAATCACTCCGATTCCCACTGCAACAGCATAGCCGACCGTTACCCATATGATCGTAGCAATGGTGTGAAAGCTCCGGTAATCTTTTTTATAATAGGAACTGATCTTAAAATCTTCCTCTCCCTGTTTGCTTTCGTACATCGCCATCCTTGTCATCAGCTTAACTTTGCTTTCATTTAACATTTTGTCACCTCATACGTTTTATTCGTATATGCATTACTTTCAGTATAACAAATATCAGATTCCTTGTCCAATACTTACCGTCAAAAAGTATACATTTTCGGCTCCTGCCTTTTTCAGCACTCTCGCCGCCTCGTCTAAGGTACTTCCTGTCGTATAAATGTCGTCGATCAGAACAATATTTTCTCCTTTTACATTTTTCTGCACTGTAAATGCTCCCCTGATATTTCGTTTTCTCCCTTTATCGCCCAGATCTTTCTGAGGAATGGTCGCCTTAATCCTCTTAACAGCGCCTGCCTCCATGGCAATTTCGGTGTTTTCTGATAATACTTTTGCTACAATTTCCGCCTGATTAAATCCCCGCTTTCTTTTTCGCCGGGAATGCAGCGGAACCGGCACGATCAATGTGATCTTTCTTTCCCATAGATAAGAAAGAAAATGCTCTGCCATTTCTTTTCCGAACGTCTGTCCGTAAATCCTCCGGTTCTGATATTTCATTGCATAAACTGCATTTTCCACTGCATCTTTATGCACCCAGAGGCTTCTGCCATCGACAAAAAAATGCTTCTGTCTGGTGCAGTCATAGCAATATTCTTCTGCCGGATCTGTCAAGGGCTTTCCACAGCACATGCATCTTACTTCACCAATATAAGGAAGTTTTTCACGGCACGCCTTGCAGATTCCATTGTGTTCCGTAGAATGTTTCTTTCCTGCACTTACAATTTCTCCGCAAAACGGACATTTCGCGGGATAAATTAGTTCCAGAATTGTTTCTTTGACCTTTTTTAAGTTTTCCATTCGCTTTTCGGATTTGATTTTCTACATTTTAGTGTAACTATCCGCAGAATTCCCGGATCCGTTCTGCCAGACTGGTATTCCGGTTGTGTTCATTGGTATTCCGGATCATCTCCTGGAAGGTCTGGTCACTCCCAACAATTGTCACACATTTTCTGGCTCTTGTGATCGCCGTATAAAGAAGATTCCTGTGAAACAGCTGTCTCGGTCCGCTCAGAAGCGGGATGACAACCGCCGGATATTCGCTTCCCTGCGACTTGTGAATGGTGATCGCATAGGCGAGCTCCAGTTCTTCCAGCAATTCAAACGGATACTTTACCTTTCTTTTTTCATCGTATTCGACTTCCAGTGTTTCAGTATATGTATTGATCTCGGTGACAATTCCCATATCACCATTGAAAATCCCCATCCCTTTATCCACCGTCAGTCCATACTTGGTTGTGATCTCCCATTCAAGCTGATAGTTATTCTTGATCTGCATCACCTTGTCGCCCACGCGGAATTTGTGATCGCCATATTCTTTTTCCGCTTTTCCCGGCTCCGATGGATTCAAATACTGCTGCAAAATACTGTTCAGCCTTTCCACTCCCAGCAGTCCTTTCCGCATCGGTGTGAGTACCTGGATATCATATGGTTTTGCATTGACATATTTGGGAAGCTTCTTCTGGATCAGCGTCAGCAGAACGCTGATGATCACATTCGGATCCTGCCTTTTTAAAAAGAAGAAATCCCGGCTCTTATTATCCAGAAGGACCGGTTCTCCACGGTTGATCTTATGTGCATTTACCACAATATCGCTCTCCTGTGCCTGTCGGAAAATCCGGGTCAGCATGACAACCGGAAAACATTCCGATGCGATGAGATCCTTCAAAATACTTCCTGGTCCTACTGATGGAAGCTGGTTACAGTCCCCTACCAGGATCAGCCTAGTCCCCGGTACAATTGCGGTAAGAAGTGCATTCATCAGAGGCAGGTCTACCATAGACATCTCATCGATGATGATCACGTCGGTTTCCAGTGGATTGTCTGCATTTCTTGCAAAACCGTTCCGGTTCGGGTTCTCATCCTCTTCCGGATTACCGTTCACCTCCAGAAGCCGGTGGATCGTCTGCGCTTCCCATCCGGTTGCCTCTGTCATTCTTTTTGCAGCGCGCCCTGTTGGTGCTGCCAGCATAATTTCCATATTTTCACTGTGAAAATATTCGATCATGGCATTGATCGTCGTCGTTTTTCCGGTTCCAGGTCCTCCTGTTAGAATCATAATTCCATTCCGCACAGCCGCCATGACCGCATTTTCCTGCTTCTCGTCAAGCTGCATTTCGGCTTCTTTTTCAATCTGATGAATCTTTTTTTTGATCACTACATTGGCTTCCTCATATTCCAGATTCAGATCATGTAACATTTTCGCGGTATTGAGTTCCAGATAATAGAAGTGGGACACGTATACCCGCAGACCTTCTTCAGATTCTTTGAGTACGATCTTCTTTTCCATCGACAGATCCATCAGATATTTCTCAATATCCTTGATCTCCACTTCCAGAAGTGCGGATGCCCGGCGAAGCAACACGTCCTTTGTCAGATAGACATGCCCTTCGGCGACACTCTGCTGCAAAGTATAAAAAATACCACTCCGGATACGGAAATCCGAGTCTGAATGGATGCCGATCTTCGTTGCGATTTCGTCAGCGATCTTAAATCCAATCCCCTGAATCTGATCTGCAAGCTGGTATGGATTTCCTTCCAGTACCTGATAGGTCTTCGGACCGTAAAACTGATAAATCTTTGCTGCAAGTGTCGTCGAAATTCCAAATTTCTGAAGATAGATCATTGCCTTCCGCATATCTTTTTTCTCTTCTACCTGTACAGCGATCTCTCTTGCCATACGTTCGCTGATCCCACGCACCTCCGCAAGTCTTTCCGGTTCTTCTTCGATGATCCGGAAGGTATCTTCCCTGAATTTTTTCACAATCCTGCCGGCAAGAGATGCACCGACACCTTTGATCGCCCCTGATCCCAGATAGCGTTCGATCGAAAGCAGATCTTCCGGCGCTTTGATCTCATAACTCAGCACTCGGAGCTGTGTTCCGTATACACTGTGAACCACATATTCTCCGTTCACCTCGACCAGCTCTCCCTCTGATAAATAGTTAAAGTTTCCGACACAGGTCAGATCGCCATCGTCATTATTCAAATTAAATACGGTATATCCATTGTCTTCATTGCGAAATACAATGTGTTCTACGTAACCTTTTACTGTTTCCATACTTTTTTCCTTTTTAAAAAGGCTGTCTCTCTACAGAAACAGCCTTCTCATGTGCTTATCACTAGAAATCTTTTTTTCCGTTCATAAACTCCACATACTGACCGGTACCGATTGCAACAACCTTCATCGGGTCTTCCGCCGTCATCGTATTGATGCCTGTCCTTTCTTCAATCAGTTCTTCCAGCCCGCGAAGCAGCGCGCCTCCACCTGTCAGTACAATTCCTCGATCCAGAATATCCGCGGAAAGTTCCGGCGGTGTTCTCTCCAGAACTCCAATGACCGCTTCGACGATCTGACTTGTAGTCTCATGCAGTGCTTCTTCGGTCTCAGAAGCCGTTACCGTGACCGTCTTTGGTAATCCTGTTACCAGGTTCCGCCCCCTTACTTCCATTGATTCATCTTCTACAAGAGGATATGTCGTTCCGATCTTGATCTTGATATCTTCTGCTGTCCTGTCTCCGATCAGCAGATTGTGCTTCTTCCGGACATAACGGACGATTGCTTCATCAAAATCATCACCTGCAACTTTTAATGATGTATTCACAACAGTTCCTCCAAGGGAAATCACCGCAATGTCGGATGTACCACCACCGATATCCACGATCATGTTGCCGCATGGTTTTGAAATATCTATTCCAGCGCCGATTGCCGCTGCAACCGGTTCCTCAATCAAATGTACTTCCCGCGCACCGGCTGCAAAAGCAGCCTCTTCTACCGCCTTTTTTTCAACCTCTGTAACACCGCTTGGCACACAGATACTGATATTCGGCTTCTTAAATGTACGCTTTCCCAGTGCTTTCTGAACAAAATATTTGATCATTTTTTCTGTGACAATGTAATCGGAAATAACGCCCTGTCTGAGAGGTCTTACCGCAACAATATTCCCTGGTGTCCTTCCAAGCATCAGCCTTGCTTCTTCACCGATTGCTTTTATCATATTGGTATCTCTGTCAAAGGCAACGACTGAAGGTTCTTTCAGTACAACTCCCTTTCCTTTCACATAAACGAGGATACTTGCTGTTCCTAAATCAATTCCTAAATCTATTGACATCACGATTCCCCTTTCACATACTCACCTTATTATAATCAAATCTTTAATAAATAGGAAGTCTTTTTTTCAAGTTCAGGATTTTTTAAGATTTCTGTATCATTTTCTGTCCAGCATCATTTTGATGTATTTTCCTGTATATGAATTCGGGTTTTCTGCCACTTCTTCCGGTGTACCGCACGCAACAACCGTGCCCCCCTTGTCACCGCCTTCCGGTCCGATATCGATAATATAATCTGCTGTCTTGATCACATCCAGGTTATGTTCGATCACGATAACCGTATTGCCATCTGCCGCGAGTCTGCGCAGGATTTCCGTCAACTTGTGCACATCTGCAAAATGAAGTCCGGTTGTCGGTTCGTCCAGAATGTACACTGTCTTCCCAGTGCTTCTCCGGCTCAGTTCAGTTGCAAGCTTGATCCGCTGTGCTTCACCGCCGGAAAGGGTTGTAGACGGCTGGCCAAGACGAATATAAGAAAGTCCTACATCGTAAAGAGTCTCCATTTTTCTGCGGATACTCGGAACATTTTCAAAGAAATGAAGCGCCTCTTCTACCGTCATATTCAGAACATCATAAATGCTTTTTCCTTTATATTTTACCTCCAGTGTCTCACGGTTGTAGCGCTTCCCGCCGCATACCTCACACGGCACATATACATCCGGAAGGAAATGCATCTCGATCTTGATGATTCCATCTCCGCTACACGCTTCACAGCGTCCGCCCTTGACGTTAAAGCTGAATCTTCCTTTTTTATAGCCTTTCGCCTTCGCATCCGCGGTTGCCGCAAACAGATCCCGGATCAGGTCGAATACTCCGGTATATGTCGCCGGATTGGATCTTGGCGTCCTTCCGATTGGAGACTGGTCAATGTCGATCACTTTGTCCAGCATTTCCAGTCCTTCAATCCGCTTATGCTTTCCAGGAATCACACGGGCACGGTTTAGCTTTTTCGCCATACTCTTGTAAAGGATTTCATTCACCAGCGAACTCTTACCGGAACCTGATACGCCGGTTACACAGGTCATCACGCCAAGTGGGAACTTCACGTCAATATTTTTCAGGTTGTTCTCTGCTGCACCTACAACTTTGATCCAGCCGGTCGGAACTGCGCGGGTTTCCGGAACCGGGATCTTGATCTTTCCGCTTAAATATGCACCTGTGATCGACCGTTCTACTTTCATGATCTCCTGTGCCGTTCCCTGGGCAACCAGTTCTCCACCGTGTTCTCCGGCTCCCGGTCCAATATCGATTACCTGGTCTGCCGCAAACATGGTATCTTCATCATGCTCAACCACGATCAGTGTATTTCCAAGATCACGGAGATGCTTGAGTGTTGCGAGAAGTTTGTCATTATCTCTCTGGTGCAGACCGATACTTGGCTCATCCAGAATATAAGCCACACCCACAAGACCGGAACCGATCTGCGTCGCAAGCCGGATTCTCTGTGCTTCTCCACCGGAAAGAGTTCCTGTTGCACGGGCAAGTGTCAGATATTCCAGACCCACATCCAGAAGGAACTGCAGGCGCGCTTTGATCTCTTTTAATATCTGTCCGCCGATCATCTGCTGCGTCTTCGTCAGTTCCAGATTACTGATAAACCGCTGAAGCCGTTCAATCGACATTGCTGTTACTTCTGAAATATTTTTATCTCCGACCGTTACCGCAAGTGCGCCCTTTTTCAGTCGCTGTCCGCCACATTCTCGGCAAGGTGTGATCTGCATAAAACTCTCATATTCTGCTTTCATAGTCTCCGATCCCGTTTCACGGTATCTTCGCTCCACATTCCGGATCAGTCCGTCAAATGCAACGTCATAGATCCCTTCCCCGCGTTGTCCTTTATAATAGACCTTGACTTCTTTTCCATTAGTCCCACGAAGTAAAACATCCTGGATTTCTTTCGGATACTGTTCAAACGGCGTATCCAGGTCAAAATGATATTCCTTGCAGAGTGCTTCCAGAATCGCGTGAGTAAAACTGCTCTTATCGGTACAGGACTGCCATCCTGTCACCACGATTGCTCCTTCATTGATGCTGAGTGATTTGTCCGGAATCATCAGATCTTCATCAAACTCCATTTTATATCCGAGTCCGAAACATACCGGGCAGGCACCAAATGGATTGTTAAACGAAAAGCTTCTCGGCTCGATCTCATCAATACTGATTCCGCAGTCCGGGCAGGCAAAATTCTGGCTGAAATTCAGCGGTTCCCCTCCGATCACATCCACAACCAGAAGCCCCTCCGCAAGACTTAATACACTTTCTATGGAATCTGCAAGTCTTTTTTCAATCCCCGGTCTGACAACCAGACGGTCTACAACAATCTCAATATTATGTTTTATATTCTTGTCCAATGAGATTTCTTCGGAAAGCTCATACATATTTCCGTCAATCCTTACACGGACATAACCGCTTTTCTTTGCTCCGTCCAGAAGCTTGACATGGGTTCCTTTTCTCCCCCGCACAACCGGTGCCATCAGCTGGATCTTTGTTCCTTCCGGAAGTGCCATGATCTGATCGGTCATCTCATCTGCCGTCTGCTTCTTGATCTCTCTTCCACACTTCGGACAATGCGGAATCCCGATTCTTGCATACAGCAGTCGAAAATAATCGTAAATCTCCGTCACGGTTCCGACTGTGGATCTCGGATTGCGGTTCGTAGACTTCTGGTCGATGGAAATCGCCGGTGAAAGCCCTTCAATACTTTCTACATTCGGCTTCTCCATCTGCCCAAGGAACTGCCTTGCGTAAGAAGACAGAGATTCCATATATCGTCTTTGTCCCTCTGCATAAATTGTATCAAATGCAAGGGATGATTTGCCGGAACCACTGAGACCGGTCAGTACTACCAGTTTGTTTCTCGGAATATCTACATCAAGATTCTTCAGATTGTGCTCGTTCGCACCTCTGATCTTTATCAGTTCTTTCTTTTCTTCAGCCATCTGTTCTTCCTCTTCTATCTCTTCGCTTTACTCCATCTCATTCAAATGCTTTTTCAGCTCGATCAGCTTATCACGCAGCTCTGCTGCCGCCTCGAAATTCAGCTCTGCTGCCGCTTTCTTCATCTGCTTTTCCAGCTTCTTGATCAACTTCTCCAGCTCTGCCGCACTCATGGATTCCGGATCTTTTTCCAGCTTCATCTCTTCTGCTGCAACCTTCTTTGAAATACTGATCAGATCACGCACCGACTTCTTGATCGTCTGTGGCGTGATTCCATGTTCTTCATTGTATTTCATCTGAATCTCACGACGGCGCATCGTCTCATCAATCGCCATCCGCATCGAATCCGTCATGTTATCCGCATACATGATAACATGCCCCTCTGCATTTCTCGCCGCACGGCCAATGGTCTGGATCAGTGAAGTTTCCGAACGCAGAAAACCTTCTTTGTCCGCATCCAGAATCGCTACCAGTGTGATCTCCGGAATATCCAGACCTTCTCGAAGCAGGTTAATTCCAACCAGTACATCAAATACATCCAAACGCATATCCCGGATGATCTCTGTCCTTTCCAGAGTATCAATATCCGAATGTAAATATTTCACACGAATGCCAAGCTCCCGCATATAATCGGTCAGATCTTCCGCCATACGCTTTGTCAGCGTTGTGATCAGTACCTTATTCTTCTTCGCTGTTTCTTTATTTACCTCACTGATCAGATCATCAATCTGTCCTTCGATCGGACGCACTTCTACTTCCGGATCCAGAAGACCTGTCGGTCGGATTACCTGCTCTGCCCGCAGCAGTTCATGAGACTCCTCATACTCTCCCGGTGTCGCCGATACAAACAGTACCTGGTCAATCTTACTTTCAAATTCCCCAAAGCTGAGCGGTCTGTTATCCTTTGCCGACGGCAGACGGAATCCATAATCCACCAGTGTTGTCTTTCTCGACTGATCGCCGTGATACATGGCTCCAATCTGTGGAATCGTCTTATGCGACTCGTCGATCATGATCAGAAAATCATCCGGAAAATAGTCAATCAATGTACATGGCGGCTCCCCTGCTTTCTGCCCGGTCAGATGCCTCGAATAGTTTTCAATTCCGGAACAAAATCCTGTCTCTCGCATCATTTCTATATCAAAATTCGTTCTCTCAGAAATACGCTGTGCTTCCAGAAGCTTATCTTCCCCTTTAAAATAACGAATCTGCTGCTCCAGTTCTTCTTCAATCTCCCCGATGGCACGCTCCATATTCTCCTTGGACACTACATAATGAGATGCCGGGAAAATTGCCACATGCCCGATCACATTCAACACTTCACCGGTCAATGTATCAATCTCTGTTATTCTGTCTATCTCATCACCGAAAAATTCAACTCTGTATGCAATTTTTTCCGAATACGCCGGGAAAATCTCAACCACATCTCCTCGTACCCGGAACGTTCCACGCTTGAAATCCATATCATTGCGGTCATACTGGATCTCAACCAACTTCTTCAGGACTTCATCCCTGTCTTTGATCATGCCCGGTCTAAGTGAAATCACCATCTCCTTGTAATCAATCGGCGAACCCAGTCCGTAAATGCAGGACACACTTGCCACAATGATGACATCATTCCGCTCAGAAAGCGCTGCTGTCGCAGAGTGGCGGAGCTTGTCGATCTCATCGTTGATGGCAGAGTCCTTGGCAATGTAAGTGTCGGATGACGGAACATAAGCTTCCGGCTGGTAGTAGTCGTAGTAGGAGACAAAATATTCCACTGCGTTATTCGGAAAGAACTCTTTGAATTCCCCATACAGCTGCGCTGCCAGTGTTTTATTGTGTGCAATAATTAATGTCGGTTTGTTCATCTGTTGAATAACATTCGCCATGGTAAATGTCTTACCAGATCCAGTAACGCCAAGCAACGTCTGACACTGGTTTCCTTCTTTGAAACCTTCGACCAGCTCTTTAATTGCCTGCGGCTGGTCTCCGGTTGGTTTATATTCTGATACTAATTCAAAATGATCCATATGATTTCTCCTGATTGAATCTAATTTATTTTGGAATGTAGTAATATTATTTCTAGTATTGTTACTTGTCTAGTATATCATTCAATATAAAAAAAGTACAGAACAAAACCGAATGTTTGTTCTGTACTTTTTTATTTTCTAAATTCCATTATTCTTCCAAATTTCTTCAATAATCCAACCAATATTACATGTGATCTGCCTATGAATTTAATCCGTTTCTTATTTAATTAATTTAAAATTATAATCCGGAATCAATAATACACATGTACTCAATACCCATATAAATCCTTTTTCAAAATTTCTGCTGACTTCATTTTGAACATTCAGTATCTCAGATAAATTTATCTGTTCAAATTGCTTTCTAAGCTCATTTTCATTTGCATCTTCCTTTTGAATTCTAGCTGCCTTGCGAATATTATGACATACAATCTCTTGTAAAACTTTTCTCATATACTCCCAATATGTCCGATTCTCACATGTATATCCGATTTTTGTAATCCAATCTTTTAATTGATATTTTAATGTCTTTTTCTTCTTCTCATCTCCTACAATACACAATATTTCTTCCAATTCTTTTTCTAACTCATTCGCAGAAAGCTTCAATATTGCATCACAACATCCATTTCTTTTTTCAACATCACTTACCCGATATCTATCTCCTGCAAGTAAATCATCAATTCTATGTGGCAACTCAACCGCCTTTTCAATAACACTTTCTGCCCTTACTAGGATTTTATACTTGTCTCCCGGCTGCAATGATACCAAAATTTTTCGATTTATATACTCTTCATCTGGTATAGATTTTAAATGCAAATATGATTCAATCATTGGATAATTCAGATACAATTTCCCCATATCAGTCGAATCCGCAAAGCAATGCTGCATTTCTAAAATCTTTTCTTCAGAAAATGCCGGATCATGCCGTTCATAATCAAATACAAGAATAATATTGGTAAAATCATTTCTATAATAGATTGTCTCCGGATGTTCCTTTTTACTGATTACAAACGGTAAATCAACATCCATTTCATCTTTTGCCCAATCATTTCCGTATTCTTTTACAATATCCTCATATAACTTATAAATGTTCGTACCGTAAATCCATACATCATTTATATCAATGTTCATTTCTGGAAAACATTTAAAAATAAGCCAAAATAATTCATCCTTTTCATGTTTTCCTTCTACAACCAGTAAGCTCCGGCTACGCCGCCTTGTCTCTACTGCGTAATTATTCATATTTTTCAAACTCCCCACTGATATACATCTTTTCAAGATTGTGACCTTCTCTCAGCTCCCGTTGAGTCGCATTACAAAGAGCTGTTAATGTTCCCTTTCTTGATAAAATAAACAGGCAATCCGGTCTCATAATTCTATTTGTCATCAAGTTCGTATTATGCGATGTCATAATCATTTGGCATTTTGGATACTTCTGTTTAAAGAAACGAATCACATTTTCTGCCATTTCATAATGGTAAAACGCATCAAATTCATCTAAATAGATCAAAGACGCATCCCATACTTTCGGAACCAGTCTCCGATATAACTCTGCTAATGCCAATGTACCACTTGATGCATTTTCATAAAATGGAACTAATTGTTCATGTGAAAAATACAGTTCTCTTTGTCCGTCTGGTAATTTTTTTAATACCAATTTACATTCAATACCCATTGCATTTAAAAAATCTTCAAAATCCTTCAGATGTTCCGGATTTTCCAGACTCTCATAAAAACCTTGATTCAGTCTTCCAAAGCGATACTGCATCCCATTTCCTACTGTAATCATCATCATTCTTCTAACATAATTCGATAACCGGATAAGAGCTGAATCATTTTTCAAAGCCACATTACTAATCAGCCATCTCAAAAATGGAAGTTTTGGTTCACTGATTTCATCATCTTCTCCAACTTCCAGAGATTGTAAATAGCGCTCTATATTGGCAGTTTCTGCATCAATATAATCTAAATTATCAAAATTGTATTCTCGCAAACCAAAATTACATTTAAAAATGCTTTTTCCATTTACGGATAATTCTTCTTCACGTAATTCCTGATTTGATAATCTCGAATATTTGTAACTTAATTCTGTATCTTCAAATATGAATTCATATTGAAACATTGCTGCATCTTCTTTGGAATCCGCGTTGAGTAAAATTCCATTACTCGCATATCTTGTTCCGCCAAACATTGTTGAACCAATATCAAGAATTGCTCTTCCAAGGTTCGTCTTACCAGTCGCATTACATCCATAAATCAACATTTTGCCGATGATACCATCTGAAAGACAATCTGTATTAAACTGATAGCCTGCAATATTTTCAAAATCTATCGTAATTTCATCTTTAAAATTTTTGTAATTCTTTAACATGAATTTTTTAAGCATATCTTATACCATCCTCTCAAAAAATTATTAACGTATAATTCTATGCTTACAGTATAACCAATTTTCACTCTGTTCGCAACAACATGCCGTAAAAAAATTACGGCATGTTGTGACATGGTTTCAATTTTTTATTTTTCATTTTACTTCTGGTTCTTGTTTTTGTATGAATTCTTGCACACTTGTAAGCAATATCGGAATCAACACCACCATAATCATATGTGATATTATCATTTCTTGCACTGCCCAGTTTCTCGTAATAGATAAAATAGGATAAATATCTCCATATCCCGACGAAAAGAAAGACACAAAACTAAAATAAATATATTTTTCATTATTGGCACTACCCATATTATCTTCATTTAAAGCAATATTTAAATCTGGTTCTATAATGCCTATTTTTCCGTTTTCATTTTGTATCATAATGTCTAACGGACACAATTTTTCTTTATCTTATTCATCATAATTCCCATTTACACTCCACGTTTTTCCATCAATTTTTTTCTCTATTTTCTTTCTATGTAAAGAGACATTTTCACCTTGCATTTCAAGTAAATTCATTTGAAACGCAAAATATACGTTATTATGATATGCCACATACAAATTAGCATATACACTAATTACAACCCCCACTATAATTACATATTCTAAACATACACATATTACAAATTTTTACAGTATATCATTCAGAGTAAAAAAAGTACAGAACAGGCGAATGTTTGTTCTGTACTTTATACGTTTTCTATATTATTTATTCAAAAAACTATTTCTGAATATTTTTCTTTTTTCCCTTTTCCAGCTCTGTATCTGGATTGAAGTCTTCTGATAGATATTTTGAATTTTCTTTAATTGATTTCACCAGTTCTCTGAATGCCGTTATCTTTTCATCCTCGTTCATTTCAGTATTCCTTTTGTTCTTCAAGCTGTTCCAGACAATATTTTTCTGCCAGAATTATAAATTCATCTGCAACTGAAATCTGCCGTTCTGATTCTTCTTTACTTGCAATATAAAAATCATCATAATCGCTGGCATGGCGAATCTCTTCTGCCTGACCGATTTTCCTTCCCATTTCCCTTGGAAACACAGACGTCTTCACATAATCCTTATTGAAGTTTGCCACAGCATCTTTATGTCTTTTATATGCTTTACCGCTGACAGCATGTACTGCATTAATTGCATGAAAGATGGAATAGTACGCTCTGTTATTAGCTCCTTTATAATCTTCAATAAAAAATAATGCTCTTGCTGATTTCAGATCATTTCGGGCTGTTTCCCGACGATATAACACCAGATCCCGCCTAGTACCGATTCCTGATTATGCTGCTCCATACAAAACTACCCCTTCTTTATGGATATTGGAATAAAATGGATAGTTCACAATCCACTTGTTAAAATGTGCTTCACTTTTTGCAATAGGCTTTATGTCCGTGTCATGATCCATATTAAAGTCATAGGTCATGTACGAGAGCTGTTGTGCATATGCCTTTAATTCCAGATCTGATATATCCACCAGGATCATAATGTCTACATCAGAATCCGGGCGGAAGTCCCCCCTTGCATAAGAACCATAAAGGATTATCTGACGTACATGGGAACCATAAATCTTCTTGACCGCTTCCACATACTGTTTAATTAAATCCTGCATAATCTTTGGCATACATCATCACCTCATTTTCTGCTGATAATACTATAAATTTCTTGATTTTATTATAACCAGTTTACCCTCGTTTCTCAATCAATATTTTCCATGTAACAATGTTACTGCTTTCTTCGACGAATTTTGTTCACCGTTATGGTATACATCTTGTTCTATATTTTTACTGAAATCAAAAAAAGCAGAGCCTGCTCCACTCAGACTCTGCCTCTCACTTTTTTCTTTTTATACTGCCGCTATTCTTCTACTTCTCTCTCATAAACGATCTCACCGCCAAGAACTGTCATATCCACTTTCGTGGCCTTAATCTCATCCGGGTCGATCTCATAGATATTCTTCTCGAGAACTACGAAGTCCGCATTTTTTCCCACTTCGATGGTTCCGTTTTCGTCTTCTGTATAGGAAGCGTAAGCTGCGTTTTTTGTAAAAAGCTTCACCGCTTCGTCTACGGATATTTTTTCGGATGGGATCCAGCCTTCCTGTGGCTGACCGCTGATATTTTTGCGGGTAACTGCAAAATAAATATTCTCCATTGCATCAAAGCTTACCACAGGAGCATCCGAGCCGCCGGACGTATGGATTCCCATATCCAGCATACTCTTCCATGCATACACCTTATCCATACGTTGTGCGCCGATGGCAGGTTCCACTGTGTTCATATCCAGATCGATAAATACCGGCTGGATATATGCCAGCAGATCCTGGTCTTTCATCCCCTGCAAAATACGCGGATTGGTGATCTGGCAATGCACGATACCATGTCTGCCCTTTTTGTTATCCTTCCGGTAAGGAGATTTCGCAGCTGCCTCAATGACCATATCCATGGCACGATCGCCTATACAGTGTACCGCCGCCTGCATCTGATGCCGGTCAAAAAAAGCAAACAGATCGTCAAGCTCATCCTGACTGAATGTGATGATCCCGGTATTTTCCGGCGAATCCTCGTAAGGCTCATTCATGGCCGCTGTTCTTGCACCAAGGGAACCATCCTGGATCAGCTTCATCGGTCCAACAGTAAAGTGATCTCCCCTCTGCCCGGTACGATATCCTTCCTCGATAAAAGCCTTCGCATCCTCCGCCCGCTCAAAAAGGCACTGCTCATAATGGCGGATACTCAGCTCTCCTCTGGCATCCAGTGCCTTGTAGGAGGCCATGATCCGACGCCAGTTTTTTCCCGGAAGGGAGGCAAGATCATCGGACTGTACACCTGTAAATCCACATTCATTCAGCTTCTTCGCACTGTATCTGATGTAGCCTTCCACTTCTTCCTGGGATGGTGCTTCCAATACGGAAGAATAAAACTGTACTGCATTCTCCTTCAGAAGTCCGGTATCCAGATCAACCTCCTTCTCAATCTCCGGAAACTCCGGGATTTTTTTCAGAAGCTCCAGACCACAGCTGTTGCACACAGCCACATGCCCGCAGACACGCACCATAATGATGGGGATTTCCGTTGAGAGTGCATCCAGCTCATCCTTATGCGGATAGCGCGGCTTATCAAAATGCTCCTCATTCCAGCCTCTGCAGTAGAGCCAGGTCAGCTTCTGACCTTTACTCTCCTCCAGTCTTTTTTTTGCTGCAGCAAGCATTTCCTCAACACTTGTGCAGTCAAACAGTTTCACAGATCTTTCCACAAATGCATAATGCAACATATGCATATGTGTATCCACAAAACCGGGCAGCATCAGCCTTCCCTTAAGGTCAATCCGTTTTTTGCAGGAAAAAGCTTCCGCTTCTTTATCAGTTCCCACAAAAACGATCCGGCCATTTTCGATTCCCACAGCCTCTGCCACTTTTTCACTGTTATCCAGTGTTCTTATACATCCGTTAAAAAAAATCGTATCCACTGTTTATTTTTCCTCTTTTTCTTTTTTATCCTCGTAGAAAAGTGCCATATCCTTGTCTACTTTTCCGATTCCCATGTAACGCGCCTTATAATCCTTCAGCAGTTTAAAGAAGGTACCACTTAAGATAAATAATGTGGCAACATTTACAAATGTAGGGAATACGGTTGTAAAGTCTGCAATTACCCACAGCTGTGCCGGTGTTCCGTTTCCGTAAAGAGTAAGCACTGTGACCAGAAGACCCCATAATGGCGTTCCAAGGATAAAAACCTTCTCTGCGATCTTCAGAACCTTCTGATTGTTTTTCAGCCAGTGCTTCAGGATCACGCTGTAATAGGTGAACCATCCGGTTGATGTTGTCAGTCCGAAAAGAAAAATACTGATCGCGATCAGTGCTCTCGCAACAGAGCCCATTCCAGACTCAAATGCTGTCAGTGTCAGCTCTGATCCCTGAAGTCCTGAATTCCAGTAGCCTGTGGTGATAACAACAAGACCTGTCATGGAGCAGACTACGATGGTGTCTGCAAATACCTCAAATGCTCCCATCAGTCCCTGTTTTACAGGATGGTCTGTTTTTGCGGAAGCATGGATCATAGGTGAGGTTCCCCAGCCTGCCTCGTTGCTGTATACAGAACGGGCAAATCCAAGACGCATAGCTGTTGCAACACCGGCTCCCATAAATCCGCCGACTGCTGCCTGTGTTGTAAATGCACCCTTGAAGATCAGTCCAAAGGTTTCCGGCAGCTTGTCAAAATTCACTACCAGTATTGCAAGAGATCCTACAATGTAAAGCATGCACATGATCGGTGTCATATAGGAAGAGATCACACCGACTTTCTTTACACCGCCAATGATGATCAGGTAGATCGCTGCCACATACAGAAGTGACGGCACGATGTACGGCAGGTGGAAGGTACTACCGACAGCCTCTGATACTGTATAATTCTGTAAGGTGATGAACCATGTCATAAAAATACAGCCGCCGAACAGTACTGCAAAAAGTTTCCAGAAGGGAAGCTTTTTCTCTCCGCCAAGACCCTTCTGCATGTAGTAGGTCGGGCCTCCCTGGTACTCACCGTTTGGCTGTTTTTCTCTGTAGTACACAGCAAGTGTTACCTCTGCCATCTTGATGACCATAGCAAGAAGCGCCGCGATCCAGAGCCAGAATAATGCACCAGGTCCTCCTGTTGCAATGGCTGTTGCAACACCGGACATGTTGGATACTCCAACAGTACCGCCGATCGCAATAGAAATAGCCTGGAACGGTGTCAGGCTCTTTCCGTCGTCTCCGCCTTCCTGACGGCGTTCTTTACTGAACATATTTTTCACAATGTAACCAAAATGGCGGAACTGGAAGAAACCGGAACGTACTGTCAGATATACGCCTGTAGCGAGAATCGTGATCAGCAGCGGCAGTCCCCAGAGCCAATTGGTCAGATTTTCAAATAATTCAAACATCTTTTCCTCTCCTATCCTTTTTATTGTTTTTCTTTTGCATACATTCGGAAAATCCGCATACAGAATATAAAAAATCCCCAGAACATGAAGTCAGATACGGATACCCGGTGTTCTCGACATACAGCTCTTCTGCCATATATCTGCGAGCCCCGTTTCTGCCCTCTTTATACTTCATGCTCTGGGGATCTTACATTTCAGTCCACTAATCTTCCAAACGATCACAGTATATCACAGTTCCGGAGGAATTGCTACTTTTTCCGTTTGAATTTTGTAATGCTCAGTACCAGGTTATCTTTTCGATTCATGAAAATAACAGTCATCTTCACGTCCATATTCTTGTAAATACAATAGATTTGACTAATGGTATGCTCTATAACTGTGATATGCATAATTTCTATGCTATCAGAGACCATGTTAAATTTGTTCTACAATCATACCGTTTGTGGTATGGGGATCATCCGTTGCGCTTATTAGAATAATATCCGTTTATATAAAATTATCCCTCAGGACTTTTTTAACAGAAAAAATTACTACTTTTTGCAATATTCATAAATATTAAATGGTTCTTCTCTTTTTTAAATAAGATATCAGCTTCTTTCCTTTGATGAAAATCTGATTTCTGACACTCTTGGTCTCCTTTTTCCTGCACTAAAAAAACGCCACAAATTGTGACGTTTTTTAGTACCCTTTATATTTCAGTGAGATTTCTTGATTCTAAAACTCACTTTTTCCATATTTTCTTTCTGCCCCTCGATATGGCTGTTCTTCCAAACTTAAAATTGCTTTTTCAAATTTTCTGCCAGTGCAATTGCATTATCAGCATAATTACTAACAAGAAGTGCCTGCTCGTATATCTTATCAATATCTCTATATGCCTGTGGAAACATTTTTACGGTATATTTATCCAAAATGTTTCCTCCTGAGTTCTCCCAATGCCCCACGTGCATCTAATAATTCTGCACCTTCTGCGACTTCCCGTTCTGCTTCAAAAATTGCCTTATCAATCTGATTTGTGCTGAGTAATTCTTCATAAGTTTCCATACTCATAACTACTAAATCTCCATAACCATTTTTTGTAATAAATACTGGTTGCTGTTGTTTGTGACATATTTCAGATATTTCATTTGTATTTCTTAAATCTGTAATTGGTTTTATTATTGGCATTGTAACTCCTCCTTTCTTTGTACATTATTATAACAGAATATTGATGGAGTAGATCACTAACTTCTTTCTTCATTTTCCAAAACCTTCTGCTGATATCTCATGTCTGCCACCGTGTACACTGTGATGAAAGCCTTCGGATCAAGATTATTGATGTAATTCATGAGTTTCTGATACTCATTTTTATCTACGATCGTAATGATCTCGTGTCTTTTATCTAAATTGTACGCTCCGATGGCATCATAAATGGTTGCTCCACTATGAAGCTCATGCAGAATAAAATTCCGAAGTTCTTCTTCATACTTTGTAATAATACATACTCTTCGTTTCAGATTCTGCCCGAAGATAAAATGATCTACCACCATCCCATTAAAATAAGTACCAAGAACGCTTAAAACCACCGTCTTCTTATCATATACAAGTGCTGCCGAAAGCGCCACACACATACCGGCTAAAGACATGGCTTTCCCCAATTCGATGTGCAAATATTTATTCATGATCTTAGCCACAATATCAAGTCCGCCGGAAGAAGCATTCATATTAAAGAGAATACTGAGTCCTACACTGACTACCAGAACATAACAGAGGACATCCAGTTCCTGGGTTTTTGTCAGGGAACCGATATTCGGGAAAATCCGTTCAAAAATACCGATAAATACCGGCAGTAAGATACTGGTATACACGGTTTTCGTACCAAATTCCCGTCCACATGTTATGAATCCGATGATCAAAAGAACAACATTCAGGACCATCGTGATCACTGAAAGCGGTAAAGGTATAAAATTCGTAAGAATAATTCCAAGACCGGAAATACTGCTGACCGATGCATGGCTCGGCACCAGAAAGAAATAAACCGCTGCAGCGATAATTGCCACTGCAGCGGTAAGTGTAAATAGTTCCCATACAACTTCTTTGCAATTGATTTGTTTTTTCATTCCCAAACCTACCCTATCATGACATTTTTATAGAACTGCTATTTTACTCCTCTGATCGGAAGGACTTGCAGTTCTATATATACAAGTATAGCGTATATACAAAAAAATTGATAGTATTTTTTAATTTATGTAAATTTTGTTGAATCCTGTTGTTACTGTTTTTTGAATCTTATTCGGCAATTGCATTTCCGGTGTACAACTGATAATATTTTCCCTTTTCTGAAATCAGTTGGTCATGGGTACCTCTTTCGATAATGCGTCCCTGTTCCAGAACCATGATACAGTCGGAATTCCGAACCGTAGACAGACGGTGTGCGATCACAAACGTAGTACGTCCATGCATCAGTCTGTCCATGCTTTCCTGAATAATACGTTCAGTACGCGTATCAATAGAGCTTGTAGCCTCATCCAGGATCAGTACCGGCGGATCTGCAACTGCTGCTCTGGCAATTGCAAGAAGCTGTCTCTGTCCCTGGCTTAAGTTTGCCCCATCCCCGGTGATGACCGTATCATATCCTTCCGGAAGTCTGCGGATAAATCCATCTGCATTTGCCAATTCTGCTGCTGCAAAGATTTCTTCATCTGTTGCATCCAGTTTTCCAAAACGGATATTGTCTTTTACCGTTCCTGTGAACAGATGTGTATCCTGCAGTACAATTCCAAGGGAACGTCGCAGATCCGCTTTCCGAATCTTGTTTATATTAATTCCATCGTAGCGGATTTTTCCATCCTGAATATCATAAAACCGGTTGATCAGATTTGTAATGGTTGTTTTTCCTGCTCCTGTCGAACCTACAAAGGCAATTTTCTGTCCTGGCTCTGCATACAATTTCACATCATGAAGCACGATCTTATCATTATTGTACCCGAAATCCACACCATCAAATACTACATTTCCCTTAAGCTCAATATAATCTACCGAACCATCTGCCTGATGTGTATGCTTCCATGCCCAGCATCGGGTATGTTCCTTACATTCTATAAGTTTTCCATTTTCTTTTTTCACATTGACCAGAGTCACATACCCGTCATCTACTTCCACTTTCTCATCCAGAAGGGTAAAGATACGCTCTGCTCCTGCAAGTGCCATTACAATGGCATTCATCTGCTGGCTGACCTGGTTGATCGGCATACTAAAGCTTTTATTGAATGTTAGAAAGCTTGCCAGTGCACCCAGTGTAAATCCTCCCACACCATTCAGCGCAAGGACACCTCCGACAATCGCACAGACTACATAACTGATATTTCCGATCTGCGCATTCAAAGGTCCGAGGTAGTTTGCATAGGTATTCGCACGGTCTGCGCTTACAAAAAGTGCCTCATTCAGTTCTTTAAATTCTGCCTTACTTTCTTCCTCATGGCAGAAGACCTTGACAACCTTCTGTCCATTCATCATTTCTTCAATATAACCATTGACTTTTCCAAGATTTTTCTGCTGTTCCAGGAAATATTTCCCGCTCTGTCCGGCGGCTTTCTTGGTACCAAATATCATAATTGCAACCATGATCATCGTCACAACCGTAAGTGGAATATTTAAGATCAACATACTGACAAATACACTGATGATCGTAAATCCGCTGTTGATGATCTGCGGAATACTCTGGCTGACCATCTGCCGCAGGGTATCGATATCGTTCGTGTAAATTGACATGATATCACCATGTGCATGGGTATCAAAATATTTGATCGGCAGCTTTTCCATATGTTCAAACAGCTCATTACGCATATTCATCATCATTCCTTGTGTCACATTGATCATGATACGGTTATATGCGTAAGTCGCAACGATTCCAATTCCGTAAAATACCGCAACCCTTTCAATTGCATGTGCAAGCGGTGAAAAGTTCGGTGTACCGTCAGACAGCAGAAACGGTGTAATATATTTGTCGATCAGATCTCTTGTAAACATCGTTCCCTGCACATTTGCGATAACCCCTACAAATATAAGGATAAATACTGCAATACAATGAACTTTATAATCACGGAAAATGTAGTTTATCAGACGCATCAAAAGTTTCCCCGGATATTTCACTTTATTCTGTGGTCTTCCCATCGGTCTTGGCATTATGCTTCACCTCCGTTTTCATCAAAATCTCCTCCGCCCTGAGTCTGCGATTCGTATACTTCGCGGTAAATTTCATCGGTCTTCAGCAATTCTTCGTGTGTACCAAATCCATGAACCTGCCCTTCATCCATAACGATGATACGGTCTGCATCCTGCACACTGGATACACGCTGTGCAATGATCAGCTTTGTTGTATCCGGGATTTCTTCACGGAATGCACGGCGGATCTTCGCATCTGTAGCAGTATCTACCGCACTGGTACTGTCATCCAGGATCAAGATCTTCGGTTTCTTAAGCAGTGCTCTTGCAATACACAGTCTCTGCTTCTGACCACCGGATACGTTGTTTCCTCCCTGTTCAATGTGGGTATTATATTTATCCGGGAAACGCTCAATGAATTCATCTGCACATGCAAGCCGACATGCTTCCATACATTCTTCGTCGGTCGCCTCTTTGTTTCCCCAGCGCAGGTTATCCAGAATACTTCCGGTAAACAGTACATTTTTCTGCAATACAACAGACACCTGGTTTCTCAGTACTTCCAGATCATAATCCTTGACATTCTTTCCGCCAACCAGGATTTCTCCGCCTGTCACGTCATACAGACGACTGATCAGATTCACCAGACTCGTCTTCGCACTTCCGGTTCCTCCAATGATGCCAATCGTCTCACCGGAATGGATGTCCAGATTGATATTCTTCAGGACTTTCTCTGCACTGTCTTTTTTGTAAGCAAAATCTACATTCTTAAATGAAATACTTCCATCTTCCACTTCATAAAGCGGATGTTCCGGATTATGGATATCGCTGGTTTCACCCAGTACTTCTGCTATACGCCGCATACTTGCCATACTCATGGAAATCATGACAAATACCATAGACAGCATCATCAGACTCATCAGAATGTTCATACAGTATGCAAGAAGACTCATCAACTCTCCTGTTGTCAACGATTTCACTACGATCATCTTTGCACCAAACCAGCTGATCAGGATGATGCAGGTATAAACAGTGAACATCATGATCGGTGAGTTCCATATAACATTTTTCTCTGCTCTTACAAAAATATCGTAAATATTCTTACTTGCATACTGAAATTTACTTGTTTCCTGTTCTTCTCTTACATATGCTTTTACTACACGGATCGCAGATACATTTTCCTGAACGGATGCATTTAAAGCATCATATTTTGGAAATGCCTGCTGGAAATAAGCCGTTGCATGACGAATGATAAAGAAGAGGATCACTCCCAGGATCACAACTGCCACAAGGTAAATACTTGCCAGTCTGGCATTGATCATAAATGCCATCACCATTGCACAGATCATACTTGCCGGTGCTCTCATCATCATACGCAGCATCATCTGGTACGCATTCTGCACATTGGTCACATCTGTTGTCAGACGTGTAACCAGACCTGCTGTACTGAAATGATCAATATTTGCAAACGAATAGGTCTGGATCTGATCGAACATCTTATTTCTCAAATTCTTCGCGAACCCGGTCGAAGCCTTTGCTCCGTATCGTCCTCCTGCCATTCCGGCAAGCAGGCCACAAAATGCAGCCACGATCATAATTCCACCAACTTTGTAAATATGGTGAATATCTCCGGTATTGACACCCTTATCGATAATAGATGCCATCAGAAATGGAATCAATGTCTCAAACAATACTTCCAGAATCATAAAAAACGGTGTTGCGATCGATGCCGCTTTATATTCTTTTACTTCTTTTAATAAAGTCCGAATCATGAATTCTCTCCTTTCATTTTTTCCATATTGTAATAAACTTTATCGATCACATGCATAAATGCATGTAATTCTTCTTCTGTAATGCCTTCTTCCAACTGCGCATCCATTTTCTGAAAAATTTCTCCCAGTTTTTCATGGTTTTCCCGTCCTTTTTCTGTCAGCATTACTTTTTTCAGACGCGCATCATTTGCAACCGATGCACGGCAGATGTACCCTTTTTTCTCCAGAGTCTGGATAATATTTGTTACCGCTGAACGGCAGATACCAAAATACTTTTCTATATCTTTCTGATAAATTTCCTTATCCTGATGTTCATATAGATAACGTAAGATCCAGCCATGCATCAGGGCAATCTCATCCAGTCCTTCTTCTTTTACACGCATTTCCAGCAGTTTTGAAATCGAACGGTCTATCCGGTGCACCTGATGTCCTACGTGGATTCGCTCTTCACATCCTTCACACAAATGACTTTCCTCCTTCCACTTTTTGCTTCTTCAAAAAAAAGAAAACTGTTCACGAATAAATTGTTCATTCGTAAACAGTTTAATTCTAAACAAGTTTATCACAGATATTTCCCTGCTGTCAACCTGCTATTTACTATTTTCCATCCAATCAAAAAGCTCACAGTTTTTTGCGATCAAAACCGCTGAAACCGGCATTATCATTGTGCAGGAAATTGCTCCAAAAATCATGGAAATACAGTTCTGAAAAAGGATTTTGGAGTTGAGCAACAGCTCAATGGAGTAATTCTGCATTCTCAAATACGCGAATAACAACAGCGATTCTCCCAGATATGCAAACAATAACGTATTAACCGTTGTTCCGATCACATCTTTTCCAATCTTCATTCCACTTTGAACCAGTTTGTTCATTTTGATATCCGGCTTATGACATTTCACCTCATATACGGAAGTTGTTACTGTCAGCGCCATATCGATCACAGCTCCTAACGTGCTGAGTACAATTACGGCTGTTGCAACCTTGGGCATACTGATATCCAGGTTCATATTATAATAGAAAACATCTTCTCCGGCTGCCTGGATCTCATTCAAGCCTCCCGCCCCACTTTTCCATACGACCAGATAAATAAATGCAAATAACACACACATTGTAATTGCAACCGCAAGAAATGCACTCCAGGTTTTAATATTCGTCCCATTTTGATAAAACAAAGTGATACAGGAAATTAAAATTCCTGCACCGGCAGTAACCAGAAACACGGGTGCTCCGACGGCATAAAGCCAGATTGCAAGACTCAGGCACAAAATATTTCCCGCCAGAGCAATCAGAGACATGGCGCCTCTGTCCCCTCCAACAAGCACTATTACTATCATTAGAATCAGTCCCAATATGATCAACATCTTTTTTCCCTCTTTTTCACAGATAGTTTCATCATAACTGCTGTTATGAAAATAGACACTGGGATCGCCAGTACAATTCCGATACTTTCTACAAAGAAACGGCATAATTCACATGGAATATGCAATTTTACAATGGTAACAAAACGCACCTCATTGTTCATCCGGATCAAACATGTAGGAATCAGACCGCAGCCAAACACAAACAACAGCACATTGATCATTGTTCCCATAATGTCATATCCGATCTCTCTGCCCGAACGGAAAAGTTCCACAAATTTTACTTCCGGTTTCTGCTCAACAATCTCGCTTAAAGCCACCGATATGGCAACCGCCACATCCATGATGGCACCGAGTCCTGACAACATGATCTCTGCATGGAAAATTTCATCCGGATTATCAATACTGCCCAGATATTCCATCGTCGAATAATCCAGTTCTTCCATATGCTGCATAACAAGATCAAATATCCCCATGATCATAAGCAGGACACATAGTGTTGTCAATAGTGCGGCAAAAGTTTTCCTGTGGATTCCATTTAATCCAACAAGCGTTACCACTGCAAAAAAAAGGATCAGTCTGCTACATACACTCAGAATTTCCGATGTGTCATCCGCCATCCAGAAACCGATCACAAAAATCAGGATATTCATCATTGCTGTTATGATCGTCAAACCGCCCTGCCGTCCGGCAATCCCAAGGAGCAGAAGTGCAAGGAAGCCAAGCATAACAACCAGCATCGTATCCCGCTTTACTCCAATGATCGATGATCCCTTATAAAACACCCGGTCACCTTTATGGTATTTTTGAGCAAGCATTTCCGTTGTTGTGTATTCATTGGCAATCCTGACTTCTTTCCCTTTGTCTTCTCCGTTTATAATCTTGCCATAAAGACTCTGCTTATATTTCGTTTCTTCTGTTCCACGGGTACTTTTGCTTTTCCCTTCTACAATTGTCACCACTTTTGTCACTTTCACGATCGGTGTCTGATACAGCCAGGCATCATTCATGACAAACAAAATTGCCAGCAGATACAACACACCTGCCACACAATAAAATCTTCCTCTTTTGTTTTTCATCAAATATCTGCTAATCCTTTTCCCGTATTTCTTCATGATCTATCTTTTCTCTTCTTATTCTTTTATCTGCATATCCGCATCTGTGATCCTGCAATACAAAGTCTCATCATTTGGTTCTTTATATGTCTCGAACGTTCCCTGAACGATAATTTCTGTTTCCTGTTCCGGATAATCTTCATCCGACAAATGCAGCATAATAGCTTAATCCATAATCATCTACCAGATAACGGAATGGAAAACGATCGCCAAACAGCAGTGTTTTCTGTGACGCGCCATCAACAACTTCCTGGTACTTAGCATCCAGGTCTTTCAGCTTTTCACTGTATGCAGATGCATTCTCCTGATAAATATCCTTATGATCCGGGTCTACTTTTTCCAGCGCGTCTGCAATCGCCTTACTCAGCACTTCTGCATTTTTTACAGACAGCCATACATGCTCATCATATCCAAAGGAAAGGTATGACTTTTCATACCCTTTCTGTTTTATAAAAAGTTTTATTCAATCATTTAATCTTACCTTTTGATGAACTAACGAAATCGACAAAACGATAAAGATCACCGGACTGACAAAAAATCCTACTGCAGGTGTTGTTCCCAGATTCCGAAGGACCTGCTTTGCCTGATGAACGCAGGCACAGATCGGGCAGTCCTTTCCCGTACAGTTATGGTCTTCCTCTCTGGCAACATAAAAAAGAGAAGCAAAGGTTACAAATATAAGAAAAATACATATAACCGCTGCCATACTTTTTTTCTTTCCTGTATCCATTTCCTTCTCCTTTCCCAGATTTCATCTGTTAATAAATTTTATCTATTCTTTCTTACTGCATTCACCGCAGATTCCGTAAAATACGGTACGATGCGGATCCATCTGAAAATCATGATGCTGCTGCATGTGCTGTTTTAAGCTTTCTACCTCATTGCACTGTAAATGGATCAGCTTTCCACATTTCTCACATTTACAATGATAGCAGTTTTCATGTTCTTCCCCATGATCTCCGATATATTCAAAACAGGCGCTGCTCGAACCGTCTACTACATACTTCGCGGCCAGACCTTCTTTCACCATCTTCTCCAGATGACGGTAAATGGTCGTGGTTCCGACGGAAATCCCTTTTTCCCTGAAAAAATCGCAGATTTCATTCACTGTAACATGTCTTCCCTGTACCGATTTCAGGAAGGTAAGTATTTCGGTCATTTGTTTTGTTTTATATGGTGCTTTTGCCATACTGACCTCCTCCCTTCAATTTGGAAATCGTTTTCATTTTATCACATTATTTTTATATGTCAATGAAATTTGAAAATGTTTTTCATTTTTGTTTTTCATTTTACAGTAAAATTTCCCGTATAAACTTTCGTCTATATGGGAAATTTTTCTTTCTGTTATCTTCTTTTTCTTCTGACCACCCTGGTTGTTCTGTTCACCTTTGCTGCCTTGTCCACCACCTGACTCTGCATACGACAATGTGTCCTTCTCCCCTTCGTACTTGGATTTTACTTTCTGACTCTTATTGATGTTCTTATACTTAACAGCATCAGAGCAGGCAGCCAAATCTTTGATTCCTAAGTCTATGCCGATTCCATCGTCATTAAGCGTTTTGTTGCATAAAGGAGCTGGCTTCTTTTATCCTCCGGATTCGCTTCTCTGATCAGATAGCTTAACCGACAAGATTTTCCATAGTATCTGCCAGCACCTGCGCTCCTGCAAATATGTCTTCCCATGCCGTATCTTCATATGGTGAATGACTTACGCCTCCGATACTTGGCACGAAAATCATTCCCACATCGCAGATATGTGCCATCGATAAGGTATCATGAAACGGGCCACTTGGCATACGCATATATGTATATCCCCGCTTTTTGCACACATCTTCGATTGTGTCTACGATTGCTTCATTCATCATCTCTGCCTTTGCATCTTTCAGACACTTCTGGGTACTCTCTACATGAAATCTGTCCGAAATTTTCACTGCCGCTTCTTTTATTTCTCGGATTCCCTGTGCCCTGCGCTCCATATCTGTATCTCTGATGTCGATCGTATAGTCTACTCTTCCCGGAATCGTATTGATTCCACCCGGATGTACTTTGAGTGTTCCTACTGTTGCCACAAACATATCTCCCAGACGGGATGCTATTTTTTCTACTTCTGCAATATAATTTGCAGCAGCCGTCATTGCATCTTTCCGCATATTCATCGGTGTGCCGCCTGCATGATTTGCTTCCCCCTCAAAGCTTCCTTCAATCCAGTATGGACCTTTGATCCCGGTTACAATCCCTATCTGCCTGCTTTCCTGTTCCAGCACAATTCCCTGTTCAATATGAAGTTCAACAAATTTTTCATATTTATCTGCGTGCGCTGCCTCTTCCAGTTTTTCCGGATGATATCCGCACTTTTGCATTGCCGCCTCTTCACTGATGCCCTCATTGTCTGTATATTCACTAAGCCGTCGTTCCATTCCAAGACCGGCAATTACCTTACTTCCAACCATACCTGCATTAAATCTGGCACCTTCTTCATCTGTAAAAAGAATTACTTCAAACGGGCTTTTTAATTTTACATGATTTTCTTTCAGGCACTGTGCCACTTCAATCCCTGCTATACTTCCGAGTAATCCGTCAAATTTTCCTCCATTTCGTACCGTATCGATATGGGAACCTGTTGCGATCACACCATGCAGCTCCTTTTCATTCCAGTTATCCGGATACAGGCGTCCCATAAGATTTCCAGCTGCATCGATTTCTACCTCCAGTCCTGCTTCCAGCATCATCTCTTTTGCCATCATCCGCGCTTTCGTCTCTTTTTCGCCGAACGCCAGACGTGTATAACCGCCTGTCTCATCCCGGCTCATCTCATTGATCCGCTCTATCCTTTCCTTTAATCGCTCCTGCTTGATCTGCATATCTATTACTCCTTTCTACTGTAATTTTCATTCTGCTCCCACTCTCTTTTCTATCTTGATAGTACATCAAATAGCTCTCAAAATCCACGATATTCTTACCAAAATTTTTCTTCCCAGTTCAAAAAATAACAGAAGCACCACACACAGATTACTCTCTGCATTGCGGTGCTCCTGTCTCTTCCTTTATTTAACCTTTTTCAATTTCTCTGGTTATTTTCTATTCGAATGACTGCTCTGTACGGTTGATGATCTCATCCTGAAGCGGTTTGCTTAAGTTACGGAAGAAATCACTGTATCCTGCAACACGCACGATCAGATCTCTATAATCTTCCGGATGCTTCTGCGCTTCCTGCAGAGTCTTTCTGTCGATAACGTTGAACTGTACGTGATGTCCATCCATTGCAAAGTAGCTGCGGATCAGACTTGCCATATTGTCAAGACCTTTCTCTCCTGCTACAACGTTCGGTGTGAACTTCTGATTCAGAAGTGTTCCTGCTGTAGCAAGATGATCCATCTTAGCACATGATTTGATAACAGCTGTCGGTCCATTTACATCTGCTGATTTCTCCGGTGAAATACCTTCTGAAACCGGGATATGTGCTTTACGTCCGTTAGCTGTTGCTCCGATCACATCTCCGAAGTAAACATGGCAGGTTGTAGGAAGCATATCGACTCCGTATTTTCCGCCTCTCATAGTCGGACGTCCTGTGATCAGGTCATGATACAGATAGAATACGTCCTGCATCAGATCATCTGCGTAGTCATCATCGTTACCATATTTTGGTGTCTTGTCATGAACCATACGGTAGATTGCATCGTATCCTTCAAAGTTGTGATCCATTGCTTCGATCAGTTCTTCCATTGTGAAGTTCTTCTTGTCAAATACATTGTATTTAACAGCTGCAATACAGTCTGTAACGGTTCCAATACCAACACCCTGAATGTAGTTCGTGTTGTATCTTGCTCCTCCTGCATTGTAATCTTTTGCATTACTGATGCAGTCGTTTGTTACAACGGAAAGACACGGTGCCGGCATATTTTCTGCATATAATCTCTCGATTACGTTGTTTCCACGGATCTTGATATCGATGAAATGCTTCATCTGTTTCTTGAATGCATCCCACAGTTCATCAAATGTCTTAAAGTCTTTTGCATAACCAAGCTTCAGTCCGAGCTGTTTGCCTGACATTGCATCATAACCGTTGTAAAGAGTCAGCTGGAAGATCTTCGGAATATTCATATAACCGGTCAGGATATATGCTTCACTTCCCCATGCACCTGTCTCTACACAACCTGAAGATCCACCACGGCGGGCATCCTCCAGAGTCTTTCCTGCATTAACAAGCTCCATGATCTGTGCTTCTGTATTGTAGAATGCTGGCTGTCCCCATCCTTTTCTTGAGATCTCGCATGCTCTCTTAAGGAAACGTGCCGGTGTTTTCTTGCTGATAGTTACATTAGAGTTCGGCTGTACAAGCTTCATCTCATCCATACAGTCAAGGATCAGGTAGCTGACTGCATTTACACCGTCTTTACCATCTGGTGTAACTCCACCTGTATTGATATTCGCAAAGTCTACATAAGTAGCACTTTCTTTTAAGGTAATACCAACCTTAACCGGTGCCGGTTGGTTGTAGAATTTGATCCATAAGCATTCAAGCAGTTCTTTTGCTTTCTCGTCATCAAGGATTCCTGCTTCTGTATCTGCTTCATAGTAAGAGATCAGATGCTGGTCCAGACGTCCCGGGCTGAATGCATCCCATGGGTTCAGTTCTGTTGTAACTGCAAGATGTGTGAACCAGTATAACTGGATTGCCTGCCAGAAGGTCTGCGGTTTGTGAGCCGGTACAACTTCCAGGTTGGCTGCGATCTGCTCTAATTCTTTCTTACGTGTAGGATCTGCTTCTTTTTCTGCCATTTCAAGGGCAAGCTTGTGATATCTTTCTCCAAGAATGATAACCGCATCACATGCAATATCCATTGCTTTAAGTTCTTCAAGCTTATCGGTAGCTTCCGGATCATTCATGAAATCCAGTGCATCCATTGTCTTTTTGATTTTTTCTTTGTACTCCTGATATCCGACTTTGAAGTTCTGTTCGCCACCACATGTATGTCCAGGTCCTCTCTGTTCCATGAACTCTGTGAACATACCTGCTGAATAACAGTCATTCCATTCCGGAGTCATAGCTGCAAGGATCTTCTCTCTCATGCTTCGTCCTGACCAGTAAGGAATGATCTCCTTCTCCTGGATCTCACGGTCTTCTTCTGTTGTATGGAAAGATACAAGGTCACGTTCACTCATGACTACCATATCTTCTTTGCTGTGACAGCAAAGTTCCGGGAATGTAGGCGAAGCCTGTGGGTCTTTTCCTTTTTCACCGACGATCAGTTCACCGTCTCCCAGATAAAGTGTCTTCTTTGAAAAATATTCCTTTAATACCATGGCTCTCATAACCGGAATCGAATATTTCCCATCATTTTTTCTGTAAAAATCTGTCTCGATTCTTGCTCTTTCGAGATCGATATGAACCGGTGTTGTAACACTCAGTTCTCTCAGCTTCTGAATTCTTTCATTCATGCCTCTTGCCATTTTCTTATCCTCCTATTTTTGTGTTGGTATACCCCGCATCCTGAAAAAGCTTTATAAAACTTTCCATCTCTTCTTTTTCCGGTGCATGTAAATCAGTTCCCTTGTATTCCATACCCAGCTTCGGATATTTACTGCTTCCTGTATTATGGTAAGGCAGCAGATTGACCTGTGCCGGATGAATGCCGTGTTTCTTCAGAAAATGAATGGTATCTTCCATGTTCTGCACATTGCCGTTCACTTCTTTGATTGTCGGGATTCGGACGTAAATCCTTGCCCCTGCATCCGAAAGCTTCACCAGGTTATCCAGAATCAGCTTATTGTCAACTCCGATATACTTTTTATGTAATTCCGGATCCATCACTTTTACGTCATATAAAAACGTATCTACATACGGTAAAATTGCTTCAAATTTATCATACGAAACATATCCGCAGGTGTCAATGGTAAGCGAAATTTCTTCTTTTTTAAGTGCTTTCGCGATCTGTAAAATATAATCCGTTGACATCGCCATCACTTCCCCGCCGGAAAGTGTGACTCCACCGCCGGACTGTTCATAAAACATCCGGTCTTTCATCAGCTCTTTAACCAGTTCCTTTACCGGATACTCCTGCCCTACGATCTCCCGAATGCCTTGCGGACAGAAATTATCACATTTTCCGCAAAGCTGACATTTCTCTTTGTCAAGCTCCGGCTTTCCATCTACCATAGTGATGGCATCGTTCGGACAGACCTTCGCACAGGTTCCACATCCGACGCACTTTTCTTTATCACACTGAAGTTCTCTCTCAAAACGCTGTGTCTCAGGGTTGTGACACCACTCGCACTTTAATGGACATCCTTTAAAAAATACAGTAGTACGGATTCCATCTCCGTCATGGATCGAATACTTCTGAATATTCGTTACTAAATTCATGGTAGCTCTCCTTCTTGTCATTTTTCTTTTTAGACTAACGTTTGTACCATAGTCTAAAGATACCAAAAAAACAAATAATTGTCAATCCTTTGGCAAACTTCTTCTCAAATATTTTTACAATCCTGATCTTCTTTCCTTAAGTAGACGAAACTCTGCACTCAGCTCATCACATATATAAAGAAGAGATACTTCACAGACTGTTTTTATCTGCAAAGTACCTCCCACTTCTCTATTGTACATTCTTCAAAATCACACACTGATTACCTCTGGAACAAAAAGCCGATTCAAACTGTGCTCTGTCATAGCTCACAATCCCTTCGATCGGGTCTGCAACAGTCACACTGTCTACACTGTATCCAATCAGTACAACACAATGATCGTTCATCGCCCAGCTGGCTTCTCTTCCATCTTCCGTATTCCAGCTTTCCATTATCTGACGTTCTTCCATACCAATTGTTCCCCATACAACCACGGGGGTTCCTTCACTTACAAAACGATACAGCTGTTCCGGCTCTGATCCTGTCTCGTCCTCTGCTTTCATTGCATTTCCATTATCTGCAAGATAGCCATCTGCTGCCGTCACGATTGCTCCCGCTCCGCAGCTTAATCCATCCGTCTCAGACTGTGGATTTCCTATAAAATAATTGTAAATATCATTTCCATATAAAGTTTCATTGTCTCCGTAATAAGTGTTGGTCCATCCAACTGTCGGTAAATATTCGAGTGCCATTGCCATCTTATCTGCAGAATATCCATAATAATTCAAAGCCATTGTAAGAGATGTGATCTCACATCCGGTAGGAAGCTCCGGCATCTGTCCTGTAAATGCAAAATCAGAAATACAGCTACTCTCTGGAAGGGGTGTCTCTTTCACTATTTCCGCATTTTTTATCTTCTGCGTCTTTGCTGTCGTTTTCTCCACTGCTGTAACAGACTGTCTTGCTCCTTTGATCTGTTCCAATTTTGCTTCTATATATGTAGTATCTTTTAATGTAAATCCTACGATAACGGCGCCAACCAATATCCCTGCTGCCGCTGCGATCCATTTTGCTGCACTGCGAATCTGCATCCGTACCTCCGTTTCTTAATACTTCTGTAACAATTCCGTCATATATACTACAACTTTTTTCGTGTTTCGTCAAATCTGCGGGGGAGTTTTCACAAATATTTCATAAATGAGAGTTGGCAGCACAAGTGATTCCAGATAGAAGGATTGCCTGCGCAATGGGTGCAGATCCGATAAAAATTAATCTGTCCTGCTGTTTTTTATCAATCGAATGAAATCCTGGCAAATACTATGCCATATATTTCTTCTTCAGTTCTTCCACCTTCGCGGTATAAGCCTCCTGCTGCTTTTTCTGCATGATCTCACTCTTAATCTGCTCTTTTACATCATCAAGCTTCGCATCTTCGGCTTCTTTCTTATCTTCCACTTTGATCAGATGGTATCCAAACTGTGTCTTGACCGGTCCAACCACATGTCCGATTTCTGCTGCAAATGCGGCATCTTCGAATTCTTTGACCATCTGTCCTTTTCCGAATTCGCCAAGGTCTCCACCGTTTGCTCCTGACGGGCAGGTAGAAGATTCTTTTGCAACATCCTCAAATGCTTTCCCACCACTTACAATGGATTCAAGTAGTTCGTTACATTTGTCTTCGGAATCAACCAGAATATGTTTTGCATGAACAGATACTCCTTTTGCAAATCTTGCTTTGTTTGCTTCAAAATATTCTCTGATCTCTTCAGCTGAAATTGTGATTTCCTCAAAGATCTTGCCGATCGCCATCTGTGCAAGGATATCTTTTCTTGCATTTTCCAGAATTGCTTTAAACTTTTCTGTCTCGTCTAACTTTTCTTCTTCACCATATTTTGCAAGTGCATAAACTGCGATCAGCTGATCAACACACTGTTTGCGGAAATCCGGATGGGATGCGTATACCTGCTGTTCTCTCGGAAGGCTTGCGATAAATGCATCTACCTCTGCTGATGTAATTTCATGTCCGCAGATTACTGCTTCAACTGTTTTTTCCATAATTTCTTTGTACTCCTTTTTCTCGTAGTGTTTCAATTGTACCATTTCATACGGTGTTAGTCAAAGTTGGTTTTATTTCTATGAAACTTCTCTTCATCTGATATCTTTTCTTCCGACTTCATGTTATACTTCGTTTAGGTATGTTTTTTTAGTTTTTTCATTGGAGGTTATTAACATGTCAAACGAAAGTACAAAAACCAATCAGATTACCGAAGGAGTTATCTGGAAGCAATTATTGATTTTTTTCTTTCCTATTGTAGTTGGAACTTTGTTTCAACAGCTTTATAACACCGTAGATGCTGTCATCGTCGGTCGTTTTGTCGGAAAGGGCGCACTTGCCGCAGTCGGGGGATCTTCTGCCGTTCTTTCCAATCTGATCATCGGATGTTTTACGGGACTTGCAAGCGGTGCATCTGTAATTGTTTCCCAGTTTTATGGTGCAAAGGATGAGCGGAATCTGCAAAAGAGTCTGCATACCGCTTATGCTTTTTCCGTTATCCTCAGTATTGTATTTACAATACTCGGATGGGCCTTAACACCATTTCTTTTGAAGCTCATCGATACACCTGCAGATACACTTGCGGATTCTATTCTTTATCTGCGGATTTACTTTTTAGGTATCTTCGGTACCTTGATCTTTAATATAGGCTCAGCCATCATGCGCTCCATCGGTGATTCCCGCAGACCACTATATTACCTGATCATCTGTTGTTTTCTAAACATCATCCTCGATCTGGTACTAGTAATCGTATTTGATATGGGAATTGTCGGAGCCGCTATCGCGACCATTATTTCACAGGCAGTAAGTGCAATCCTTGTCACCAATGCACTGATGAAAAAATATGATGACTGCAAGCTTTATCTGAGCAAACTGCACATAGACCTTTTGAAGCTGCGTCTGGAATTCCGCATCGGTATTCCAAGTGCACTGCAGGCATTTATGTACAGTATTACCAATATCATTATTCAGGCAGCGATCAATGGTTTCGGAACCGATACTGCCGCTGCATGGGCTTCTTTTGGTAAACTAGATGCGCTTTTCTGGACAGTCAACGGAGCATTCGGAATTGCGATCACAACCTTTGCCGGTCAGAATTACGGAGCAGGAAAAAAAGACCGCATTTTCAAAAGTGTCCGTATCTGCCTTGCAATGGCAGTGGCTGTATGCGGAGGGATCGTTCTGTTTTTAGCCATCTTCTGCCGCCCACTGTTCTCAATTTTTACGACAGATCAAAATGTGATCAATATCGGTATTGATATGCTGCGTTTTATGGCACCGTGCTACACTATTTATGTATTTATTGAAGTTCTCTCCGGTGCACTTCGCGGAACCGGCGATGTCCTGCTGCCGACACTGATCACACTTGGCGGCGTATGTCTGATCCGTATTCCGTGGATTATGTTTGTCTTACCGGCACACCATACCACAACCTGTGTAATGCTTAGTTATCCGATTTCCTGGATCACTACCACAGCTTTGATCATACCGTACTATTTATATAGAAAAAAACATGCTTACGATTAAGGAGAATTGAACATGGCCAAATCCGAATCTACCAAATACCGGCTCGCCGAAGCAATGAAAACCTGCATGAAGACCACTTCTGTCGATGATATCACCATCCGCCAGATTGTGGAAGTCTGCGGCGTCACACGCCAGACCTTTTACCGCAATTTTCTTGATAAATATGATCTGATCAACTGGTATTTTGACAAACTTCTTCTTAAATCATTTGAACATATGGGCGAAGGTACCACTGTTTATGACGGACTGGTCAAAAAATTTGAATATTTAAAGGAAGAGCACCTGTTTTTCGCTGCAGCATTCCGCTCTGACGATCAGAACTCTTTAAAAGAACATGATTTTGAACTGATTCTGGAATTCTATTCAAACCTTATTTTCCAGAAAACCGGAAGACGCCCGGATGCAGAAACTTCATTTCTTTTAGAGATGTACTGCCGTGGCTCGATTTACATGACTGTCAAATGGCTGCTTGGCGGAATGAATTTTCCGCCTGCGCAGCTTGCAAAACAACTGGTACTTGGCATGCCGGAAAAACTTGTGCAACTCTTCACTAATTTGCATATTTTGTCTTAAGCTTTTGTATAAATGTTACACTTTTCATATTCTGTAACTTTTTTTACCGCCTTCTTATTGTTAAAATAGTATCAGAAACAAGTGGTTTTACCATAAACGAAAAGGAGATATGTATCATGGCAAACAGAATTATGTTAAATCAGACATCTTATCACGGAGCAGGTGCAATCGCAGAGATTGCAACAGAAGCAAAAGCTCACGGTTTCAAAAAAGCTCTTGTATGTTCTGACCCGGATCTGATCAAATTCAATGTTACTTCCAAAGTAACAGATATCTTAGACAAAGAAGGACTTGCTTACGAAATCTACTCTGATATCAAAGCAAACCCGACTATCGAGAACGTACAGCACGGTGTACAGGCTTTCAAAAATTCAGGTGCTGATTACATCATCGCAATCGGTGGCGGATCTTCTATGGATACTTCCAAAGCAATCGGTATCATCATCGCAAACCCGGAATTTGAAGATGTAAGAAGCCTGGAAGGTGTAGCTCCGACAAAGAAACCTTGCGTTCCGATCATTGCCGTTCCGACAACAGCCGGTACTGCTGCAGAAGTTACGATCAACTATGTAGTAACAGATGTAGAAAAGAAACGTAAATTCGTCTGTGTAGACCCACATGATATGCCGATCATCGCTGTTGTAGACCCGGAAATGATGTCCTCTATGCCAAAAGGACTGACCGCTTCAACCGGTATGGATGCATTAACTCATGCGATCGAAGGCTACACCACAAAAGCCGCATGGGAAATGACAGATATGTTCCACTTAAAAGCAATCGAGATTATCTCCAAATCTCTCCGCGGTGCTGTTGAAAACACCAAAGAAGGAAGAGAAGGAATGGCTCTTGGACAGTACATCGCCGGAATGGGCTTCTCAAACGTAGGTCTTGGAATCGCTCACTCAATGGCTCATACCCTTGGAGCAGTCTATGACACACCACACGGTGTTGCATGTGCAATGATGCTTCCGATCGTAATGGAATACAACGCAGACTGCACCGGAGAAAAATACCGTGAAATCGCCCGCGCAATGGGAGTTGAAGGCGTAGATAATATGTCTCAGGAAGAATACAGAAAAGCAGCTGTAGATGCAGTCCGCAAACTCTCTGAAGACGTAGGAATCCCATCCAAACTCGAAGCCCTCAAAGAAGAAGATCTCCAGTTCCTCGCAGAATCCGCCCACGCCGACGCCTGCGCACCTGGAAATCCAAAAGACGCATCCGTAGAAGACCTCAAAGATCTCTTCAGAAAACTGATGTAAAGAACAAAATATACATAGTCTGGTAATAAAGCAAAATAATATTCACATCCTATAAATTGATATTCCACTTGCTTTGCTTACCAACAAAGTAGAAAAAGCAACCCCCACAAATTCCGCTAAAAGCGAAATTTGTGGGGGTGAACTTTTTCTCCCCGTATCTTAGTTGATGCAACCCACTTGAGGTATCAGCGCCCGAATCGCCATACATCTTGTTTGGATGCATTGAGGGAGCTGATGCAGTTCTTAAGGTTGTGGAAATTTGTGTTATTCCGTGAAATCCATCTGTCTGAGCGCACCGCGCGAGTTATGGATTTCACGGAATGCCCTTAACAAATTTACAGAACCTCAAGAACTGCCCGCGCACCGAACCGCATCCAAACAAGATGTATGGCGATTCGGGCGCGTCCCTCAAACCAATCCCCCATCAAATAAAATACTCTATCGTCTTCTCTTCCGACAACTTCGTTTTCTCATTAAACAACAAAACTGCTTCCCGCCCCTCTTCCGGTCCAAAAGAATACAGTTCCAGAACTTCCCGGTTAAACATCTCCTCCGGTACGATCCGGTTATACCGGTCCGGCTTGTCCGTCACAAGTACAACCTCCTTTTCCTCAAAAGGCTCTTCCCTGTAATACGGATCAAACATATAAACTATTCCATTTTCTGCCCCGGTAAGAAGCACATAATGCCACTCATCCAGAAAAAGCCTTACAACAACTGCACCACCACGATGCAGCGCATCATTGATATAACTGGTATCACCCAGATAGACATTTTCCCCATGAAGATATTTTGCAGAGATTGCAAGTTGTCCCGTCTTCCCAAATCCATTCAGCCAGTTGCTAAGAAACATCATTGCCGCACAGGAAGTGCCACTTTTTCCGGCAACTCCCTCCGCACTGTAGCAATCCAGGCAATAAAGCATGATATTTCTCAGAATTTCCGGCGGGATTTCCTCCCTTGGAAATAAATAGCTGATCGCATTCTGCATGGACGTCGGTCCACAATCATAATCCGAAAACTGATAATGCAGTGGATTTTTCAAGGTTATTCCTCCGTTCCTTTTACCAGGAATTCTGTGTCTACAAGATTCCAGATCTCATCCCGTCCCTGCTTTGTCTCTGCTGAGAAAGGAATCACAACGGTTCCCGGAAGCAGCTTCAGTCCGGTCTTAATTGCCTTTACCTGCTTCTGTACCTGACTTCGCTTCAGCTTGTCAAGCTTTGTTGCGATAATGATCGGATTGAATCCCTGATCTACGATCCAGTCATACATCATCTTATCATTCGCAGATGGATCATGACGGATATCGATCAGAAGGAAGACGGCTCGCAGCTGTTTAGAGCCATGAAGATAACGCTCGATCAGTTTTCCCCACTGTGCCTTCTCCTGCTCGGAAACCTTTGCATAACCATATCCCGGAAGGTCAACCAGATACATTTCTTCGTTGATATTGTAAAAGTTGATGGTCTGTGTTTTTCCAGGTTTTGCCGAAGTTCTGGCAAGCGCCTTCCGGTTCATCAGTGCATTGATCAGAGAGGATTTGCCGACATTGGATTTTCCGGCAAATGCAATCTCCGGCAGGGTGTGATCCGGCAGTTTACTTGTAATTCCACATACTGTTTCCAGATTTACATTCTTAATTACCATCGTTTTTCCTCCGTGTGCGCACAAGCGCGATCTTCAGAACCTCTTCCATCTGCGATACCGGAATAATCTCCAGTCCCTTCGTAATCTCAGAAGAAAGTTCATCCACATCTTTTTTGTTCTCCTTCGGTACAAGTACCGTCCTGATTCCGGCATTCTTTGCCGCCAGGAGCTTCTCTTTCAGTCCTCCGATCGGAAGTACTCTTCCCCGCAGCGTAATCTCACCCGTCATGGCAAGATCGGCACGCACTTTCTTGTCTGTAATTGCAGAGAGCATCGCAGTCGCCATCGTAATGCCGGCTGAAGGTCCATCTTTCGGAACTGCCCCTTCCGGAATATGGATATGGATATCATGTTTTTCAAAGAAATCTTCAGCAACCTTATATTTACTGCTGATTGACCGGATATAACTGATTCCTGCCTGCGCAGATTCTTTCATCACATCGCCAAGCTGTCCCGTCAGAATGATCTCACCCTTTCCTGGCATTACATTCACTTCAATCTGCAGGGTATCTCCTCCTACACTGGTCCATGCCAGGCCACGGACGATTCCCACCTCATCCTCTGCATTAGCCATCTGATAGGTGTACTTTTCCTTTCCAAGATACTTTTCAATATTCCGCTCTGTTACCTGAACTCTCTTTTTATCATGTTCATAGATCTCTCTGGCAGCTTTCCTGCAGATATTACCGATTTCACGCTCCATCTGACGCACACCGGCTTCCTTGGTGTAGTTCTGCGCAATTTTCCAGATCACACCCTTGCTGATCGTAAGCTGTTCTTTTGTAAGTCCATGTCTTTCCAACTGCTTTGGAATCAAATGTTCTGTCGCAATATGCAGCTTTTCATTCTCCGTATAACTGCTGACCTCAATTACTTCCATACGGTCAAGAAGTGGTCGGGGGATCGTCTGCAGCGAGTTAGCCGTCGTCACAAATGTCACCTCAGACAGATCGACCGGGACTTCCAGATAATGATCACGGAAACGGTTGTTCTGTTCACTGTCCAGCACCTCCAGAAGCGCAGAAAAAGTATCTCCCTTATAGTCTGTGCTGACTTTATCAATCTCATCCAGAAGGAGCAACGGGTTCTTTACCCCGGCGCTCTTAATACCGTTTGCAATCCGTCCCGGCATTGCACCAACATAAGTTTTTCTGTGCCCACGGATTTCAGCCTCATCACGGACACCGCCAAGAGAAATCCTCACATACGGTTTTTTCAGTGCTTTTGCAAGTGATCTTGCAATAGATGTCTTTCCAGTTCCCGGAGGACCTACCAGACACAGAATCGGGCTGTCTCCCTTTTTCGTAAGAGCACGTACTGCCAGAAATTCCAGCACACGTTCTTTAACCTCTTCCAGTCCGTAGTGTTCTGCTTCCAGAAGCTCTTTCGCATATGCAATGTCTGTGAAATCCTCAGCCCGCTTATTCCATGGCATTTCCAGCATGGTTTCGATATATGTACGGATCACACCCGCTTCTGCCGGACTCTGCATGGAATTTTTAAATCTGCCGATCTCTTTTTTCAGCTTTTCTTTTACCTCATCCGGTGCATCCAGCGCTTCTGCCTTCTGTGTAAATTCCTCCGCATCGGAAATTGTAGTATCCTCACCAAGCTCTTCACGGATCAGCTTCAACTGTTCGCGCAGGATATATTCTCTCTGATGCTTATCCACACGCTCTTTCACCTTCATCTGGATTTCATCACGGATGTTTATGATCTGCATCTCATTGACAAGCTTAAAGGAAATAAGCTCATAACGTCTGTCAAAATTAAGTTCTTCCAGGATTTCCTGCAATTCCCGGTAATCCAGAGGCATATTCGCTGCCACCTGATTCACCATCTTTTTCAGATCCGTGATCTCTTTGATCTGGTTTACCATATCTTTTGTGATCTTCGGCATTCTCGCCGCATAATCCAGATACAGATCCCGAAGTCCCCGCATCATCGCTTCCCGGTTGATCTCGCCTGCAATATCCGGATCACTCTCTTCCGGGATCGTGATATTTGCCCGAAGATACGGATCGGTAAATTCTATTGTATTTAAAACCGCTCTCTCTTCTGCTGATACAAGCACCCGCAGAATCTGCTTTGGCAGTTTGATGATCTGTTTTACTGTCGCAACTGTTCCCACACGGTAGAGATCCGCTTCTCCCGGATTTTCCGCTTCCACATCTTTCTGTGTCAGCAAAAAAATCTTCTGGTCGCTTGCCATCGCTTCCTGAACCGCTTCAATCGAGCGTTCACGGCTGATGTCAAAATGAGCCACCATCTCCGGCAGAATTGTCATTCCCCGCAGGGCAACCATTGGCAGACTTTCTGTTCTGTTCATATAGTTTTTTCTCCTGTTAAATAAAAATGGATGCTTCTGGTCTTAACCGTCAGCACCCATTTCCATACGTCTGATTTTCTTATGCACTTTCCGGTCTTGCTTCGATCTTTTCTGTACTCGGTGCTTTCTCCCCAAGTACTGCCTCTTTTGTCACAAGACAGTATTTCAGATTCTCGTCAGACGGTGCTTTATACATGATATCCATCATTACATTTTCCATGATCGCACGGAGTCCTCTGGCTCCTGTCTTACGCTTCAGGGAAGTCTCAGCAATCGCCTCCAGCGCCTCTTTGTCGAATTCCAGTTCCACATCATCCAGCTCCAGAAGCTTCTGGTACTGTTTTACGATCGCATTCTTTGGTTCCGTCAGAATGCGGATCAGATCTTCTTTATCCAGAAGTTCCAGGGATACAGTTACCGGCACACGTCCTACAAGTTCCGGGATCAGTCCGAACTTCACAAGATCCTGTGGAAGGATCTGCTGCAGAAGCCGGTCGATATCTTCCTCATGCCGCTGCGCGATCTGTGCCTCGAATCCAATGGATTTCTTATCTATTCTGTTCTCTATGATCTTATCTATTCCCTCAAACGCTCCACCGCAGATAAATAAAATATTGGTGGTATCGATTTGGATCATCTCCTGCTGCGGATGCTTACGTCCACCCTGTGGCGGTACATTTGCGATTGTACCTTCCAGGATCTTCAGAAGTGCCTGCTGAACACCTTCTCCTGATACATCACGGGTAATCGACGGATTCTCAGATTTTCTTGTGATCTTGTCAATCTCGTCAATATAAATAATTCCGTGCTCTGCACGTTCAATATCACCATCTGCGGCCTGAATGATCTTAAGAAGAATATTCTCTACATCTTCTCCGACATATCCTGCTTCTGTAAGCGCAGTTGCATCTGCAATTGCAAACGGTACATTCAGGATTTTTGCGAGAGACTGTGCCAGAAAAGTCTTACCGCATCCTGTCGGTCCTACCATCAGGATATTACTCTTCTGAAGCTCCACGCCCAGATCTTTTTCTGCCATAATACGCTTATAGTGATTATATACCGCAACAGAAAGTACTTTCTTCGCTTCGTCCTGTCCGATCACATAATCATCCAGAAATGCCTTGATTTCTTCCGGTTTCAGAAGATTGATATCATCATATGCATTTTCTTCTTCATAACCAAGTTCGTCTTCAATGATCTCAGTGCATACATCCACGCACTGGTCGCAGATAAACACCCCGTTTGGTCCGGCGATCATCTTGCGTACCTGACTTTGTGGTTTATTGCAAAAAGAACATCTTACGATTTCTTCATATTTTCCTGCCATATTCTTACCTCGCACTTTTTTACACGTAAAGGGAATGTCCCAATAAGGACATTCCCTTTTCCCGTTAACGGCTTGTAATAACCTTATCAATCAATCCATATGCCAAAGCTTCTTCGGCAGTCTTCCAGTTATCTCTTTCCGTATCTGCACAAATTGTCTCATAACTCTGACCTGTATTTGCAGCCATCAATCTGTTCATTCTTTCTCTGATCTTCAGAATATGCTGTGCATTGATCTCAATCTCGGTTGCCTGACCCTGTGCACCGCCTGAAGGCTGGTGAATCATGATCTCTGCATTCGGAAGGGCATATCTCTTTCCCTTTGCTCCGCCTGCGAGAAGGAAAGCTCCCATACTTGCAGCCATTCCCATACACATCGTAGAGACGTCACATTTGATGTAATTCATAGTGTCGTAGATCGACATACCTGCTGAAATCGATCCACCAGGACTGTTAATATAAAACTGGATATCCTTTTCCGGATCTTCTGCTTCCAGAAACAGCAGCTGCGCTACGATCAGGCTCGCTGATGCATCATTCACTTCGGTATCCAGGAAAATGATTCTGTCTTTTAAAAGTCTTGAATAAATGTCGTAAGAGCGTTCTCCACGGCTTGTCTGTTCAACGACATAAGGTACTAAACTACTCATGTAACACTCCTCCTGCTATATTAAAGTATGAAACAGATACTTATTTTTCTACGGCATTGTCAACTACAAATGTAATTGCTTCCTGAACTGCCATATCCTGCTTCATCTGTTCTTTTTCTTTGTCGCCCATGAAGCTCTTAAGCTTGTCAGCTTCCATCTGGTAAGCTTCTGCCATCTTAGCGATCTCTTCGTCTAATTTTTCATCTGTGATTTCGATGTTTTCTGCTTTTGCAATTGCTTCAAGAACAAGTCTTGTCTTGATTCTCTTCTCAGCCTGCGGACGAAGTTCATCCATCATCTTGTCAGCTGTCATGCCTGTGAACTGCATGTACTGGTCAAGAGTCAGTCCCTGCTGCTGCATTCTCTGAGCGAATTCATCAAGCATCTGTCTTGCCTGTGTATCAACCATAGCTTCCGGAAGATCCATCTTAGCTGATTCGATGATCGCATCTACAGCTGCATCTTCCTGTGCTCTCTTACCATCGTTTACTTTCTGCTCTTTGATCTTAGCTTTGATATCAGTTTTTAATTCATCAAGAGTATCGAATTCTGATACTTCTGAAGCAAATTCATCATCAAGCTCCGGAAGTTCTTTTGCTTTGATCTCATGAACTGTGCATTTGAATACAGCTTCTTTTCCTTTGAGGTCTTCTGCATGGTAATCTTCCGGGAATGTAACCTTAACTTCAACTTCTTTTTCCGGTTCTGCACCGATCAGCTGTTCTTCAAATCCCGGAATGAAAGATCCTGAACCGATTGTCAGCGGATAATTTTCTCCCTTTCCGCCTTCAAAAGCTTCTCCGTCTACAAATCCTTCAAAGTCAAGAACAACTTCGTCTTTATCCTGTACCGGACGTCCTTCTACTGTGATTGTTCTTGCGTTCTTAAGCTGTTCTTCCTCAAGCTTAGCGTCGATTTCTTTCTGTGTTACGCGGTTAGAATATTTCGGAACTTCGATTCCTTTGTATTCGCCAAGTTCTACTTCCGGCTTTGTAGCTACTTCAGCTGTGAAGATGAACGGTTTTCCTTTTTCGATCTGTGTTACATCGATCTTCGGCTGAGATACGATCTCAAGTCCGCTTTCATCGTATGCTTTTGAATATGCTTCCGGAATCAGAGCGTTTGCTGCATCATCATAGAAGATTTCCGGTCCGTACATCTTTTCGATGAGCTGGCGCGGAACTTTTCCTTTACGGAATCCAGGAACATTGATTCTGCCTTTCTGCTTCTGGTATGCTTTCTGAAGTGCTCCTTCTAATTCTTCTGCTGAAACTTCGATTGTGAGTTTCGCCATATTGTGTTCTAACTGTTCAACTTGTAAACTCATTACCATTTCCTCCTAAATTTACATATGCAAAAAGTCGACAGACTTATCTACATTACAATCATTTTACAAGTATAGCACAACTTCTACAGTTTATCAAGCTCTAAAATTCGTTCTATAAAGCCATTTAATTCCTCATCACCGATCGACCAGGTATTCCGCCCTTTTTGCGTCACGGTAAAGATATATTCCTGCTTCTCTCCATACTGCATATCGAGATAAGAACTTCTTAAAAGGCTGTATGCACCGGTCATATAATCCAGCACCATTGCCTCTTTGATTTCTTCATCTGTTCCGCTGTACTTTCCTGCATCTTTGTCTGCCTGGATCTTCTCGGACTCTTCCTTCAGTTTCGGCATGAAGCGGGTAAATACATCCACCGGCTGGTACTTTACTGTCACCTCACAGGTCTTACTCCCCGTCTTTTTCACACCACTTACCTGATAACGGACGGAGCTAAAGATCTCTTTGATCAATACACCATATGTCTCAGAAAAGTCATTTTCCGTCTCCACACCATTTAGCAGATAGTCCTGGACAAAAGCATTGATCCCGTTCTCATAGACCTTCTTCAGATCGCTGTCTGATGCTCCGAGGATTTCCTTTGCTTCCTGGGTTTGTCCCTGAAAAGTCAGATCCAGGTTCGCCTGCACATATTTTTCTGCCTTTCCTTCATTGATCCCACATCCGGCAAGCAGTGTGACCAAAAGCAGCACTGCCAGAAACTCACTGCCTGCTTTTCTCTTTTTCCGGAAACTACCGTTCATAGACTACCTGCCTTGAAATGGTATCTGCACTTTCTTTATCCCGCAGCTCGCTGATCAGCGCAAGTGCAAAATCAATCGCGGTTCCAAGTCCCCGGCTGGTTGTGATATGTCCATCTGTCACTGCCGGCTGACAGGTAACTTCCGCTCCGGTAAGTCCTTCTTCCATTCCCGGATAGCAGATTGCCTTCTTTCCTTTCAGGATTCCCATTCCGCCAAATACGGTCGGTGCCGCACAGATTGCAGCCAGATATTTTTTCTCTTCATTATGTTTTAAGATCAGCTCTTCAAGACCTTTGTGTTCTTTTAAATGGATTGTTCCCGGCATCCCTCCCGGAAGTACCAGCATCTTCACCTCTGAAAAATCTGTATTTTCAAACAGGCTGTCTGCTTTTACTATAATTCCGTGTGCCCCCCGGATCTCTTCCCGTCCCATGATGGAAACGGTTCTGGTCTCAATCCCGGCTCTTCTTAAAAGATCAACAACCGTAAGTCCTTCAATCTCTTCAAATCCATCTGCAAGAAATACACATACTTCACTCATAATCCTGTCCATCCTTTCTTTTTCCTGATGTTCCCCATTGTAACAGAAGCCTGCAAAAATGGCAACTTTCTGCCTTGTCTCCCCTGAAAAACTCCGCTATACTGTTAATGAACGTATAAGGAGGACTTTCCCATGGAAATCGAACGCAAATATCTGATCCATAAGCTTCCGGATCACCTTGAGGCTTATCCTCACCGCACACTTGAGCAGGCTTATCTCTGCACCGAACCGGTTGTCCGTGTCCGCAGGGATGCTGATGACTACATCCTGACCTACAAATCCAAAGGTCTGATGATGCGTGAAGAATACAATCTTCCTCTTACCAAGGAAGCCTACCACCATCTGCTCGAAAAGGCAGACGGACGCATTATCACAAAAGAGCGCTACTGCATCCCTTACGGAGATCATCTCATGATCGAGCTTGATGTCTTCGCCGGTGATCTCGCCCCGCTGCTCCTTGCCGAAGTCGAATTTTCTTCCGAAGAAGAGGCCAATTCCTTTACCCCGCCGGACTGGTTCGGTGAGGATGTCACCTTTTCCAGCAAATATCATAACAGTACACTGAGTCAGAAAAAGGATTGAGAAATTTCCCAATCCTTTTTTCTTCCGCAAATGCACCATCCGGTACATTTACGACCACATTCTTTTTATTAGTCTTCCAGACCAAATCCGTCATGGATTGCAACCAATGCACGGTCTGCATCTTTTTCATCGATCAGAACCGTGATACGGATCTCTGATGTAGAAATCATATTGATATTGATATTGGAATTGCTAAGTGACTCAAACATGGTCGCAGCAACACCCGGATTGCTGAGCATTCCGGCTCCTACGATCGATACCTTTGCAACTTTTTCGTTGTAATTCATCTCTCTGATCGTAAGGGCTTCTTTTCTGGCTTCCAGAACTTCCATTGCCTCTTTAAGATCATCCTGTGATACAGTAAATGTAATGTCTTTTGTTCCGTCACGTCCAACTGACTGAAGAATAATATCTACGTTAATATTATGCTTTGCAAGTGTATTGAAAATCTTAAATGCAGTACCTGGTTTGTCTTCTACACCCATTACTGAAATTCTCGCTGTATTTTTATCTGCCGCAACGCCGGTAATTAACATTTTTTCCACCTTTGCTACCTCCTTGACCAGGGTTCCTTCTTCTGTGTTCAGGCTGGAACGTACAACCAGCTCAACCCCGTATTTTTTCGCCATCTCTACAGAACGATTATGTAAAACCTTTGCCCCTGATGTTGCGAGCTCCAGCATCTCATCGTAGGTGATCTCTTCGATTTTACGCGCATTCGGTACCACTCTCGGGTCTGCAGTGTAAACACCGTCTACGTCTGTATAGATCTCACATTTGTCTGCATGCATTGCAGCCGCAAGTGCCACAGCTGTCGTATCGGATCCACCTCTTCCAAGTGTGGTATAGTCTCCATAATGGTTGACTCCCTGGAATCCGGTTACGATCACGACCTTGCGGTTCTCCAGTTCGTGGGTGATACGGTCTGTATCCACTCTTTTAAATCTCGCATTTCCGTTCCGCGCCGTAGAATGCATCTTTACCTGGAATGCATTCAACGAGATTGCCGGAACATTCAAAAACTGAAGTGCCATTGCCATCAGTGCTACAGATACCTGTTCTCCCGTGGTAAGGAGCATATCAAGTTCTCGTTTTGATGGGTACGGATTGATCTCGGCCGCCTTCTCAAGCAGTTCATCTGTTGTATCTCCCATTGCGGAGAGAACAACGATCACATCATTCCCCATCTGATACTCTTCTGCGCAGCGTCTTGCTACATTAAAGATCCGCTCTTTATCTGCAACTGAACTGCCGCCAAATTTCTTAACTACTAGCATAATTTCCTCCTACAGTTCCTGCATTTTTAGACTTCTTCTTCTACTCTTATCATATGCAGGATTTCCGGATAAGCTTTTGCTTTTTCCTCGTATTCTCCCTCGGTCATCACCGGTGTGACAAAACCAAATTCTCCATTGACTCCTGCCTCTACAAATCTGACTTCACCAAAATCATTGCCGATTCGTTCTTTGAACGCATCCACATTTCCACGGATTCGCACCAGGAACTTCTTGCTGGTCTTGCTTCTGTCTTCCAATGTAAGCTTTTCTTCGCTCCAGAAATTCATGATATCTCTGCCCTGATTCTGTACAACTGCCACAATGTCAGCCACAACCGCACTCGCAGTCGGAAGCTTTCCTGCCCCACTTCCGTAGAACATCGCATCTCCCAGCATATTCCCCTTTACAAATACGGCATTAAATACACCGTTCACACTGTAAAGCGGATGTTCTGCATGAAGAAGCACCGGTGCAACTCCCGCATAAAGAGTTCCATCCACATGCTTACATTCAGCAAGAAGTTTGATATTCATTCCCAGAGCCTTTGCATACTGCATATCTTCTGTTGTGATCTTTGTAATACCTTCGGTATAAATTTCTTCAAAATCTACATATTTTCCTGAGATGATCGATGCAAGGATCGCGATTTTCCGGCATGCATCCTGTCCTTCCACATCAGCAGTCGGATCTGCCTCTGCAAATCCATTCTTCTGTGCTTCACGGAGAACCTCTTCATAGTTCGCTCCCTCATAGAACATCCTGGTCATCATGTAATTGGTTGTTCCGTTCAGGATTCCTGCGATTTCTTCGATTTCATCACCTGTCAGGGATGATCCAAGTGCCCGGAGGATCGGAATCCCCCCTCCCACACTTGCTTCAAAAAGGAAATTCACATTCTTTTCCCGTGCTGTTTTAAGAAGCGCGGATCCATGTTTGGCAACCAACGCCTTATTGGATGTCACGACACTTTTTCCTGCTTCCAGTGCTTTTCTGACAAAGGTATTCGCCGGTTCCACACCGCCCATCACTTCTACTACAATTCCAATCTCCGGATCATTCAGGATAATCTCATAATCATGAACAATCTTTTCCTGGATCTTATCTCCCGGGAAATCCCTCAGATCCAGCACATATTTAACTTCAATTTCTTCTTTTGCCCGTGACGCGATCAGCTTCTGATTTACATCCAGAACCTCTACCACACCAGAACCTACGGTACCATAACCCAATACTGCAATCTTCATCTTTTTGTCTACTCCCTGCCTACGATTTTCAAATAATGCACACCTGAATGCTGTTCAATCTCTTCCACCATCTCCGACAGATTCTTCGTTGTCTGCAGCACCTCCACACTGAGCGTCAGTGTTGCCACCCCGTTGATCGGAATACTCTGGTGAATGGTCAGGATATTCGCCTGATACCTTGCCACCGCGTTTAAAAGCTCTGCCATAACTCCCGGTGTATCATCAAGCTGAATAACCATCGTAACAGTCCTTCCTTTTTCATTTTCGTGAAATGGGAAAATATCATCCTTATATTTATAGAAAGAACTTCTGCTGATACCGATCTCTTCTGTCGCTTCCTGAATCGTCATTCCACGTCTGGTTGCGAGCAGTCTCTTTGTCTCGACAACCTTTATGAGCACCTCCGGCACTGCTTTTTTCTTTACCACATAGTACTTTGTATTATCCATTGTTACTCCTCTGTTTCAGATAAGCATTGATAAATGGATCCAGCTCCCCATCCAGAACTGCACTTACATTTCCGGTCTCTTCTCCGGTACGGTGATCCTTGACCAGATTGTAAGGATGTAAAATATAGGATCGGATCTGGCTTCCAAAATTGATATCCTGGACTTCCCCCCGGATGCCGGATACCTTTTCTTCCTGCTCCTGCTTTTTCAAAAGATACAGCTTGGCTTTCAACATCTGCATCGCTTTGTCCTTATTAAAAAGCTGCGAACGTTCATTCTGACACTGCACTACGATTCCTGTCGGAAGATGCGTAATCCGCACCGCAGACGAAGTCTTGTTGATATGCTGTCCTCCGGCTCCGCTCGAACGGTAGGTATCGATCCGCAGGTCGTCATCATTCAGCTCAATGTCAATATCATCTTCAATATCCGGTATCACATCACAGGATGCAAAAGATGTCTGCCTCTTGCCTGCTGAATTGAACGGAGAAATACGCACCAGACGGTGCACTCCCTTTTCTGACTGAAAATAGCCATATGCATTATCTCCCGTTACTTCAAACGTGATTCCTTTCAGTCCGGTAATATCTCCGTCCTGATAGTCCAGCACGGTTATCTGAAATCCTTTTGACTGTGCATATCTTGTATACATACGATACAGCATATTTGCCCAGTCACAGCTGTCTGTTCCTCCGGCTCCTGCATGCAGTGTCACGATCGCATTGCAGGAATCATATTCCCCGGAAAGAAGTGTCCGGATCCTGAGATCTTCAAATTCTTTTTCAAATTTAGAGATCTCACGCTGGATCTCTTTGATCATCTCCCGGTCTTCTTCCTCTTCCGTAAGTTCGATCAGTGCATTGATATCTTCATATGAACTTTCCAGATCCTGGACCTCCTTCACACAGTCCTGCATTTTCCGGAGTTCCTTCATGATCCTCTGTGAAAGCTCTGTCTTGTCCCAGAACCCTGGTTCTTCTATCTTTCTTTCCAGCTCTTCAATCCGTTTTTCTTTGCCTGCCAGGTCAAAGTGAATCCCTCATTTCCTTCAGGGGTTCTTCATACGCATTTAATGTCTGCTTAAATCCGTCTAATTCAACCACTGTATCACCTCAAATCTCATAAAATTATATAAAAACCCAAACTGTCGTATTTTATTTTCTTCCGCAGCACTGTTTGTATTTCTTGCCGCTTCCACACGGGCATGGATCATTTGGATATATCTTTTTCTCGGCACGTACCTTTGGTCCCTTTGCAACACTGTCATCTTTATTGGTACCGGTTACTTTTGCAACCTGTTCTCTTTCAACCTTCTGTTCTACATTGACATGGAAGAGAAGTCTGACTGTATCCACTTCGATTGCACGTGTCATTTCACCGAACATATCATATCCGATCATCTTGTATTCAACCAGAGGATCTCTCTGTCCGTAAGCCTGCAGACCGATTCCCTGACGTAACTGATCCATATCATCAATGTGATCCATCCATTTTGCATCGATCACACGCAGAAGGAACACACGCTCTACCTCACGCAGATGCTCTGCTTCCGGGAACTGTGCTTCTTTTTCTTCATATGCTTTTGCAGCACGTTCTTTCAGGAGATGCTTGATCTCTTTTGGCTCTTTATCCTTTGCATCTTCCTCCGTAACCGGCGGAAGCGTTGGAATCACATCCAGAAGGTCTCGGTTCATTGCTCCAAGATCCCATTCTTCAAAATCCTGTTCCTCGGAAAGATTGGCATCGACGGTATTTTCCACAAAATCTGTGATCATATGGAAGATAGAATCTCTCATATTCTCACCGTCAAGGACTCTGCGTCTTTCATCATAGATGATCTCTCTCTGTTCATTCATTACCTGGTCATATTCAAGCAGATTCTTACGAATACCAAAGTTGTTGCTCTCAATCTTCTTCTGAGCCTTCTCAATCGCACTTGAAAGCATCTTGTGCTCGATCTGTTCTCCTTCTTCTACTCCAAGCTTGGTAAATACATCCATCAGTCTCTCGGAACCAAACAGACGCATCAGGTCATCCTCCAGAGAGATATAGAATCTGGATTCTCCCGGATCGCCCTGACGTCCGGCACGTCCACGCAGCTGGTTGTCAATACGGCGGGACTCATGACGTTCTGTACCGATGATCTTCAGTCCGCCGGCTGCTCTTGATTCTTCATCAAGCTTGATATCTGTACCACGGCCTGCCATGTTGGTTGCGATCGTAACAGCCCCATGCTGTCCTGCCTGTGCAACGATCTCAGCCTCCAGTTCATGGAACTTGGCATTCAGTACATTATGTTTTACGCCGCGTTTACTGAGCATCTTACTGAGGAGCTCGGAAGTTTCGATCGTGATCGTACCAACCAGAACCGGCTGTTCTTTTTCATGTGCTTCACAGATCGCATCAATAACTGCGTTAAATTTCTCTTTCTTTGATTTGTAAACAGCATCCTCCAAGTCAATTCTCTGTACCGGAACATTCGTCGGAATCTCAATAACGTCCATTCCGTAAATGTCACGGAACTCCTGTTCCTCGGTAAGGGCTGTACCTGTCATACCGGATTTCTTCTCATATTTATTAAATAAATTCTGGAATGTAATGGTAGCCAGAGTCTTGCTTTCTCTCTTGACCTTTACATGCTCTTTTGCTTCGATTGCCTGATGAAGTCCGTCAGAATAACGGCGTCCCGGCATGATACGTCCGGTAAATTCATCAACGATCAGAACCTCATCATCTTTTACTACATAATCCTGGTCACGGAACATCAGATTATGTGCACGCAGTGCCAGAATGATGTTGTGCTGGATCTCCAGATTCTCCGGATCAGCAAGGTTCTCAATATGGAAGAACTTCTCAACCTTCTTCACACCGTCTTCGGTCAGGTTGATGTTCTTTTCTTTTTCATTGACAATGAAGTCTCCGGTCTCTTCGATCTCTTCTCCCATGATCGCATTCATCTTGGAGAATTCCCCGCTTGCCTCACCTCTCTCCAGCTGTCTTGCCAGAATATCACATGCTTCGTAAAGTCTGGTTGACTTTCCACTCTGCCCGGAAATGATAAGCGGTGTTCTTGCTTCATCAATAAGAACGGAATCGACCTCATCGATGATCGCATATTTCATTCCACGCTGTACCAGCTGTTCTTTATAGATGACCATGTTATCACGCAGATAATCAAAACCAAGTTCATTGTTGGTGACATAAGTAATATCGCAATTGTACTGTTCTCTACGTTCGTCATTATCCATCTGGTTCAGGACAACTCCGACAGTCAGTCCCAGAAATTCATGGACTTTTCCCATCCACTCGGCATCACGCTTTGCCAGATAGTCATTGACTGTTACAATATGCACGCCTTCTCCGGTTAACGCATTTAAATAAGCCGGAAGAGTCGATACCAGGGTCTTACCTTCACCAGTTCTCATCTCAGCAATACGTCCCTGATGCAGGATGATACCACCGATCATCTGTACGCGGTAGTGGCGCATTCCAAGTACACGGACAGCTGCCTCTCTTACAACAGCAAACGCTTCCGGAAGAAGATCATCCAGTGTCTCTCCTTTTGCAAGCCTCTCCTTGAATTCTTTCGTCTTTTCTTTTAATTCCTCATCGGAGAGCTTCTGCATCTCCGGCTCCAGCGCATCAATATGATCCACGATCGGGTAGATCCGCTTCAATTCATGTTCGCTGTGCGTTCCAAATATCTTTTCAATAATTCCCATTTTATTAAGCTCCTTATATTCCTTGCTTATCACTTCTGTCTGAAGCGTTTTGCTTTTTTCCGCTATAGATAGACAGTATCCATTGTAGCACCATTTCTTTTATTCTTCAATCAGTTTATTTCACCGCTTCTGTCAGCCCGGCATACGGAATCTTACCGCCAAAAAGATCCAGTGCGCTGCCAATCGTATAGTCCAGCTTTTCCCCGCTGATCCGCGCAAACTCCCGCAGATCCTCCATGCTTCCAATTCCACCGGCATAGGTGATTGGAAGTCCGTTCCACGCCGCAAGCATCCTGACCAGATCCTCCTCTGTACCAGATGCTTTTCCTTCTACATCAACCCCGTGAACCAGAAATTCATCGCACCATCCGGACAGCTCTTCCAGAACCTCCGGTATCAGTCTGAGCTCAGTAAATGTCTGCCATCTGTTGGTCACAATATAATAACTGTCCTCCCGCCTCCGGCAGCTGAGATCCAGTACCAGATGCTCTTTCCCTACTGCCTTTTTCAGCCGGTCCAGCCGGTCATACCGCACCTGTCCATCCTGAAATACATAGGATGTAACGATCACATGACTTGCTCCCTCCTCCAGATACTCTGCAGCATTTTCTGCAGTAATTCCTCCGCCGATCTGCATTCCGCCCGGATAGGCATGTAGTGCTTTCAGCGCCTGCGTCTTTGTCGCATCATAGTATTCCGATGTCGGCGGATTCAGCAAAATAATGTGTCCTCCGGTAAGTCCGTCTTTCTTATACATTGTCGCATAATAGTCTGCATCCTGTCTGGATATGTAATTTTCTACCGCTGCATTTCCTGCATCCTTCAGGCTGCCACCCACAATCTGCTTGACTGCACCGTTATGAATATCTATACATGGTCGAAATTTCATGAAGTCCTCCGTTTTTTCTGTTGATCTCGTCTTTGCATACCGTCATATTGTATCACACCCACGGACACTTTACCACCTTTTGTCTGCAAAAAAGGCAAGACTTTTCCGCAAAGTCTTGCCTTTTCCCTATTCCTGACCATCTATTGTATGATTATCATTTACATTCCGGTCATCTGTCCTGTTTCTGGTCATATCATCGACTCCGTCTTCCACATCATCCACTACATCGTCAACACCATCTCCGATATCGTTTGTGACATCATTTACCGTTCCGTTCTGATTTGTTCCACCAGTATTCGTATCCGGATTTGCAGCGTTATCACCATTTCCACACGCTGTAATTCCTCCCATCAGCATCACACAGGTAAAAACCAGAGCCATTCTTTTTAGATATTGCATGTTGTAATTCTCCTTTTTCTGTAAAATACTTGTACTATTACTATCCGCAGAAAAAGGATTTTTATACTTATTTTTAAATTTTTTCGATGATCTGACCACTTCTGTAAGCATCCAGCAATGCCTCCAGATCCCGGATCCGTTCCTTCAGTGCTTTTCCAACATCAGTATCTCCTACCGTCTTGCGTTCGAGCGTCCGCTTTACGATCACACTGTCCGAATGGATATCTCTTTCTTTTTCAATAGCTGCCTCCGTCGACTCAAACGGGTCATGTGCCGCAAGGATCAGTCCATAGGAATTATAGATCAGTGTGTATCCTGCAATTCCGGTTTCTTTCTGGTACGCTTTTGAAAATCCACCATCAATAACAAGCACTTTTCCGCCACATTTGACCGGATTCTCTCCATTTTTCGTTTTCACCGGAACATGTCCGTTGATGATATGGGAAATCTCTCTGTCCAGACCAAATTCATCCAGGATTCCGTTCATCACATTTTCATCTTCAAGAAGTAGATAATACGCATTCTTTTTCTCTTTCCACAGCTCCTTTTCTGCAAGGAAATAACGCTCAAAGGTCGCCATTTTATCTTTGCCAAAAAGAGGAGAATTCGCACCCTGCCAGATATACCACATCAGGTCACGCCCTTTTTTCTTTTCATCCGGATCTACCGCAAAAAATCCTTTTCTCACATAGGACTCCATCACATCATAAAGTGCCCTTCCCTGATAGCTTTTACCGTATATCTTTACCTTTCTGAGTGATCCGTCATCATTCAGCGGAACACAGCCGTGATACAGCAGATTGGAATTGTAAATCTTGTAAAGACTTCCTTTGTTCAAAAGGAAACGCATATGCCGCTGCAGTTTTTCACAGCTCTGGAACGCTTTCACCAGGCGGTTCATGATCTCTTCTTCCTCAGCAGAAAGCTGATATGGATTCTTCGGATCTATGGTCGGAAAATAATCATCCAGAAGCTGATAGATTTTTCCTTCTATCGTTATGGTCCCTTCCTCGTAGTTGATCTTATCCAGAAAGTTTCTTCTCTGGAAACCAAATTCCGGATAAAGCTCTGCTGCCAGTCCTTCTACTTTGAACTGAATAACAGAAATTGCCTTGTGCATTTTCATATTCAGTTCCAGCTCCTGTGGTTTGCAGTTGTCCTGCCCTTTTAATAAAAAGCACTCACACGGATCTTTTGCATACTGTTTCCATGCGAAAGTTGCAAGTGGAAGCAGATTGATCCCATATCCATCCTCCAGAATATCCAGATTCCCATAGCGGGCACAGATACGGATCACATTCGCAATACAGCATTTCTGCCCTGCTGCCGCTCCCATCCACAGGATATCATGATTCCCCCACTGGATGTCCACCGAATGGTACTCCATCAGCTTGTCCATGATCAGATGTGGTCCCGGACCTCTGTCGTAAATATCACCGACAATATGCAGGTGATCCACAACCAGACGCTGGATCAGTTCACATAAAGCTACAATAAATTCCTCCGCTCGTCCGATCTGGATAATTGTACTGATGATCGAATTATAATATGATTCCTTATCTGTCATTCCTGACTTTTCTGTGATCAGTTCCTCGATCACATATGCAAAATCCTTCGGGAGCGCTTTTCTGACCTTCGATCTGGTATATTTGCTCGCCGAGCGTTTTGCTACCTCGATCAGACGGTACAGCATGATCTTGTACCAGTCATCCATATTCGGTTCTTCTTCCCGGATCCGCTCCATCTTCTCCCGCGGATAGTAGATCAAAGTTGCCAGTGTCTGCTTGTCCCTGCTGCTCATTGTGTTTGCAAATACATCATCGACCTTGCGCTTTACCGAACCCGATCCGTTCTTCAGCACATGTGCAAACGCTTCATATTCCCCGTGAATATCCGTCAGAAAATGTTCCGTTCCTTTTGGAAGATTCACGATTGCCTGCAAGTTAATAATTTCTGTGGACGCAGCTGCGATTGATGGAAATAATTCCGACAGCCCTTCCAGATATTTCTCCTCTAATGCTTTCATAACTTCCTCCCTCTTGTACAAAAGCTTTTTCTGCTTACAGTCCGATCACATCACTCATATCGTACATTCCTGCCGGTTTTCCGGCCAGGAATTTGGCAGCTTCTACTGCACCTTTTCCAAAAATTGCTTTTGAATATGCAGTGTGGTGGAATTCGATCACTTCATCTGCCCCCGCAAAGATGACGTCATGCTGTCCAACGATTGTGCCTCCACGTACTGCAACGATCCCGATTTCGTTTTTCTCACGTTTTTTTCGTTCATGGCTGCGGTCATAATTGTATACATACTGGTCAGCCATCGCTTCATTAATCGAATCCGCAAGTGCGATCGCTGTTCCACTTGGAGCATCAACTTTCTGATTATGATGTTTTTCAACAATTTCAATATCAAAGCCTGCCGGAGCAAGAACCTTTGCTGCATCCTTTAAAAGCTTCATCAGAAGATTGACTCCCAGCGACATATTTGCAGAGCGGAGAACTGCCACTTTTTCTCCTGCTTCTTTCACCTTTGCAAGCTGTTCCTCTGAAAGTCCTGTTGTGCACAGAACAACCGGAAGCGTTTTCTCCACACATACATCCAGAAGCTCATCAACTGCTGCTGCGTTTGAGAAATCAATAACAACATCTGCCTGCACATCACACTCTGCAAGGCTTGCAAATACCGGATATGGATTCTCGATTCCGGTAAATTTATCAATACCTGCCACGATCTCGATCACATCATCCTCCTTTATAAGTCCTGAGATCACCTGTCCCATTTTTCCGTTACATCCATGCATAATTGCCTTAACCATTTGTAGTCCTCCTTGTTATCTCTATGTTCTTGTGTATCTTTTCACAAATTCCTGTATAGCACAAAAGGAACTGATGGATACTCCAGTCAGTCCCTTTTCTCTATAATCTGACCCTTTATTATGCCAGTTTGATTCCAAATGCTTCCAGTTCTTTTGCAAGCTGTGCTGTATGTGCTTCTGTCATCTCTGTCAGAGGCATACGCAGCGGACCTGCCTGCCATCCCATCAGATTTAAAGCCTTTTTAACCGGAATCGGATTCACTTCACAGAATAACTTCTCGATCAGCGGAATCGCATCCAGCTGCATCTTACAGCTTCCCTTGACATCTCCTTCAAAGAACTTTGCACAGATGTCATGTGTATACTGCGGAGCCACATTCGCAAGAACTGAGATGACACCCTTTCCTCCAACAGAAAGGAGCGGTACAATCTGGTCATCATTGCCTGAATACAGATCGATCTTGCCATCTGTCAGCTGCATGATCTTCGAAATCTGGGAAATATTGCCTGATGCTTCTTTTACCGCAACAATATTCTCTATATTTTTATGTAAAGTCGCAACTGTCTCCGGAGCAATATTCACACCGGTACGGCTCGCCACACTGTAAAGGATGATTGGTGCTTTTGCTTCTTTTGCAACAGCGGTATAATGTGCGATCAGTCCGTCCTGTGTACATTTGTTATAATATGGTGTTACAAGCAGAAGTCCGTCTGCACCGTCTTCTACTGCCTCTTTTGACATCTGGATCGTTGTGTAGGTACTGTTGGAACCGGTACCTGCGATCACCGGGATTCTTCCCTTGACACGCTCGATCGCAAATTTGATGCATTCCATGTGCTCTTCTTCTGATAAAGTAGAAGATTCACCTGTTGTTCCGCAGATGATAATACTGTCGGTCCCATGTGTACAATGGTAGTCCAGCATTTCATCCAGTTTGTCATAATTTATACTCTCGTCCTCATGAAACGGCGTTACAAGTGCCACTCCTGATCCTGTAAATATAGCCATAATATTCCTCCTGACATGTTGCTTTATGATACTAAACGATTAAAATAAGTTTAGCATTAAATGCAGGCACTGTCAATCAGAGTCTTTTCCAGTTTACTGACCGAAACTTCATAGGCAACCCTCTTTTCTGTCTCGGTATCTGAAATCCGTTTTACATATTCCCTGCTCTGGATCCTTCCCAGAATCTGTACATGCTCTCCCACTTCAAAGCCGGAGGCATATCTTGCATTTCTCCCCCAGCAGATACATGGAATATAATCAGATTTTCCATACGGGCGGTTAACCGCAAGCAAAAGATCTGCGATCTCCCTTCCAAGCGGTGTCTTCCGGTAGATCGGTTCCTTGCAGATATAGCCATCCAGCCAGATACTGTTGGTCTTGGTCCCGTCAGGTTCTTCTTCCATAAAGGAAATCTCCCGTACAAATACGGATAATACCAGACGGTTTTTCTGCTCTTCATGCCGGTTGTAAGAGCGGAACTGTCCGTGCACCATAATATACTCTCCGGTATAATCCTGTGTCACGTCGATCAGTCTCTCTGAGATCATCAGCGGGATACGGTCTTCTGAATTGCTCAGTCTTTTCACTTCTACCTCTACCATATAAAACCCTTCTCCGAAGACCTCATGGCTGAATGAAAATTCAGTTGCTACCTTTCCCATGATCGTTACCTGGTTATTTTCAATAATCTTATCTGACATAATAATGTAAATCTCCTTCCTCTTCGCAGGCGTATTTTACCGCGTTTTTACTCTTGATCACTATTTAATCTATGAAGCTTTTCCAGTTTTTAGAACAAAAAGTAAACTCTTTTTTTGCAGAAAGTCAAATTTTTTTCTTACTACTTGTAAATTTTTCAAAATGTGATAAACTATACGGGTTGTAACTTTAAATAGGTAATAAGAAGGGTTTTGAGAATATGAAGACAAAACGTGAAGACATTAGAAATATCGCTATCATCGCCCATGTTGACCATGGTAAAACAACATTAGTAGATGAACTTTTAAAACAGAGCGGTGTTTTCCGTGAAAATCAGGAAGTAGCCGAACGAGTAATGGATTCCAACGATATCGAACGTGAACGTGGAATTACCATTCTTTCCAAAAACACCGCAGTTGTTTATAAAAATACAAAGATCAATATCATTGACACTCCTGGACATGCCGATTTCGGTGGAGAAGTAGAACGTGTCCTTAAGATGGTCAACGGAGTGGTCCTTCTGGTTGACGCTTTTGAGGGTGCCATGCCACAGACCAAATTCGTTCTGAAAAAAGCACTTGCACTGAAGCTCCCGGTTATCGTATGTATCAATAAGATCGACCGTCCGGAAGCTCGTCCGGATGAAGTTATCGATGAAGTCCTTGAGCTTCTCATCGATCTGGGCGCATCTGATGAACAGCTTGACTGCCCGTTCCTTTTTGCTTCTGCAAGAGACGGATATGCAACTTACAACATCGACGATGAACCGAAAGACATGGTTCCTCTGTTTGAGACCATCCTGGATTACATCCCGGCTCCGGAAGGAGATCCTGATGCAGGTACACAGATGCTGATCAGCACCATCGATTACAATGAATACGTTGGTCGTATCGGTGTCGGAAAAGTCGATAACGGAACTATTTCTGTCAACCAGGATGTAGTTGTTGTAAACCATCATGATCCGGACAAACAGAAAAAAGTAAAGATCAGCAAATTATATGAATTTGACGGTCTTAATAAAGTAGAAGTAAAAGAAGCAGGCATCGGTTCTATCGTTGCGATCTCCGGTATTGCAGATATTTCCATCGGTGATACGATCTGCTCGCCGGACAATCCGGTTCCGATCGAGTTCCAGAAGATTTCCGAGCCTACGATCGCAATGCAGTTCGTTGTCAACGACAGTCCGTTTGCAGGACAGGAAGGTAAATTCGTCACTTCCCGTCATCTCCGTGACCGTCTGTTCCGTGAACTGAATACAGACGTCAGCCTTCGTGTTGAAGAGACAGACAACACAGACAGCTTCAAAGTATCCGGACGTGGAGAGCTTCATCTTTCCGTCCTCGTTGAAAACATGCGCCGTGAAGGTTATGAATTCGCAGTCAGCAAAGCCGAAGTTCTTTACAAAAAAGACGAAAACGGCAAGAAGCTCGAGCCAATGGAAACCGTATACATTGATGTACCGGATGAATTTACAGGTACAGTTATCGATAAATTAAGCCAGAGAAAAGGCGAACTCCGCAACATGGGAATGTCTAATGGCGGATACACCCGTCTTGAATTCTCCATCCCGTCAAGAGGTCTGATCGGATATCGTGGAGAATTCCTGACCGATACAAAAGGTAACGGTATCATGAACACAGCCTTTGACTGCTACGCTCCGTATAAAGGAGATATCCAGTACAGAAGCCAGGGATCCCTGATCGCCTTCGAGACAGGCGAAGCTGTAGCTTACGGTCTGTTCAACGCACAGGATCGTGGAACACTCTTCATCGGACCTGGCGAAAAAGTTTACTCCGGTATGGTAATCGGTCAGAATGCGAAGACAGATGATATCGAACTGAATGTATGTAAGACCAAACACCTTACCAATACCCGTTCTTCAAGTGCTGACGAAGCCTTAAAGCTTACTCCGCCGAGAATCCTCAGTCTGGAAGAAGCCCTTGATTTCATCGATACCGATGAACTTCTGGAAGTCACACCGAAGAGCCTGCGTATCCGTAAAAAGATTCTGGATCCGAAACTCCGTAAGAGAAGCAATTTCCAGTAAAAAACTATAGATTTTTCTTTACACCTCCCCCTTGTATCCGTTACAATCTTTGTATACAACGAACAAGGGGGATTTTTTTATGAAAAAATACTTAAGCGCAGCACTCCATAAGCTGACCGTACTTCTGGAATTTATCATTTCATTCGTTCTGGCTGCCGGAATCATCATCCTGCTGATCCAGCTGGTCCTGTCCATGCCAAATGTTCCGGATCTGGATATTTATCCAAATTACGAAGACCTGGTAGAAACCTGTTTCAATCTGATCATTGGTGTCGAACTGATCCGTATGCTTTATCAGCACAAGCCTTCCACTGTGTTTGAGGTGCTGTTATTTGCCATCGCCAGACAGGTGATCATGGCACATAATAATCCGGTATCCAGCCTGATCGGTGTGGTTTCCATCGCACTTTTATTTGCAACCAGAAAGTTCCTTTTTATTGAATTTGATGAATCTGAGAAGATCATTTTCCGTGCTACTACCAAAGCTCAGATTGTAAACAGCATCCTGCACGTCCATATTCCATATGAAGATGAACAGACCTTATATGACGTGATCACGAAAAGATTTGAACAGGAAAAAACTGAAATTGGTGTTGGTGCAAGTACATTCTTCGATAATTTTGGTCTGCGCGTCGCCAAAATGCATAACGGCAAGATCAGTCGTATCGAAGTAATCCGCTCCATACATTAACAGAATTTTCTGATAATTCAGTTTTCTTTACAGAATTTTAATAATTTTTTTGCATTTACCATTGCATCTCCCCCCTATGATAGAGTATAATGTAGCTATAGCCGGAAGGATATAAAAACTATCTATACATCCTGCCGGTCAAGCTCTTATAGATGCACTTATCTCCGTACATACTATGAGAAATATGAGAAAAAAGGAGTTGAGCTGTATGAATTTTATCATTAGCGGAAGAAACATTGACATCACACCTGGTCTCAGACAGGCTGTAGAACAGAAATTAGGAAAACTGGAAAAGTATTTTACTCCTGAAACTGACATTATCGTTACACTCAGTGTAGAAAAAGAACGTCAGAAAATCGAAGTTACGATTCCTGTAAAAGGAAACATTATCCGTTCCGAGCAGGAAAGCAGCGATATGTATGTATCCATTGATCTCGTAGAAGAAATTATCGAGCGTCAGCTCAGAAAGTATAAAACCAAACTGATTGCAAAACAGCAGGGTGGACATGATTTCCGGCAGGAATTTATTGAATCCGATACTTCGGCAGCAGAGTCAGACGAGATTGAAATTGTCCGCACCAAACGTTTCGGCATCAAACCAATGTTCCCGGAGGATGCCTGCATCCAGATGGAACTTCTCGGACATAACTTCTATGTATTCAGCAATGCTGAGACAGACGAAGTCAATGTCGTATATAAGAGAAAGAATGGAACCTACGGTCTGATCGAACCGGAATTCCAGTAAAACAATAATCTCATACAGAGAACCTGCTATCTGCAGTTTCTCCTGTATACTAAGACATTACACCCCCATACAGAACGGATCCTCCGTTCTGTATGGGGGTTCTTTTTCCTGTTCTATTCCTCAAAAACCAGGATTTCTTTTCCATCCTCCGCAAAATAACAGCTGTCTCCTTTTTCGATCACAGCCTGTCCATTTGTCCCTTCTGTAATCTCGGAAACCACACTTTGCTCCTGATCATAAGGCAGAATCACCTTCATCAGCACCTTATCCGTATACTGTGTATCCTGCACACTGATCTGCCGCTGTCCGAGGATATACTGGATCTTCCCAAGTCCGGTATAATCCGTTCCAATCTCATACCGGTAACCCAGACGCTTTGTGATCACAGTACTTGCCTGAAGGCCTTCCTTTACTGCTCCCTGATAAGCCCGCACCAGACCACCTGTTCCCAGAAGCGTCCCGCCAAAATACCTGGTCACAACAACCGCCGTATCGTGAAGACCTTCCCCTGTAAGTACATCCAGCATCGGTTTTCCTGCTGTACCTGCAGGCTCCCCGTCATCACTGCATCTCAGAGTTGGATTCGTCACACCGATCACATAAGCAAAACAGTTATGTCTTGCATCCCAGTATTTTTTCTTAACTTCTTCTATAAATGCCAGTACTTCTTCTTCCGAGTGTACCGGTCTTACCGTTGCGATAAAACGGGATTTCTTTTCAACAATCTCCCCTTCGCCTCCCCGGTATACTGTTTTGTATTCTTCCTGCATGTCTGCGTTTTTCCCTTCATTTTCCTTATATTTTCACTATTTCCAGTATACAAATCTATTTCTTCAGATGCAAGAAAATTACAAAAATGTTACAATTTCCCTATATTTCCGAAGTTTTTCTTAATTTTGTAAAATGGAACATTGAAGTTTTCAAGTTTTCCTTTATTTAGATTATCAAGTTTGATATAATATTGCAATATGAAGGAGGAAGCATTCATGAATTATGGAAAGCGAAAAGCTTCTAAAAAGCAAAAACGCATAACATCGAAAAAGAATATGCGCAAAAAGAAACTGGGCGTTCGCCTTTTTAAAGGTTTTCTATTATGTATCTTTGTCTGCTGTATCCTCGCAGCGATCGGAGGTGGCTTTATCATCAAGCATGTGATTGATAATGCACCTGAGATTACAGCTGACAGCATCAAACCACAGGGTTATACGTCCACCGCACTTGCAGATGACGGCACGACAACAATAGCCGAATTTACCGGTGCAGGTGCCAACCGTGTATATAAGACGATCGATCAGATCCCGAAGGATCTGCAGCATGCATTCGTCGCAATCGAAGACTCCCGTTTTTACAAACATAACGGTGTTGATATTCAGGGTATTATCCGTGCTTTTGTTGTTGGTATCACTCATGGCGGCAACTTTTCTGAAGGAGCCAGTACCATTACCCAGCAGCTGATCAAGAACAATGTCTTCCCAGACTTTGTAAATGAAAGCACTTTTGAAGAAAAGCTGGAACGTAAGATCCAGGAACAGTATCTCGCAATTCAGGTTGAAAAGCAGCTCGATAAAGATTCAATCCTTGAAAGCTACCTGAACACGATCAACCTTGGTCAGGACTGTCTGGGAGTACAGTCAGCCGCACAGAGATATTTTAATAAGGATGTCAATGAACTTAACCTTTCCGAATCTGCGACCATCGCTGCGATCACACAGAATCCGGGAAGATACAATCCGATCACCAATCCTGAGGACAACGCAACCCGCCGTAAAAAAGTTCTGGATAATATGCTCGATCAGGGCTGGATCGACCAGGCTGCCCATGATGAGGCGCTGGCAGATGATGTATATTCCAGAATCCAGAACGTAAATACACGGATCGAAGAGACCAGCACCGTCAACTCTTATTTTGTTGATGCCCTGTCTGAGCAGCTGATCGAAGATCTCACCTCTGAAGACGGACTTGGATATTCCCAGACACAGGCAGAGAACGCATTGTACAGCGGTGGTCTCACCATTTATTCAACCCAGAATCTTACGATGCAGAACATCTGTGATGAAGAGTTGAATGATGACAACAATTATCCGGCCAATATTGACTGGGGTGTTGATTATGCCCTCACAGTCTATCATACTGATGGCTCGGTAGATAACTACAGTGCCGGACACCTGAAACAATTCGGGGCAGACCAGTACGGTGATGACGAAGGACTTCTCTTCGGATCACAGGAAGCTGCACAGGAAAGAATTGACGCATTCCGTAACAGTCTTCTCCAGGATGGCGAGACTTATGATGAGTACGTCAACCTCTCTCCACAGCCGCAGACTTCACTGACCATCATCGATCAGAAAACGGGGCAGATCAAAGCTCTTGTCGGTGGTCGTGGACAAAAGACAACCAACCGTGGACTTAATCGTGCATACAAGGGTTCTACCCGTAACGCAGGTTCTACATTCAAGATTCTTGCCGTATACGCTCCGGCGCTGGACAGTGCAGGTCTTACACTTGCTACTACCGAAGTTGATGAAGAATACTACTATCAGCACGACCTGGAACATCATCAGGTTCATAACTGGTGGGGCGATTACTATAAAGGTACCGTAACATACCGTCAGGCGATCGAACAGTCCATGAACATCATTGCAGTAAAGACATTGAATAAGATCGGTATCAATCTTGGTTTTGAATACTGCGAGAAATTTGGTCTTTCCACACTTAGCGAAGACGATGCTGTAGAGTCTCTTGCTCTTGGTGGTATTTCCCATGGTGTTTACAACTATGAACTGACAGCAGCCTATGCATCCATTGCAAACGGCGGTGTATATAACAAACCATCCCTCTATACAAAAGTATTGGATCATGATGGTAATGTCCTGATCGACAACTCCAACCCGGAAAGCCACACTGTGATCAAAGATACAACTGCGGCACTTCTTACCAATGCCATGCAGGACGTTGTCACAAAGGGTACTGCAACCGATGCACAGCTCAATAATATGCCTGCATCCGGTAAATCCGGTACAACCTCCGACAACCGTGACTTCTGGTTCGAAGGATTTACACCGTATTATACCTGTGGTATCTGGATGGGTTACGATGGTAACCAGGAAATGTCTGAAGGAAGCTGGAACTATCATTTCAAGATCTGGGCTAAGATCATGAACCGGATCGATGAAGCTTTGGGCCTTACCTACAAAGACTTCGAGATGCCAAGTTCTCTCGTTCAGAAGAGTGTATGTACAATTTCCGGTAAACTTGCCGGTTCCAGCTGTCCGTCACAGACCGAATGGTTTGATCCGGATACTCTCCCGACTGAGACATGTTCCGGACATGCAAGCAAATCAACTACCACCAACAGTACAAAAAATTCGAATGACAAATCCGATTCTAATAGTACAACAGGTGGAAACTCCTCCGGTAACTCTACCGGCACTAATGGGGATACTACCGGTGGTACCGGCGGTGATTCCGGCAATACCGGTGGCGATTCCGGTAATAACGGTGGTGGCACTGATTCCGGCAATACCGGTGGCGATTCCGGTAATAACGGTGGTGGCACTGATTCCGGCAATACCGGTGGCGATTCCGGTAATAACGGTGGTGGCACTGATTCCGGCAATACCGGTGGCGATTCCGGTAATACCGGTGGTGGCACTGATTCCGGAAATACCGGCGGCACAGATTCTGGCAATGGACAGTAAGAATCCCATCATCTAATTAGAGCAAAAAGAGATCAGTGAATGTTGAAATTCACTGATCTCTCTTTTTTTATCTCTATCGCTCTGGTCATCTATTTCTGATATACGATCTTACCTTCAATCATCGTATAGTATACCATTGCATCGGTATCAAGTCCGAGTTTTCCTTTCATTACAATAATATCTGCATCTTTTCCTTCTTCCAGGCTTCCCAGACGGTCTTCTACGCCCAGCACTTTTGCAGCATTGATCGTAACCGTTCTTACTGCTCTCTCCTGTGCAAGTCCTTCACGCACTGCTTCTCCCACATGATGATACAGGGATTCTTCACTCAGAATCGGTGAATCAGTGATCATCGCCACATTCACCCCTCTGTCATCAAGCATTTTTACAGCTTCCACATCCAGTTTCCTGCGCTCTCCCGGACTGCGATAAGTTGCAATTGGTCCGTAACATACATCGCATCCGCTTTCCGCGATTTCATCCAGATAATCGGTTGCTCCCCACGCATGCTCCAGTGAAAAGTGCACATGATACTTCTTCGCTATCTCAATTGCAGTGAGCATATCATATTGTGTACAGTGGATCTTACATGGGATTTCACCTCTCAAAGCCATTCCAAGTGCTTCCATATCCGGATCATATTCCACTTCTTTCCCCTGTTCTTTATCCTCTGCATACTTCTTTGCCTTCGCAAAGGTATCATCCAGCACTTTGGCAATTCCCATTCTCGTCATCGGGAGCCGTTTCATATCACCATATGTATTTTTCGGATTTCCTCCAAGTGCGATCTTCACCGCACATGGTGATTTGATCGTCATATCAAACACATTGTTTCCATAAGTCTTAAGTGCAAACGGAAGTCCGCAGAATACATTTCCGCTTCCAGGTGTCAGAAGCATGGTTGTGATTCCGTGCTCATAAGCTACTTTAAATTCTCTTGCTTTTGGATTGGTTCCAAAACGTGCATCAACAGAAAGAGTAACCGGATTTGTCATCTCATTGGCATCGTCTACACACGGATCCACATTGAAATCAAATAATCCAATGTGAGAATGTGCATCGATAAGTCCCGGAAGAACATAATATCCTTCTGCCTCAATGAGATTATCTCCATCCTCTAAGCAGTCTTCACTGATATGTTCTGCTACTTCTTTGATCTTTGTTCCTTCGACGAGAATATCACCCTGAAAGATGCCCTTATCCTCTGTCATTGTATATAAAATACCATTTTTGATTAATGTCTGCATTACGATAATACCACCTTTCCATTTATCATACAAAACTGTACGTGTGCCGCATAAGATTTTACAGGATGATCACTGTAAATTGTGATGTCCGCGTCTTTTCCAACTTCGATACTTCCGATCTGATCTGCAACACCAAGCATCTCGGCTGGCTGGATCGTCATCATTTTTACTACATCCTCGGCATCGATTCCTGCACGATATACTTCGATCGCACTCCAGATGAATACTTCTCTGCCTTCTGAAGCACCTTTGCATGTGTTTGTAAATGCGATGCGGTTTCCGTTTTCTACCAGTTCTTTTAATCTGGAAAGGTCAATTTCATGTTTTGAAATCTGTGACAGGTTGCTGAAATTACCAAAGATAATTCCAACTTTCTTTTCTTTCAGTTCTTCGATCGCATCGCCGAATTCAAATCCGTCTACGATTGTAAGCTGGATATCTTCATCTTTCAGAAGCTCCATAAGACACTGAATCTCACCTGCAGTTTCTGCAGCGATGACAAATGGCATCTGATATTTCTTCAAAAGGTCATCTTTTCTGATTGCTTCTTTGAGCAAATGGAAAATTCCCATTCTTGTTTTCGGCATCTGGTTACTTGCACCATATACATCCTTAACGGTTGAGCATACGCTTCCCTTCATTGCTGCGTGCTCTTTTACAATACGGTTTGCCATATGATCCGGAGCTGTCTTACACACTGTAATCTGTCCTCCGATCACATTGCTGTGATCCGGCGAAAATCCAACAGATGTAATTCCTGATTTATAGAATTCCTGTGCATTCACTTCATCTGGATCGATAGCATACTTCACGCTCAGATCCGGATTAATTACATTTGTAGTTTCTGCATTATCTCTGTAACGAGTCGGAATCCCCGTAGCTCCGATAGAAGAATGTGGATCGATGAAACCAGGAAAAACCTGTTTTCCTGTTGCATCGATAATTTCTGCATCTGCTTCGCAGATATTCTTTTCGATTTTCTTAATCTTTTCCCCCTCGATTAAGATATCATAGTTTTCAAGCACTTCACCAGTTCCGGTATGAATGGTTCCATTTTTAATTACATACATAATCATTTCTCCATTTACTTTTATTTTTTTAACCTAAAGTGCCATAGAGGTTTTACAACCTCTATGACATTTCAATTTAGTTTACTCTGTAAGTCAATATACTATTTTTCAATATAAACCTGAGAGAAATCAACCTGACCAACTGTAGATACGAAGTAGTTCTTCACATATTTCTTAACAAATGTAGGTGCTTCTTCAAGATAAGTAGGTTCGATCAGTCCTGACTTAACAACCAGTTCTTCTGCCTGCAGATAAAGCTCTGCTTTCTTCTGGTCATCAACTTCATATTTTGCTTCATTCAGAAGTTCCTGATATTTCTTAGGATCTTCTCCAGACCATCCTGTCTTTTCTGCGTTGAAGTATCCATTATCCGGATCGAACAACTGAAGAAGGGCACTTGGTTCATTGTAGTATGGTCCCCAGCCGCCTGTTGCGATATCGTAATCACCGGCATCAATCTTATCCCACATGATGTTCCATTCCATCATATCGATTTCGACATTGATTCCAAGAACGCTTTCCCACTGCTGCTTCATCCATTCAGCAATCTTTTTAGATAATTCGTCTGTACCACGGCTTGCATAGCGGATTGTCACTTTTGACGGGTCTGGATCTTTACCAAGTTCTTTTAACCCTTCAATAAGTAAAGCTTTCGGATCTTTGATTTCATTCTGAAGTTCCTGAACGAAATGATTCTTTCCGCCAACTAATTCTGTGTATGTTTTTTCTCCAACCTGAATGGTATCTGGCATCATAGAATAAATCGGAACACCTTTTCCATTACGAAGAGTATCGATCATTTCCTGACGGTCATAAGCTACTGATAAAGCCTGTCTGATCTTTTCATTGCACAGATATTCGTTTGCTGCATTCAGCATGAAGAATTCCGGTGAACTATCCGGAACCTGATAAGATTCAGATTCTCCCTGTTCTTCGATAGTCTTTCCCCAGTTTGCATCCGTTGTACCGATCACATCCAGTTCACCGTTGATATAAGACTGAACTGCAGTAGCTGATTCCTGAATGATCTTGTAATTGATCTTGTCAAGTTTCACATCGTCGGCTCCCCAGTATTGGTCATTTCTTACCACTACCATTTCTGTATTCTGGCTCCAGCTTTCAATCTTGAATGGTCCGTTAAATACAGTCTTTGTTTCAGATGTTGCATAATCACTTCCAAGCTCTTCATACATTGCTTTGTTTACCGGATAAGCTGATGAAGAAACCAGTTCCAGGAAGTAAGATGCCGGGTGGATAATTTTGATTTCCAATGTATCTTCATCAATGGCGTGTACACCGATTTCTTCCGGTTTCTTTCCCTGATCGTAAAGCGCTTCTGAGAAGTTTTCGATAATACCGTCAAATAACCATGCGTTTGTTGCTGCAACAGATGGAGTTGCCATCTTCTGGAAAGTAAATTCAAAGTCATTTGCTGTTACTTTCGTTCCATCACTCCACTTTGCATCTTTGTTCATGTGGAAGGTATAAATAAGTCCGTCTTCACTTATATCCCAGCTTTCTGCTGCAGCAGGAATGATCTCATAAGTATTTCCATCCCGAGTTACTCTTTTAACAAGTGGGTCTAACACCATATTAAATGCTGCGTTATCAGGACCAGTTGTGTTGATCAGCGGGTTCAGTCCGACAACCACACTGTTGTTGGAGATATTCAGAACCTGTTCTGTTTTTCCGTCAGAACTTGCTTTTTTGTCATCTCCTCCACATCCGGCAAGACAGCTGACTGCCATTGCTACTGCGAGTCCCATCGCTAATGTTTTTCTTTTTTTCATAGTCTTCCTCCTTTATATCCAGCAAGATTACTCTTGCGGGTGATCTTCCATCAACTCTTTTGCTCTGTGACAAGCTACGAAGTGTTCCGGTACGAGTTCTTCAAGCTTCGGTGTTTCCTGATGACATTTTTCTGTTGCATATCTGCATCTCGTCACAAATCTACATCCAGGTTTTGGATTAACCGGACTTGGGATCTCTCCCTCGAGTCGAATTCTCTTCTTCTGTTCTTCTGTGTCCGGATCCGGAATCGGAATCGCTGCCATCAGCGCCTTTGTATATGGATGAAGTGGATTCTGATATAATTCATCACTCTCTGCAAATTCAACCATATTTCCCAGATACATTACACCGACACGGTCCGAAATATGTTTTACCATAGACAGATCATGTGCGATAAAGAGATAGGTCAGGTTTTTCTTCTGCTGAAGTTCGATCAGCAGATTGACAACCTGTGCCTGAATGGAAACGTCAAGAGCTGAAATCGGCTCATCACAGACGATGAATTCCGGTTCGATAGCAAGTGCTCTTGCGATTCCGATACGCTGTCTTTGTCCGCCTGAGAATTCATGAGGAAAACGAAGCGCATGTTCTCGGTTAAGTCCGACCAGTTCCAGTAATTCATAAATCTTTTCCTGACGTTCTTTTCCGGTGTAAAGCTTATGGATATCTATTCCTTCCCCGATAATGTCCCCGACTGTCATTCTCGGATTCAGTGAAGAATACGGATCCTGGAAAATAATCTGAGCTCGCTTTGTAAACTCTTTCTTTTCTTTTTTATTCAGTTTATTAATATCAACTCCGTCAAAAAGAACTTCACCGCCTGTTGCCTGATAAAGCCCCATAACGGTCTTTCCGCAAGTTGTTTTACCACAGCCGGATTCTCCTACGATACCAAGAGTTTCACCTTTATAGATCTTAAAGTTTACTCCGTCCACTGCCTTCAGTGTCTGGTTTCTTCCAACCTGAAAATATTTCTTCAAGTCTTTTACTTCGATCAGTACTTCTTTCTTATCCATGGTTACTGTCTCCTCCTTATCATATTCTCAGGAAGATTGCGCACATCCGCTCTTGGATCGTGAAGCCAGCAGTTGCATTCCTGTGTATCGCTGAATTTTGTAAGCTCCGGATATTTCTTTCTGCAGATATTCATTCCATACTCACAACGTGGAGCAAAAGAACATCCAACCGGCGGATTGATAAGATCCGGCGGCGTTCCTTTTAAGGAATATAAGGTTTCTTTGTTTGTAGAATGAATCTTCGGAACGGAATCCAAAAGAGCTCTCGTATAAGGATGTGTAGACTGATAGAAAATTTCACGTACATCACCACGTTCTACAATTTTTCCTGCATACATAACCTGAATCTTATCTGCAACACTCGCTACAACACCTAAGTCATGTGTTACAAGGATCATCGCCATATCCAGTTCTTTTTGCAGTTCTCCGATCAGTTCCATGATCTGTGCCTGGATCGTTACGTCCAGAGCAGTGGTCGGCTCATCTGCGATCAGGATTTCCGGTTTACATGCAAGCGCAATTGCGATCATCGCTCTCTGTCTCATACCACCAGAAAACTCAAATGGATACTGTTTCATTCGTTTTTCTGCATTTGGTATCTTAACCAGCTGCAACATTTCCAAAGCTTCTTTATAAGCTTCTTCTTTTGATATCTGTCTATGGATCAGAATACTTTCCGCAATCTGATCTCCGATCTTCATGGTCGGATTCAGCGAAGTCATTGGATCCTGGAAGATCATTGAAATCTTACTTCCTCGAATGGAAACCATTTCATTTTCTGATTTTTTCAGAAGATCTTCTCCGTGGAACAATACTTCAGAATTTTCATTTATTAATGTGTTCGATTCTGGAAGCAATCGCATGATTGCTTTTGAAGATACCGTCTTACCACAACCAGACTCTCCTACTATCGCAAGAGTTTCTCCTTTATGAAGATTAAAATCGATCCCTCTTACTGCATGTGAGATTCCGGCATAGGTCTTGAAAGATACCTCTAGGTTTTTCACTTCCAGTATTTTTTCTTTCATCTCGTAGTTCCCCCTTTTATTTTCTCAGCTTCGGATCCAATGCATCTGAAAGTCCATCACCGATCAGATGGAAGGTCAGCATTGTAAGTACGATCATCAGACATGGGAAGAACAATTCATGCGGGTAAAACATAAGCTGCTGCTGTCCTGCTGATGCAAGTGCTCCCCAGCTGGTTTCCGGTGGTCTTACTCCAAGTCCGATATAACTTAAGAAAGCCTCACTGAAAATAAATCCTGGAACTGACATCGTAATATCAACCATAATAATTCCAAGTGTATTCGGAAGAAGATGTTTGATAATAATACGTCCCGTTGACGCACCAAGTGCTGTTGCTGCCTGCACATAATCCTGTTCCTTGATCTGAAGGATCTGTCCTCGTACCATACGCGCGGTTCCTACCCACGCGGTAAGGCTCATCGCAAAAACAAGAGAGAACATACTTCTTCCAAGTACCATGGATAAAATTACTACAATGATCAGATACGGCAGGTTTCCGATAAATTCACAGATACGCATGATAATATCATCTACAAGTCCGCCTTTTAATCCTGCCAGTGCACCAAGAAGTGCTCCGATCACAAACATTACCAATGTACAACATAAACCGATATAGATTGAAATACGTCCACCGACACAGACACGGGTAAAGAGATCTCTTCCCATATCATCAGTACCGAACCAGTGTGCACTGCTTGGTCCCTGGTTCTTGATCGACGCATCGATCAGCTGATAATCCTGTCCTGTGATCAGCGGTCCGACAAACAGGATCACTACGATCACAGCTAATAATATAAGACCAAATATCGCAAGTTTATTTTCCCTGAATCTTCTCCAGACATCCGCCCAATAGGTCAGGGATTTCTCTCCGATATCTTCACCAGATAATCCTTCCGTCCCAACACGTTCAAAATCATCTGATTCATTCCATTCTTCTGTCATTACTACCTCTTTTGTACTCATCAGAAGCCCTCCTATTTCTTACCTTTTGCAACTCGGATTCTCGGATCGACGATTCCGTACAGAATGTCTACGACAATCAGCGAGCCCACGAACAAAATAGCAAAGAAAATTGTAAGACCGATTACCATCGTATAGTCATTATCCGAAACTGCTTTTACATAATAGAATCCAAGTCCCGGAATCGCAAACATACGTTCAAGGATGAATGATCCTGCGAAAATCCCTGCCAGAGAAGGTCCGATCATAGTAATGATAGGAAGCATTGCATTTCTCAAAACATGTTTCCGTACCACTCTTTTTTTCGTACATCCCTTTGCTTTCGCTGTGATAATATAATCTTCCCCAATTACAGACAGTGTACTGCTCCTCATATATTTTGTATAAGATGCAATTCCTCCGATTGCATAGGCGGCAACAGGAAGAATATAGTGTTTTAATTCTCCCCAGCCAAATACCGGCACCAATTTCCATTTGAATGCAAGAAAATACTGCAATACCGATGCAAATACAAAACTTGGAACACAAATTGCCAATACAACGAGTACCCTTATGACATGATCCACCGGTTTTCCCCGGTTCAGTGCTGCAACCATTCCAAGACTGATACCAATCGTCACCTGGAACAGCAATCCCAATAACCCAATCTTCGCTGATACCAACGTATTATTTTTTATAATATCATTTGCTGACTGTCCGGTATAAATGATTGACTCCCCAAAATCTCCGGTCGTCAGAAGATTCTTCATATACGTTGTATACCGCTTTACTACCGGCTGGTCCAGTCCGTATTTCTCACGGATGATTTCCTGTGCCTGTTCCGGCATCTGTCCGACTTTTGCAGCGATCGGATCTCCCGGAGCACCTGCTACCAGAAAAAATGTTGCTGTGGTAATCAAGAACAGTGTCAAAACAGCATATGCCAGCCTTTTCCCAATAAATTTAACCATACCTTCAGTTCCTTTCCCCTTTTTTCTTTTGATTTTCATATAAAACATGCGGGACAACCATGTAGTGGAATTCTATCTCTTTACAGATATCTTCGACTGTCCCATTATGAAACAGATCCAAAATTCTCTGATGATTGATGTGAACCACATCAAATGGTACCAGGGTTTTCGTATCCATCGTATAATATGCCGCCGTATTCCCTCCTTCCAGTATTTTCCAGATTCTATGAAGTTTTTCACTGTGTGCGGTCTTCACAATACATTCATGGAACTGTTCATCGAATTTTATAACATCATACAGATTTTTCTGATTGGCCGCTTTCTCCATGGAAAGGACAAGCTTCTGCATCTCTTCATCCTGTTCTTTGCTGATCTCTCCCCCGCACATCTGCACTGCCAGTTTCTCAAGCGTAGACTGGATCAGGTATGTTTCCTGCATCTCTTCATAAGTCATCGTCTTTACTACGCAGCCTTTCTGCGCTTCATATACAACCAGCCCTTCTTCTTCGATCTGCCTGAGAGCTTCTCTTAAAGGGCCTCTGCTGACTTTCAGCTCTTCTGCTACTTTTGCCTCTATAATTCGTTCTCCCGGTTTGATCTCTCCTGATAAAATCTTATGTCTTAAAATTTCAACTACTTGCTCTCTTAATGTTTTACGTATTATCATTTTGTCTTCCTTTTCACAATTATTTAGAGTTCATAGACTTATTTAATAATGTTACTACGATAAGTCTACATCATTTTGTGCAGAATGTCAAATATAAACATTTGTCATTCTTCATTTTCTTCTGCAAAAAACAAAAATCTTGCAAGAATGTTAAATATTTCTCACAAGATTTTTGTTTTTTTATAATATCTTTTACTTATTCCAGTACCAGTTTTGCTGCTCCGCAGATTCCTGCATCATTTGCAAGCTCCGCAAGTGCAAATTCTGTATCTTTATCTGCAAAGAATGCCATTTCTTTAAATGGTCCTTTGATGTAATCCAGCAGAACCTCTCCGGCTTTTGATACACCTCCGCCGATTACGATAACCGCCGGATCACAGGCAGCTGCAAGGTTCGCCAGCGCATGTCCCAGATAATTTCCAAATTCTGTTGCGATTTCGATTGCAACTTCATCTCCGGCTTTCACTGCATCAAACACTTCTTTCGCAGACATCTCTGCCACATTTCTGAGGGTACTTGGTTTCTCATCTTTTGCAAGACGCATATTGGCAAGTCTTGTGATTCCTGTTGCAGAAGCATACTGTTCCAGACAGCCTTTCTTTCCACATCCACAGGTTTCTGTCTCCTGATAGTTTACACACAGATGACCGATCTCTCCGCCAGCTCCGTGTGCCCCTACAAGGCACTTTCCATCCACGATGATTCCACCGCCAACACCCGTTCCAAGGGTAACCATAATGACATTCTTGTGACCTTTTCCACCACCTTTCCACATCTCACCAAGTGCAGCTACATTTGCATCATTCCCCGGAATTACTTTCATTCCGTCAAGAAGCTCTTCCAGTTCACGTGTCACTTCTTTGTATCCCCATCCGAGATTTGCTGTGTTCTGAACAATTCCATCCTCGTTTACCGGTGCCGGAAGCCCCATTCCAAGTCCGATGATCTGTTCTTTCACCAGGTCCTTTTCTGCCATCTTTGCTTTCACTGCCTGTGCAATATCCGGCAGGATTGCTTCTCCCTGGTTCTCAGTACGTGTCTTGATCTCCCATTTGTCAAGAAGCTCTCCGTCTTCCTGAAAAAGTCCCATCTTTACTGTCGTTCCGCCTATATCGATACCAAAACAATATTTCATCTGTCTCCTGCTCCTTACATTTTCTTTTTTAGATTTTCCTGTACCCGGCGGTACAGCTCCTGAGCTGCGTTATAGCCCATTTGTTTCTGTCTGTGGTTGACTGCCGCTGATTCTACGATAATGGCAACATTACGTCCCGGACGGATTGGAATACTGTGACATACAACCTTATTACCAAGAAATTCTGTATACTCCTCAGTAAGTCCAAGCCTGTCGTACTCACGATCCTTATTCCAGTCCTCAAGTGTAATGACAAGATCAATATTTTGTGTCTCTCTTACGCTCTGCACACCAAACAGCGTCTTTACGTCAATGATACCAATTCCGCGAAGTTCGATGAAATGGCGGGTAATATCCGGTGCTGTACCAACAAGTGTATCATCACTGACCTTCCGGATCTCCACCACGTCATCTGTTACCAGACGATGACCTCGCTTGATCAGCTCCAGTGCCGCCTCACTTTTACCGATACCGCTGTCTCCCATGATCAGAACACCGACTCCATAACAGTCCACCAATACCCCGTGAATTGAAATACACGGTGCCAGTTCCACTTTCATCCAGCGGATCAGTTCTGCTGAAAAGGAAGAAGTCTGTTTATCCGTAATAAATACCGGAATATTGTTTTTCACTGCTTTCTCCAGAAATTCCGGATCCGGCTGCAGATTTCTGCAGAAAATAAAGCATGGAATCCCATAATTAAGCAGTGTATCATATATTTTCATCTTATGCTCATATTCCAGTGTCTGCAGATAAGTGTACTCTACATATCCGATAAGCTGAATTCGTTCGCAATCAAAATGATCAAAAAATCCGGCGAGCTGAAGTGCCGGACGGTTAATATCCGGAATTTTTACTTCCCGCTGTGTCATATCGACATCCGGAGTAAGATTTCTAAGTTCCATCTTCTCTACGATTTTTGTTAATGTAACTCCCATATTCCTGTCTCCTTTTATTGTTCTTCCATCAGAGTAGCTTCTGTATCTTCCGTTTCGCTTCCTCTGAAAAAATTATACACGCTTTTGGCCGATTTTTCATCCATTGATGGAATTTTTTTCAAATCTTCCACCTCTGCATTCTTAATCTCATCCAGGCTGGCAAATGTCCGCATCAGTGCTTTCCTTCTCGCAGGTCCGATTCCCGGAATATCATCCAGGATCGAATGCACTTGTCCCTGGCTACGCAGTTTCCGGTGAAATTCAATAGCAAACCTGTGCGCCTCATCCTGCACTCTTGTGATCAGCCGGAACCCTTCGGAATTGCGGTCGATCGGAATCTCAATATTCTGATAGTAGAGTCCTCTCGTCCGATGGTGGTCATCTTTGACCATACCGCATACCGGAATGGATAAATGAAGTTCATCCAGTACTTCCAGTGCTATATTAACCTGTCCTTTTCCACCATCCATCATGATCAGATCCGGAAAAACATTAAAACTTCCCAGCTCTTTTCCGCTTTTCTGTTCCTCCAGACCATGCCGGAATCTTCTGGTGAGGACCTCACGCATACTTGCATAATCATCCGCACCCTGCACACCCTTGATGTGAAACTTACGATAATCGTTTCGTTTCGGTTTTCCCCTCTCATAAACGATCATCGACCCTACCGAGGCAAATCCATTGGTATTGGAAATATCATACGCCTCCATACGCACCAGGTTATTAAGACCAAGCAACTTTTCTATTTCTTTTACTGCACCGATCGTTCTTCCTTCTTCACGCTTGATACGCTCCTTATCTTTTTCCAGTACCATCTTTGCATTTTTCGCCGCAAGCTCAACAAGCTTTTCTTTTTCCCCTTTTTTCGGGATACGGAAATGAACCTTATGCCCGCGTTTTTCTCCAAGCCATGCTTCCAGGATCTCCCGTTCTTCCGGTTCCACCGGAAGCATCAGTTCGCCCGGAATATATGGCGTTCCGGCATAAAACTGCTTGATAAAGCTGGAGAGGATCTCTGCATTTTCATCTCCCTGGGCAATCCGCAGATAAAAATGATCTCTGCCGATCAGACGGCCATTACGGATAAAGAATACCTGTACCACCGCATCCTCACGCTCTCTTGCAAGAGCCACAATATCCCGGTCCTCGCCCCCTGTATCGGTAATCTTCTGCTTCTGTGCAATCTGCTTCACGCTGTGCAGAAGCTCCCGGTATTCAATTGCTTTCTCAAATTCCAGATCATCCGATGCCTCCTGCATCTTTTCCTCCAGATCCTTTAAGATTTTATCATAATTTCCTCCCAGGAATTTGAGTACTTCATCAACCGACTCTCTGTATTTTTCCTGCGAAATATACCCCTGACACGGTGCATCACACTGCTTGATATGATGATAGAGACAGCATCTTTCTTTCCCGATATCGCGCGGAAGAATGCGGTTACAGCTACGCAGATGGTAAAGCTTCCGGATCAGTTCGATCGTATCTTTTACCGCCGTCACACTGGTATAAGGGCCAAAATACTTTGACTTGTCCTTCTTCATCTGCCTTGCCATCATAATCCTTGGATATGCTTCACCGGTTGTCACTTTGATAAATGGATAACTCTTATCATCCATCAGCATCGTATTGTACTTTGGCCGGTGCTCCTTGATCAGATTGCATTCCAGAACCAGCGCTTCCAGTTCCGAATCCGTCACGATATACTCAAACCGGGTGATATGCGTCACCATCTGGTCAATCTTGGCTCCCCGGTTCCTGCTCGGCTGAAAATACTGTCTGACACGGTTCTTCAGGCTGATCGCCTTTCCAACGTAAATGATCTCGTCCTTTTCCCCATGCATCAGATAGACTCCCGGTTTCCCCGGAAGTTTTTTAAGTTCGTCTTCAATAATAAATGTCTGATTTTCCATAGTCACATTATACCTTGCTTCCTGCAGACAATACAAGTCATTCTTGCAAAAGAATCTACCGAAGAAAAAAGAGGCTCCAGAACCTATTGTTCTGAAACCTCTGTATCTTCGGTTATTCTAGACTAGTCACGCTTCTGTGGAAGGATGAATCCGTCTTCATCTCTTTCTACTTTCTTCTGTATTTCTTTCTCTTCCTGCTGTGCAGCTTCGGTATCTGCCTCTTTCTTCGGCATCTCGATCGTCTGCTCTTTTACAGGATTCTCTTCTTTCTTTTCTTCCGGTTCCGGAATTCCTTCACATCTGCGGTAAATCTTCATGAATTCTTTTCCGGTGATCGTCTCTTTCTCAATCAGGAATCCGGCGATCTGATCCATCGTCTCTCGATGCTCGGAAAGCATTCTCTTCGCTTCAGCATATGCTCCCTTCAGCATCTTCATAACTTCCTGATCGATCTCTGCCGCGGTTGCCTCTCCGCAGTTCATAACAGCTCTTCCGTCCAGATAACGGTTCTGGATAGATTCCAGTCCGATAAGTCCGAATTTTTCAGACATACCATACTGTGTTACCATCGCTCTTGCAATCTTGGTTGCCTGCTCGATATCGTTGGATGCCCCGGTTGTAACGGTATCAAACACCAGTTCCTCTGCCGCACGTCCTGCAAGTGCTGTTACCAGCATGGCTTCCAGTTCTGCTTTGGTATTCAGGAACTTCTCTTCCTCCGGTGTCTGCATAACGTAACCGAGTGCTCCCATGGTTCTCGGAACGATCGTGATCTTCTGTACCGGCTCTGCGTCTTTCTGGAGGGCAGTTACCAGTGCATGTCCAACCTCATGATAAGATACGATCCGGCGCTCTTTCTGGCTCATGATACGGTCTTTCTTCTCTTTACCTACAAGAACGACCTCCACTGCCTCAAAAAGATCTGCCTGGGATACCACATTTCTTCCTTTTTTTACTGCATTGATCGCAGCTTCATTGATCATGTTCGCAAGATCAGAACCAACCGCTCCGGAAGTTGCAAGTGCGATCTCTTCCAGATTGACCGTCTCATCCATACGGACATCTTTGGCATGTACTTTCAGGACATCGATACGTCCCTTGAGATCCGGCTTATCTACGATGATACGTCTGTCAAATCTTCCCGGACGGAGAAGCGCCGGATCCAGGATCTCCGGTCGGTTCGTTGCCGCAAGAAGGAGCAGACCTTTGTTGCTGTCAAATCCATCCATCTCTGCAAGGAGCTGGTTCAGTGTCTGTTCTCTCTCGTCGTTTCCACCGAGCTGGGAATCTCTGCTCTTTCCGATTGCATCGATCTCATCGATAAAGATAATACACGGAGCCATCTGCTGTGCCTGCTTGAAAAGGTCACGTACTCTGGATGCTCCGACACCGACATACATCTCAACAAATGCAGAACCCGAAAGAGAGAAGAACGGTACTTTTGCTTCTCCAGCAACTGCTTTTGCAAGAAGTGTCTTACCGGTTCCGGGAGGGCCTACAAGAAGTGCTCCCTTCGGAAGCTTCGCTCCGATTCCGGTGTATTTGCCAGGGTTATGCAGGAAATCGACCACTTCCTGCAGGGATTCTTTTGCTTCATCCTGACCGGCTACATCCTTAAATGTGACTCCGGTAGATTTTTCCACATACATCTTGGCATTGCTCTTGCCAACGCCCATCATGCCGCCGCCCTTTGTCATACGGCGCATCAGCATCACGCCCAGACCGATCATGATCACAAGCGGAACAATGTTGACCAGAAGATTCATCACCATATAAGATGTAGAATCCGGTATCTTCTGTTCATACTCAACACCTGCTTTATACAGTCTGTCCGAAAGGGTATCATCCTTCACAATACCAGTATAATACTGCTTCCTTGTCACATTACTGAACAGACCTGTACTGTCATCGCTGCTGTCCTTACTGCTGCTGTCGTTGTTATCTGCTACAGAACCTTCGACCACATCGCTCTCAGAAGCGCCTTTCTTCTTGCTGTTCTTCATCTCAGCTTCTGTCTTCGCTGTGATTACGATCTTGTCATCCTCGATCACAACTTTCTTAACTTCCCCGGAATCTACCATGTTCAGGAACTGGTCATAGGTAATCTCCTGGGCATCTGTGTCTTCCCGGAACTGATACAGCGCAAATACGATAAACGAGATCAGCATAACGGTAAATAATATAATATTCCATCTCTGACGGTTATTTTTATTATTCGGATTATTATTTCCCGGAAGGTTTTGCTTATTTCTATTATTCTGGTTATCCATACCTACCTCCTAAATGTCGTCTTCTCTATTATAAGTAGGCGTTTTTTAGAAATCAATGAAAAATTTATGAAAAGATTGTAAAAAAGTCATATTTTATAGTATACTAGGTTTGGATTGCTTCTATGAAAGTAAAATTATGGACAAAAAGGATGGAACTTTATGAAAATTGGGTTTGATAATGAAAAATACCTGCAAATGCAGTCTTCTCACATTCGTGAGCGAATCAATCAGTTTGACAACAAACTGTATCTTGAATTCGGTGGAAAGCTTTTCGATGACTATCATGCTTCCCGCGTGCTTCCTGGATTTCAACCGGACAGCAAATTACATTTACTAAAAGAATTATCGGATACCGCAGAGATTGTGATCGTTATCAGTGCAGCCGATATTGAGGCTAACAAAGTCCGCGGTGACCTCGGGATCACTTATGACACTGACGTTCTCCGTCTGAAAGATGAATTTGAAGCCAATGGTCTCTTTGTCGGAAGTGTTGTTATCACACAGTACTCCGGTCAGAACAGTGCCGATCTTTTCAAAGGACGTCTGGAAAAGCTTGGCATTAAAGTTTATATCCATTATGTAATAGAAGGTTATCCTTCCAACATCCCGCTGATCGTAAGTGACGAAGGATACGGAAGGAACGAATATATTGAGACAAGCAGACCTCTGGTTGTCATCACCGCACCGGGACCTGGAAGTGGAAAGATGGCTACCTGCCTTTCCCAGCTCTACCATGAGCACAAACGCGGAGTCCGCGCAGGATATGCCAAATTCGAAACCTTCCCAATCTGGAATATCCCGTTAAAGCATCCGGTCAACTTAGCATATGAAGCAGCTACCGCTGACCTTAACGATGTAAATATGATCGACCCGTTCCATCTGGAAGCTTACGGTGTTACTACCGTCAACTACAACCGTGACGTCGAGATCTTCCCTGTACTGAGTGCAATTTTTCAGCGCATTTACGGAGAAAATCCATACAAATCACCAACAGACATGGGTGTTAACATGGCTGGTAACTGCATCTGTGACGATGAAGTCTGTAAAGAAGCTTCCCGTCAGGAGATCATTCGCCGCTACTACCGCACCATGGACCGTTTCCTTTCCGGTGAATGCCCGAAGGAAGAGACTTATAAGGTCGAGCTTCTGATGAATCAGGCAGGAGTTACCGTACATGACCGTAAGGTTGTTGATGCCGCTCTTGCACGCGCTGAAGAAACCGGTGCACCGGCTGCCGCTCTGGAGCTTCCGGACGGACGCATCGTAACAGGAAAAACTTCTGATCTGCTTGGCGCATCTGCTGCCCTGATCCTGAACGCCTTAAAAGAACTCGCCGGAATCGATCATGATATGCACCTGATCTCACCGACTGCCCTGGAACCGATCCAGAAAGTCAAAACCGAATTCCTTGGAAGCAAGAACCCAAGACTTCACATAGATGAAGCTCTGATCGCACTTTCTATCAGCGCTTCTTCCAATCCGGTTGCCGAACAGGCACTCAGACAGGTTCCGAACCTCAAAGGCTGCCAGGCACATGTATCGGTTATGCTTGCCAATGTTGATATCCGTCTGTTCCAGAAGTTATCGATCCAGGTAACATCCGAACCAAAATATGAGAAAAAACCGATCTATCAGTAGGAAAATGAAATATTTCTGATTTTTATACACCCATTTCGAAAAAAATTGTTGTATTTTTTTCTGGAATGGGTGTATACTTTTAAAGTATTTTATAGGGGAATTGATTTCAAGGGGAAATCAAAGTAGCGAGGGAGCCACATAAATTTTTTATGGGGTTTTTTTCTATTTTTATCCGTCAGAGGGTTCTTTTGGAATTTCCTGATGAATAAAAATCACATTCTAACTTATTTTTTACAGAACACAATGAGTAGTAGACACAAAAAAGGATACCATAAGGAGGGAACTGGAACTATGGCAGTTAAGTATGTATTTGTTACCGGAGGCGTTGTCTCAGGTCTTGGAAAAGGAATCACAGCAGCTTCTCTTGGGCGTCTGCTCAAGGCACGCGGTTACACAGTTACAATGCAGAAATTTGATCCGTACATCAACATTGACCCGGGTACTATGAATCCGGTACAGCACGGTGAAGTTTTTGTAACAGACGATGGAGCTGAGACAGACCTTGACCTTGGACATTATGAAAGATTTATCGATGAAAGTCTTACCAAGAACTCGAACGTAACGACAGGAAAGATTTACTGGTCCGTTCTTCAGAAAGAACGTCGTGGAGATTTTGGTGGAGGAACCGTACAGGTCATCCCACATATCACGAATGAGATCAAGAGCCGTTTCTATCGTAATCCTGCTGCTACAGATACCGAGATTGCGATCATCGAAGTCGGCGGAACCGTCGGAGACATCGAAAGCCAGCCTTTCCTGGAATCTATCCGTCAGTTCCAGCATGATATGGGACATGACAATGTTGCACTGATCCACGTCACACTGATCCCATATCTGCATGCTTCCCAGGAGATGAAGACCAAACCGACTCAGGCAAGCGTAAAAGAATTACAGGGAATGGGAATCCAGCCGGATATTCTGGTCTGCCGTTCTGAGCATCCACTGGATCAGGGAATCAAAGACAAGATCGCCCTCTTCTGTAACGTGCCATCTGATCACGTTCTTCAGAACCTGGACGTGGAATACCTTTACGAAGCACCACTCGCCATGGAAGAAGAACATCTCGCTTCCGTTGTATGCGAATGCCTGAAGCTTGACTGTCCGGAACCGGATCTGAAAGACTGGAAAGAGATGGTCGAATGCCTGAAGCACCCGACACAGGATGTAACAGTCGCCCTGGTCGGCAAATATATCCAGCTCCATGACGCATATATCAGTGTTGTTGAAGCATTAAAACATGGCGGCATCTACAGCCACACAACCGTAAATATCAAATGGGTTGACTCTGAAACTGTCACACCGGAAAATGTCGATGAACTTCTCGGTGATGTAAGTGGTATCCTCGTACCTGGCGGATTCGGCGACCGTGGTATCGAAGGTAAGATCGAAGCCATCAAATATGCAAGAACACACAAGGTTCCGTTCCTCGGACTCTGCCTCGGAATGCAGCTTGCCATCGTAGAATTCGCAAGAGACGTTGTCGGATATCATGATGCACACAGCGTAGAACTGAATCCAAACACCACACATCCGGTCATCCACATCATGCCTGACCAGATCGGTATTGAAGACATCGGTGGAACCCTCCGCCTTGGTTCTTATCCTTGTGTTCTTAACAAAGAATCAAAGGCATATAAATTATACGGAAAAGAAGAAATCCACGAACGTCATCGTCATCGTTATGAAGTCAACAATGACTACCGTGATGCTCTTACCCAGAACGGTATGCTCTTATCCGGACTTTCTCCGGACGGCAGAATCGTAGAGATGGTGGAAATTCCGGAACATCCTTGGTTCATCGGAACACAGGCACATCCGGAACTCAAATCCCGTCCGAACAAACCACATCCGCTGTTTAAGGGATTTGTGGAAGCTTCTCTGGAATATAGTAAAAAGAACTAAAAAGTGAAATTATATCGTTTCTAAGTAAAATAAACTCCAGAATCAGCAGTATAAAATTGATTCTGGAGTTTTTTATTGCTACATAATGCAAAACTGCCGCCAGTTACGGCGGCAGCAAAAAATCTTCTATTTTTGTAATTAGTTCTCATCAGCAATTTCAATCAGCTTATCCAGCAGTTCAGAATAACTATATCCATAATCTTCCATCAACTGCGGATACATGGAGATACTTGTAAATCCCGGAAGGGTATTGATCTCATTCAGGTAAACGTGATTGGTCTTCTTATCCAGGAAGAAATCCACACGGCTCAACCCATGTCCATCGATCGCCTTAAATGCACGTACTGCATACTTACGGATCTGTTCCTGAATCTCTTCATCTACTTTCGCAGGGATACATGTCTTACTCTCTGCATCTTCGTATTTGGATTCAAAGGTATAGAATTCACCATGAGGCATGATCTGTCCGACTCTGGATACGATGATGTCATCATTTCCAAGAACGGCTGTCTCAAGCTCGATACAGTCTACACATTCTTCTACAACGATGTGTGTATCATACTTCGCAGCTTCTTCCAGCTTTGCCATCAGATCTTCCTCTTTATCGCAGCGGTAACATCCAACACTGGATCCGGAACGGCTTGCCTTGATAAAGCATGGCATACCAAGTTCTTTCATAATCGAAGCTTCTACTTCTTCTGTTTCTTCCATGTTCTTTTCCACTACAACCAGCTTTCCATCATTGCGCTTCTTCACATATACAGATTTAACCTGTGGGATTCCTGCACTTTCAAATACTTTCTTTGCAAAAATCTTATCCATACATGCACTGGATGCAAATACACGGCATCCTACATACGGAAGCTGTGCCAGTTCAAATAATCCCTGGATGGTTCCGTCTTCTCCGTAAAGTCCGTGAAGTACCGGGAATGCAACATCCTGACTTCTCAGAAGATTGAATACACCCTCTACCGCTTCTGCTCCATCAAGCCAGGTATCTTTTGACAGGTCATTATCTTCCTGCTTTAAGATGTACCATTTCCCATCTTTTGCAATGCCGACAAGTGTAATCTCATATTTATCTTTATCCAGATGCTTCATCACTGAATTACAGGAAATTCGTGAAATTGAATGCTCACTGGACTGTCCACCACAAACAACAAGTAACTTTTTCTTCATATCAGTTTCCCTCTGTTTCTTATTATATACTCTTCTCCGGTTTCCGCCGGATACTACTTAGAATAATTTACCACGTCCGCCTTGCATTTACAATAAAAGATTGGAATTTCAATAATTTTTTAAGCATTTTCCAGGCTTTCCACAAATGCAAGCAACTCTTTCATCGATCCTTGGTAATCACTTTCGATTGGAAGGTTCTTTTTATTTTCCATCGTATCCGTCACAAGAAAAGTCTTTGCACCCAGTTTCCGGATTGCAAGATCCTCTTCCACATCATTTCCCACCATCAGACATTCTTCCGGTGCAAGCTGAAAGCGTTCGAGAATTGTCCGGTAATAATCTGTATTTGGCTTGCAGTAGCAATTGTCTTCGTAAGTCGTGATCAGTTCAAAATCTTCTGCATCCAGTCCCGCCCATTTGATCCGGTTCACCGTTGCCACCTTTGGAAATACCGGATTGGTTGCAAGGTAGGTGCGGATTCCTTTTTCCTTTGCCTTTTTCACAACCTTGTCCGACAGACTGTTTGGCTGCGTCACCGCAATTGCCTGGTTAAATTCATTTGCATAGAAATCAAGGGCAATCCGTTCGGAATTCTCAGAATCCGTTGGAAGCAGTTCGTCCATATACTGCCAGAATGCTTCCCGGTTGGTACAACTTCCGTCATTATTCACCATTGCTCCATAGCCCTTCCACACGGATGCGATAAATGCTTTCGGATCAAAGGAAATCCCCTCGGATATATATTTTTTTGCCAGAAGCGGCATATAAAAGGTAACAAATTCGTCCTGGTTCATCGGAAGCAGCGTTCCGTCAAGATCAAATAAAATATGTCGAATGTGCATTATTCTTCCTCCAGATTCAGATGATGTAACTTTTTGTAATAAGAGTCCAGCGTATACAAAGCAGCCACCGGATTATTTCCAAGCACACGGTCCTTTACAACCAACGTCGTACTTGGCGCCTCGGCATACTTATAAAAGAGACTGTCATGGCCAACACAAAGTCCCATCACGATATTAATATCTGTCTTTTCTTTGTTCAGCACCTGCGCCTGCAGAATCGGGTTACACATGTGTACGCCAACTTCTTCGCACCGCTCCGGAATACCAACCTCCGTCTTCGGAACTTCCCCGATCTTACATCCCACGCCGTACACTTCAAATCCATACTCTCGCAGAAGTCCTGCAAGCAGATGACTTTCTTTTAAAAGTCCCACACAGCTTGCGATTCCGATCTTCTTTGCACCAAGCTTTTTCGCCCAACGGATCGTCTCCTCCACCCGGGTTGCCTGACAGTAAAAATCGTGCTCGATCTCAGCACTTGCACGCATGATCTTCAGATCCTTTTCATCTCCCATGTAAGTATCCAGTGCCTGCTGCCGGTCTTGGGAATCCATATTATTTGACACGCAAAATCCTGGATATGGTTTATGATTCTCTATATTCTGCTTTGCATTGCATTTCTTGACATTACAGTCTATACATGACAACTTTTTCGTTTCTTCCATTTTTTCTGCCTCCTCCTGATATACAGATAAGGATAACTGGTATTTTTGGGAAATGCAAGATGAAATAACTCTGCTTTACCTGTTTCCACAAAAGTGCTATCATTATACTAATTCTATAGAAAAGAGGCATACCTATGAAGTTTCTTATTTTACTGATTATTGCACTGGTTATCAGCTCGATCGGGTTTAAAAAATTTGTCTGGTTCATCTCGCTTGGATACGGGTTCTCCATTGCCGGGATTGGCGCAGGACTGATCGTACTATTCTGGAGAGAACTGACCATCCCGACTTTGGTAATGGCACTGCTTTTCATCGTGTATGGATGCAGACTTGGTGGATATCTGCTGATCCGGGAACAGAAAAGTACTTCCTACCAGAGTACGATGAAAAATGATATCAAAGACGGTTCTGACATGAATTTCTTTTTAAAGGTACTGGTCTGGGTAAGCTGCGCACTGCTTTACTGCTGCGAGACTGCCCCTGTCTTCTTCCGCCTGGAAAATCATGCCGGCTCTGATCTGGTCACTTCCCTTGGATCACTGATCATGGCAATTGGGATTCTTCTGGAATCATTTTCTGATTTCACCAAAAATAATTTCAAAAAAGAGCATCCACACGCTTTCTGTAATGTAGGACTTTTCCGTTTTGTACGCTGCCCGAATTACCTTGGCGAAGTCATCACATGGACCGGTGTCTTTGTATCCGGTACCACTGCTCTGCACGACACTTTGCAGTGGACTGCTGCCCTAATCGGATGGCTTGGGATTATCTATATTATGTTCGGCGGAGCAAGACGTCTGGAACTCAGACAGAACAAGAATTACGGCAACGATCCGGAATATCAGAAGTATGTGAAAAGTACACCGATCCTGATTCCGTTCGTACCGCTTTACAGTGTTGCAAAATATAAATGGCTGGTGGGATAATGATGGAAAAGAAAAAATATGACAATTTTACACTTTCACTCGCGCTTTTTGATGCCCTTCCGGTGCTCTTTTTCAGCATTGCGATCCTACTGATCGGATTTCGTTTCCGAAATGTGATCTTCTTTATCGGAGCCACGCTCTGCTCGCTTGCCGGATGCGGAAAGGTTCTCTGGAAAATCCTGCTTGCCGGATCCGGGAAAGATTTCCAGATCCTGAACCGGCAGATGCGGGTTCTGATGCCTTCCGGATTTGTTGGAATGATCGCCGGGCTGATTATTGGACGGCATGTGATTGATTTTTCAGTTCTTAGGAATGAAATTTTTTCGTTTCCTGCGGTAGTGTTTTTTGCGATTACAGTTATTGGGATGATCTGTATGAGCGTGTTTGCAGTAAAGCTGGATGGGACGAAGGCGAAGAATAACTGGATCGAGCAGATCACGAATGCGGTAGCACAGGGGTGTTTTCTGGCTGGGGTGATTGCGGTTATCTGGTAAATAAAACTCAAGTTTTATGATATAAAAAATATGAGGGGGGTATTATAATGACACGCACAATAAAACAATGGATATTTTTCTTAGCTCTCCCAATTTATACTCTTTTAGGTGCGTTTTTATTGCAAAGAATTATCTATGTATATTTGAATGGTCTTATTTCAGAAATGCTCTTTTTATTGATTACGATTATTCCGTCAATTGCAATTATGATTTATATTTCTGTCTATAATGAGTCTCTTGAAGAATACGGATTTCATTTACATAAACCAATAATTCAATTATTTTGTGGAATCATTCTTTATGTATTTATGGGAATCTTTTTCCGTTTTACTTTCTTATCCCCACCACCTTTTTCTGAAGCACTCGGTAATATAATTACTAAATTTGACCTAATAAACATAGATAACTTTTTTTACATATTGAATATGCTTTTAAATGTACTGACCGAAGAAATTCTTTGGCGTGGATTTGTTTTGACTTTTTTATCAAAGAAATCAACTAATTTCTTTGCTATTATTATTACTTCTGTTTTCTTTGGATTGATGCATTTTCCTGTTACTTATTCTTTTACACAGGTTATTAATACATGTATTATTTCCATTTTATATTGTTCTTTAAGAACTTTTTTCCCTGATAAATTTAGCATTCTCTCACTTACAGTTACTCATTTTCTTTGGAATGTGTCTCTCTATTAAAATATAAGGTTTTAACCTCAATTTAAAGTAAGAAATTTGACATTTCAACAGACACATGATAATATGACTATAGAAAAAGAGTGCTACCGATAGACGGTTAGCCCTTATACTAATTGATTAAAAATAACCGTTCAGTTGGCAAGCTTGGGCGGTTATTTTTGTGTCTTATTATTATCTTTGCCGAATGTGTATCCGGCACAAAAGCAGGTGATTCCAAAACTCACAACTGCAATAAAATCCAAAATACTCATTGGCTTAGCCCTCCTTTCCAGCAGATTCCTTATCAAGGTTTCTATGTAATCAGAGGGTCACAGGTCTCCGTTCTACTTCGGTCGTTGCAAAACGAGTGCCACTAGCACTCTGCACCCTCTGAAGAAGGACTAACCGCCTACTGTTATGGTAGCACCCATGTTTTGATTATATCAGCTCTAAAACTTTGATGCAGTAAATTTATCAGTTGGACTCTAACAAACTCTTATCAATGATCTGGAAATTCGCCCGGTGTATGTACAGCGCTTTCCCATCAATCATCAGCTTCGTAAACTTCGGCAGATCATCCGGGATTTCCCAGTACACATCTTCTCCACTATACGCTACAATCGGCTGTCCCAGTTGGGATTTGATAACAACCACTCTGGCTTTTCCAAACATATTCTTATATTTATTTAAGACACCGGCAATTGCCGTATTATCCGTAATCTTACCGCTTGCATTGCTTTCAATATCCTCCTGCGTAAAATCCACATCCGCTTTCAACGCGTCCTGCGCAAAAATACAGGTATCGCCACAGCTCTCGATTTCCTTTCCATCAATCGTAATTGTGATAACCGAAGAAAGCTCATAGCCGGTAATTACGTTTCCGTCCGAATCATAGCTTGAAGTTTCCACGGCATTTCCCTGCACATTGATCTTGTCTCCTGTGGTTGTCATCACACGATTGCCATAATTATCATAGGTCGTGATCGTGTACGAATTACCCACTAATTTTCCTGTAATGTCATTTAATTTGGAGCTGAGCATACTGCATCCCGCAAGTGCTATAGTCATGACTGCGCATGCTGCTACCATTGTAAATTTTTTCTTTTTCATAAATTTTCTCCTTTGTCCTTTTGCTGAATCATATTTTTGCTACTCTCTTATTTTACAGAAAGTATCCCTGTATAATTATGTAAAATATCGTCCGGCTGCATTGCATCCGATACCATAGCGATCTCAAGCTTATACTCTGCATCTGCATCACCAATGGATCCCTGAACCGGCACATACCGGTCAAAGCAGACATTTTGTTTCTTCTTAGTTGTTACAATTATCGTAACATAATCTTCCGTTGTCTGAAGCTTGTAGTAAACATCCTCTTCTGGAAATGTATCTTTCGCCCGGTCGATCATATCCGCATAATTGTAATATTCTGATTCATCACCAAGACCTGGCGTTTTTTCCTCAATCGCATCCTGCAGATTCTCTAAAACAGCTGCCGTCCTTGCCTCATTTTGCCTTCGTTCGATTTCTGACGTAATACTCACATGCAGGGAAATGACAAGTATGATCCCTGCCATGACCGCAATCGATGTCAGCCAGACCATAACAAGCTTTGATCTCTTTTTCTTTTCTTCCTCTTTTGTAAGATGCACGTTCGAAAATTCTTTTACAAAATATGCAGGATTTTCATTTCCGTAGGCAATCACCGCATCGACTGTGTCATAGCCTCTTTCCACACTATATTTCTGCCAGACACCATATTCGGAATAAAACTTTTCCAGCCTGTAGTAGAACGGCAAAAACCATCCTGTGTATTTTTTCCTTCGCATAAAAAATGCACAAAGACTACCGATCAGGATCGCAAAATATCCGACTCCCATTACGCCATAATAAAGACCTTCTATTTTCGATACCTGCTTCTCCGGCAATACCGCAAGTAACTGATATTTCCCATTCTCTTCTTTTTCCCAGTATGTCTGGAACCGGCTGCCGTAAGAATACTTAACCGGATCCAACCCAAGTTCTGCAAGTGTATAACTCACATGCTCGCCTTTATTCGGATCTTTCAGGCGCAGCGACTCGCCATCCTCCTGTACAACCGCAGTGACACCTTTTTTCCCTATGAGTTTATAGCCTGTTACACTTTCAAATGGATCATACTGCCCGACTCCGAAAAACCATACCAGTGAAAGGATCATATAAACGACAATTAGTTTTATGAGTTCTTTCCATACGTTGTATTTTAAAGACCTTTCTATGATTTCTTTTTCGTGCGCCGGGATTCCAGGCAGTGTACTGTACCAGGAAGCAAATCGTTCTCTTTTGGCTTCCTCATCCATTGCTTTTCTTAAATTCATTGCTGTTGCAAGCTGCATTTTATTTCCTCTCTGCTTTTGTAAAATGATTGTTTAGGATATTATAGCTTATTTGAACCTTGTCTTTCAACTGCCTGTTTTATATAATAGAAAGCAGAGACGATCTATTACAAGAAATGCTTCCGCTGGTTCTGGAATGTAAATTCGTCAGATTTACCGAAGAGGGAAATGTGATCGGCGAAATTGTCAATATCAATGCGGATGAGAAGATTCTGGATGAGAATGGAAATATTGATGTTGCAAAGCTTAAACCGATTGCTTATGAGCCTGTGCATAATGAGTATTATGTGATGGGTGAGAAGGTTGGAAATGCATTTAGTGATGGGAATGCGTTAAAATAATAGTGTGTGGATGAAAATATCCTGCTCAATTCTGATATCACTTATATCGGAATGAGCAGGATATTTTATGTTAAATTTCTTTTCCTTCTGTTATGGTAAAATAGGTAAACTTTTTATGATCCATTTGGATTTTTATTGTGATGGAATGATTCTTTGATTTTTCTTCTTTTATCAGTTCTAAATCTACCTTTACTAAGTATCCGTTGGATTCCTTTGTTACGTTAAGTTCTGTTAAATTATAGGAATCGTATTGTTGCAGAATTTTCACTGGTAAATAATAAAATGTCTTTAGAAAAGACTGGAATGACTCTTCTGTTATGAAATATTTTTGCAAAGGCTGAGATAACGCCTGATTGTCACTTCCGGTTTCCAGAATTCTTTTATATTCTGTTTCTGCCTTGGAATCGTCATTTAGCCATTCATGCATGAATGTTGTAATGATTTCCTGATCTGGCTGATATTTTTGTAGCGATATTATAATGATCGCACAGAGGACTATAATCGCACCAATGGAACTGGATAATCTTTTTTTCATAGGCATTATTTTAAACCTCCTTTGCTTGTTCTTTATAAATATCATATATATGATTTTTATTGATGGCAATAATTTTTTCAGTTTTTCATATTTATTTTTTTCTTCATTGATACACATTTTTACATGCGTTATATTGAAGAAAAATGATTGAAAAACTCAAAAGTCGAAAATAAATCAATGAAATAAATAACTATTGTTGATTTGAAATATGCAAAATTTAAAATGAATCAACGAAATAAGGAACTATTATTGACTTAGATATTGTAAAATTCAAAGCTAATCAACGAAATATGCAGATATAGTTGATTTAGAATTTCAGAAATTAAAAACAGATCAACAAATTCGGTCTATCTGGTTGATTGAAAATTACAGAAATCATAAACTAATCAACAAATTCGGCGTATAATGCTTCTCTATTTGTACAGCTGCCATCATTTTTAACCATTGCTTCATAGCCCTTCCATATGGAAGCAATGAATGCTTTGGGATCAAACTGAATTCCTTCCGATAAATATTTTTTCGCCAAAAGTGGCATATAAAAAGTAACAAATTCTTCCTGGTTCATTGGAAGCAGCGTTCCATCAAGATCAAATAAAATGTGCTGAATCTGCATCTTCTTTTCCTCCTTTGTACATCTTCTTAAGGATAACTTGTATTTTTTTGAAATGCAAGCGTCCTCTGGTATTCTTCGAAAATCAACAAAATCATACAAACTACTTCGTTTTCAAAAAATTCCTTTATATTTTTTTGACATCGTTTTATTTTTGTGTTAAAATTCAGATACTAAGACATATACATCATTTAAATTCAATCAATTATACTTTGTAATTTTTAAGGAGGGATCATACCAATGTTCAATTTTAAATTTTACTAACTAAATATATTGTAGTAGAAAAAAGAATACTTTATGACCATTAAAGCAAAAAAAATTAGTACAATAATATGTTCATTGATAATACTCTTAAGTCTTTATGCTACACCTGTAAGTGCTGCATCAGGAGCTAGAGGTACAATTTGTCCAGGTTGTTCTGGAAATATGTTACCAAGTACAACTTATGGAACATGGACTTCTTATCAAAAAGCTTGTTCTCACGGCTATACATATGGTACAGATAAAATGGAACAGCGAACCGTTACAACTGTAGTTAAGTGTACTAGATGCGGACTCGCATACCCTCCAACAACTTCAACACAAACACGTTTTGTAAGTTGCCATGGTTATAACTAATATATAAATACTCTCTGGAATAACAAATATATTTATACACATATTTTTATTCGAATACAGCGAAGGCGTGATACTATGAAACCTAAACGGCTTGCTCTTCTTCCACTCCTCATCCTTTCAATTGGATTATCCGGATGTACAAAGCTAAATAAAGATGTCTCCAAAACACTCTCTATTGTTATAGAACCTGCTTTTAAGGAGCAGGTCCTTGATGCTGTAAAATATGCCACATCCAAAAATAACTCTCTGGAATTTGAAATTAAAATATTATCTCCTGATCCTGATAAAAGATCTGCAGAAATTCAGAAACTCCGTACACAGATCATGTCTGGAAAAGGTCCTGACTTATATCTTGTTAACTGTTCCACCGATGGAGCTGCGCAGATGAACGAACCTCTTTTTGAAAATCCTTATAAGGCAATGCAAAGTGGTGTATTCGCCTCATTGGATAAATATATGAAAAAAGATTCTTATTGGCAAAAGGAAAACTATAATCCGTCTTTTCTTCTCCCCGGTCAATATCAGGAAAGACAATATATTCTTCCTCTTTCCTGCCACTATAATATGTTAATCTCCGATACTGTACTTGATTATACACAGGAAAATGATACCTTAGAAGATTGGATTTCAAATATAAAAAGTTCTTCTGACCACGCTCTGAAAAATGCACTATTCGAATTAGATAATATCAGTGGTAACTGGTTTCAACCTGCTGCGGATTACAATTCCGGTCAGATTTTCTTTGATAAGGAAAAGTGGAGTAATTTCGCATTAGAATACTTATTATTTAAACAAGATTATTTACAAAATAAAAAGACAAATAATACTGATACTAGCTCTTCGCATATTTTAATCTCATCTTTGGATGACATAAACGAACACACAACGCAAATAGACATAATCCCTGATATTCAGGGAAAAAAATTGGCTGCCATTCGTTGCTTTGGTGCTGTAAGTATGGCATCTGATTATAAAGAAGAAGCTTATCACTTCTTAATGTATTTTTTAAATAACGTAATTCAGGAATCAACTAGTACTAATGGAATGTCACTAAGCGCAAATGGTGTCCTTGGAACAGATTATCCGGTACAAGTATCTGCCATCCGTACAAAACTGTCCTTCTTAGATCAGTCAAAACAGGATTTAGCTATAAAAGCATTTCAGTCCTTAGAAGGAGCATATTTTCCGACAGAAGTTGAACATTTTATTTATGAAGAGATTATAGAAAATAGTAGTTTATTATATGGTCCGCAAACTGATTTTAAAAAGATATGGCAAGATAAGCTTTCGGCTTTAGCAGACAAAGCATGGAATGATTATCATACACAGGTGACAGAATAGTTTTAAGTGAAAGCGAGCGTGATGCAATGAAAAAAAAGAAGAAGGGATTCTTACTGGCTTTCCCTGCAATATGATATGCTACCCTCATATAGGACAATGAAATATAAAAGTCCTATATGGGGGTAT
>NZ_JAAIMM010000040.1 GCF_013300725.1 Allocoprococcus comes
ATACAAGCCAGTGCAGCCCGTTATCACCAGAAGTATCAAAAAGATATGCAGAAGCGTCAAATCGAAAAGAGCGGGGCATGTATATAACCAATGGAGAAAGATTTAATGCAGATGCAGTAGGCGCCTTCAATATCCTGCGGAAATATCTTTCCGTATCCGGAAAGCAGAAGAAACTGTCCATAACTGGACTAAAAAATCCAGAAATAATAAAAGTAGCTGCATAGCCGAAAGGTAAGCAGTATTGGTGTCATGGACGCACCCTGAAAAAAGGCGGTATCCCGCCAGAATTCAGATGCTCTGGTAACTTAGTTGCCGAGTAGTTCACTGTAGCATATTTGAAACCGGGGTTCAAGAGAATTAAGAGCTTTTTAGTATAATCCGAATTCCAGTAGCCCATTTAGCATGCCCTGAAATCAAAGAAATTTCGATAAGTTGTACTAATCTTGCGCTTTTAAAATATAAAAGCTTACAATCTGTTTACTGAGATCACGGGAGGATAAAAATGGATGATTTAAAATCGTTTACCTATGTTTTAGCGGTTGCAGAATGCAAAAGTATTTCAAAAGCCGCTGAACTTTTATATATTTCACAACCATCACTCAGCAGATTTATATCCAGTCTGGAACAGGAACTTGGAATTTTACTTTTCGAGCGGAAATCGAATGGAATCAGTCTGACAGAGGCTGGCAAAATTTATGTTGAGTATGGAAAAGAAATCAAACGTTTAAACAGCACAATGGAACATAGACTAAAGGAACTTCAACTATCAGAAGAACAGGAAATACACATATGTATGTCTTTAAGTGCCAGCCTTTTGCTGGCAATGGAAGTTCAGGAGAAGATCAGTAAAAAATACATCGGGTGTAAAGCAACATTTTCAAATGTCATGGCTAAGGAAATCCTGACAGGCTTAAAAAACAGGACCTATGACTTGGCAATAGGGCCGGATCTGAGTGAAAAGGATTCTTCTATCGTATTTGATTTTATTGTAGAAGATTATATGTTACTTGCAGTTCCAAAGAAGTATATGATGCTTCAGAAAGCAGAAAAAAGAGAAGGTGAAAAATATCCATGGATGGATATTTCGATGATGCCGAATGAGTTTATTATCCAGGACAATTCCTGTTATGTCAGACAAGAGATCGATCAGATATTTGAAGAATATGGAAAAGAATTGAAGCCAAAGATGATCGTAAACAGTTCGATGCTTGCAATGCAGACCTTGGAGCGAGGAATGGGATTCTGTTTTATATCAGAAGTATTTCTTCCATACATAACAAATACAAAAGATATTGATTTTTTTTGCATTGGAAAAAACAAGGTAAAAAAGACGAAAACAGGTATTATTTATTTGAAAAATAAAATCCTTTCCAGACAGGAAAAGTACTGTATATCTGTTTTGAAAGAGAAAATAATAAATGGAGAAATAGGGGCATAGCATGAAACTATACCCCTATTTTCTTTTGGCATTGGTGAAAAAAGCAACAGACAATTATAATAAGATTAACGTGATGAGCCGGTAAACATCATATAAGAGAAGAATGAGAGTTTTTGGAAAAGCGCACTCCGAAAAGCTTATTGTATATGGATACGGAGGAAAAGAAAGATGAGTATGGCTACAATAGGAGCGATCCTGACATTTATAGTTTTCGTTGCAGTTCTTGCAACGCCCAAATTACCAAACTGGTTTTGTTTTTTGATCATGGCACCGATCGTTGTATTTACAGGAACAATGGATGCGGATGGTGTATATGCCGTGTTAAGCAGTTCAAGTTTTCATTTGATGGCAATTATATGTATGTTCTCAGGAATGATTGCTGCAACAGGGCTTGATATTGTAATGGGAAATGCTTTAGATAAATTAACTGGTAATGTAAGTGGAAAGAAAAAAGAAATGTTAATTTTTGCAATTCTATATCTGGCATCAGGACTGGTATCATTCGTTCTGCAGAACAGTTATGTTGCAATGGCATTTTTACCAGTGATTTTCAGTATTGCCAAGAAAAATAAGATCAGTCATTCCAAAATGATTTTATTCGTAATCTATGCAAGTACTTTAGGTGGAGCTTGTACACTGATTGGAACACCGACAAATATTTATGCAAATACGGCACTTGAAGAAGCCGGGCTTTCTCTTTTTGGCATGTTTGATTTTGCATGGGTAGGTATCCCGATTTTTATTCTGGGTGGAATCTATATGATCATGATGAACCGCTGGTGCCCGTCTTATGAGGAAACAGTGCCAAGTAATTCAGAGATAGAGGCAGCTACAGAAATTACACCTGAGATGAAAAAGAAACAGATGGTTGTAGGAATCAGTTTCCTTCTGTTTGTACTTGCTCTGATTTTGGATTCACTTACAGATATTACAGTGAATCCGAACTTTATTGGATATGCACTGATTGCGATTTCGGTTCTTACAACCGTTGTAAAACCAAAAGAAGTAATCACTTCATTTGGTGTAGATATGGTACTTTTCTGTGCAGGTATCAATTTGATCATTGCAGTTATGAAAAACAGTGGACTTGGAGAGGTGTTTGGATCCATTGTGCTGAGCATTCTTGGAGATACACATAATTTGTATCTGATTACAGCTGTACTGTTCCTTGGGTCAGCAATTGCAACACAGTTTATGAATAATATGGCAACAGCAGGAGTACTTGCCCCGATTGGAATCTCTATTGCAGAATCAATGGGAGCAAACCCACAGGCAATTGTTCTTGCAATTGCAATCGGAGCAGGATGTTCTTTCCTGACACCAATCGCATCAGGAACAAATCAGACATTAATGATTTTTACAAACTTAAAATTTACTGACTTTGCAAAATTTGGATGGCCATTGGTTATTATCAGCTTTATATGCTGTGTAGGAATTCTTCCATTGGTATTCCCGTTCTTTTAAAAGACAGAAAAGAGTTAGGTATAACAAAGGGGGACAAAATTCTGTCCCCCGTTTCCAGTTTAAAATAAAGATAGATGAGGTGACAGTATGAACACAGAATTAACCTATTCAACACCGGAAGATGAAGGTGTATCATCAGAGTATATTATTAATTTTCTGAATGAGATGGAAAAAAGAGAAGCAGAGATCCATGGAATTATGATCTTGAAAAACAATAAAGTAATATTTGAAGCATATAACGAACCGTATCGTAAAGAAATTCCGCATATTGTACATTCTTTTACAAAATGTTTTACAAATACAGCGGCAGGAATTGCTTATACAAAAGGACTTATAAAATTGGAGGATAAGGTACTTGATTATTTTCCGGAATATCGGGAGGGAGCAAATGAATATCTTCAGAAGCTTACAATACGGAATTTGCTTACGATGCGTAGTGGACAGGAAAGAAGTATAGGTGGAAATGAATGGAGACCATTAAAGACCAGCTGGCTGGATGCATATTTTAAAGTACCGTTTGTAAAGGAGCCAGGAAGTGAATTTATGTATTCAAGTGGGAATTCCTATATTACGTCAGCGATCGTACAGCGTGTTACAGGAAAAACATGCCATCAATTGATCGAAGAAGAACTGGCACCGTATATTGGTCTGGAGAAGTTTAGCTGGGGAGAAAGTCCGGAAGGAATCTGTTCAGGTGGAAATGGTGTGAGCATTACGGTAGAAGGAATTGCCCGGTTTGGGTTACTGTATCTGAGTCATGGGAAATGGGATGAAAAACAGTTGTTAAATCCTGAGTGGGTGGATCTCGCACTAGGCAAAAAAGATCCACAGCCAAGAAAAGAAGGAGAAAAAGAATATAATTTTCACTGGACGCATACAGGAGATATCTGGTGTGCAGATGGAATGTTTGGACAGACCTGTGCGATTGTTCCGGAACAAAATATGGTAATTGCTATCACTACGGCAGACAGTAATTACCTGGAGACGGAACTGATTCAAAAAGAAATTCTGAATCCGATGAAAGAAGAAAGAAATCTCTCTGAAAAGATGTGGAAAGTATTAAAAAATAAAGGACTCAGAATGTCTCTGGAAAACAAAAACAGATCCGTCAGTAACAGACTGATTTCAGGAAATCGGAAAATAGAAATGGAACCTTTTGAGAATGAAGATAAAATAGAAAAAACAGGTCTGGAATTTTCAGAAGATAAAGTAACATTCTGGATGAAAGATAACAGGGGAACACATTTTGTAGAAGCAGGACTTGACTGTTGGATCCATGGGAAAACCTCTATGACAGGTGGATATCTGCATCATCAGTATGAAATGGATGAAATGAAAATTGCCGCATGCGCTTACTGGAAATCAGAAAATGTGCTGATGATGGAATGGCGTTATCCGGAGATGGCTTTTTTTGATCATGTGTCTTTTGAATGGAAAGAAGACAGGATATATATGAAACGCTGGGTAAATATGAATTCACAGGCACTGGAAAGACCGGTTGTAACAGCAAAAATATGCGAATCTTAACAAATATTAAGAAAACTATTCACGTTCCTGTAAGGTAAGAGCCCTATGATAAACACAACGAAGCAAATACAAATGCAAAAGGATGTTAAGGAGGAAGCACGAATGGAAATCAAAAAACCTGCAATTGCAGGAACATTAGAATCCAGTGACTGCCAGGTAACAGTAGAAGCCGGAGAAGGAAAAGTTGATTTTTCACTGGAAAGCGCGGTAATCAATCAGTATGGAAATCAGATCAGAAAGGTCGCTTATGAGACACTTGATAATCTGGGAATCGATAATGTAAAGCTTACAATCGTAGATAAAGGAGCGCTTGACTGCACAATCAAGGCAAGAATCGAAGCAGCTGTTTATCGTTCAATCGGACAGATTGAAGACTTACCGTGGGGAGGTGCGATCAGATAATGAATCCGAATAAAAAAAGACTTAGAAGAACCATGATGTTTTTAAATGCACAGAAACCGGGACTGATCAAGGATCCTTATATTTACAAACCGGATTCTATCATGCTTGACCTGGAAGATGCTGTTGCAGAGAACCAGAAAGATGCAGCAAGATTTTCTCTTTATCATGCACTTAAGACCATTAACTATAGAGGATGCGAACGTGTTGTCAGAATCAACGGACTGGATACACCTTACTGGAAAGAAGATATCCGCTGTGCAGTCGCAGGTGGATGCGATGCAATCCGTATTCCAAAGACAGAGTCCGCACAGGATGTAAAAGTCGTAGAAGCTGAAGTTATCCAGGCTGAAAAAGATTTCGGACGTGAAGAAGGAAGTGTTCTGATCATGGCAGCGATCGAGTCTGCACGTGGTGTCATGCGCGCACTTGACATTTGCGAATCTTCCGAAAGACTTTTCGGTATTGCCCTTTCTGGTGGAGATTATACCAAAGACCTTCAGACACACATCACCGGAACCGGAATCGAGCTCATGGGAGCAAGACAGAACATGGTGATCGCAGCAAGAGCAGCTGGTGTACAGTGCTTTGATACCGTATACACAGACCTTGATGATATGGATGGTTTCCGTCAGGATGTTGAGAATATCCACCTGATGGGATTTGATGGAAAATCCATCATCAACCCAAGACAGATCAACATTGTACATGAGATCTTTACACCAAAACAGAAAGATATCATTTTTGCAGAAAAAGTTGTCCGCGAAATTGATACAAAGAAAGCACAGGGAATCGGTGTATTTACAGTAGATGGTAAGATGATCGATATCGCTTTCTATGACGGAGCAAAGAGAACAATCGAGCTTGCAAAAGCTTCAGGTGTGTATAAGGGGGATTTATAAGATGATTAACGCAGTAGGTAGAGATATCCCGGAAGAGATTTTAAAAGTAACAGGAAAAGAAGTATTTCAGGGTGTGCATCATTTTGACGGACATGTCTATAAAAAACACGGACCGGAAGTAGAATGTGTCATCAATTCCAACGGAAGCAAGATGGTAGACAGCATCCATGATGTCCTTGTAAAATGTGGAATCAAAGACGGTATGACAGTCAGCTTCCATCACCATTTCCGTGAAGGTGACTACGTTGTAAATATGGTAATGAAAGAAATCCATGATATGGGAATCAAAGACATTACCATTTGCGCAAGTTCCCTTGGAAAAGCACATGATCCTCTGGTAGAATATATTGAAGATGGAACGATCACCAACATCCAGTCATCCGGTGTACGTGGAAAGATCGGAGAAGCCATTTCCAATGGTAAATTAAAAGGTCTTGCGATCATGCGTTCACACGGTGGACGTGTACGTGCCCTGGTAACAGGTGAAACTCAGATCGATATCGCATTCATCGGAACTCCGACCTGTGATGAATACGGTAACTGCCGTGGTATCGGTGGAAAATCTGACTGTGGTGTACTTTCTTACGCAATGTCAGATGCATTCCATGCAAACAAAATGGTAGCAATCACAGACTGCATGGTTCCGTTCCCGAACTTCCCGGCACATATTTCCATGACAAAAGTGGACTATGTTGTAGAAGTTGACCAGATCGGTGATCCGAAGAAGATCGCAACAGGTGCGGCAAAACCGACCACAGATATGAGAAAGCTGATGATGGCTGATTACTGTACACAGTTTGTTGTAAATACACCATATTTCAAAGACGGATTTTCTTACCAGACAGGTGTCGGCGGAGCTTCTATTGCATCCACCATTTCACTTGCAAAGGTAATGAAAGAAAGAAATATCCGTATGCGTTTTGGTGTAGGTGGTCTTACAAAGCCGATGTGTGACCTTCTGATCAATGGTCAGGTAGACGCACTTCTGGATACACAGGACTTCGACCTTGCAGCTGTAGAATCAGTAAAAGATCTGCATCACTTCCGTATCAGTGCAGGCGAGTATGCGAACCCGTTCAACAAGGGTGCAGTTGTAAATAAACTGGACTTCGTAATCCTTGCAGCTCTGGAAGTTGACGTACACTTCAACTGTAACGTTGTCGTAGATTCCAACGGTATGATCACAGGAGCACAGGGTGGACATCCGGATACAGCAGCCGGAGCAAAATGTGCCATCGTTATCGCACCACTTCTTCAGGGAAGAACACCGGCAATCTGTACAGATGTAACAACTGTTACAACACCTGGTGAAAGCGTAGATGTTGTTATCACAGATTACGGTATTGCGATCAACCCGAAGAGACAGGATCTGATCGAAGCAATGAAAGATGTCGATCTTCCGTTCAAGACTATTGAAGAGTTACGTGATATCGCTTACTCTATCGCAGGGGAACCACAGAAGGTACAGTTTGGAGACCGTGTTGTTGGTGTCATTGAAAGCCGTGACGGTACTATCATGGATGTTGTCCGTCAGATCAAGCCGTTTGAATTTGATGATTAAATTCTGATCGGAAAACTTACAGGTTATTGGTAATTGGATATAAAAGGAGAACCGTATGGGAAAGAATCAGGCAGTGGAGAGAGCAGAATACCTTGCAGAATCGATTGGCCGGATGGCGTATCAGGCACTGCTTGAGGAAGTCTATACGGTTCCAAAGCCCGGGCTTGTAGATCCATATTCCTGTGGTGCCCACACAGATATGGATGTGCAGACCTTTGAAAAAAGTGCAGAGGCATTGTATCCGTGGTTTGTGAGAATGGCATACCAGGGATACCAGCTGACCTGTACGCCGGAAGATCTTTTCCGCGAAATCCGTAAGACCGGAATGCTTGCGGAGGAAGCCATGTACCGGGCAACCGGGCATGTGAATACACATAAAGGGATGATTTTTACCCTTGGAATATTCAGCGCGGCAGCGGGAAGATGTATCCGGGAAGACGGAACCGTTACTTTACAATCGATCCTTCGGATGGAGCAGAAGATGACTGCCCGGATCTTGAGAGCCGAAATCGAGATGCTGGGAAAGGAACCTGCAAAAAGTAACGGTGAAAAAAATCTCGTACAATACGGGACAACAGGGATTCGCGGGGAAGCACTTGCCGGATACCCATCTGTTTTTCATATTGCGCTTCCGGTACTGGAGGATGGACTTTTGCGGGGAATGGAGTGGAACCGGATCAAATTACAGATCCTTTTTGCACTAATGAGCCGGGTGCAGGATTCCAACATTTTATCGAGAAAGAATCCATCGGTCCTTTATCAGGTCCAGATGGAAGCGATGCAGTTTCTGGAGGAAGGCGGAGCCTACTCAGAAGATGCGTTAGACAAACTGATCCGCATGGATGCGGATTATATAAAGCGTGGTATCAGCGCGGGTGGGTGTGCCGATCTTCTTGCCACCTCACTGTTTCTTGCGATGCTGTGCAATAAAATTCCAAACGAGAACGGGACAGTCCTGAACCTCTTTCCGGTTGTAAAATAGAGCGTATAATAACTGAGAACGGGAATCAAATTTTCTGCCATGAATATGGACTGCACCAGACTGGTGAGGAATAAAAAAGATGACTTTTCACAAATGAGCGGGTGAAAAGTCATCTTTTTATTTCATAGGAAATTCCAAAGGAACTTCCTATGAAATAAAAGGCACTGCGTGCCGGAGATGCGCACTCGCACGAAGATGAAGAATGTCGCAAGCGACCGCGCTCGGCGCGAGAATGTGCCGAGGCACATTCTTTTTTATTAGGAGAAGGTTCCGAATGGAGCTTCCTCCTGATGAAAAGGTCGTTTACGGAACAAAACGGTATCCCAGTCCGCGAATCGTCAGGATATGCGCCGGATTCTGTCTGTCGTCCTCAATCTTACCACGAAGCCGGTTGATATAGACCATGATCGCATTGTCATCAACGGCAACCGTATTGCCCCAGACATGCTCATAGATCATGTCCTTGGTGAAAACCTGCTGCGGATGCTTCATAAAAAGCAGAAGAAGTGCAGACTCCTTGGAAGAAAGGATCAGCTCTTCGTCATTTTTGTAAAAACGCATGGTTGTGGTATCATAGCTGAATGGACCGCATTCCAGAGTATCGGAATTGTCGAGTACCAGATTCTTGTTGCGGCGGATCAGTGCTTTTACTTTGGCACCAAGTACAAGCGGCCGGAACGGCTTGGTGATATAATCATCCGCGCCAAGGGAAAGTCCGTACAGGGAATCATAGTCCTCGTTACGTCCGCTGACGATCATAACCGGGGTACTGATCCCCTGATTGCGAAGCCGTTTGATGACCTCAAATCCTTCCATATCTCCCAGCATAATATCCATAAGGATCAGGTCAAATGTATGATTTTTAAGGATGGACAGAGCATCCATGCCACAGTTTACTGTTGTTGTTTCCAACTCATTGCTGTGCATTACTTTTTCCAGCAGCTTACAGATTGCCGGATCATCGTCTACGATCAGTATTTTGTCAGCCATTGAGGCAACCTCCCAAAAGTAAAAATTTCAATAAAATTCTATACAACTTATAAAAAACATTATAATATTAGAAAGAGAACAAGTCAATCGATTACCAGGCAAGGATAAGGGAATATGAAAAAAAATAAAAAAACATGGATTGCCGTGATTCCGCTTTTTCTGATCGTAGTATTTGTATTAGCGGGGTTCGGAGTCTGGAAAAAATACCGCGATACACTTATGGAAAACCAGGAAGAGCAATTGCTTCTGACAACCAGGATCTTAAGTGAAAATATGTCGGTAGCCGCAAGGGAATATGAAGATAACCTGGAATTTCTGGCAGATATAACAGAAGAACGGGAAGCAGAAGATGCAGAGAACATTTATAAAGAATACATTTCCACGCAGAATAGTATGATCGCGAATCTTTATCTGGAAGATCAGGACGGAAAGATCACAAAGTATGTCAGGGATGTGGAAATGAAAAGTAGTGAACTTCTTACCCAATGTTCTGAGAAAAACAGTGTTTACATGGAAAAAGATTCTTCCGGAAAAATCTATAATGTGTATAAAAGAGATTTAAAAACAGGCGGGAAAATCTGTCTGATGATTGATGCAGAAAAATATTATCAGAAGCTGATCTCCGGCATCCGTATCGGAACGAATGGTTATATTGTTGTAAAAAATGCGGATGGCACCATTATCATGCATCCGGATAAAAAACAGTGGGGAATAAAGGTCATCGAAGGAAGAATGGAGATGTACCCGGATCTGGATTATGCAAGCCTGAAACAGATGGTGGAGGGACAAAATAGCGGGAAAGAAGGCATTTCCGACTATTATTCTTATTGGTGGACCGATCCGGAACAGCCGAGAGTGCGGAAAATAAGTGCTTATTCACCGGTAAAGATGCAGGATAGTTTCTGGAGTGTCAGCGCGGTAATTGATTATGATGATCTTTATGAGCCTATCGCAGAAGGATTTCTGAAAATGATATTCGTTTTTGTCGGAATCTTGTTATCAGCCGGTGCTTTGGTTTTCATACTCTGGCGAGTGATGAAGGATATACGAAGAGCGGTAAGAGAAATCGATGATTTGAAAGAATTAAACGAGCAGCTGGAAAAAATGCATCGCAGTGAGGAGAACATTGCACACCAGCAGAGACTGCAGATCATGGGAACCATGACCGGCGGAATAGCCCATGAATTTAACAACTTTCTAACACCGATCATGGGATATGCGGAACTTCTTATGATGGAACTTCCGGAAGGTTCGGAGGAACAGGACAGCGCGAAGGAAATATACGATGCTTCCGAAAAGGCAAAAGATGTTGTCCGGCAGATTTCATCGCTGAGCCGGAAAAATGTGGAGACGGTATATAAAAGTATTCCGATGAAAAAAATGATGACGCGTGCACTGAAAATGATCGAGTCGATCTGTACTCCACAGGTTCAGCTGGAAAGTGATATCCAGATTGAGACGGAGAGTATTTTAGGAAATGCAACCCAGTTGAATCAGGTGCTGCTTAATATCTGTGTAAATGCGGTCCATGCCATCGGAAAAGAACAGGGAGTGATCCTTGTGGTATGTAGAAAAGAAACAAAAGCGAAAATGGATACGAAGGCTGCGCGAAAGCTCTCCGATGCGTGGGAAAGTTATATTCACATTCTTGTCAAAGATAATGGATGTGGTATGGATAAAGAAACCCTCCGCCATATATTTGATCCTTTCTTCACAACAAAGAAAGGTGGGGAAGGAACCGGACTTGGCCTTGCACTTGCAGAACAGATCATCTCTTCCCACAAAGGCTATCTGTACGCGGAAAGTGAAAAGGGAAAAGGAAGTACTTTTCATATTTACCTTCCGATACTTGATATGGATCATACGCCGCAGATCGCACAGAATGTGTCCGGCAAGGAATACCATATTGTTGTGGCGGATGATAATGCGAAAGTATTGCAGCTTTTAAAAAAGAATTTTGAAAAAATCGGAATCCAGATCCGTACTTGTATGAAAAAAGAAGAACTGCAGCAGTGTCTGCGAGAACAGGAGATGGACGTTCTTGTGGTGGATGAGACACTTGAAGACTGCAGCGGTGTTGATTTTTGTATGTCACTGGCAGGAAAATATCCGGATATGATGAAATTTATCATTACAGACGGACTGAGCCGGGAGGCAGTAGAAGCAAAGCAAAAAGGAATCATCGATGGTTATGTGGAGAAACCGGTGTCTGATACTGCGATTCTTGAGGCAATCCGAAACCGGGCAAAGGATTCCATGTAAGATGTAAGACACGACAAACCCAACCTTAATACTTTTAAAGATTTACCTTAACAAAATGTAAGGAGGAATTCGTAAGAGTGTAAGGTTGGGTTTTTATAATGGAATCATCAAATAAATGGTACGAAAAAGTACCCGTACAAAAGGAAGGAGAAAAAGCCATGAGTGAAGCGATGCTTGCCTTATTGGGATTTGCAACGATCATTGTAGTGATTGCGTTGCTTTTAAGAAATGTAACGGTACCGGCACTTGCGTTTGTCAGTGTATCCACTGTAACAGGTGCGATCCTTGTAGCGACCGGAACATTTACGATCAAAGAAATGGGGGAATTTATTTCAGCCGGTGTGTCCGGAGTACATGGTACTGCGGCGTTGTTTATCTTCTCAGTACTCTTCTTTGGAATTATGACAGATGTAGGAATGTTCGATAAGATCATCAATGCATTGATGAAGAAGGTTGGAAGTAATGTAGTTGGCGTGGCAATGATGACCTGTATCATTGCGATGATCGGACATCTGGACGGAGGTGGAGCTTCCACATTCCTGATCACGATTCCGGCAATGCTCCCGGTGTACAAACGTCTGAATATGAGACCGACAACTCTGATGCTCATCTGCGTATCTGCAATGGGTGTTATGAACCTTCTGCCATGGGGCGGACCGACAATGCGTGCGGCTACTGTTCTCGGAATTGAACCGAATGCCCTGTGGAAACAGATCATTCCAATGCAGGTTGTAGGTATTTTCATTGCACTCGGAACTGCATTTATCTGGGGAAATATCGAAAAGAAGAGAGGCGCAGGCACTTCTTCAGCAGAAAAAATCGAGTATGGCGGAATTGAAGATGAAGCTGTAACAGATAGTGAAAAGAATGAACTTGCAAGACCGAAACTCTTTGTATTCAACGTGATCGTAACACTGGTAGTGATCGTAAACCTGGTTCTTGCAAAGGTACCGTCTTACTATATCTTTATGGTAGGATGTGCAGTGGCTCTTTTTGTAAACTATCCAGGTGCAAAATTGCAGGGTAAGATCATTAAATCTCATGCAGGCCCGGCACTTACCATGGCATCTACGATTCTTTGTGCAGGTGTATTCCTTGGGGTTATGCAGGAAACAGAGATCATGACGCACATGGCAAATGTACTTGCAAGTGTAGTTCCACAGTCTATGGGAAGATTTTTACCGCTTATCGTAGGTCTGGTATCTGTACCGCTTACACTGATGTTCGATACGGATTCCTTCTTCTTTGGAATGCTTCCGGTACTGATCGGAATCGGAAACGAATTCGGTGTGAATCCGGCACATATCGCCATTGCAATGGTTGTTTGCCGTAATTGTGCAACATTCATCAGCCCGGTTGTTCCGGCTACTTTCCTTGGAACCGGTCTTGCAGGTGTGGAGATCAAAGACCACATCAAGAACAGTTTCTTCTGGATCTGGGGCGTAAGTATTGTCTGCCTGATCTCAGGAATCATCCTTGGCGTAATCAAATTCTAGTTAGATGAATAAAAAGATCCTGTATTTCATGTGATTTGTACATGGAGTATGGGATTTTTTTGAATATGTATATAAAATGGTCTGATGATTGAAATGCAACGAAAGTGCTCGAAAATGTTATGCAGGGTATAAGATTTCAGGAAAATGTGATAGAGTTATTTTACTTCGATTTAGTTCTAAAATCGAAAAAGTATCTAATTAACCATAATCAGAAGGTATCTCATTTTCGGTGCTCAATTTTCGAGTAAACTCCCGACAATGAACAAAGCAAAAGAAAATATAGAAGTATGGGAGTTTGCCTTTACAAAGGATGACAGTATGTTAAAATATTTATAGTAGAAAAGTCAGATTTTCCTTTCTATATTTTTACAATGCAGAAAGGGGAATCATATGACAGAAGAAAAGAAACAATTAACAGAAAATCAGGATAGCTTTATAATGCATCCAACGGTAGATTTCTGCTTCAAAGAATTAATGGAGAATGCAAAAGTAAGACAGGGATTGATTGCGGCAATTCTAAAGAAAGATCCAGAAGAAATTCAGAAAACAAAGTTGATGCCAACAATTTTAAGAAAAGAATATCCGGAAGATAAATACGGGATTCTGGATGTAAGAGTTCTCTTGAAAAATGGAGAGCAGATGGATTTGGAAATGCAAGTGGTGCCATTTGAATTCTGGTTTCAGAGGAGCTTTTATTATCTGTCAAAGATGGTAACAGATCAAATGAAAACAGGGGATACTTATGATAGAATTAAACCGTGCATTCATGTTGGAATTTTGGACTTTAATTTCTTTGAAAATGATATCAGATGTTATCATGCGGGAATGTTCTGTGATAAAGAGACTGGAGAAGTGCTGACGGACTTGCTGCAGATTCATATTCTGGAATTAAAAAAGTTGCCACCGGAAAGTCAGAATGAAACTGGGATCATCCAGTGGATGCGATTTATGAGCGGAAAGAACAGAAAGGATTTTGCAAAGATGGCAGAGCAAAATGAATATATTAAAGAAGCTTATGAATGTCTGGAGAAGATGAGTGCAGATGAAAGAAAAAGAAGAGAATACGAAGAAAGACAAAAAATTTTGTGGGATCATAATTCGTTTATGAAAAGTGCAAAAATAATTGGGATGCGAGAAGGTCGTGAAGAAGGACGTAAAGAAGGACGTGAAGAAGGACGTAAAGAAGGACGTAAAGAAGGGCGTAAAGAAGGGTACAGGGAAGCATTAGTTTCAATTGTTATAAAAAAATTGCAAAAAGGGATGTCAGCAGAGGAAATTGCAGACTTTCTGGAAGAGGATGTCTTGACGATACAGAGAATCTATGATATTGCCAAAACCTATGCACCGGAATATGATATAGAAAAAATAGTACAAAAGCTGGAAAACACATCGGGAATGAAACAGAAGTAAGTAGGAAAAGAGTAAGCCAAATCAGAAGGATGAGTGATTTGACTTACTCTTTTTTTCGCATGTAATTAGTTGTTGTTTACTTATAAAGCAAAAACACCATATGAGGATGCCCTAAGGCATATGCCTTAGTATGAGGAATGTTTTACTTCAAAACTTTCCGCAAAATACAAGTAATAATTCCCACCACGCAGAATGGAAAATATGCCGGGTAAAGAGAACCAAATACCAGGATGCCGCCCCGGATACCGGTAAGCAGTTCGACATCCGCAGGAATTGCATTTGCCGCAAGGCTGAACAGGTAGGAAAGAATATATACCAGAACAAAGTAGGTAAGCCCTCGTCCATTTCCGTGCCAGATACCACTTAATGTGAAAAAGAATGTTGACAGCATCCAGATCAGCATAACCCCTCCGACAGCCAGGTATGCAACCAGTGTAAGATCGGGATTGGAGCTTAGCGTCTTGACATCACCATAATCAGACATCTGGTTCCAGAACGAGAAAAAGGTAATCGCCAGGATGATGGCGGACATCAGTACCGGTGTCGGGCGAAGAATAAAATTAGTCAGCTTTTCGGCAGCAGTACTTCCGGTGCGGGCAATATTCCGAATTGGAGCAGCCAGTTCTTCGGAAGAGGAATCGGGACGTCTGCGGGAATTTCTCCGTTCTGCCCGTCTGGCGGGCCTTTGGCGGTCATAAAAATCCTCTTCTTCATAATCATCGTCATAATCAGGAGCAAGCCTGTCTGTTTCATCGTAGTAGTCATCAGTTTCATAATCGTCAAGGTAGTCTGTGCCGTCATACCGGTCGTCATAATCATCCTGCCCCACAGGGATCGACGGGAGATCGCCTGTATAAGTTACTTCAAAGTTATCATCAAAATAGTCGTCTATATTTTTCTTATTATTCATAAAACAAATACACCCTCCTTGTGTATAAGTGTATGGTAACTGTTTTGACAGTCTGTGTCAAATAAATTATGAGATGATTGTGAAACCTGAAAATGGGTTAATGTAGCAAAGATGGCAAGAGAAAGAGTGGTAGGGGACACCATTCTATGGTAGAATAAATCTGTGTGAAAAAAATGAGGACAGAAAAAATAATATGGCGATCAATATAGCAACAAAAGCAATCCTGAAAATCCTGTCTTTTGGAGGGATTGATGTAGAAGTATCAAGGCAGCTTGCGGATCTGAAAAGACTGGATCCGATGAAAATATTTTATAAGAAAATGGATCTGCAGGTCTATAACGGGGACTACGAAGTTCCGATCCGGGTATTTTTCCCGGACGAGGAATCTTATCTGGAAAAGGATCAGATCAAGGGAAGAAAGATCATGCTTTTCCTTCATGGAGGAGGATGGTCGACTGAGCATGTGGAAAATTATGAGAGAGTATGTTCCCGGATGGCACAGGCGACAGGGCAGACTGTAGCAGCAGTAGAATACCGCCTGGCGCCGGAACACAAGTTCCCGACCGGGCTTATGGACTGCTATGCCGTGGCAAGAGCATTGTATACGCATCCAGATACAATGCCGGAGGATATTACTCTGATTGGAGACAGTGCAGGTGGCAATCTGGCGGCAGCATTGTCCATTATGGCACGGGACCGTGGCGAATTTATGCCAAAGAGACAGATTCTGATCTATCCGGCAGTCAATAATGATTATTCAGAGAAGAGTCTGTTCTCTTCCGTAAGGGAGAATGGGCAGGATTATCTTCTGACGGCAGGCAAATTAAAAGATTATATCAATCTTTATGCAGGTTCGGAAGAGGACAAGTTAAATCCATATTTTGCACCGATTCTGGAGAAAGATCTGTCAGAGCAGCCGGATACACTGATCCTGACGTCAGAATTTGATCCGCTCCGGGATGAGGGAGAAGCGTATGGAAGACGTCTTGCAGAGGCAGGTAACCGGGTGGAAGTACACCGGATCAAGGATGCACTTCACGGATATTTTGCACTGGGAATCCGGAGTCTGCATGTACAGGAAAGTTTTGAATATATCAATCATTTTCTGGAGGGGGAATAGAAAATGCCGCAGACAAATGTAAAGCACTGGAGAAGGCTGGACAATGCAGCGAAGCTTTTTCCGGCGGCGAGCAGTAAAAGGGATACCCGTGTATTCCGGTTCTACTGTGAATTGAAAGAGGATATACAGCAGGAGATCCTGCAGAAGGCGGTAGACAGGACACTGGAAAAATATCCGATCTTTCTGTCCGTGCTACGAAAGGGACTGTTCTGGCATTATCTGGAACAGAGTAATAAAAGACCGGTTGTAAGAGAAGAGTGGTGTGCTACCTGTCAAGAGGACAATAAAAAATAATAAATTTTTGTATCGTCAG
>NZ_JAAIMM010000041.1 GCF_013300725.1 Allocoprococcus comes
TTCTATAAGACTAGAATTTACTCTTGCCAACTGGAAGTTAAAAATACATTTAAGTTCTGCAGGTGTGAGATGAATTGTACAAAAATAAAAAAGAACATTTGTTCGATAATGAATTCCGTGGTATAATAGAGTCAGTCGAAAAGGTCGAAAACATAGATTATTAGAGAGAGGACTGAGTTGCATGGAAAAAATAGATCATAATGCACATTCAGTGTATCTGATGTATTATCATCTGATCATGGTAGTAAAATATCGAAGGAAAGTCATTGAGAATCCAATTTCAGAAAGAGCAAAAGAGATATGGGAACATATTGCTCCACGGTATGGGATTGTTCTGGAAGAATGGAATCATGACATTGATCATGTGCATGTAATGTTCCGTGCGCAGCCGAGAACGGAACTTAGTAAATTTATCAATGCTTATAAAAGTGCCAGTAGCAGACTATTGAAAAAGGAATATCCGGAAATCAGAGAGAAACTTTGGAAAGAAGCCTTTTGAAGTCAGAGTTTCTGTCTGTTGACAGCTGGAGGAGCCCCAGTAGAAGTAATCCGTCAATACATTGAAACCCAGGGAGAGAAGAAGTATTGAACATAGCATATCGTTTCCGAATTTATCCGACAGAAGAACAGAAGATATTTCTTGGCAAAACATTTGGCTGTTGTCGTTTTCCGTATAATCAGATGCTTAATGATAAGATTCGAGAGTATGAAAAGACGAAGAAAATGTTAAAACATACACCGGCCATGTATAAAAAAGAATATCCATTTCTGAAAGAAGTAGATTCGCTGGCACTGGCAAATGTCCAACTTCATCTGGAAAAGGCATATAAGAATTTTTTTCGGGATCCCAAGATTGGATTTCCAAGGTTCAAGTCAAAACATCATTCCAGAAACAGCTATACAACGAATGTGGTTAATGGAAATATCCTGGTGGAAAGTAAGCGGATCCGGCTTCCTAAATTAAAATGGATTGCCATGAAAAAACACAGGGAGCCGGCAGAAGGACTTTGCCTGAAATCAGTGACGGTCAGTATGGAACCATCCGGCAAATACTTTGCAAGCCTGCTGTATGAAGGGTACAGTTGTGAAAACCAAGCAGCTGAACCAGATTATAGTACCGCAAGGATACTTGGGATAGATTACGCAATGCAGGGTATGGCAGTATTTTCAGAAAAGATTGAGACAGAAGAAGCAGGATTTTTTAGAAAAAACGAAAAAAGACTGGCAAGGGAGCAACGAAAGTTGTCAAGATGCGTACGAGGAAGTCATAATTATGAACTGCAGAAAAAGAAAGTTGCGAAATGTCATGAAAAGATACGAAATCAGCGAAGAGATTATCTGCACAAACTCAGCCGAAAGATCGCAGACGGTTATGATGCAGTTGCAGTGGAAGACATTGATATGAAAGCAATGAGTCAGTGCCGGCACTTTGGGAAAAGTATACAGGATAATGGATATGGAATGTTCCGGGAAATGTTAGACTATAAACTGTTGTGGAAAGGAAAGAAAATGGTAAAGGTAGACCGTTTCTTTCCTTCTAGTAAAAAATGCTGTCAATGTGGAAGGATAAAGCAAGAGCTGAAATTATCTGAAAGAGTTTATCACTGTGCGTGTGGAAATGAGATGGACAGAGATCGTAATGCAGCAATCAACATCCGTGAAGAGGCAAGAAGAATGTTGACAGCATAAACTGTCCGTATCCGGACAATTGGATCATAAGAAAACATGCCCGTGTCCGGGCAAAAGAATCGCGGGGCACGCGAGGATAGCTTGTAGATACTTGGCTCAGTAGAGCCATTGAGCAAGAAGCCCCCACTTCAAAATCAGTGATTTAAGTGGTGGGAGCATGTCACTTAGTAGAAAAAGGATGAGGAGATAAATAAATATGAAAAAGGTTCTGATACTTGGATGTCCCGGTGCGGGGAAAAGTACATTTGCAAGAAGACTCAGAGACAAAACAGGACTTCCATTGTATTATCTTGATATGATCTGGCATAAGCCGGACAGGACAACGATAACAAAGCAGGAGTTTGAGGAAAAATTATCTGAAATTATAAAACAGGATGAATGGATCATAGACGGCAATTATGGAAGAACGCTTGAAATGCGTTTTAAAGAATGTGACATTGTATTCTTTTTAGATCTGCCGACCAGTGTGTGTCTTACGGGCGCAGAAGAGCGTATTGGAAGTGAAAGAGAAGATATGCCATGGCAGGAAGAAGAACTGTCAGCAGAATTCAGAGATTTTATTATCAATTTTTCAAGGGATGAAATACCGGAAATCAATGAGATGTTAAGAAAATATAAGAATAAAAATATTATTATATTCAAATCGCGGGAAGAGATAGATGCATGGAAATGAGGAGGAAATGACGATGAATTTAGAAGAACAGAGACAGTTTATCTTAAATGGAAATATGTATAATGATTTGTCAGATGAGCTGGTGGAAGCACGTGAAAAGACGGTGTTTTTAACTAACGAATATAATGCAAGTTTTGGGAAACCGGCAGAAGAACGGGAAGCGATCCTGAAAAAACTGCTCAAATCCATTGGAAAAGGCGTTCATTTTGAGCCGAATTTCCGGTGTGAATTTGGTTATAATATTTCAATCGGGAATAATTTTTATGCAAATTTTGACTGCATTATGCTGGATGGCGGTGGCATTGAGATCGGTGATAATGTCCTCTTTGGACCAAGAGTTGGAATTTATACCTCTAATCACGCCATGGATGCATGGGAGCGGACACACGGAGCCTGCTATGCGAAGCCGGTCAGAATTGGGAATAATGTCTGGGTTGGAGCCGGTGTGCATATTAACCAGGGCGTAACCATAGGTGATAATACGATCATAGGTTCCGGAAGTGTGATTACGAAGGATATTCCGGCAAATGTGGTTGCAGCTGGGGTTCCTTGTAAAGTGATCCGCGAAATAACGGAAGCGGATAAGACCGGATATCGTCCGTAGGGAATAAGAAGGTCATTAACAGTTAAAGATAAATTATAAAATCATATAAGTAGATATTGAGTTTTATAAGATATTAGACTAGAATATTATTGAAAGGAGTTGATACTTTGAGTAAATATTATTCTATACACGAATTTTCAAAAATTATAGGCGTATCTGCTCAGACATTACGAAATTGGGATGCCAATGGAAAACTTCATCCGCATCATACTACAGTAAGTGGCTATAGATATTATTCTGATGAGCAACTCAACCAGGTAATAAATGTAAAGCCTAAAAATCGCATTACAATTGGATATTGTCGCGTTTCCAGCCATAAACAAAAAGATGATTTGGAACGACAGATTGATAATGTTAAGACATATCTTTTGGCAAAAGGACAGCCGTTTGAGATAATAAGCGATATCGGTTCTGGGATTAATTATAAGAAAAAAGGACTTCAGGAATTGATTAGACGAATCTCTCAAAATCAAGTTGAAAAGGTTGTTGTTTTATATAAAGACAGGCTATTGCGATTTGGTTTTGAGTTGATAGAATATATCTCTTCACTTTATAATTGTGAGATTGAGATTATTGATAATACTGAAAAATCTGAACAGCAGGAACTTGTTGAAGATCTGGTTCAAATAATCACAGTATTCAGCTGCAAATTACAAGGAAAACGAGCGAACAAAGCTAAGAAACTTATCCGGGAATTGATACAGGAGGAAACAGATGGTAAAAGCCATAAAAGTAATGCTGATACCAAACAACGTACAGAAAACTAAGATGTTTCAGTACGCAGGTGCTTCAAGATTTGCTTATAACTGGGCTTTGGCCAGGGAAAAAGAAAATTATGAAAAAGGTGGCAAATTCATTTCAGATTCAGAACTCAGAAAAGAATTTACAAAGCTCAGACATTCTGATGAATACGCATGGCTGCTGAATATTTCAAATAATGTAACCAAACAGGCAATCAAAGATGCCTGTACTGCGTATAAGAACTTTTTCAAGGGTTTGCAAAAATTCCCAAGATTCAAGTCTAAAAAGAGATCAATGCCGAAGTTCTATCAGGACAATGTTAAGATACAATTCAGTAATACCCACGTTAAGTTTGAAGGCTTTTCTTCCAGCAGGAAAGCAAATAAGCAGAAAATGAATTGGGTAAGACTTGCAGAACATGGACGTATTCCAACAGATGTTAAATATATGAATCCGAGAATATCCTTTGACGGATTGAACTGGTGGATCAGTGTATGTGTGGAATTTCCTGATTGCAAGGAAACACTTAATGATGATGGAGTTGGTATAGACTTAGGAATCAAAGATTTGGCTGTCTGCTCTGATGCTGTTAAATATAAGAACATTAATAAGAGTCAGAAAGTAAAGAAACTAGAAAAACAGAAACGCAGATTACAGCGTAGTATCTCTCGTTCTTACGAGAAGAATAAGAAAGGGGAAAGTTACTGCAAAACCAATAATGTAATCAAAAAGGAAAAACTTTTATTAAAACGAAATCACAGATTAACAAACATCCGTAAAAACTATTTGAATCAGACCATATCTGAGATCGTAAATCGAAAACCAAGATTTATCTGTATTGAAGATCTGAATGTCAGTGGAATGATGAAAAATAGACATTTATCCAAAGCAGTTCAGGAACAAGGATTTTTTTGGTTTAGAAAACAGCTTGAATACAAATGCAGTGATAAAAGGATCCAGCTTATTGTGGCTGATCGGTTTTATCCATCATCAAAGCTTTGCAGCTGTTGTGGAAATATCAAAAAAGATTTGAAATTATCTGACAGGGAATATAGATGTGAGTGTGGGAATATAATTGACAGAGATTTCCAGGCATCAATAAATCTTAAGGGTTATGGAGAACGATTTGCAAGCTGACACTGAAACGTTAATGCAAATATGTACGGATACGTTAGTCCGGAATTTACGCCTATGGAGAGTACAAGAACTTGTGAGTAGATAGATATTTATATCATCAAAAGCATACTCGTTGAAGTAGGAATGAAACATAGAAGTTTGTAACTTTTTATAAGTTTTCAGTAACGGCGAGATGAGCCAGGATGGAAAGGTTAAGAAAAAACAGCGAGAATAAATTTAGATATTTTATGGAGGAAAATCAAAATGGCAAAGGATCAGAGATTTGAAGAGATACATAGTGAAATTGAGAAAATTGTCATATGCGATGAACTGATAAAAGACTGGACATATCCTTTAATTCAGCCGAAGCTGATTGAAGAAGCGGCAAGAAGAGGATGTTTATAAAGGAGAAATTGGGAATGATTGGCGAAGGGAGAGAACCAAAGAAAGTCGGGATTCCTTTACAATGAAAGAACATTCTGTGGTAAATCTTTTTGCCTTGTAAATAATAAGAAATTGACGAAAATTACCGGGGGGGGGTATAATAAGCTTACGCTTTTTATTTAAAGGTGAAGTGTAATGAACAGGGAGGAAAAGAGATGAAGAGAAAAATTGTAATTGGAATGCTGGTACTTTCGATGGCTGTTTCGGCAACGGCGTGTTCATCAAAGAAAGAAGAGACTGCAAAGACCGAGACTTCACAGAGTACAGATACGGAGAAAGCTTCGGAGACAGCAGACGAGGCAGATTCTTCCGACGAAAGAAATGCATATGGTCTGACAGAAGAGGAGACAGAAAAGCTTGCAGAGCTGGTAAAAGAGAAAGTAAAGACACAGTATCTGGATAAATATGAGATTGATCCGGCAAGCTTTACATTTCCAGAGTATGAACCGATAGCAGAGAGAACAGAGGCAAAGGATTTATGGACTCCGCTGGACTGGAATTACTTACGCAGCTACGAATTGGCGACGATTGTTGTTATAGCAGAAGAAGCAGGGTATAAAGATAAAGGAATTGAAGATATATCTGAGGGAATCAAGGATGGAACAATTTCTTTTAAAGAAAGTGCGAAGGAACAAAACGAGACAAACTATGAGTGGTATGTTGAAAATAATCCGCAGGAAGGAGATCTGGCAGGAGCCATTTATGAAGGAATCGCAGAATTCTTGAATGGACTGGATGATGCGGAGCGTGCGGAAGTTTTGTATGATGTTTATGCAGCAAATGTTTATCAGAATGGAAACGGAGAAGATGAACAGGGCAGAGTACTTCATAGGATGTTTGATCAGGTGATTATTGAGAATGTTTCTTTTAAATAAACAGTAAAAAGATAAAAGACAGGGAGTTGCCACTTGTAACGACAAAAATCGTGAAGAGGTAACTCCCTGTTCATTTTTTGCTCAACGGGAAAAATCTTACTTCAGCAGATAAGAAGAAATATCTGATTTTGGAGTAAAAGGAGATAAGGAGGATATTTAATATGAGGCTTGCGATGATACAAATGTCAAATTCGGGAAGTGTAGAAAAGAATATGGAAAAAAGTCTGCATGCGATTGCAATGTGTAATCGTGTTGGAGTGGAAGGGGAGATGGATTTTGCCGGGGAGTCTATGGCTGTCGATGCAAATGGAGAGATTCTTGCCCGGGCAGATGACACAGAGCAGATTGTGTATGTGGATTTTAACTTGGAGAAATCCGGGAAAGTGCGGGAGAAAAGACCTTATGCTCAGCTTAGGAGAAAAGAGTTTTATGTATAATGTGGCGGAATCGTGTCAAAATATGATTGTTTGTATTAAAAAATGACACGATTGACACAATTGACACGATTAAAGGGGCTGTTTTTCAGGGAAAGGATCAGACGGTGTTTAAAGACCGTAGAGAATTTTCAGGGGCATTGATGAAACAGATGAATGATGTCTACGATTATATTGATTTTCATAATCAGACACATGCAACAATCGAAAAGTTGCTGCGGATAGATATCAGGGATTATCCTGAAATCGCTGTCAGAGAAGCATTGTTAAATTTGCTGGTTCACAGGGATTATGCGTTTAGTGCAAGTGCATTGATTAGTATTTATGAAGACCGGATGGAATTTATATCCATCGGAGGATTGATGCCTGGAATTGAGCTGGAGGATGTGATGGCAGGTATTTCTATATGCAGAAATCCGGATCTTGCAAATGTATTTTACTGGTTGCATTTAATCGAAGCATATGGTACTGGAATCAGTAAGATTATAGGGCTTACGCTGATGTGGCAGAAAAACCTGTTATTGAGACGACGAGAAATACTTTTAAAATGAGAAAAATTCTTCTTGCAATATACCCTTATGGGGTATATAATAACCCTCGTAAAGAGAAAAGATAAGAGGTGAGATACATGGAAGAAAAGAAAGAATGTTGTCACTGTCACAAGAAAAAAGAGCGATCTGAAAAGGAATACAAGGACATGATCAATCGTCTGAATCGGATTGAAGGACAGGTCAGAGGTGTGAAGCGCATGGTAGAAGAAGATGCATACTGTCCGGATATTCTGATTCAGGTGTCAGCAATCAATGCAGCGCTCAACAGTTTCAATAAAGTCCTTTTGGCGAATCATATCCGTACCTGTGTGGCAGAGGATATCCGAGAGGGAAAAGATGAAACAATTGATGAGCTGGTTGCAACGCTTCAGAAACTGATGAAATAACAGGAGTGTATTAGATTTTCAGCTGAAAAGCGCAGGGAAATCTTTACAATAAAAAAGACAGACAAAGCCAAAGAGTGAGGTGGATTTTGTGGAACAATATACAGTAACAGGAATGAGCTGTGCTGCCTGCAGCAGCAGAGTAGAAAAGGCAGTATCGAAGGTGCCGGGCGTTACAAGCTGTTCGGTGAGTCTTCTGACGAATTCGATGGGAGTAGAAGGAACTGCATCTCAGTCGGAGATTATTGCAGCGGTTGAGGCAGCAGGATACGGTGCTTCGGTAAAAGGGGCAGATGCAGGAGCAAAAAGTAAAGGTGCTTCGATGGATGAAGATGCCCTGAAAGACCGGGAGACACCGGTTATGAAACGGCGCCTGATCGCATCCATTTGTTTTCTGATCCCGCTGATGTACATTTCCATGGGACATATGATGTGGAACTGGCCACTGCCGGGATTTCTGGATGGAAATCATGTGGCAATGGGACTGATCCAGCTGTTATTTGCCGGAATTATCATGGTGATCAACCAGAAGTTCTTCATCAATGGATTTAAGGGACTCCTTCATGGCGCGCCGAACATGGATACTCTGGTTGCACTGGGATCAGGAGCATCCTTTATTTACAGTACCTATGCCTTATTTGCAATGACCGATGCACAGGTGAAGATGGACATGGAAGGCGTGATGTCTTACATGCATGAATTCTATTTTGAGTCAGCAGCCATGATCCTGACACTGATTACAGTCGGAAAGATGCTGGAAGCACATTCCAAAGGAAAGACAACGGATGCGTTAAAGAGTCTGATGAAACTGGCTCCGAAGACAGCAGTTGTCCTGAAAAATGGTGTGGAAACAGAAGTTTCCATCGATCAGGTGAAAAAAGGTGACATTTTTGTAGTAAGACCGGGTGAAAATATACCGGTAGACGGTATCGTGCTGGAAGGAACCAGTGCGGTCAATGAAGCAGCACTCACCGGAGAAAGTATCCCGGTCGATAAAGCAGAAGGCGACAAGGTATCCGCAGCAACCATGAACCAGTCCGGTTTCCTTAAATGCGAGGCAACCAGAGTCGGAGAGGATACTACCCTTTCACAGATCATTCAGATGGTCAGCGATGCAGCCGCGACCAAAGCACCAATTGCAAAGATTGCAGACCGGGTATCCGGCGTATTTGTACCGGCGGTTATTACTATTGCGGTACTGACAACGATCGTATGGCTGATCGCAGGGCAGAGCGTTGGATTTGCACTTGCAAGAGGAATTTCCGTGCTTGTGATCAGCTGCCCTTGTGCGTTGGGACTTGCCACACCGGTTGCCATTATGGTTGGTAACGGGATGGGGGCAAAGAACGGAATCATGTTCAAGACGGCAGTATCCTTGGAAGAGACAGGGAAAATGCAGATCGTAGCTCTGGATAAGACCGGAACCATTACAAGCGGCGAACCGAAAGTAACCGATATGATACCGGCAGAGGGTATCTCAGAAGAAGAACTTTTAGGATTTGCCTATGCACTGGAAAGAAAGAGTGAACATCCACTGGCACGTGCGATTTTGCAGGAAGCAGAGGAGCGTAGAATCGATGCGGATGAAGTAGAAGATTTCCGGGTAGTTCCTGGAAACGGACTTTCCGCAGTCCTTGCAGGAAAGACCATTTATGGCGGCAATAAGAAATTTATCCAGGCCAAGACTTCTGTGGATGCAGGAACGCAAAAAAAAGCAGAAGATCTGGCAGCAGAAGGAAAGACTCCGCTGTTTTTTGCAAAAGAAGACCAGCTGGTCGGAATCATTGCAGTAGCGGACGTTATCAAAGAGGACAGCCCGGAGGCAGTCAAAGAACTGCAGAATATGGGAATCCATGTAGTCATGCTGACCGGTGATAATGAGAGAACCGCAAAAGCAATCGGACGGCAGGCTGGCGTAGATGAAGTTATCGCAGATGTTCTTCCGGATGGAAAAGAAGCAGTTATCCGGAAATTGAAGAAAAAAGGAAAAGTTGCCATGGTCGGTGACGGAATCAATGATGCACCGGCACTTACCAGAGCGGATATGGGAATTGCCATCGGTGCGGGAACGGATATTGCCATTGACGCGGCAGATGTAGTATTGATGAAAAGCCGGTTAAGTGATGTGCCGGCAGCCATCCGCATGAGCAAGGCAACCTTAAGAAATATCCATGAGAACCTGTTCTGGGCATTCTTCTATAATGTAATCGGAATCCCGCTTGCAGCAGGCGCATGGTATCCGCTTTTCGGGTGGAAATTAAATCCGATGTTTGGCGCAGCGGCAATGAGTCTTTCAAGCTTCTGCGTAGTAACCAATGCACTTCGTCTGAACTGGTTCAAGATGTATGATGCCAGCAAGGATAAGAAGATAAAGTCAAAAGTCAGAGAAATTAAGGAGGAAAAGACAATGACAAAAACAATGAAGATCGAAGGTATGATGTGTGGACACTGTGAGGCAACTGTAAAGAAAACTCTGGAAGCAATCGAAGGAGTAGAAGGGGCAGAAGTAAGCCATGAAAATGGAACAGCAGTTGTAACCCTGGCAGCAGAAGTCGCAGATGAGGTACTGAAAAAAGCTGTCGAAGACAAAGACTACAAAGTGACAGGGATTGAGTAGGATTAAGTCCGAAAAATAAAGATTGTTAGAAATTACAATACTATAAAGAAGAAAAACATGGAGAAAACCATTATTTTGATTGATTTATTATGAAATAAACAATCAAAATAATGGTTTTTGTTTACGAATATTAGATTTTGTGATTTAATAAAGAAAAAGTCGGGAATCATAAAACTGGAAGGTGAATTTATGAGAGAAAGGTTATTTATAACACCAGAATATACGACTGCAAAGGAAATTAAACAGATTCGGAAAGGATTGCATTTGACGCAGAAAGAGTTTGCAGAATTTATCAATTGTTCCAAGCCGACAGTAGAACGTTGGGAGAGAAGCGAAGAAGTGATTCGCGGACCAATTGTTCCATTATTAAAAATGTTGCAGAAATATCCGGAATATGAGCAGGAAGTGAAGGTGCCGGAAAAAGTGTGGCCGCTCAGAATATGGTATATGTATGAACAGAATGTATGCACTTTGATTGATGTGAATGAGCGGGAACGAAAAGTGAAAATAAGAAATTATACAGATAAGGTTATGTTCCGTGCTTTTGGTACGGTAGAAGATCCGAATTATAATGATTATCAGGAGTTCCTGGAGTCAAGATGTTTCCCGGAAAGCCGAGATAAGATGAAATTGATATTGAAGGATCTGGGACTACCATTTTATGATCCAATTATGATTATAGAGAAGACTGAAGGACGAATGGCAGAAGATGATTTTTGGATTCGCATAGAGAGGTAGATACAATGATAGAATTATTCGAGCAGAATATTCGGAAAAATGACCGGCAGTCTTCAAAAGGGAACCAGTTAAAATGGGAAAATGAGGGAATATGGTATAAAGCAGATTATACAGGTTATGAAGGTCTGTCAGAATATATGATTTCCCATCTCCTGAAAAAGTCAACCCTGACAGAGAATGAATTTGTAGGCTATGATCTGGAAAAAATAAAATACGGCACTGTGATTTATAATGGTGTGAAGAGCAAAAACTTTCTAAGCGAAGATTGGCAGATTATCACGCTGGAGCGGTTGTTCAAGAACTTTTTCGGAGAAAGTTTATACAAAGCTTTGTATAGAATACCAGAACATGAAGAACGCTTACCTTTTTTGGTGCAGCAGGCAGAGCGAATGACAGGACTTCAGAATTTTGGCATTTATATGAATAAATTGTTGACGATTGACGCATTTTTTCTGAATGAAGATCGTCACACACATAATATTGCGGTTCTGATGAATGGAAAAGGGGACTATGCATATTGCCCGATTTTTGATAATGGGGCGGGCTTACTGGCAGATACAACGATGGATTATCCTTTGTCGGGAGATGTTTATGCGCTTATGGATCGTGTTCAGTCAAAAACAATAAGTAGTGAATTTGATGAACAATTAGATATTTCGGAATCTCTGCATAAAATAAATCTGAGGTTTCAATTTACGAAAAATGATGTAACAGAATTGCTTGAAAAAGCAGAGGAATATCCAGAAGAAATCCGAAATCGGGTAGAAATGATTATATTTGCACAGATGCGAAAATATACCTACTTATTTTCGTAAGTGGTGCACTGCTTGACATATTCCTGAATACTTGTTAACTAAGTAAAAATATGCTATGCTTAAAAAATTGGTTATAGGAAATTATGAGAATGCATAGTGTGGAGGGAGCTTCCAGCGGATCGCCCCGTGAAATTCTACAGTTAGGTTATAAAATTGGGTTTATCAATGATTCAGAAGTATGGTTACTCATGTTAAAAAAGCGTAATACTTCAGTTCGCATTTATAATGAAAATGAAGTTGATGAAATGATTATGTTGATACGTGACAGTTTTATTCCGGCTTTTCTTGTTCTTAAGGATGTGCTGGTGAAGAAGCTGGACGAAGCTGAAGGCGATTGGATGTAAGATAGACGCAGGTCGTGTATGACTTGCGTTTGTTTTGCCATTAGATAGGAAAAATTCAAGTAGAATAGAGATAGCCTGTTTTGATGAATATCCAGAGGTGCAGGATATGGCAAAGTGGATTCTTGAGATACTTAGAAATGCGAACATAAATTTATAGCCTGCAAATAAAAAGTCAAGGCTAAATTGAAAGAACATTGAAAATTTTATAC
>NZ_JAAIMM010000042.1 GCF_013300725.1 Allocoprococcus comes
AACAGGTACAAAAAGGGAGATGCGAAAAAACTCAATCGAGTTTTTTCACATCCCCCTTTCGTCTCTTTCTTGTATTCAGTTATCTATGCCTTCTTTCATCAGCATAATCATTGTATCAGGATAAAGTTCACAAAGTATCCGCTATACGTTCCCATAAGTTCATGTCATTATTGAAATCGTACATATTTCAGTATAAAAAGTTCACTATTCAAATTCTGATTATTTATAGTAATATGGTCTATCAAAATGGCTATTTTCTGTTTCATTATTTAACTTAACAAAACAATTCCTATGCAAAAAGGCGGAGTTCACTTTACATTTTCCCCGTATATTTTTCTGCCATATGTACTGCCATAACACCATCTGCCACAGCATACTATATCTGCCAGACCTACAACCGGCTGGGTAAGAACGCCTGTAACAGCCACAAGATTGAAGCAAGGGATTTGTACAATCTGGTGCTGAAGGATATACAGGAATTGGCGGCTCAGGCCATGAAGGACGCCGATGCGTTCTACCAGCGGCTTAGCAGCCGGATGGAGCGTCGGTATCTGGTGGACGCTTCCCAGACAGAGAAGGAACGGAAACGGCTGGAAGCCCGGAATCAGGAAATTGACGGGATGTTTTAATCCTGTATACGGATAAGGCCAAAGGCGTCCTCACCGAGCAGCGGTTTATGAAGATGACGGCGGTGCTGGAACAGGAGCAGGAAGCCAACCAGAAGTGCCTACACGATCTGGCGGTGATGCAGAGCCTGGCGGATGCACAGGAAAGCGAAGTCCGCACTGAACCGGCTTATCAGCAAAATCCTGATTGGCGAGGTTAAGAAGGTGGACGGCCAGAAGGTGCAGGAAGTCAGGATTGTTTATGGCTTTGTCGGGGAAATCCCGGAGATTGTAGCATAAGAACAGCGAAGCCCTCCCCATGCAGGGGGAGGGCCTTTTATTTTGGCTAAATATGTGATGTTCAAATTGCGAATAATTGTTTGATTATTTAACGCACATGCAAATATCTGCATTTTTATAAGTGTCCGCCTTGTGCTGCAACCAATCGCTGGAACAACCCGTTTTCTTCTAATAATTCTGTTGGCGTTCCCATTTCCACGACCTGTCCGTGATCCAAAACAACAACTTTATCCGCATTTGCAATCGTCCTCATGCGGTGAGCAATCACCAACACAGTTTTTCCTTGCAGCAGTTCTGACAACGCCTGCTGGACAAGGGTTTCATTTTCCGCATCCATAGAAGCGGTGGCCTCGTCCAATATTACAACAGGAGCATCCTTTAAGATTGCCCTGGCAATCGAAATACGCTGTCTCTCACCGCCGGAAAGAATGCACCCATTTTCTCCGATATTGCTTTGATAGCCTTCTGGTAGCCGTGATACGAACTCCTCGCATTGCGCGGCCCTTGCCGCCGCCAGCACTTCCTCATCGGTGGCATTCTGCCGCCCCAGCCGAATATTTTCCATGACGGATTGATCAAACAAAGTAACTTCCTGGAACACAATCGAATAATTTTTGAACAGCGTTTCAGGCTCTACTGTAGTAACGTCCACACCGCCTAATAAAACCCTGCCGGAATCAGCATCCCAAAATCTTGCCGCCAGTCGGGAAACGGTAGATTTTCCGCCTCCTGACGGGCCTATCAACGCAGTAATCTCACCCTGCTTTGCCACAAAGGAAACACCATTCAGGACACGCTCGCCATGTCTGCCAGAAACAGCTGTATCCTCCAAATCTGCATGATAGGTAAACACAACATCCTGAAATTCAATATCATATCCCTGATTATTGCAGACAGGCTGCCCGCCCTGCTCCTTGATAGCCTCCATTTGTTTTGTCCGTTTAATACTGACAAGAGATGAGATCATTTCCGCCATCAGCATGAACGATGAACCAAATGGCTCATATACACGCCCGGCCATAACAAGATATAAAATAAACATGGTAACCGAAAGGCTTCCATCCGCAACCATCAGACCACCTGCAAGCAATACCGCCACAATCCCAAACCGTAAGAAAAATTGTGCTAATGTCACGGCGATTCCGGGGGGCAGTTCATTTTGGTAAAATGTAGCCAGTTCCCCTCATGCGTTGATTTTACTGGGTTTAACTGTATACAAAACTGTGTTTACTGTTACTATCTTTCATTCTTTTCCAAAATAGCTTTGAAGCATAGGCCACATTATTTTCATATATGACACAAAGCTCAGCTCTACTTGTGCTTCATTAAACCATCCAACCATAAAGCTATTTATCTCTTCAAATAATACTTTTGAAAGTTTCTGAATAATAATTGTGTTATCCACTTCTTCAGTATAATCTTTCGCATACATTTTACATATAGAACGCACTCCAAAATAATTATATAGCACACCTACCGTTGTTTTTAATGCTTCAATATCTCTTGGAAAATCTGTTCTATTCATCATATTCACTACTAATTGATGTCTTGAGTTTAGGTAATTCCTAACTGTACTATTACCTATTTCAACATCAACTGTAAATGAAAAATCTTGAGTTTGTATACTATCTGCTCCTAACATTATCATCAATTCAACTTGTGCTGCATGATATTCTGTATAACCAGACAAAGCCATATATTTCCAAGAATCTTGCTTTGCATACATTTCCGTATCTAAAATATGCGTAAATTCATGAAACACAATATACCTTGGTATTTCCGAACTTTTGCATATCCTTAATATATGTTCATCTGTTTTCGTATTATAGTAAGCTTGGGCGGCTGAAGCGAATCCTGCTGCATCGCTTTCCTCAACATTAATTTCAAAAAAATCTATCTTATACTGTGGTAATTTCTCAATTTCCATAAACTCAATATATTCTTTTTCATATTCTTTAATTAAATTTTTAATTTGTATTTCTGTCATATTGTTTTATACCTCATATCAAAGTTAGCATTTCACTTTTAGTATACCATAAAACAATCCCATTCTCATTCTATATATTTTATCCTCAACGATGAAAAGATGTGTCTGCACACATCTCTTCCATCTTATTATTTTCAATGTTATAAGTTCTTAATAAAATTCAAATCCTGTTTCCGTAATGCCTTCTGTAACTTTTCGTTCTTTCTCTTCAGTTCCTTATTTTCTCTGCTCAGAGCTGCCACCTTCTGGTTCAACAGTTCAATCTGTTTTTCCATCGCCATGTTCAGAATTTCTCTTCTTGGATCTATCATTCCGGCCTGTTGCTCTACTGCTTGGTTCAATGTATCCCGGACGGTTGGATTTTTATAAAAGAATCCTCTCGACAATCCAGTTTTCTTCATCAGCTTTGGAACGCTGATACGTTCTTTATTTGCCAGCATATCTTGTATTGCTTGCAATGCCAGTTCAATTTTCTCTTTACTTTTTCTCTGATTTTCCTCAATCATCTTGTCGTATTTGCTCATATTCTTCACCCCATCTTGCCAGACTCATATATATGATGTCACTCATCCTCTGTCTTACTTCTCTGGTTTCGTCTGCCATTCTTTGATTGCTCATTTTCCGGTAATGCTGTACATTATTCAGTCTTTTATGCCCCAATAGTCTCGCTATCGTCCAGTCATCCAGATGCATTTCTGTAAGTTTGACGCCATAGTAGTGCCGGAACATGTGCGTTCCAAACCCGAATAATTCGCCATGATCATCTTTCAACTGCTTTTCCTGTATCATGGACATGACTTTTGTTTTTATAGCCATATACTGCATCGGGCGGTCAGGTTCTTTTTCATTAACAAATATGTATTCTGTATCACCGAACTTTTCCTGTGTATATTCAATAGAACTCTGTAACAGTTTTGCAAGTTCTTTACTGATCGGTTTTTTATATCTTTTAGTTTTAACTTGATATATTTCAATCATATCTTGGCCATTTTCTCTCGTCAGACAATCTGGTCTCAGTGTAAGGGTATCTGATATCCTAGTTCCAAGCATCTGATGTATCAGAAGACATCTTGCAATCTGTACATCCATCTGTGTAATTTCCGCATTCAGTCGTTTCATTTCATCATCAGAATACACTCTAAATTCTGCATTTACTTCCGGTGGAATATCCGTATTAATAAATAAATGCTCCAATCTTTCATAGCTGTAAATTTTTCCGATTGTCTCTAACTGTCGTCTTAATGAAATTACATAAGAACTATTCGCACTATGGGAAGTATCTTTTGTTGACAGATGTATCAAAAATTCTTCCAACACTTCTCTGTCTATTTCACTGCAGCTTTTTATTTTGGAATACTCTTTTTGGAGATATTCTGAGAATATCCTCATTATTGTCAATTCTCCCTGTACAGTTCCTATTGCTTCATACTGCAGATTCATATAAACAGCTTTCTTACATTCTTCCCTGATATCTGGCTGATATATTTTTCTGAAATCCAGTGTTTTTACATTATAAATTGGATTGGATCTGATTTTAATATCCAGATTTTTTAGTTCCCAAACATCTTTTTCTATCTCATCCCGTAAATCTTCTGGCCCTAAAAATTTCAGTACGTTTCTGAAATATAATATCGTCACTGCTTCGCCATAGCTTACTGTACCATACACACTCTTCTTTTCTTTTACAATAGTTATTCCCTGTTCTAACATCCAGCCTTTTAAAAGTGATATCCATTTTTCTGGATTTCTATCTCCAAGGCTTTTGATTCTCCGATTTATTCTGCTGTTCAAAAACTTTGCAATATGATTATAAGCTGTTCGATCCTGAATCAATGCTCTAAACGTTCCGTTTTTGCAGCGATACATAATATAACCTCGAAACTCTTCCTTTAATTCTTGCGTTGGAAGCAACGTTAAATCAAATTTTCCATTATCCTTACGTGTCCCTGTTTCTTGTAAATTGGGGAAATCGCTGAAGTATATAATATCATTTTCCATCTTTTTCCTCTTTCTTTAGCCATGATGCTAAACTACTTCCTTGCATTTCAAAGAACTCATCATTTGCTTTTGCAATCCTTTGCGGCATATAATCAATATACTGTCTTGTCATCTCTTCATAAGTATGTCCAAGATAATCCCTGATACTTTGCAGTGATACATGACTGTCATAAAACATAGTTGCTACTGTATGTCGATAATCGTGTGATTGAAATAAATATTCTCCATTTGCAATCTTATTTTCCCGGCACGCTTCTATCATCTGAGTTCGGAATGTACCATATAGACAAGCACCACCTCTGCTGTTTTTAAAAATGAATTCTTCAGGCTGAATTTCATGTTTTTTCAAGTATACTTTCATAATCTGATAAAGTGCCTGTGGGATTGGAATCCTTTTATAATTCTTCATTTTGACCTGATACACCTGAATCCAATAATCCTCGCCCTGCTGATAATAAGCATTTCCTTTCAATGTACACACTTCACTCGCCCGTAATCCTAGACACCACAGATGTAGGAACATACATCGTAATCGCTCTGGAAAAAGATATAATTTTTTCAAAATTTCCATATATACTGTTTCCTCAACGCTACGATCATGATGTACTATTACTTCTTTTTGTTGGAAATATTCAATTCGGAATGGCATTCTTGTAATATACTGTTTAACTTCCATGAATTTATAAAAATGACCGATACCGAAAATTCTTTCATTAAATCCCTTTGCCTGTATTCCCCGTTCTCGCAAGCCGTCTGCATACTTTTTTACTTCTGCGACAGTTGCATGAATCGCCAGTATCTTTTCTTGTTCCAGCAGTTCAATAAAATTTCTAATACATACAAATCTTCGTACAATCGTGCTGACTGCCTGTCCAGTAATTCCCAGTTCATATTTCATGTATGCCTGTAAAATTTCTCGATTCTGTATTTCCTTGACTTCCATAAAAGAAATGCTAATTAAGGATTTACTTTCGTCTATCCGATGTTTTCCAAGATGTAATCGTTCCAGATACCATACATTTGCTTCCCATTGGATCTGTTCCTGCTGCATAAACGCATCTCTTCTGCATTCACCTAAAATACTTCGTTGACTCGTTTCGGGAAAATTCTTTAAAATAGTTTCCACTTGTTCCATTTCCAGCAATCCAATATCCGTAATATTTAACTGAACACAAGAATCATAAAGAAGTTTTAAGGATTTTAACCTGACATTTCTATAAGCCTTAGACATTGAAGTATTGGCAATGATACGACTCAACGTATAAAAAATTTGTTTCTTTAAAACTTCTGAACAATTTTGTGTAAAATCCCACACCAATAGGTTTGTTTTATAAGAAGTTTCAAAGGTCTCAGCTATTTCCTTTTCCGGATAATACTTCAGAAAATAAATTTTATTTTGATATTTCCATTCATATATCCGCTTTCCATTTAGCGTCTGCATTTGTTGATAGATATGTTGTTGTTTTACCGTATCATATATTTTCAAATAGAAAGATACAATTTGTGATCGTATCTGTCCTCTTAAATATTGTTCATACGAATTTCGCAAAGGATAATCCATTTCTTCCAGATGCCAGATTTTTCTATCTGCCAAGAACTTTTTCAATTTGTTAATTCTTGAATCGCTTTTTATTCCAAGTGCATCAATTTCTGAATATAGTTCCTGCTTTTTCTTCTCAATATCTACTTCAGATTCTGTTATGTGTTCTGCCTGTTGCAATAAATATATAGGTATTTCTCACACCTCCCTACTCCAGCAGACGTTCCGCCCCATAAATAGCAGTGTGTTGTGCATAAAACTCATTACTTGCTTCTATCAGTTCATCATCCAGCCAGTCCAGATACTTTATAGTCGTATCCAAATGTTTATGCCCCAATGCCTGACTGATCATTTCCAGTTCCCATCCTGCCTGCTTTCGCATATTTGCAAAATAGTGACGTAACATGTGGGGTGTGATTTTAACTCCGGTTTTCTTTTCCATTCGGTCCAACATATCATATACACTGTCCACTCTTAATGGCTTTCCAATGTTCTCACCCATGATATTCACAAACAGGTAATCCTGATGTTGCAGGATTTTCCGATATTTTGCCAGATAATCCATGAGAAATTCAAACGTATCATTACTTATCTTGGCACTTCTGTATTCCGCATTTTTGGCTCTCGCTTCATTTTCATTATCTTCCCGGAAGCATACCCTTATCATGTGATTCCTATAATCAATATCTTTGACATATTTTACTCCCAGTAGTTCCCCAATTCTGTATCCGGTTTCTGCTAACATAAGTAACAGAAGCTGATCTCTTCGGTTCGTACAGGCCTGTAAAATTGTAATAATCTGATTTTCTTTTGCTGTTCTCCCACGATGTTCCTCTTCCTTCAGATAGGCTTTAAAAGAATGATTCCGCAGTACCTTTTTTACTCCCACCTGATTAACCGCTATAATCTGGTTATACGATAAGGTTTTGAGACTTCCGTACTGTTCATATTCTGCCTCTATAAATAAATAGAACCTGAACACATCTTTTAAGTATGCGTTGCAGGTTCCTTCATTCGGACACTTCTTTTCTCCAGCCGTTTGCTCTGTATGGTTTCCGGCTTTAAGCCAGTATAAAAATTCCACAAAGTGTTCTGTCTGTTTTTCATAATCTAACTGATAGACTTCTGTGAGTTCCATTTCTTTCTCTGCCATATATTTCATATAATAGCAGATTGAAAATGCTGTGCGTTTCACTGTATTTGGTGAACGTTTACATTTAATCTTATGCATTAGATATTTACTTGGCAGTTCTTCAATACTCATTGTTTCCAGATTTCTGATGAAAAAATATTTTTCTGTTCCATCTTTTATCGTTTCCACCTTGTATATCATAAGCTGCCTCCTTTCCTCTAACGCTATACACAGTATACCCACTTCATGCCGAAATAGCTATTCATCAATACCAACAATCCCACCGAAAACGCCCTTGAAATACCACCAAACTTTTCGTGCAAAATCTGCTTTTTCTGTAGCAGAACCACGAACGGTTACAGGTAGTATTCCACGCCTTTCCGGTTTCGAATAAAGTGCTGGACATCCTTGATATCTTTTGCCATCTTGCAGCTCGGAAGCGCACACATTACTTCCTCATGATACCTGCCACCTTCTCCTGCACGCTCGTCTAAAATGGACACGACACAAGTATCTGTCTCGGTGCGGAGAGCACGTCCGAATCCCTGTCTTAGTTTTTTCTGCATGTCTGGAACAATCACTGCCTGAATATAATCTTTCAGGCTGGCATATTCCTTCTTCTGTGCTTCACTGATGGGATCAGGAACAGCAAAGGGCAGTTTTACTATAATCAGCGAAGATACCATATCTCCAGGGAAGTCTACTCCTTCCCAACAGGAGCCGGCTGCAAAAAGGACAGCATTGTCCATCTGTTTAAATCTTGTGATCTCTTCCGGTGAATGTCTCCACACCTCTATCATCGGGAACGGAATTTCATCCCTTAACATCTGGTAAACGTTTCCCATCAAATGATAAGATGTAAACAGCACTAGCGTATGCCCGTAAGTCGAACAGATCAGTGAATGGATATGGTCTGCTATCATCTCTGCCTCTTCCTGACTTTCTCTTCTGCATGTCTTCAAATTCTTTGGCAGATATAACAGACAGTTCTTCTGATATTCAAACGGGGAGTCTGCCACATATTCCCGGACTCTCCGCACTCTCTGTAATCCTGTCATTTTCCGAATGTGGGAAAATCCCTGTCCGGTTTTTAAAGTTCCGCTTGTCAGAATCGCTCCCATTCCTCTGCTCCATAACATCTGGTCCAGATACTGTGGAATCCTTCTGCTGGATGCACACAATATAATCCGGTGGTCATGGTCCTGCTTCAGATGCAGCACATACTTCTTATCCTGATGGAAAAAGCATTCCAGCACACTTTTGGTTTCTTCCAGCTTGTTTCTGATCCACTTTGGAATCTTCTTTTCTAATTTTTCTATGATCTTATTCATGGTCTGTATCCCCTCATATAAATACATTGCACACTCTTCTGTCATGTGGAATTCTTCTTTTATCCCATATCTGGTTCTGTGGTTTTCTCCTATGATGTCCAGCACCATCCGGATCGTCCCGGACAGTTTTCTTATCTCCGGGCCTTGGTACTCATTCCCAAGATAAAAGCAGATTTCTCGGATATCGTCATAACAGAGGCTCTTCCCAAACATCTGCTTTGCCGCATCCGGCAGCTTATGTGCTTCATCGACAATCAATGCTCGGTAGTCTTTTAATAACGGGCGGTAATCCTGCAGCCTGTGATAACCATCAGCCAGCAGATAATTGTGATTACAGATCTGAATGAACATTTCATGATCTCTGGAACGCTCCAGATACTGCTGATACCTGCATGAGCCTCTTTTCGGGCAGTCTCCCGAACAGAACTTCGGTACACTCACCATCCTTCTGTCAAACCCACTTAAGTTGGACACTTCGTCCATATCATAATGTTCTTTCAACGACAGCAGAGCTTCTTTCTGCAACGCATTTTTGTTTTTTTCTTCGATTGCAACGATTCGGTGCTCCAACCTCTCATCGCAGACAAAATGCTCTTTCCCTTTTCGTATCACAGCTTTAATAGGGGCCTGAATCGTCCCGTTCTCCTGAAGAATCCGGGAGAGAAAAGGGATATATTCTGTAAGAATTGCTTTCTGGAGTGCAATGCTGGAAGTGGATATCACGACCGGACGCTGCTCATAAGGGGAACATCCTTCTGCAAGGAGGGAATATTTTCTCATCAGAACACAGGCCACCAGATAGGCATACGTCTTGCCGATACCGACACCCGCGTCACACAGTGCTATGTTTCTTCCCAGCAGGTTATCCAGCATTTTGTGGCATAACATAATCTGTTCTTCCCTTACTGCCATTCCATGTTCCGGGAACAGCACTCGGAAAATAGTATCAATTTCTCGATGCGCTCTATTGAGATATTCTCTTGTGTAATACATAATTTGTTACCTGATATGCGTGCTGATATCACATCAATACGGCTGTAAAGGATTTCTCCCTACAGCCGTATGTATCTGATATCAACGACACATTCTTCCTTGATTTCTTATACTTTTGATTTTTGGCGTTGTATTTGTCCTCGACTCCCCCATTGCCTTACGGGAACATTACAGGCGGATGCTTGGCATTGCACCGCTCACGGATTTTCTAAAAGTCTTGCTGATTACAACCCAAAGTCCATCCTCTGCTCACTGGCAGTTCCTATGTATCATTATCCCCTCGTAAGTGATCCTCGCAAAAGACCGCCACGGTCCTGTTTCAGTTAAAGATGATTCGCTCGAAACGAAAACGCCACAAAAGAACTCTGCCTCTCACTTTCTGGTCTAATTTCTTCCATGCCCTTTTCATCTGTCCTCGCGTCTTCCTGCCACGCTTCTACTTACGGGAAC
>NZ_JAAIMM010000043.1 GCF_013300725.1 Allocoprococcus comes
ATACCCCCATATAGGACTTTTATATTTCATTGTCCTATATGAGGGTAGCATATCAGAGTATAAGGAGCCGTGTAGCAGCCTTTATATTCGTGATAAGAGAGATCTGCTTTTTGAAGTAACTTATTACAAAAAGAGAATCAATTTTGAGGTCTTTCATGTGCTGACAGACGGAACCGGTGCCAGTGAATTTGTACGGGAGCTGGTGAAAAATTATCTGTATCTGGCACATCATGAGGATGGACTGGAGGATGTGGTTCTGTCAGAGTATTCGGAGAGCCTTTCCGATCAGGAAGCGGATGGATTTGAAAGATATTATTCACGCCAGACAGACCGAAAAAAAGAGAAAAAACCGGCAGCGCATCAGCTTCGCGGAAACAGGCGTGAGCTTGGAAGTCTGCAGACGACAGAGGCAGAAATTCCGGTCGAAGAACTGAAGCGTCAGGCAAAGACTTATGGTGTGTCGATGACGGTATTTCTGACTGCGGTATATCTGTGTGCGATTCACCGGACAATGACAAGACGGCAGGAAAGCAAGCCGGTTGTACTGATGGTTCCGGTTAATCTGCGTAATTTCTTTCCGACCAATACAATGCTCAATTTTTTCAACTGGATTGAACCGGGATATCATTTTCAAGGTGGAAAAGAAGAGTTCGCAGATGTTGTGCAAAAAGTAAATGCATGCTTTAAAGAAGAACTGACAGCGGAAAGGATGGAGAAGCGGATGAATGATTACTTCGCCCTGCAGGTACACCCAATCCTGAAATTTGCGCCGCTGGAACTGAAAAATGTCTGTATCAATATCGGGGCGAGGACGGCAGAAAGTGATGTGACCGCTATTTTTTCCAACATGGGAATCATCCGGATGCCGGAAAGCTATGAGCAGTATATCGGGTATTTTGGTGTATATACAAGTACGCCGAAAGTAGAGCTTTGTATGTGTTCCTTCCGGGATAAGATTTATCTGGGATTTACGTCCAGATATGACTGTGATGCAATCAAAGAAAATTTTTTCCAGATTCTGAGAGAACAGGAAGTGAAAACGGAGATCCTTAAGGTGGAATATCCGGAAAGCGTTATGACAGAAGCGAAGGGGATGCAGATATTCAAAATATTTACCTTTCTTTGTATGATCGCTATCGTAACGGCACTTGGCGTGGATTACAGCATTGATACGAATTTTCATCTGTCGCTGTTCGTGTGTGGCGGTGCCTTTAGTATGTGGCTGGCGCTTGCGGTGGGGTTCTTCAAGCGGTATAATCTGCTGAAGAATGCCATGTGGCAGCTGATCATTGTGACGGTCGGCTGTATCATCTGGGACTGGCTGACTAAGTGGCATGGCTGGTCGATCGATTTTGTACTTCCGGGAGTAAGTGGACTGATTATGGTTTCGATGCTGATCATATCGAGGGTGTATTATCGACAGGCAAAAGACTATCTGGTATATTTTGTGATGGCGGCACTTTATGGAATGATCTTACCGTTTTTCTTTCTGGTGACAGGAAAGGTAAAGATTGTATTTCCGTCTGTGATTTCGATTGGGATGGGAGTGCTGATGCTGATCGGTCTGGCCCTTTTTAAAGGGAAAGAAATGCGACAGGAGATAGAGAAGAACCTGCATGTATAAGAGAGAATGCCAGTGTATGATAACTGGATAAGAGATTACAGGAACATAAAAACAGTAACAATGCCCGGTTTTCAAACAGACTTTTTACATTCTGTTTGAAAGCCGGGCATTAAAATGTAGTAAACAGATATCTTTTAATTAGCCGACAATACGGTATTTCTTTTCTACTTTATTCAGAATTTCATGTCCATCTTCTGTTACCAGAACGAGGTCTTCTACACGGACGCCGTACTTGCCTTCAATATAGATACCAGGCTCGATGGAGAAGATCATACCAGGTTCAGCCACATTTTTATTGATCGGGCTGACATCTCCGTATTCATGGTCTTCCTGTCCGATGAAGTGTCCAAGGCGGATCTTCCAGTATTCGCTGTAGCCTTTTTCATCGATGTAGTCTCTTGCCTGTGCATCAATATCACAGAAACGTGCACCCGGTTTGATTGCAGCTTCTGCCTTTTCGACAGCAGTGCGGACAATATCATGAATGTCAGCCTGCTCATCATCTACGCTCTTGCAGTAGAAAGTTCTTGTCATATCTGAACAATATCCATGCCATACGCATCCCATATCGATCAGGACGCATTCACCGGCTTTTAGGGTTCTTGTCTCACTTGGTGTATGATGCTGGTCAGCTGCATTCGCACCGAAACATACGATGGTATCAAAGCTTACACCACTCGCACCTTCTTTGAGGTATTCTGCATCGATAAAATCAGCAATCTGCTTTTCGGTCATACCTTCTTTGATATAAGCAGCAGCTCGTTCCATAACCAGATCATTGATTTCGGTAGAATGTTTCATGATTTCAATTTCTTCGGCGTTCTTTACTGCGCGGACACCATCCACACAGTCAGATCCCCATACGGTCTTCAGCTCAGGGCAGCGCTCCTGAAGCGGAATAAGAAAACGTGCCGGAAATACTTTATCGATACCGAGTACGCCTTTGGTGTCGATATGACTGGTCAGAACACCAATCTGATCGTCCATATCGCTGAACCATACTTCTTCAAAGCCTGTATTGGAAACATAATACAGATAGTTCAGGAAAATCGTATGCTTTCCGCTTGTACGAAGCAGCAGGGCATATAATCTTTCCCCAGGATTTACCGTGATGCCTGTTAAAAAGCGGATGCTGAGTGGATCAGATACAAGTAACTGATCGATTCCTTTTTTTCTCATTTTTTGCAATACGCGTTCCATTCTTTCGTTCATTGTTATATTTCTCCTCTCTTAAATACACTACACCAATCATAGCACATTACAGGCAAAATATGAAGAGAAAGCTGTCGTCTATTTTTTTAAATGTGTCTTATGCGTTGCTGGTCACAGGTACTGTGAACAGTAACTTTTATGAACAGTGCAGGATTTTCTTTGCATTTTCCACGCGTTCTCTCGAAGGTGGATTGATCCCTTCGAGGGGATAATCAAGTCCCAGCTCTTTCCATTTGTAGGCACCAAGTGTGTGGTAAGGCAGGATTTCCACTCTTTCTACATTATCAAGTGTCTGGATAAAATCATTTAACCGGTTTAAGTATTCATCATAGTCGCTGCGCTCCGGTACGAGCACATGGCGGATCCAGACAGGTTTTTTGGTATCGGAGAGAAAGCGGATCATATCCAGAATGTTTTTATTCGTTTTTCCGGTCAGCTCTTTGTGAGATTTTTCATCGATATGCTTGATATCAACAAGAAGAAGATCGGTATACTGCATCAGCTCCTGAAATTTGGAGAAAAATGGTTCTTCTCTGGTAAAAGGACCGCCTGCAGTATCAATCGTTGTGTGAATACCTTTTGCCTTTGCTTTTTTGAAAAGATCAAGCAGAAAATCAATCTGAAGGAGAGGTTCTCCGCCGCTGACTGTGATTCCACCGCCATTTCTCCAGTAGGTACGGTAACGAAGAGCCTGGGTAAGAAGCTCATCGGCAGTGCGCCATGTGGCACCGTTTTTATCGGTCATATTCCAGGTATCAGGGTTATGGCAGAACTGACATCTCAGTGGACATCCCTGAACAAATATAATAAAACGTACCCCGGGTCCGTCAACAGAACCAAAGCTTTCTGTAGAGTGAATAAGTCCTTTGATTTGAGTCATATGAAAATCTCCTTTTTCATTGTGTGATTGGAAAACTGCGGATCAGGCAGAGTCCTTTAAATGCCTTAGTATGCAGGAGAAGCTGCCGGCAGCATCTCTGTATGTGCCGAAAGTCATGCACTTTAAAATGCATGACTTCCAGCATAACGATATGTTTGGCAAAAGAGTGTAAGTTCGGTAATTACATACGATCGTGGCAGGTTCTTGCGATTACATCGAGCTGCTGTTCGCGTGTAAGGTCGATGAACTTAACCGCATATCCTGATACACGGATCGTAAAGTTTGCGTATTCTTCTTTTTCCGGATGTTCCATAGCGTCAAGAAGTTTTTCTGTTCCGAATACGTTGACGTTCAGATGGTGAGCACCCTGAGAGAAGTATCCGTCCATAACATTTACCAGGTTGTTAATGCGCTCCTCCGGAGTATGTCCGATTGCATCCGGGTTGATGGTCTGGGTGTTAGAGATTCCGTCAAGTGCCCATTCGTAAGGCAGCTTGGCAACGGAGTTCAGGGAAGCAAGAAGTCCGTTCTGTTCTGCACCGTAGCTTGGGTTTGCTCCAGGTGAAAGCGGTGCGCCTGCTTTTCTTCCGTCTGGAAGAGCACCGGTAGCTTTTCCATATACAACGTTTGAGGTAATGGTAAGGATAGAAGTTGTCGGTTCGGATTCACGGTAGGTGTGATGCTTTTTCAGTTTCTTCATAAATGTCTGAAGAAGCCATACTGCGATATCATCTGCGCGGTCATCATCATTTCCGTATTTCGGGAAATCACCGGTTGTCTCGAAATCTACAACGAGTCCGTTTTCGTCACGGATTGTTTTCACTTTTGCATATTTGATCGCACTTAAGGAGTCAACTACATGAGAGAATCCTGCGATACCTGTTGCAAATGTACGACGTACATCGGTATCGATCAGTGCCATCTGAGATGCTTCATAGTAGTATTTGTCATGCATGTACTGGATCAGGTTCAGTACGTTTACATACAGTCCAGCGAGCCAGTCCATCATCTTGTCGTATTTAGCCATTACTTCATCATAATCAAGGTATTCAGAAGTGATCGGTGTGTAAGCCGGTCCTACCTGATCTTTTGACTTGCAGTCGACACCACCGTTGATCGCGTAAAGAAGGCATTTTGCAAGGTTTGCTCTTGCTCCGAAGAACTGCATTTCTTTACCTGTCTGTGTTGCAGATACGCAACAGCAGATAGAATAGTCATCGCCCCATACCGGACGCATTGCATCATCATTTTCGTACTGGATAGAACTTGTTTCAATAGAAATATGTGAAGCGTAGTCCTTGAAGTTCTTCGGAAGACGTTCTGTGTAAAGTACAGTCAGGTTCGGTTCCGGAGAAGGTCCCATGTTTTCCAGGGTGTGCAGGAAACGGTAGTCGGTCTTTGTTACCATAGAACGTCCGTCCTGTCCCATTCCGCCGACTTCCAGTGTAGCCCAGACCGGGTCACCGGAGAAGAGCTGGTTGTAGGATGGGATACGTGCGAACTTAACCATACGGAATTTCATTGTCATATGGTCAACTAATTCCTGAGCTTCTTCTTCTGTAAGGATGCCTGCTTCCATATCTCTCTTGATGTAGATATCAAGGAAGGTAGATACACGTCCGACACTCATGGCAGCTCCGTTCTGAGTCTTGATTGCTGCAAGGTATCCGAAGTACAGCCACTGGAATGCTTCTTTTGCATTTTTGGCTGGCTCGGAAATGTCGAATCCGTAGACAGCAGCCATTTCTTTCATACCCTTGAGGGCACGGATCTGCTCTGCGAGTTCTTCTCTCTGACGGATTACATTATCACGCATGGATCCGTATCCGCAGTTTGCAAGGTCATCCTGTTTCATGGCGATCAGAAGATCGATTCCGTAGAGGGCAACACGGCGGTAATCACCGACGATACGTCCACGTCCGTAAGTATCCGGAAGACCTGTAAGAATCTTGGCATGGCGTGCTTTCTTCATTTCCGGTGTGTAGGCATCAAATACTGCCTGGTTGTGTGTTTTATGATAATCCGTGAAAATTTTGTGGAATTTCGGATTTGGTTCGTATCCGTAAGTTTTGCATGCTTCTTCTGCCATTTTGATTCCACCGAATGGCATGAATGCACGTTTCAGAGGTTTGTCAGTCTGAAGCCCCACAACCTGTTCTTTATCTTTCAGTTCTTCGCAGATATATCCTGGACCGTAAGCGGTAAGAGAAGATACAACTTCTGTTTCCATATCCAGAACGCCGCCTTTTGCACGTTCTTCTTTCTGGAGTTCCTGAAGTTTGCCCCAGAGCTGGTTTGTTGCTTCGGTCGGGTCTGCAAGGAATGAAGAATCTCCCTCGTAAGGTGTGTAGTTGTTCTGGATGAAATCACGAACGTTGATTTCTTCTTTCCAGAGTCTTCCTTCAAATCCCTGCCATTGTTCTTTCTGCATCATTTGGTTATTCCTCCTTCTTGTGGGTGAGCCATAGTAACTATGACCCGGTTATTATACACTGTGTTGCTGCGATTTATGCCCGGAAAGTTCTGGCAAATTCCAGACATATGAAAAGGTTCAGCCAGAAGAACCGATGGATGATTACGCTTTTTATATAGCCCTGATTTATTGAAAATCTTATAAAAATGCGTAAAAAAAGCCGGCATCTGAGCTGAATCGCCCAGACGGTCGGCTAAATAATCAAATCCTCATATTCCCTTGTGGTTCATTCCACTTCCGTCAGTCATATGAGCAACTTTAATCTAACAAATTGTTATGCAAATGTCAATGACAAAATTGTTTTTTTGAAAAAACATAATGATCGCAGGATTATTTTACAAGTGCTTCCGCATAATCCAGTGCATCGACAATGTTTTCATGGAAATTTTCTTTCCCGATCAGCTCGAAGAAACCATCTTTTTTCATGACCTTCATCGGCTGTTCATTGACATGAGAGAAGATCAGATGGATATTCTTTTTTTGGGCACGTTCAGCGAGTTCGTGGAGGCATTTCATTGCACTGGCATCGATAGCCGGTACGCTTCGCATACGGATGACGACAGCTTTGGTGCGATGATCGCTGTTGATGCCGAGAAGCTGATCGGCTGCGGCAAAGAACATCGGTCCGCAGATTTCGAATACGCTGATAGAATGTGGGATCTCACGTAATTTTTCCGCTTCTCCGGGAGTAATATCCGGTGAATCGGTATATTTCCAGGCTTTGATATCGGCTGTTTCTGCCATACGTTTCATGAAAAGAAGGGCAGCAAGAACGACACCGATCTCGATTGCCACAACCAGATCAAAAAATACCGTCAGGAAAAAGGTTATAACAAGGACGATGATATCGCTTTTAGGAGCACTTTTACACAGGCGGAAGAAAGAACTCCAGTCGGCCATGTTTGCAGCAACCACAAGAAGCACTGCGGCAAGTGTGGTCATTGGGATCAAGGCAGCAAGTGGCATCAGCACCAGAAGAATGATCGTAAGAGTGATGCAGTGTGTGATACCGGCAATCGGAGTACGTCCACCATTACGCACATTGGCAGCGGTTCTTGCGATAGCTCCGGTTGCAGGGATTCCGCCGAACAGACCGGAGAAAATATTTCCAAGCCCCTGTCCGATAAGCTCTGCGTTGGATTTATGGGTATCACCGATCATACCATCAGCTACAACAGCCGAGAGGAGAGACTCAATTGCGGCAAGGACTGCGATGGTAAATGCCGGTGAGATCATCTGCTGTACCAGCTCAATGGTGATCGAAGGAACATGGAAAGCAGGAAATGCAGAATTCAGTTGTCCATATACGCTGCCGATGGTATTGACCGGAAGTTTTGCAAAGTATGCAATAGCAGTTGTAACGACGATTGCTACTAAAGATCCCGGGATCTTGTCGGTTATCTTTGTCCAGAGAAGCATGATGGCAACGGCAGCAAGTCCGATGAGTGTTGCAGTCAGATTGATGCTGTGGATGTTTTTTGCATAGGCAATTACTTTTTCCAGGAATTCAGATGGGACAGATTCCATTTCCATTCCGAAGAAATCTTTTAGCTGACCTACGAAAAGTGTGACTGCGATTCCGCAGGTAAATCCGGTCGTAATTGTGTAAGGAATGTACTTGATCAGAGAACCGAAGCGGCAGATTCCCATGATCACAAGAATGATACCTGCGAGGATGGTTGCGACAATCAGACCGTCGGTTCCGTAGTTTGCGACAATTCCGTAAATAATGACAACGAAGGCAGCAGTCGGACCTCCGATCTGTACACGGCTTCCTCCGAAGAAAGAGATAAAGAAGCCGGCAATGATCGCGGTGTAAAGTCCCTGTTCCGGTCCTACACCGGAAGCAATGGCAAGCGCAATGGAAAGTGGAAGGGCGATGATGGCAACAATGATACCGGAAATGATATCCTTGATCAGCTGCTCTTTGGAATAGCCCTTCATGATGTCAAAAAGCTTTGGTTTTAATTCGTGCATGTGAAAAAAATCCTTTCAATAAAATTATTATAAAAAATATAAAATAAATATAAACACCAAGAAAAATCTTAACATCTAGTAAGAAACCTTTCAACCGAATCGTATCATGTATCTGTAATAGAACATGAAAAAATGTTAAAAAAATATCAAACATCTATTGAATTCTGTTTTTTGGAGGATTATAATAAAAACATCAGGTGATTTACAAAATAAAGGAGGATTTTTATCATGGCAAGAAAAGTTGTTTTAGCAGGTGCATGTCGTACAGCGATCGGTGTAATGGGTGGACAGTTCGCAAACACATCAGCTGTAGAACTTGGAACGATTGTAATCAAAGAAGCTTTGAAGAGAGCAGGTGTTGCTCCAGATCAGGTTGATGAAGTGTATATGGGTAATGTTATCCAGGCAGGCAACGGACAGAATCCGGCACGTCAGGCAGCTGTATATGCAGGAATCCCGAATGAAGTACCGGCTACAACAATCAATGTACTTTGCGGTTCAGGACTTCACTGTGTCAACCTTGCAGCAAAACTGATCGCAGCAGGAGATGCTGATATTATTGTTGCAGGTGGTATGGAGAATATGACAATGGCTCCTTATATGCTGAGAAACGGACGTTACGGATATCGTATGGGTAATGCGACAATTGAAGATGCTATGATCAAGGACGGTCTGACCGATGCATTCAACAATTATCACATGGGAATCACAGCAGAGAATATCTGTGAACAGTGGGGACTTACAAGAGAAGAACTGGATGAATTTGCAGCATGGTCTCAGAACAAATGTGAAAAAGCAATGGCAGAAGGTAAATTCAAAGACGAGATCGTTCCGGTTGAAGTGAAGAAGAAAAAAGAAACGATTCTTGTAGATACAGATGAAGGCCCTCGTAAAGGAATCACAAAAGAAGGTCTTGCAAAGCTTCGTCCAGCATTTAAGAAAGACGGTATGGTTACAGCAGGTAACGCATCCGGAATCAATGACGGTGCAGCAGCACTGATCGTAATGAGTGAAGAAAAAGCAAAAGAGCTTGGTGTAACACCTATGGCAACATGGATCGGCGGAGAACTCGCAGGATGTGATCCGGCAATCATGGGAATCGGACCGGTATATTCTACACGTAAAGTTATGAAGAAACTGGGAATGGAGATCGGAGATTTCGATCTGATCGAAGCAAATGAAGCATTCGCAGCACAGTCTGTAGCAGTTGGAAAGGATCTTGGATTTGATCTTAGCAAACTGAATGTGAACGGTGGAGCCATCGCTCTTGGACATCCGGTTGGCTGCTCTGGCGCGAGAATCCTTGTAAGTCTGTTATACGAGATGCAGAAAGAAGATGTACATACAGGACTTGCAACACTTTGCGTTGGTGGCGGAATGGGTTGTTCAGCTGTAGTTAAAAGAGATTAGGGTAGAAAAAAGAGTGGATACCTTTTTTGGGGTATCCGCTCTTTTTTTTGAATGATTTAGGTTGTGTTGACAAATTCGGCAAAAGATAATGCGTCTATTCTAGTTGTGCAAACCATTCCGATGAACCTCCTAAAGCGAAAATCGTGTTCAGCAGAGGCTTCCACGATTTTTGAGTTTCATCTCCATTGCACAAAAGACGAATAGACGCATTATCTTTTGCCGAATTTGTCCCTCGAAGTTATTGACATTATTAAATAAAAGCGTAGTAACTAAAAAAGGGGCTGTGAAATAAGTCCCTAAAAGAAATAGGACCATTCGTTCATGCGAAAGGT
>NZ_JAAIMM010000044.1 GCF_013300725.1 Allocoprococcus comes
TTGTGATACTATTCATGTATCCTCCTTTCTGTTTTGAAGTTTCCGCAAGAACAATCATACAAAAAGAAGGAAAAAAATAAAATAGGATTGATCAGCGATAAGAACTGATTAATCCTATTTTTTATTGCTACATAGGCAGACAAGAGTCAGCCTCTCAAACCAGCCCCTCAAACCAAACCCTCAAACCAGCCCCTCAAACTTGCCCCTCAAGTTTGCCCCTCAATCTAAACCCTCAAAAAGACATCCCCTCAAAAACTTTGATTACCCCTATTTGTTTGCAATGAAAGAGTCAAGCAATTACTCGCGAATTGTCACATTTGCATTCCCGATCATATCGATCTGCGTATTATATATAGGAAGGATTTTGTTGAAAAAATGGCTTTCCAAGCACAGAGGCCCTGCATCAGGGAAAAGAGCGATCCTTCTGATCGGTGGAAAAAAGAATTATAAAGAAATTGTGGAGGCATTTACCGGCAATCCCTACAGTGAGTTTCATGTAATGGGAATTGGAATTATTGATGCAAAAGAAAATGAAATTCCAAATTATCATGGATTCCCGGTATTTTGTGGAGAGAGTGCGATTGAAGATTTTGCACAGCTGAACTGGGTGGATGAAGCACTTTTCAGTATTCCGACAGAGCTTGCGCTTCCGGATAAACTGATTGGAAATTTCGGTATCATGGGAATTACCGTACATATCAAGCTGGCAAGAGTTGCAGATGATTCTTCCAACCAGATTGTAGAAAAGCTGGAAGGATATACGGTGCTTTCGACAAGCATCAATATGGTAAGCACTGCTCAGCTGATCTTCAAAAGGACGATGGATATCTGCGGAGGACTGGTTGGAATGCTGCTGACAGGGATTATCTTTATCTTTGTAGCACCGATCATTTATATCAAGTCGCCGGGACCGATTTTCTTCAAACAGGTGCGAATCGGTAAAAATGGTAAGAAGTTCAATATTTACAAATTCCGAAGCATGTATATGGATGCGGAAGAGCGGAAGAAAGAACTGATAGCGCAGAACAACATCAAAGATGGTATGATGTTCAAGATGGATAATGATCCACGTATCATCAAGGGAATCGGTAATTTTATCCGTGATTACTCTCTGGATGAATTTCCACAGTTCTGGAATGTACTCAAAGGCGATATGAGCCTTGTGGGAACCAGACCGCCGACAGTGGACGAGTGGGAGAAGTATGAGATGCATCACCGTTCCAGACTGGCATTCAAGCCGGGACTTACCGGTATGTGGCAGGTCAGCGGAAGAAGTAATATCACAGACTTTGAAGAGGTTGTAAGACTGGATACCGAATATATTAAGAAGTGGAGTCCGGGGTTGGATATTAAGATTCTGTTTAAGACCGTGGCAGTTGTGCTGGGGAAGGTTGGATCGAAGTAGAGAAGAAATGAAATAGATGTCAAAGAATAAATGACGAGTGCTAAACATGTGGTTTATTCTTTGACGTAAAGTACAAAATAGATAAGTTATAAATTTAAAGTTAGAGTGTGGCGAATAAATATACGCCAGAGAAATGCGGAAAAAGATGCGACTGATTTTATTGAGTAAACCAGTCTTAATAATGATGAGTGGGAAAAGACTGGGTGATGAACGCACTAGGAATTAGAGAGAAATACTATCTGTAAAGAGCAGATGCGTACATAGATATAAAGATTCTTTTAAGGGTTTGGTTCGAGAAGGACCGAAGGAGTAAATAAATTATGGATATTAAAAAGGAATACGAGCGGTGGCTGGTGAATGCAACTGCGGATGCAGATGTTGCCGTTGAACTGAAAACGCTGGATGATACAAAAATTGAGGATGCTTTTTATCGTGATCTTACTTTTGGCACCGGTGGGTTGCGTGGTGTAATTGGTGCAGGCACCAATCGGATGAACGTCTACACCGTAGCGAAGGCTTCTCAGGGTCTGGCTGATTATCTGAAAAAGAACTTCACAGAGCCGTCTGTGACCATCGGCTATGACAGCCGTATCAAGAGCGATGTGTTTGCAAAGGTGGCTGCGGGCGTGTTCGCAGCCAATGGTGTTAAGGTCAATATCTGGCCTGCCCTGATGCCGGTTCCGACCGTGTCCTTTGCGACCCGTTATCTGCACACCTCTGCCGGTGTCATGGTGACGGCTTCTCACAACCCCAGCAAGTATAATGGCTACAAGGTCTATGGTGCTGACGGCTGCCAGATCACCACTGAGGCCGCTGCTAAGATTTTAGCTGAGATTGAAAAGCTGGATGTTTTTGCAGATGTCAAGAACAGTGACTTTGAAGCAGGTATGGCAAACGGCAACATTCAGTACATTTCGGACGAGGTCTACACGGCCTTCGTGGAGCAGGTCAAGAGCCAGTCTGTTCTCTTTGGCGAAGAAGTCAATAAGGATGTGGCTATCGTATACAGCCCGCTGAATGGCACCGGTCTGAAGCCCGTGACCCGCACCCTGAAGGAGATGGGCTACACCAACATCACGGTGGTCAAGGAGCAGGAGCAGCCGGACGGAAACTTCCCGACTTGCCCATATCCCAACCCGGAAATCAAGGAAGCCATGGTACTTGGCATGGAGTATGCCAAGAAGTGTAATGCTGACTTGTTGCTGGCGACCGATCCCGACTGCGACCGTGTGGGCATTGCCGTCAAGAACAAGGCAGGAGAGTATGAGCTGCTGACCGGCAACCAGACGGGTATGCTTTTGTTTGACTACATTTGCAACCAGCGCGTAAAACACGGCAAGATGCCTGCTGATCCGGTTATGGTCAAGACAATTGTTACCATGGATATGGGCGAGCAGATTGCTACCCATTATGGCCTGCGTACCATCAACGTGCTGACCGGCTTCAAGTTCATCGGTGAGCAGATCGGCAAGCTGGAACAGCAGGGCAGGGCCCACAGCTATGTGTTCGGCTTTGAGGAGAGCTACGGCTACCTGACCGGCTCCTACGTCCGGGACAAGGACGGTGTGGACGGTGCCTACATGATTTGCGAGATGTTCAGCTACTATGCAACCAAGGGAATCAGCCTGCTGGATAAGCTGAACGAGCTGTACAAGGCCTACGGCTACTGCCTGAACACCCTGCACAGCTACGAGTTCGACGGCAGCGCCGGTTTTGCCAAGATGCAGAGCATCATGCAGGCATTCCGTGGCAATATCAAGGAGTTCGGCGGCAGGAAGGTCGTCAAGCTGCTGGACTACGCACCGGGTCTGGACGGTCTGCCCAAGTCCGATGTGCTCAAGTTCCTGCTGGAAGACAACTGCTCCATCGTGGTGCGCCCCTCCGGCACTGAGCCGAAGCTCAAGACCTATATCTCTGTCAGTGCAGAGAACAAGGAAGCCGCCGAGAAGGTGGAAGCAGAAATTCGTAAGAGTGCTGAAGAATTCTTGAAGTAAAGATAGAGGAGAAAAACAAAATGAATATTATTTTACTTTCTGGTGGTTCAGGTAAGCGTCTCTGGCCTCTTTCTAATGATGTGCGCAGTAAGCAGTTCATCAAGCTGTTCAAGAATGATGACGAGTATGAATCTATGGTGCAGCGTGTCTATCGTCAGATTACTACGGTAGATGCTGACGCAAAAATCACCATTGCAACGAGTAAATCGCAGGCAAGTGCAATCAAGAACCAGCTGGGTGAGAAGGCTTCTATTTGTGTAGAGCCTTGCCGCCGCGATACATTCCCTGCCATTGCACTGGCGGCAGCCTATCTCCACGATGAGCTGGGCGTTGATGAGAATGAAGCAGTTGTTGTCTGCCCGGTTGACCCGTATGTGGATAACACCTATTACGAAGCTGTCAAGACTCTGCAGGTGCTTGCGGAGCAGGATGGCGCAAATCTGACCCTGATGGGCATTGAGCCGACCTATCCTAGCGAGAAGTATGGTTACATTATCCCGGAAAGCGGCGAAAATGTCAGCAAGGTTAAGGAATTCAAGGAAAAGCCGGATGTGGAAACAGCTAAGAAATATCTGGCTCAGAGTGCGCTGTGGAATGCGGGTATCTTTGCGTTCAAGCTGGGCTATCTGCTGGACAAAGCACACAGCATGATCGACTTTGAGGATTATCGCGATTTGTTCAATAAATATGATACCCTAACCAAGATCAGTTTCGACTATGCTGTGGTCGAGAAAGAGTCCAGCATTCAGGTTTTGCGTTATAGTGGCGACTGGAAAGATGTCGGCACTTGGAACATGATGTCGGAGGTCATGGCAGATAAGACTAAGGGTAAAGCTATCTTGGATGAAACCTGCGAGAACACCAATGTGGTGAACGAGCTGAATATCCCGATTCTCTGTATGGGTTGCAAGGATATGATTGTTGCCGCCAGCGGCGATGGTATCTTGATTGCTGATAAAGAACGTAGCGGTTATATGAAGCCTTATGTGGAAAAAATCGAGACTGAGGCAATGTATGCTGAGAAGTCTTGGGGTACTTATACGGTTATTGATGTGCAACCGGGTTCCATGACGGTCAAGGTTTCCATGAGAGCTGGCGAACGCATGACGTATCACATGCATAACTACCGTGAGGAAGTGTGGACGGTTGTTTCTGGTAAAGGTAAGGCAATTGTTGACGGTATGGAACAGGTATTGCGCACTGGCGATGTAATTACCATTGCAGCAGGTTGTAAGCATACAGCCGAAGCTATTACGACACTGGATATGATTGAAGTTCAGCTTGGTGAAGAAATCAGCGTCGCAGATAAGATTAAATTTCCGATGGAATAAAAAACAGTGGGAGACAGAGTAATGGAAATCATGAAATTGATTCCGACGGGTAAAGATTATTTGTGGGGTGGTACTCGACTTCGGGAAGAATATGGTAAAAAGATTGATCTAACACCATTAGCAGAAACTTGGGAGTGTTCGGTTCATCCGGACGGTCCAAGTTATGTGGCAAATGGTACATATAAAGGAAAAACACTGGCTGAAGTGCTGAAAGCCCATCCGGAATACCTTGGCACAAAAGTAGAAAACGGGGAGCTTCCGGTTCTGGTTAAGTTTATCGATGCCAAGAAAGACCTCTCAGTACAAGTTCATCCTAGTGATGAGTATGCAAGAGAGCACGAAGGCGACAACGGCAAGACTGAAATGTGGTATGTCATTAATGCTGACGAAGGAGCCAGTCTGATTTATGGTTTCCAGCATGAGATGACGGAAGGAATTCTCCGGAAAGCAGTTGAAACCGGAACGTTGGATAAACATCTGCAAAAGGTTCCAGTTCACAAGGGCGATACTTACTTTGTTCCGGCTGGTACAGTACACGGCATTGGGAAGGGAATTCTTGTAGCTGAAATACAGGAAAGCTCCAATGTAACTTACCGTGTCTACGACTATGACCGTGTGGATAAGAATGGCAAAAAGCGTGAACTGCATTTTGACAAAGCTGTGCAGGTCATGAACATGAAGGTTGCACCGGATGTGAGCCAGAAACCGAGAATGGTGAAGTACTATTCTGGCTGTTCCCGCGAATTGCTCTGCCGCTGCAAATATTTTGAAATAGAAAGAATACAAGTAACGAAAGGCTTTGCATTCTCTGTTATGGATGCATCTTTTCAGGTGTTAATGTGCTTGGATGGATATGGTGAAGTGCAGACGATGGATGCGGAACAGAAGCCGATGCGGTTCAGCAAAGGTGAAACACTGTTTTTACCTGCAGGACTGGGCAGATGTTTGACCGTTGGTGATGCAGAGTTGATTAAAGTTCGATGCTGATAATTTGCGGTGAGAGGAATAGAAAATAATGAAGAAAATTTTACATATATCAAAATATTATTATCCCTTTTCAGGTGGCACTGAGCAAATTGCAAGAGATGTAATTTTAGCACTTAAGGGTGAGCATGAGCAAAAGGTTATTGCGTTTAATGATGGTAAAGAAGACAAACTCGATATTGTTGATGAAATTGAAGTAATAAAATGCGGCTGTTTTACAAAGATTGCAGCACAGTCGCTGTCAGCATCGTATGGAAAGCACTTACATAAAGTTATGAAGGAATTTAATCCTGATATTGTAGTTTTTCACTATCCAAACCCATTTGTTGCAGCTTTATTGCTGAGAGAACTGAAAAACTCGAAAGCCAAACTCGTAGTGTATTGGCATCTTGATATTGTTCGGCAGAAGTACTTGAAGTTGTTGTTTGCTCCACAAAATAGAAGTTTACTTACTCGTGCAGATAAAGTTATAGCGACATCTCCGAATTATATAGAGGGAAGCAAATGGCTTCAGTCAGTAAAAGAGAAGTGCATTGTTGTGCCGAACTGCATTAATGTAGAACGAATGACAATCACATCAGAAATAGAAAAACGTGCGGCAGAGATTCGGGAAGAAAACAAGGATAAGACGATATGCGTCGCAGTTGGACGTCACACTGAATATAAGGGGTTCACTTACTTGGTTCAAGCTAGTAAGCTTTTGGACGATAAATTCCGAATTTTTATTACTGGAAAAGGTGAATTAACGGAAAAGCTTCATGAAGAAGCGAAAGGTGACGCCAAAATTGTTTTTACAGGTCGCATTGATGATGTGGAGTTAAAAGCGTTAATTTTAGCGTCTGATATATTTTGTTTTCCTTCTATTACAAAGAATGAAGCATTTGGCTTGGCACTGGCAGAGGGAATGTACTACAAAAAACCGGTAGTTACATTTACCATTCCGGGCTCTGGTGTCAACTATGTTAGTTTGAATAAAGTGACAGGAATCGAAGTTGAAAATCGTAATGTAGAAAAGTATGCAGATGCTATGAAGACACTCGCTCAAAATAAAGAATTAAGCTTGAAATATGGCAAGGCAGGAAAAGAGCGAGTTGAAAACAACTTTTTGTCAACACAGTTTTGTAACAATATTAAGAAGCTGTTTGCAACTTTTTAAATGCAGGAGAATGATATAACGGTATTTTGGAAAATAGCGCATTCCCTTTATAAAGTGGGGGGACTGACTCCGCTTGTGCGTATGTTCGAATTTTTAAATTATTGGATATGCGCAAATGCTGTTTCAGCTAAAGCTGAGATTGGATCCGGTACAAAGTTCTGGCATAGAGGACTTGGCTACACAGTTCATTATAAGGTGAAGATTGGTGAAAGTTGCAAGATTCTCCATAATGTGATGATTGGTGCGAAGTTTAAAAATGGATTGCCAGATGAGGATGTTCCGACAATTGGAAATAATGTGTTTATTGGAACAGGTGCGGTGATAGTTGGAAAAATAGGAAACAATGTAATTGTTGCTGCAAATTCTGTTGTAACGAAGGATGTGCCAGATGATTGTTATGCACTGGGGACTCCAGCAGAAATAAAGAAGATAAGGAATATATAGCGATGAAAGTAATAATCAATGGACGTTTTTTGATTCATAGAGTTACTGGTGTAGAGCGATATGCAAGAGAAATATTATCAGAACTGGATAAAATAATTGAGCCAGAGGGTATTGAAATGGCTGTTCCACCAGAGGTTAAAGATATCCCAACTTATAAAAATATCAAAGTAGTAAAACTAGGAAAACTACACAACAGATTATGGGAACATCTCTCTTTTCCATGGTATGTTCATAAAAATAAAGGCATTTCATTGAACTTATGTAATGTTGCACCACTTCCGGCACCGGGGATTGTATGCATTCATGATGTCAAAGTAAAAGCAACCCCGCAGTATTTTTCAAAAAAATTTTTGCTGTGGTATGATTTATTGCTTGGCAATGCAACAAAAAGGGCTAGGAAAATTATTACGGTGTCAGAGTTTTCTAAGTCTGAAATTGTGAAGTATTTCCAAATAAATCCAGATAAAATTACGGTGATTCCTAATGCATGGCAGCATTATAAAAAAATCGAATATGATGAAGATGCACTTAATAAGTATGATCTGAAAAAAAATAACTACTATTTCTCTATGTGCAGCTTAGAGCCTAATAAAAACTTTAGGTGGATTGCGGAAGAAGCAAAAAGAAATCCTAACTGTGTATTTGCAGTTGCAGGATCAATTAATAAAAAAGTATTTGCAGATGGTATGGGATTTGAATGTCCCAATAATATGAAGCTACTTGGTTATGTTTCTGATGAAGAAGCAAAAACTTTAATGAGGGACTGCAAGGCGTTTTTATTCCCAACTTTTTATGAAGGGTTTGGAATTCCACCGTTAGAAGCAATGAGTGCAGGAGCAAAAAATGTTTATGTGTCTGATGCAGCTGTAATGCATGAAGTATTTGAGGATAGTGTGCACTATATTAATCCATATAAATATAATGACGTTTTTGATGACAATGTGGTAGATACGGAAGAATGCATCAGGAAAGTGTTATCAAAATATAGTTGGAAGAAATCAGCGGAGATTTTGTCTGCTGTAATTAGCACAATGAGAGGCGGACAATGAAAAAAGTAATATTTGTTATTTTAGGTCTGGATTTTTCAGGAGCTGAAAATGTCCTTATACAGTACCTTGATGGAAATAGTGAGATTGATCCATATTTTGTTTTTATATATGAAGGAAATGCAGCTCAACACTTTAGCGAAAGATTTGGAGCAAGCAAGGTTTTCCAGTTGAAGATATGTTATATCAAAAATGAATTGCGTTTTCTGCCGAAAGTCACGCAATATAGATTAAAGCATGCTTTGATGACAGTTATTGAGCAGTTGAGGCCTGACGCTTTTTATTTTAATAATACACATGAAGTGATTCTTTCTCGAAAAATTGTGAGAGAATTAAAAGTTCCCTGTATTGGACATGTACATGATATGCAGGCTTCAATCGGAACAGTTTGTAAGAGGTATGAAGCAAAAAGAGCTTTTGATGAATTAGATGTGGTTTTAACTGTATCAGAAGCGTGTAAAAAATCGTGGAATTGTAACCGAATGAAAGTTGTTTATAATGGCGTTTCAGATGATTATTTTACAACAGATAAATTAATTAAGAAAAATGATCCAATCGTAGTGGGATATGTTGGCATGATATCTAAACGAAAAGGATTTGATATATTAGTAAAAGTCATTGAATCTATGGGAGATAATAAAATGGAAAATTGCGTACAACCTTATAGAAGATAGTTGCCAAGATTTATTAAATTGTATCAAAGATAAAAAAAATGTGCAGTTTTTTTTAAGGCTCAATAGCTCTGAGATGAAGGCTTTTTATGATGCAATCGATATTTTGCTTGTTCCAAGCAGGCAGGATCCATTACCTACGGTAGCTATTGAAGCAATGGCACGAAAAAAACTCGTATTGGGTTCTAATACGGGTGGTATTCCAGAGCTTCTTGGTTCAAAAAGATATTTATTTAAAGTTGAAGATTCAAGTTCAATAGAAACTATGCTGTCTGAATATTGTAACAAAGATACATATGAATTCAGTAGCTATGTAGAAGAACAGTGGCAACGGGCATATGGATTGTTTAGAAGTTTTAGTAAAAGAACATATGTTAATTCAATTATTTCTGGACAATTAAAGGAGGATAGAGTATAGAACAATGATTTATTGGATATTTGCTTTTATAGCAACTGGTTTCGCTTATTTATCAGTTCATGTAAAAGTAAGTAGGTAATCATCCGTATCTGTTATTCCCCGATTCCCTTTGGTACAATACC
>NZ_JAAIMM010000045.1 GCF_013300725.1 Allocoprococcus comes
GTTCCTCTGATCTAAGAAAGACTTTATTTCAGGTAATGGATGTCCTAATTAAAACACATCCTCAAGATGATCCTGTTTATCAGTTCTTAGACAAGAAACGTGCTCAAGGCAAGCCTTACTATGTCTATATGACTGCAGGTACCAACAAGTTTCTAAGAATCTACTACGGACGAGTGAAAGAATATCTTTCATCTCTTCCTGAATCTTAATTATCCACTAATATTTTCAGGCCAGCACTGGTGTGGTGGTCTTATTTTGATACCCAATTTTCAACCTGTATAAAATTTTCAATGTTCTTTCAATTTAGCCTTGACTTTTTATTTGCAGGCTAATTATAATTATCATAAAAGCTTTCGTACTCCTCCGATTCAATCCACTCACTCGGTGTAAGTTCTACTGTAAGTCCTTCCAGATCAACTTCTGTTCCATCGATCAGGACAATATTTTTCAGCTCCTGTGGAAACCCCGACTCTTCATTACCGATCAGCATTCCCATATAGCTTTCGTATCCGGCACTTACTGTCACGTCATAATCAAAAATCCCAAGACCTTCCACGCACCGCACATCATAGACGCCAGCCGGCACATCTTTTCCTACTGTAAATTTATCAGATACGACCTTAGATTCTGTAAGCGGATTTGAAATTCCTGTTAAATCCATCTGTGCATTCTCTGCCATCATGTGAAGTTCCAGTGTATCCTCTACTACTACATAGCATCCCGGAAACACTTCAAAACCGCTGACTTCTTCCTGCGAATCCTCGTAATCATCTCCAAAATAATACTGCGTCCAGATATTGTTTTTACTGTCTATCAGTTCTACCCGGCCACTTCCACCATTGCAGGTCAGTGTGTAGGTTCCCTGCGGAATATGTACCCCACCTTTATAAATACCGGCCGTCAGATCTGCCTCATAGACTTCTCCGTCATCCGGCATCACTTCCTGCACATCGCTGTACGGATCATCCTCGGTGTAGCTGTCACTGTCATCATATGTATAGTCTTCAAAATAATTCTGAACCTCATGAATGATCGTTCCACCAAGCTCGCCTGCAAATGCGGCAATGATCACAAAACCGACCAGAAACTTTCCAAACTTCTTTTTCTTTTTTACCGGTCTGCTGCTTTGTTGCATTGAAGATGATGTATAACTGTAACTCTGGTTTCCTGTCTGGCTGTAGCCTGTGCCTGCGGTATTGTAGCTCGCATTTGCTGCTGAATATCCGTTACCCACCGGATTTGCTTTACCTGCTGCCGCATTCTTTGACGCCTTTTTTGCAGCTGCTTTCTTTGCATTTTTATCTGCATTCTTCGCCTTGCGCACATTTTCCCGCGTCATAGTCTTTCCTTCATACGGCTTTTCTTCTTCCGTATGTACATGTGTCAGAGACTCTTCATGACCGGAATTTTCAAGTGTCACATACTGATCATCATTCTTTGAATTATCAAGTCCGCACTCCGTGCAGATATTTCCGTTTAATTTTCCTCCGCATAAAGAACATCTTCTTCTCATTTTTACCTCCCCCGCTGCCTCTTGTCAGCTCTCCTTTTTACCGGCCAGACAGGGAGCCCGGTCATTACGGTGTAAGTCTGCTTAAATCTCTTGGGAAAAGGGTTGTCTCACGGACATTATCCTCACCAAGGAGCTGCATTGTCAGACGTTCCATTCCGATTCCAAGACCTCCATGTGGCGGCATACCATGTTTGAATGTATCCAGATAGGTTTCCAGTCCTTCTTCTGTCATCCCCCGCTTTTCAAGCTTTTCCATCAGCATGTCGTAATCATGGATTCTCTGTCCTCCGGTCGTGATCTCAAGTCCACGGAACAAAAGGTCAAAACTGAGTGTGAATTTCTCATCCTGTGGATCATCCATTGCATAGAACGGCCGCTTCTTTGACGGGTAGTATGTTACAAATACAAAATCAGAACCCCATTCTTCTTTTGCATACTGTCCGATCAGATGCTCCTCCTCCGGTTCCAGGTCATATGGGTTGCGGATCTTACGATCGTATTTTTCTGAAACCTTCTGCTTTGCCTCATCAAAACGAATTGCCGGAATTTTAGAGACATCCGGAAGTGTCACATCCAGGATTTTAAGCTCCTTCGCATAATCCTTTTTCAGAAGCTCCATCGTATACTGAAGGAAGCCCGTTTCCATCGCCATGATATCTTCAAAGCTGTCGATATAACCCATTTCAAAATCCAGGCTGGTATATTCGTTCAGATGACGCTTGGTGTTGTGTTTTTCTGCTCTGAATACCGGTCCTGTCTCAAATACTCTGTCAAAAACACCAACCATCATCTGTTTGTACAGCTGTGGACTCTGTTCCAGCACTGCCGGACGATGGAAATAATCCAGTCGGAAGAGGTTAGATCCTCCTTCTGCTCCTTTTGCTCCGATCTTCGGGGTATGAATTTCTGTAAAACCTTCTTTATACAGGAACTCTCTGAAACCTCTTACGATTCCTTCCTGAATTTTAAACTTCGCTCTTTCCCTTACGTTTCGAAGAGAAATGGAACGATAGTTCAGCTTCGCTTCCAGTGAAGTGTTCAGTTTCCACTTTGAAACTGCAAGTGGAAGGCTGTCTTTTGGCATACTGAGTACTTTTATCTCACTCAGACGGATTTCAATTCCGTTCGGTGCCTTCTCTGATTCGGTCAGTTTTCCTGTTACTTCTACTGTAGCGGCTTCTCTTAAATCTTTCAAGTCAAATTTTGTAACGCCTTCTTCGTATACACACTGGATCAGACCTTCCCGTTTTCTCAGAATCACGAAGGCGACTGTTCCCATGTCACGAATTGTATGAACGGCTCCATTTACCTTCACTTCTTCTCCAAGTCTTCCCTCTTCCAGTAATTCACTAAGCTCCAGCGTTTCTTTTTCTTTTACACCTGTCATAAATTCCATGTCACAATCCTCCTAAAATATGTTTTGCTTTTGTCAACTTCGTATTCCGGATTGGTTTTGATATGCATAAAAAAAGCCCCGGAATACTTTTTCGTATTCCGGGACGGATAATCTGATGATCCGCGGTACCACCCGCATTGAATCCTTTTGGATTCCTCTCTTACATGCGTAACGTGCATGAACCGTATTACCCTACTAAAGCACCTGTGCTTCCTGTTCAGATAATCTGCTCCAGAGTGTTCCCTTCGCCTCATTCCTCAAACAGCGCTCTCAGTCGGTGACGCCGTATTCCTGTCAAGTTCCAGAAGCAAGAGTCTCTTTCATCGCTTTGCTTTACTAAATTATTTTTAGATACTAGCACACGTTCTTTATTTTTTCAAGTATTTTCTTTTATTTTTTAATTTTTTCTCGTCAATTGTCAGTTTTTATCCTTTAAAGCCGCCAATTCGCTTTGTTTCTTTTTGTTTTTCGATTATTTTGTATGTTTGTCCACGTATTTATTCTCTGTTTTGGAGTAAACAATTTTCTGCTCTTTGTATAAACTGTAATATCCGGAAAGCAGATAGCTTACAGCAATTACGATGCAGTAAAATGGCATTCCGTTAAATCCAAACAACTCGGATGCAATCAGAAGTGATGCGATCGGGCTGTTCGTAACTGCACAAAATACTCCAACCATTCCACATGCCGCACAGATATCTGTCGGTGCTGCAAGGATCGTAGACATAAAAGAACCAAGTGTTGCTCCGATAAACAGTGACGGTACGATCTCCCCACCCTTGAATCCGGCGCAGAGCGTCAATGCCGTAAACAGCATTTTCAGAAGGAACATCTGTGGCCCTGCCGCCTCTTTAAAGCTTGCAGAAATCACACCTGTTCCAAGCCCCAGATAGGCATCCGTTCTGAGTACAAAATACAAAATGATCACTCCTGCTGCCCCTGCAACCACACGCACATACGGATTCGGAAACCATTTCTTCAGATAATGTTCCCCATTATGCAGCACAATACAGAACAGTGCTCCGGCAAGCGCACACGCAATTGCCAGAATGATCGCTTTGATCGAATCCACGCTGTAAAAATCCGGAACCGATTCTACCAGATACGGTGGAGTAACGGTCCTCACTTTCAGAAGCAGCGCAATCCCCTGTGCGGCAAATGCAGAAAATACACATGGCACAAGTGCGGCATAATACATCACACCAACACTGATCACTTCCATTGGAAATACAACCGCCGCCATCGGAGTCCCGAAAAGTGCTGAAAATGCGGCACTCATACTTGCCAGAATGATGATCTTCTTGTCACTCTCATTCAAATGCAGATATTTCGCACATACATTTCCTACACTTGCTCCAAACTGAAGCGCTGCACCCTCTCGTCCGGAAGATCCTCCAAACAGATGCGTGATCGCTGTCGATATCAGGATCAGTGGTGTCACCCATCCCGGAACCTCTTCCTCATCCGACCGGACTACTGTCAGAACCAGGTTCGTTCCGGAATTCTTCTCCTGTCCGGTAATTTTATACAACCAGACAATCAACAGACCACCAAGTGGCATCCCGAGAATGATCATCGGATTTGCTTCTCTAAATGAAGTTGCCCATACGATCGCATAGGAAAATCCACTGGCGATCAGTCCGATGAGACTTCCGATCACCCCAGACAAAATGATCCATTTCAACAATGAACCATACAGATTTTTCCATGCTTCTCCCATTTCTTTTAATTTTTCATTCATCCTTTGTTCCTCATACTCTCATTTTTCTTTAAAAAAGAATGTACCTCGGCACGCAGTGCCTTTTATTTAACAGGAAGTTCCTTCAGAATTTCCTGTTAAACAAAAAATGATGTATACACATCCTTATTCCACTTTTTATTATAGAAAATTTTTCTTTTTTTGACAATTCCAACTGACAAAGATTATTTCTCTTTTTCCAGCTGCATATGATAATCCCTGATTACATCCGCAAGCGTAACTGTCTTCAGGCTGTCCGACAGGCGCAATCAATAAAAATAATATCCGGACGAAAGCCAAATGAGATTTTCTTATAATCCTCAACAGACATTTCCTTCTCTCTGTCGATTGAAATTTTTATACGAAACTGGTATTCTATAAGAAAAAAATCGATCATTTTCATGGTCGAAGGAGGTTAAGATATGTCCGAAATTTTAGCTTTCTCAGAATCTGCCAATTCTGATCCAAAGCTTTCTACAGAACCGGTTCCCGAATCCGGAGACATCCATACAGCCACTGATGTACCACCCAAAGAAGCTCCAGCTCCGGAAACAGGCTCCCCTGAAACAACTTCAAAAGATAGCTCCGAAGAAATTACTCATGAATCCGCTTCTGAGGCAGAAACCATGTCATCGGAGGAAAAAAAGAATACTTACACGGATTTTTCATCGGAAGATTTCAAATATTCTGACGATTCCGAAAAAGATCCGTTTACCGGAGAAAAGAAAAGTTCCCACCACCGCATTTTCCATACGGCAAAGGAACTGAACTATCTGCGTGAAAAATACATTCTGGAAAAAATTCCGGATGACCAGCTTCTCGAATATCTGAAGCTTGAAGAAAAACGCCACGAACTCCAGGTACAGGAACGCAACATCCGCGAAAAGCGAATTATGAATGCCTTTATGCTGACAGTGATTCTTGCAGCAATTGTTGCAGTAGTATACAGTCTGCACGAAAATCCTACGGTACTTATCAGTATTCTGTATATTGGTGGAATCCTTGCCGGGATTCATGTCTGGAACAAGAAAAAATAAAATCCCGTATAATGAAATAACCGGACAGATTTCTCACTAATCTGTCCGGTTATTTTATTACATTTTTTTCTTTACTCTGTAGCAAACATCCCTACGTTGGCATTATCCAAATCAGGTTACGGGGCGAAGCTAAATGCTTCCTCTCAGCCTGTTCTTTATGGGCTCCCCTTGTCGTCGATTCTCATTCAATTTTATAACATGCACATAATAACCTCTGCCGGACAAGATGTCAAGCAGAGGTTATTCTCTTCTCTCTTACAACAGATTCCTTTTTTTATACATTCTGGATAAAGTTCTCGATTTCTTCTCTGGTCGGCATAACCCGAAGTGCCCCTTTTCTTGTGGTGATCAGGGATGCTGCCGCATTTGCAAATGTGAGAAGCTCTTTTAAATTCTCTTCGGTCAGCTCCTCCATTCCATGCTCCAGAATATAATCCAGGGAATTGGCACAGAATGTATCACCTGCACCGGTCGTTTCGATCGTATGCTCCTGAACAAAGCCCGGAACTTCTACCCTGAGATCTTTGTAATATGCACGGCTTCCGTCTTTTCCAAGAGTAATGAGAACCAGCGGGATCTGGTATTTCTCGCGGATCAGTCTTGCTCCTTCATCGTAATCTGTTGTTCCAAAAAGGAATTCCACTTCATTATCTGAAATCTTCAGAATATCGCACTTTGAAAGACCGTATTCGATCTCAGCCTTTGCATCATCCAGTGATTTCCAAAGCGGTGGTCGGAGATTCGGATCAAAACTTACGATACATCCTGCTTCTTTTGCCACGTCGATTGCATATCTTGTTGCTTCTTTTACGCCTTCATGGGTAGAGGAAAGTGTTCCAAAGTGAAAAATCTTTGCCGAACGGATCAGCTCTTCATCCACTTCTTCTTTTTTCAGCATCATATCTGCTCCCGGATTCCGGTAAAAAGAAAAGTCTCTGTCACCGTCCGGATAGGTATGTACAAATGCAAGTGTCGTATGTACCTCTTCGTCTATTACCAGGTTCCGTGTATCGATTCCAACTTCTTCAACCGCTCTCTTCAGCTGCTCACCAAACATATCTTTTCCAACTTTTCCGATAAATGCGGTCTTTTTTCCAAGCTTTTCAAGCATGGCAAGTACATTGCACGGTGCACCTCCCGGATTGGCTTCCAGGAGTGGATTCCCCTGTGCGCTCGTTCCATTTTCTGTAAAATCAATCAGCAGTTCGCCTAATGCAGTTACGTCATAGATCTTTTCCATATTCCTCTCCTTATAATCTTCTTGAATCTAAAGATATACATTGTGAGACGAATTACACAAAAGAACCCGTTTAAATTCAGTTGTGCAAACCATTCCGATGAACCTCTTAGGGCGAAAATCGTGTTCAGCAGAGGCTTCCACGATTTTTGAGTTTCATCTCCATTGCACAAAAAATGAATTTAAACGGGTTCTTTTGTGTAATTCGTCCTTCGAGGTTATCGGTAATAGCTTTCGATCTCATAATCTTATAAGCAAATTATACCTTGTTCCCCCGACACTTGCAAGAAGAATGTGTAATCGATATCACATTTTTTACATTTCACTTACACCTAGAGCAGGTTCAGTTTTTTCAGAACGTTGTAGATAGTTCCCTCTTTAAACGGATCGCTTAGATTTCCGATTTTCAGGAGTTCGTGGTAGCCTTTGCTTCCGCCCTGGCGGCAGAGGGCGTAGTAATCTTTCCATGCACTTTCCAGGTCTTCCTGCATTTCGCCGTAGTATTCAAGTGCTCCTACACGGGATACGGCGTAATCAATATAGTAGAACGGGCACATGAAGAGATGCTGTTTCTGCATCCAGAAGCCACCCTGTTCCATGAATTCATTGCCGTCATAATCTCTCCATGGAAGATAGATTTCTTCCAGTTCATGCCATACTTTTCTTCTTTCCATTGCGTCTGTCAGATTTTCAGCGTACACACGATGCTGGAATTCGTCTACGCATGCCATGTACGGCATTGCTTCCAGCGAATCCCACAAATATGCTTTTTTCTGTTTCTCTGCATTTTCGCCAAAGAACAGATGCATCCATGGCAATGTGAAATATTCCATTGCCATCGAATGGATCTCGCTGATCTCTGCGGTACTGAATGTCTGCGATAATACCGGAATATTGCGTGACGCTGTGTATGCTTCAAAGGCATGTCCTGCTTCGTGGGTAAGGACATTGACATCTGCATTGGTTCCATTAAAGTTTGCAAAAATGAACGGTGCCTTATATTCTTCCATAAAGTCGCAGTAGCCACCCTGCTGTTTTCCCTGTCTTCCTTCCAGATCAAACAGACGGTATTCCATCATAAAATCAAAGAATTCTCCTGTTTCTTTGGAAAGTTCATGATACATGGTTCTCGCCTTTTCCAGAAGTTCTTCTTCCGTTCCCTCCGGAACTGCATTTCCATCCGGATAGGTAAGACTTTCGTCATAATATTTTAATTCTTCTATGCCAAGTCTTTCTTTCTGTTCCTCATAAAGTTTCTGACAAAGCGGTACGATATGCTCCCGGATCTGCTTACGGAATATTGCTACATCCTCCGGCGTATATTCAAATCTTTCCATCTTCTGATACATCATCTCGGCATATCCATTAAATCCAAGGTTCTTTGCCATCTGCTGACGGATTCCGATCAGTTCCGTATAAAGGGAATCCAGTTCATCCGAAATCGATTTATACAGCTCTGCCCACTTTTCAAAAGCTTCTTTGCGGATGCTTCTGTCGGTATCCTCCATCATCTTTAACAGACCATAGAATCCAAGCTGTTCTCCGTGAAAATCTGTAACCGGTGCCGCTGCAACCTGGAAATACTTCTGAACCAGTTTGTTCTCCTGGATCTGCAGATCAGCATTACACGGATCGGTAAGCCGGACTTTGTTCTCTGCCTGTCTGGAATAAACTTCTCCGAACTCTTTTTCAAGCTCTGTTCTGTAAGAAGACTTCAGATAACTTTCATAGAATTTTTTCATTTCTACATCAATCTGTGGCTCGATCTCGAAAATATATTCCATCTCTTTTCGATAGAATTCATCATTGGTATTCTGGCTGTTGCGGATACTTGCCATGACGCGTGTCGTATTAAAGTGGCTGTTTGCATTCAGGATTGCGACAAACGCCTGATGCGCGCCTTCAAAATCTGCAGCCTCGTTAAAGTTCTTTGTTTCTTTCTGGATGGTCTGAATATACGCTTCCCCATCTGGACGTACATATTTCATCTCTGAAAATTTTTCCATCATCTTTTCCTTCTTTCCAATCTTTTTCCTCTGCCCGTCAGAATCATATTCTTTTCCCCAAAAGCAGTTCTATCCCGATTTTATCACAACTCATCCTGTGATTCCATCACCTTTTCGTACAATGTTACGAAAGAATAAAAAATCTCTTCTGACACAGCCGGATTCTTCAATCCACATCTGTATCAAAAGAGATTCTTATCTTCAGACATACAAAAGTCGGAGTGACAGGATTTGAACCTGCGACCTCTACGTCCCGAACGTAGCGCTCTAC
>NZ_JAAIMM010000046.1 GCF_013300725.1 Allocoprococcus comes
CTGACGATACAAAAATTTATTATTTTTTATTGTCCTCTTGACAGGTAGCACACCACTGTTTCGGATTCTTTTCTTTCATTGAGTTCAGTCGACTGCGGAAGTCAGAGAGGGAGAGGGGACGGGAAAGGCGCCGCATGGGGATGCGGCGCCTTTCCCTAAATAATGGAGAATTTTTAGGGGTGTTGAGTAAGTTGGAGAAAGTGGGATTAGGAAAAGTTTTATAAAATTTTGGAAATTATAAATTAAGAAAATTTAATTTTTAGAATGTAGTGGGGGATGTTATAATATAAAAAATGGCGAGGGAAAAGAAAATTTATTTATTGGTTGACGATTATGTAGAAAATCATCCAAAATAAAAATGAGAATAGAGACAAAATACGACATTGCATCATCGGTAAACGTTGGCGCAGAGTATGACAAGGGTGTGAAGAAGCTCTTTAAGAGTAAAGAGATCATTGTCCCGATTATGGAGATGGTGATCCCGGAATTTGAAGGGTGTTCACAGGAAGAAATTTTAAGTTGTCTGGATCTGGCATCCATTACATCGGATGAAGTTGTCAGTGATACTCCGGTTTCGGAGATGGAGGAGTATCGGATACGGGGTGAAGATACCGAATTTTCCGGAGGTTTGGATAAGTTAATTCGGTTTGATTCAAAGTTCAGGATTCGTAATCCGAAGCTTTCAGAGGAAAATATGCTGGTGAATCTTCATATTGATCTGGAGGGACAGAAAAGTTATACACCGAAGAATCCGACGTATCCAATTATAAAAAGAGGATTTTATTATGTCGCAAGGGATTTGTGCAGTCAGCTTGGAGTGGCAACCGGAAAGACGAATTATGCAGATCTGGAGAAGTGCTATTCAATCTGGATCTGTCTGGAGAATGTGCCGGTAAAATTAAGGAATACAATGACAGAATACCGAATAAGAAAAGAAGATATTCTGGGAGAGACGGATGAACCGGAAGAAGATTATGATTTGATGAGTGTGATCGTTATCCGAATGGGAGAGAAAGCAGAAGACAGAGGGATATTTGATTATCTTAATCAGGTATTTGTGGGAAATATAGAAGAAATAGAGACATATTCACATATTGAATGGGAAGAGGATTTTAAGGAGGATGTGGCTATGACGATGACAGGATTTAGTGATGTGCTGGTTAGAAGAGGGAGAGAAGAAGGAAGAAAAGAGGGAAGAGAAGAAGGGAGAATAGAAGGTAGAGAAGAAGGCAGAGAGATAGGGCAGGAAGAGACAACGGTTAAATTTATCTGGAGTTTACATGAAATGAAATGCACAGATGAAATGATTTCGGAAGCAGTAAAAAAACCAGTTGATTATGTGCAGGATATTTTGAAAAAAGATGCACCTCAGTAAGAAAGCTGGAAACACTTCTGTGAAAAATAGATTAGTAACAGGAATAAAGTTGCTTTTACAGGACTTATGGAATATCCGCATTGCGATTCTTGTATTTGCAATTTATTTTGTTATAGGAAGAAAGCTTTTATATAGTCTGTGTCCGATGGTGATCATGACGGGATTTCCTTGTCCAGGATGCGGGCTTACGAGAGCAATGTTTATGGTGCTGCGAGGGGACTTTGCCGGGGCATGGAAGATGCATCCGTTTATTTATGGTGTGATTGTCCTGGTGGGATGGTTTTGCGTGCGGAGATACATACAGAGGAAAGAAACGAAGAGCCTTGGAAAATGGGTGATTCTTCTGTGCGTAGGACTGATTCTATATTATGTGTACCGAATGGTAAGGTATTTTCCGGGAGATGCTCCGATGAGCTATTATTATGGAAGCGTGGGATACCGGGTGTGGGAGATTGTGAAGGGTGGAAAGTAAATAGTATGTGAACAGTAAAAATTGGATTGAGATCATTGTTACGATTATGGAGATGGTGATCCAGGAATTTGAAGGGTGTTCTCAGGAAGAGATTTTGAATTGTCTGGATCTGGCATCAATTACATCGGATGAGGTTGTCAGTGATACTCCGGTTTCGGAGGTGGATGAATATCGGATACGGGGCGAAGATTCAGAACTTTCCAGAGGATCGGATAAGCTGATTCGGTTTGATTCAAAGTTCAGGATTCGCAATCCGAAGCTTTCAGAGGAAAATATGCTAGTGAATCTTCATATTGATCTTGAAGGACAGAAAAGTTATAGACCGAAGAATCCGACGTATCCCATTATAAAAAGAGGACTTTATTATGTCGCAAGGGATTTGAGCAGTCAGCTTGGAGTGGCAACTGGAAAGACGAATTATGCAGATTTGGAGAAGTGTTATTCAATCTGGATCTGTCTGGAGGATGTACCGGTAAAATTAAGGAATACAATGACAGAATACCGGATAAGGAAAAAAGATATTCTGGGAGAGACGGATGAACCGGAAGAAGATTATGATCTGATGAATGTAATTGTTATCCGGATGGGAGAGAAAACAGAAGACAGAGGGATATTTGATTATCTTAATCAAGTGTTTGTAGGAAATATAGAAGAAATAGAGACATATTGAATGGGAAGAAAAATTTAAGGAGGATATGGCTATGACGATGATGGGATTTAGTGATGTGTTGGTTAGAAGAGTTAGAGAGGAGGAAACTGTCAAATTTATCTGGAGTTTACATGAAATGGAATGCACAGATGAAATGATTTCGGAAGCAGTAAAAAAGCCGGTTGATTACGTGCAGAATGTTTTGAAAAAAGATGCACCTCAATAAAAAACGGAATAAAGAAATCAGTTATAGAGTATAAAAAATGTCGCAAAGTCATTAAAACGATGATGGAGCGGCACTTTTTTGGATTAATTTTGGATTAATCATAAAAACAAATGTCGCTTATCTTCCACTTAAGCGACTTTCCAAAAATTCACAAAAAAAAGCGCTCCCCAAAATTTGTAGGAACGCCTGATTTTCGCAAATCCATCTGAGCTGCAGCTTCTTCGGCAAAGTCTGCTTCTGACTTCGCATCTGACTGCTTATTTTCAAATAGAAAGCCGGTTCAGATATTCTTTTTTCTGTGCCATGTTGCTGTGTACATAGATGTCCAATGTGATTTTTACGGACGAATGTCCAAGAATTTCAGAAAGTGCTTTGCTGTCGATTCCATTTTCAATGCATAGTGTTGCAAAGCTATGCCGCAGAGAATGAAAAGTCACCTGCGGAAGATTACATCCTTTTAAAATATTTTTGAATTGCCGCTGTACATTCCGTGGTTCGGTCGGTTTCGTATTGCCTGTCAGAAAATAAAGCTGGTCTGAAACGGACCATTTTCGTAAAAAAGGAATGATCTGATCCGGAAGCGGTATCGTTCGGATAGAAGACAGTGATTTTGGCGTGCTGATAAATACGATAGTTTGCGAACCGCCAGAGGAAATGTCGGGATTTGTGATTCGCGATACCGTCCGCCGGATAGTCAGGATCCCTCTTTTCAGATCAATATCCGCTCCTTTTATTCCGCATAACTCTCCAATCCGGATTCCTGTGTACATGCATAACAAAACACCTGCCGCAAAAGCGGTATCTGCCTCCACCAAATGTCTGCTCAGCAGGGAAAGCGCTTCGGGGCTTAACAGATCTTTTTCAAATGGAATGGTTTTGGGATGAACTTTCGTCCGTTTGACCGTTGGCAAAAGTTCTTGCTCTTCTGAAAATGCCAAAATCCGTTCCAGCAGCATAAGAATCATTTTTACACTCTGCGTCGACAGACCGGATGCGATTTTGTCATTATAGAAAATTTGAAAACCATTTTTGCTAAGTAATTGTTGAGGATTTTTCTTAAAATATGGAATGATATGCTTTTGCACCAATGCCGCATAACACATATAGGTGCTTTCTTTTAGGTTAAAGTGCACATACTCCAACCACAGACTGCTTAACTCCTGTATCTGAAATACAGAATAATTCTTGCTTCTTTGCATTGGCATCTGCTTCTGTAATGCCTGAAGTTTTTTTGCCTTCGCTTCCCGGTAACTCTTTCCGTACAAAAATCCATAGATAATTGTCCCCTTTTCGGTTCGACCTTTTTCGTAACGCGCTTCCCAGCGGCCGTCTTTTCTTTTGTGGATATTTTCTCCTCGTCTTGACATGATAAATAGACTCCTTTTTCCATCATTATAAATAGAAAAAAGGAATGATTGATAGAAAACATTAACAGTTGACTCCTGTTTTGACTCTTTAAAAAGAAATATTATGCAAAATAGTAAAAAAAGTTGCAATATTTCGATAAAGTTTTACAGTTAAAGCACCTAAATCCGTTATGCCTAACTTGACGAAATATGTTAAAAATGATAACATTAAATACGTTGTAGAAAAATACTTGGTAAAAAAGAATGTCGCTTAAGTGGAAGATAAGCGACATTTGCAAAATCAGGTTCAGCAGAAAGGATACGGATATTCTATGGGGAAGAAGCAGGGATATATTATCACAACCAAATGCCTGCGGCTGAGATGTAGACATCCGGAATGGCTGAGCGAGACGCAGAGTTTCTATAACCAGATACAAAAATTTTATTATGACTTATTTCTGGAGCATTCGGAACTGCGAGAGGAAAATTCACAGGTTTGCCTGCGGGAAATGGAGCGTCTGAGTATCAGGGGACGGGATGGAAAAGAAGTGCCTAGTCCGCTTCCGTGGGAAAAGGTGCCGCTTTATTTTCGGAGGGCAGCAGCCAATGCGGGGATTGCGGCGGCAAAGAGCCATTTGTCGAGACTGGAAAATGGCTATGCCGGGAAAGCAGAGAGTTTTCATTCGGCGGTCACGTACTACAAAGGGATGTATCGGGATTTTGAATCCGGTGAAATTACGCTTCGCATCTGGAATGGGCGCGAATGGAGATGGATGCGGTGCAGACTTTACGGAAAAGCATTTCCGGAAGGGGCGCAGCTGATGTCGCCTTCGGTTGTTCTGGATCAGAAGTATGAGATGCTACATGTTCCGGTAAAAGAAATTGTCCAGGATGCATCGACTGCGAAAGAAAGAATCGCAGAAGGCAGAAATGTGTGTGGGATTCATTTTACAAATGGAGATGCATTTGCGGTGGCGAGTGTGATGAACTGCGAGGGAAAAGAGCTGGCAGTCCGTTATTTCAAAGGTGGAAAAGAATACACGCACCAGTGCAGCAAGGTATTGGAGAAGATTGACAAGTCCCGGAAGTCACGGGGTGAAAATGCCGGTGGACGGGTGAATCAGAAATATTGGATGTATTTGAAGCATCTGGGTGAGCAGTATGCACACCAAGTCAGTCTGAATATTGTGACATTTTGCAAAGAGCAGGATGTCTCGGTAATCGCATTTCCAAAGTATGACGAAGAGTACCGGAGGCATGTGCTGAAGGGTGCGGGAAATTTCGGGACGCTGCATCTGAGTACAAGGATCCGGGAGTATCTCACCTATAAGGCGTGGAAAGAAGGAATTCTGGTGCTGGATGTAAATGCAAAAGAAATGCACCGGATTTGTGCGGTTTGTGGAAGTGAGATCGTGCAGCAGGATAAGCAGTCAAAACGATTTGTCTGCGAGGAAGGACATCAGGGCGATACGTACCTGAATGTTGCGAGAAATGTGGCGAAGCGGTGTATGGAGCAGTTTCGGAAGAAAGCAGGAAAAGAAAAAAATGTTTCTGCGAGCAAGATCTAAATGAGGAAACAGATGGTATTGCACCATTGTTTTATAAAAGGCGAGAGCTGAAGAAGGGTTCGGGTGTATGTGCCGGGACTTTTGGGTTGAACACCGCCTGTCACGTCTGATCTGCCGGATGGTGAAGTCCGGGATGGGAGAAGTGGCGAAGACATTCTGCCTGACGCATGAGAGTGCGGTGGGGAGGAGAGGGTGTTTGAAGTTATGAAATGAAAACTGGAGTAAAAAACTACAGTGAAGGAATGAGGGGTAAATGAAAAAACAATTGCGAATTGCGATGTTTGGACACAAGAGAATACCGAGCCGGGAAGGTGGTATTGAGATTGTTGTGGAAGAACTTTGTACCAGAATGGTGCGAGATAGCAATCAAGTTACTTGTTATAACAGAGCGGGTCATCATGTAAGTGGTTCAGAATATGATACAGGCAAGAGAAGTGTCTATAAAGGAATTCGATTGAAGTCGGTGCCGACTATTGAGAAAAAAGGTCTGGCAGCAGTAAGTGCTTCTTTCTTTGCTTCTTTATGCTGTGCATTTGGAAAGTACGATGTTGTACATATTCACGCAGAAGGACCGGCTTTTTTTACGTGGTTGCCGAAAATGTTTAGAAAAAAGGTGATCGTTACTGTTCATGGTATTGACTGGCAGCGTGCAAAGTGGAAATCAGGATTTGGCGCAAAGTTTATTCATCAGGGCGAAAAAAATGCTGTGAAATATGCAGATGAAATCATCGTTCTGAGTAAAAGCGTACAGGATTATTTCCAAAAGACATATGGGCGTCAGACCAGATTTATTCCAAATGGAGTCAATCGACCGGATAAAAAGGATGCAAGACTTATAGCGGAAAAATTTGGATTGGAAAAAGATTCTTACATTTTATTCCTTGGAAGACTTGTGCCAGAAAAAGGGATTCAATATCTGATTGAAGCATTTAAAGAGATAAAAACAGATAAAAAGCTAGTAATTGCAGGTGGTTCCAGTGATACAGATGATTTTGCAAAAGAGCTAAAAGAGATGGCGAAAGATGACAAGCGTATCATATTTACAGGTTTTGTACAAGGTCAGATGTTGGAAGAACTGTATAGCAATGCATATATTTATACATTACCTTCCGATTTGGAAGGAATGCCACTCAGCTTATTAGAGGCAATGAGTTATGGGAATTGTTGCCTGGTTTCGGATATTCCGGAATGTACAGAAGTGGTAGAAGATAAGGCGTTGATTTTTAAGAAATCAAACGTAGAAGATTTAAAAGAAAAATTGCAGGATGCCTGCGATGATTATGAAAAAGTACAGCGGTTGAAGGATGAAGCTGCGGATTATATTTGTGGAAAATATAGTTGGGACAGAGTTGTTGAAGAGACGGAAGGGCTGTATGGGAGTAAGAGATAGATGAAAGTTTTGATGATTAATAATCTCCTCTAACCGAACGCAGGTAGTGAGATGTACATAGTGAAAATGCCTGAAAGATGGCGTATTTGCGGCACTTTTAGAGAAATGGGTAGAGCTGCGAGAGCAGTTTTTATCTCGCTACCTAGGTTCAGCAACAGCGGATGATTTTATCATAAGGACTTTCAGTATCACTACCTGCGTTTGTATGGAGCACTCTGGTTTATGAACAATACATCGAAACTGCTCTATCCGAACAAAGGTAGTGAAACTGAGAAGTAGAAAAGAGGTATAAGGTATATATGAAAGGTATTATTTTAGCAGGTGGATCGGGTACTCGTTTGTATCCGTTGACGAAAGTTACGAGCAAGCAGCTCTTACCTATTTTTGATAAACCGATGATTTATTATCCGATGTCTGTTCTGATGAATGCTGGCATCCGTGACATTTTAATTATTTCCACACCGCAGGACACCCCTCGTTTTGAGAATGAGGGCACTGAAAAAGTAGATAGTACCGCCTATGTTTGATATAATATAAATATCA
>NZ_JAAIMM010000047.1 GCF_013300725.1 Allocoprococcus comes
AATGTTCTTTTTTGTTGTTGCCGTTTCATGCGACAGCTTTTATATTATATCAAAGCGTTTCATGTTTGTCAACAACTTTTTTATTTTTTTTGCTGTTGCGAAGCAGTTCCTCACGCGACAGCTTTAACAGAATATCATATCCATCCAAGATTGTCAACAGCTTTTTTATTTGTTTTTGCAATTCATTTTTCTTTGCAGTTTTATCTGAATTTTCCAGACTCATCTGTTCAAAAATCTTGCAATTCTTCGAAATATTTGCCCGTATGACCTCTGCATGCCACTCCTTAGTCTCTGTCTCGATCAGCGAACGAATGTTATCTTAACACGGTATTTCCGAATTGTCAACGTTGTTTTTATATTTTGCGCAATTCAGAATATTCCGACAGTTTGGTGCTTCAGTTCAGTATTCCGGTTCAGCCATCCATTTCCTTTTCCATTTCACATTTACAAAAAGCAGCCGTACCAATATACTCTGATACAACTGCTTATATTGTGACATGCTCCCACCACTTAAATCACAGATTTTGAAGTGAGGGCTTCTTGCTCAATGGCTCTACTGAGCCAAGTATCTACAAGCTATCCTCGCGTGCCCCGCGATTCATTTTACCCAGTTATGGGATATTTTCATTGTCTGGATACAGACACTTTCCATTTATCCTGCTAACAACATACGGCGTGCTTCTTCACGTATATTGATTGCCGCATTCAGATCCCGATCTATCCGATTTCCACATGTACAAAGATATACTCTGTCCGATAGTTTCAGTTCTTTCTTTATATTGCCACATTTACAGCATTTTCTACTGGAAGGGAAAAAACGGTCTACACATACCAATCTCTTTCCTCTCCATGTCAGCTTATATTCCAGCAATTCCCGGAACTTTCCATAACTGTTGTCCATGACACTTTTTCCAAAATGCATACACTGGCTCATTGCTTTCATGTCAATATCTTCTACTGCAACAACATCATATACCTCTGCTATTTCTTGACTCAGTTTATGCAGAAAATCTTTCCTCTGGTTTCGGATTTTTTCATGACATAATGCAACACGGTTTTTCTGTCGGTAATAATTGTTGCTTCCTTTCACGCAATGGGATAACTTTCTCTGTTCCCTTGCCAGCCGCTCCTCACTTTTTCTGAAATATCCTTCATTTTCTCTCTGTATATCTTCAGAAAACACAGCCATTCCATGCATTGCATAATCAATTCCAAGTATCTTTGCGTCTTCATAATCAAATTCTTCTGCTTGGTTTTCACAGTCAGATTTTTCATATAAAAGGCTTGCATAATACTTTCCGGACGGTTCCATACTGATTGTTACGAATTTCAGGCAATATTTTTCTGGAATATCACGATGTTTTTTCATACGGATCCATTTCAGTTTCGGAAGTTTTATCCGATGGTCTGCTACCTGAATATTTCCATTGACCACATTTGTCGTATAGCTTTTTCTGCTCCTGTGTTTTGATTTGAATTTTGGAAAGCCAACCTTTGGATCCCTGAAAAAATTCTTATATGCCTTTTCCAGATGCAGCTGCACATTTGCAAGTGCCAGGGAATCCACTTCTTTCAAAAATGGATATGCTTTTTTATACATCGCCGGTGTATTTCGCAGCATTTTTTTTGATGCTTCATATTCCCGTATCTTATCATTCAACATCTGATTATATAAAAAACGACAGCAGCCAAATGTTTTTGCGAGCAGAACTTCCTGTTCTCTGTTTGGATATATACGAAAACGATAAGCTATATTCATCTTTTTTTCGCTCCCTGCGTCTCAATATAATTACGGATAACATCAATCGGTGCCCCACCCGCTGTCAACAGGCAGAAACTTTGGCTCCTGAATGATTCCATTCTTCCAGTGTGATTCCATAATCAGGTGCAATACGTTCCCAAATCTCTTTTGCACGTTCCGAAATCGGATCATCTATTACTTTTCTTCGGTATTTTACAACCATGATCAGAGATAATACATCAAATACACTGAATGTGCATTATGATCCATTTTATCCATATAATCAGTCCTTTCTATTCTTTCGACTGATTATAATATACCATACTTCACGATACAGAACAAGTGTTCTGCATTCTTTTTCTGCAATTCATCTCCCACCTGTAGAAGAAGGAGAATTCTTGCTAACTTTTGTTAAAACATCGATTTCATTTTAATTATCAGGTATACGGTTGCAAAAACCACAAACAGATACACACACCCTATAATTGCAGAACTCTTTTTTCCTCTTCCCCATTTTCCCGTTGCAAGATACATTGCATCCAGCACATCAAACAGAAAGAAAAACTGGAATACCGTATGTACAACTGCCTCGGCAAACCCTATTTTCCCACTTTTATAGGTCATACGGATCACCTGGATCCCATAAAAGCTTCCCGGTAAAATAGCAAGCCATGTCGCAACAGCCGAAAAAACGACCGCTGCAATCAGCCACGGCAGCAATACCGGAGCAAAGATTATCGCGGCTCCCCGGCTTCCTACCAGCACTGCCATACTTACAAAAAAATAATAAATGACCAAAACCAGAAAATTCACACAAAAAAAGACAACCAGCCCATATTTATGGATCAGCATACGGTTCACACATTCAATCGGATTCCCCGTTTTGTATAATTTAAATGACTGTCCAATATTTATGATTCCCACAACTGCCACAAGCCCCCAGTAAAAAAGCAGTGGAAGAAACACAAGCACCAGCGTTAATCCGATATGTCCATCCGGGATTTTATCCAGCAGTCTCGTAACAAGAATAAGATATACATATGCAAGTGGTACACATAAAGTTAAAAGTATTACATAAAGAAATGTACTTTTCCGTGATTTTCTATTTTCCATATCCTGGCTCTCCATATTTTAGAAAAAGGGAACCGTAATTTTCTATACAGCTCCCTCTTTTCCTGTTTTCTATTTATCTGCGTCCCATAAACGCTTCAATCTCATCGATCTGTCTCGGGATTGCTCTTGACAGATTTTCACATCCGTCTTCTGTGATCAGGCAGTTATCTTCCAGACGGAATCCAATGCCCCATTCTTCATGGTAAACACCGATATCTACACAGAATACAACACCCGGTACAGCAAGTCCGCTTCCTTCTACCACGTCATGTACATCAAATCCAACATGATGTGCTCCACCGTGCCACATGTAAGTTCCAATATCTTCAAAATTTTTGCATACTCCGGCTTCTTTTAACTGTTCAAATGTATATTTACGGATGATCTTATCCACATCCAGAAGTGGTACACCCGGTTTCAGTGTACTGAACATATATTCTGAAGTATTGTAAATGCACTCATAAAGCAGTTTCTGGCGGTCATTAAATCTTCCATTGCACGGAAACGCCCTGGATACATCGTTGATCTCATAATCCCATACAGCACCAACGTCATTCAGGATCATATCTCCATCCTGTGCCTGTCCGCGATAATCATAATAATGAATTTTAAAGTTGTTCTTTCCTGAGGAAATGATAGACGGAAATCCTGGTGAAAGCACTCCCCTCTGAGCCAGTGCATAATCAAATTCTGCTTTATACTGGTATTCGTACATTCCCGGTTTAGATGCTTTCATCATTGCTTCGATTCCGGCCTTTGTGATAGTTTCCGCTTTCTTCATTGCCTCGATCTCGCATGGTTTCTTGATCAGGCGAAGCTGCTTCATGATCGGATGAAGGTTGCCAAGTCCAACAAACGGAGCATGTTCTTTCAGATAATTACCAAGACGGTATGCTTCTACTGCCGGTGTATTTTCATAAACCTTGTCAAAATCAAGATAAACTTTCTTTACATTGCCAGAAAATAATTGTCTGGAAAGATCATTCCGGAATGCTGCCACATATTTGTAATTCGTGATTCCGGAAAGTTCTTCTGCTTCCTCTTCTTTTATACGTCTTCCGGTCCAGCGTTCTGCAAATGCATCCGGAGGAAGAAGATACAGAGTTTCTTCAATTGTTCCCTCTCCGACATAAGCCATCAGTACAATATTTTCCTGCTCGATTCCTGTCAGATACAAGAAGTTACGATTTGTAAAAAACGGATAATTCTCATCATTGGTCTTGATCGGTGCATGTCCACTGAATACAACCACCAAAGATCCCGCTTCAAGTTTCTGATACAGGCTCTTACGATTTCCTGCGTAAAATTCTTTATTCATTGGTCAATCCTCCTACTCTCTGCGCTTAGTGTAAATATTTTTCTTTCAGATATTCAATATAATAATCGGTATTCAACTCTTCTCCTGTTGCTTTTTCGAGCATCTCACGCGCAGAATAGGTCTGTCCGTACTGGTGAATATGTTCTTTTAACCAGTTTCCGATTACAGATGAGTCTCCTTTTTCCAGCTTTTCAAATGCATCCGGACAATCAGTAAGAAGCTTATGAGCAAACTGTGCTGCGTAAGCATCTCCAAGTGCATATCCCTGGAAATATCCTACACATCCGGAAGCCCAGTGCACATCCTGCAGGATTCCTTCCTGATGATTCTTTGGAGTAAATCCCAGATATTCCTGATATTTTCTGTTCCATGCTTCTTCAATTGTATCCACTGTCAGTTTTCCTTCGAAATATTCTTTTTCAATTTCGTAGCGGATGATGATATGCAGAGTATTGGTAAGTTCATCCGCTTTCAGACGGATCAGTCCCGGTTTTACTTTATTGAGTGCGGCAAGAAATGTATCCAGAGAAATCTCTTTGTATTTTGGCACTTCCTGTTGCAGATATGGGTACAGGTTCTCCCAGAATTCTCTGGTTCTTCCCACATGATTCTCGTAGAATCTGGACTGGGATTCATGCATTGCGCCTTCAATTCCGCCCCAGAGTCCGCTTTCTGCGACCTCATCGTTCGCATTATAATTATAAAGTCCGTGTCCGGTCTCATGAACCACTGCCAGAATCGCATGGATCAGCTCATCACAGTTTGTGGATGGTCTGGAATCACGCGGTCCGGTACAGACACATACCGGATGATGGATTTCAAATAAAGTGCTCTTATCTTTATCAAGTCCCAGGATCTCCTGCGCTTTCTTCACAACACGAAGTACCGTATCATGATCTGCTTCACATTCCAGAATGGAATCATCAATCTTACTCTGCTCTTCTCTTACCGCATTTAAAATTTCGCAGACAGCATCTTTGATTTTTGCCAGAATTGCATCAATCTCTTCCAGACGATAATCCTTATCAAACCGGTTTACCAGGACCTGATACGGTTTTTCATCCGGATTGATCGCTGTTGCTATCTTCTCCTGTAAATCAAACTGCTTTTTCAGTACCGGCTTAAAGCTTTCAAAATCATCTGCCTCATAACATTTTCCCCATGCCAGCTGTCCATCTGCATTTGCCTGATTCAATTCCCCCTGCAGGCTTGCCGGAATCTGTACTGCTTCTTTATACTTTCCGATCAGATAGCGTACCATACCTTTGTCTGTATCGGAATCAAAAGCTGTCTCTCCTTCCAGTGACTCTACCAATTCTTTTGTCTCTTTGCTCGTCAGTTTCTCATTAGAAAGCTCTGTCAGATATGCTCCGACTTTCCCTTCATAATCAAATCCGTCCTTCGGGCAGTTATTCCATCTGTCATAGTAAATGATATTATCCATACACTCCAGATAACGGAGCTTCACAACAATATCCTTTACCTTTTCCATCTGTTCTTTTGTAGCCATTACTGCACCAACCTTTCTTCTTAGACTAATGTTCAAACTCTGGTCCGATTATACCATTTGTTTCCCTGTAGTGTCAATCTTTTGACAAAAGCCGGTTCCTCTGTTATGCCTTTATTTCTTCTCTGTATATCCGCTCAATATGCATTGCCAGATACCCGATTTCTATCTCATCAAGCTCTTTTCCAATACTCTTCCCAAGCATATCACAGACTTTTTTCGCAGTCATATACGCTTCCGGAAATTTGGATTCTATATAATCATTCATATTGATACGGAGATCTTCCCCTGTCAGGGCACGCGCTACCATATATTTGATATGATTCATCAGACGATTGTAGGAAAGGGAAATCACATCGATTTTCTCCCCTGTTTCTTTTTCGATCATTTCAATACATTCTCTCACTGCACGGGCCGTCTGCATTGCCACAGATACTTTTTCATCCTCAATTGCCGAATGAATGTGAAGTGCCACATATCCGATTTCATGTTCATCGATCGTTATCTGCATTCTCTTCTGCAAAATATCCCTGAGTACGGATGCCACCTGAAATTCATTATGAAAAAGTACTCTGATATCATCTGTCAGTGGATTGCTGATCTGCTCCTGATTCCGGATTCGCGAAACAGCAAAGGAAATATGATCTGCCAGCGGGATCATGATCCGACGGTCTACTTTCCCGAAAACTTTTTCTGCTTCCCGGATCACCTCATCCGCAATCTCCAGAAATTCCGGATCCATCTCCTGCACCAGAGATTTGGCAGATCCTCTGTCTGTCTGTTCGGTCAGGCGGTAAGTTGCTGTATCTTCTGTCACTTCAAAACGCTGACTGACCTTCTTTCCAAAGCCAATTCCTTTACCGAGAAGGACGTATTCCTGGTTATCCTCTGTATTGATTGCGATCACACCATTATTGTTCAATATCTTGCTTACTCTGTACATATATCATTCCCCCGAAAACGTGGTTTGGTTCTGGTTTTATCCTAGCAGAGAATGTAGGGAAAGTCAAAAAAATGTTGTTGAAAAAAGGACGCAAATCTGGCATTATCTATTGGCTCCATTCCTTTGTGCAGGGCATTCCGATGAGCCTCTGAGGGCGGCAATCGTGTTCAGCAGAGGCTTCCACGATTGCTGAGTCTCATCTCCATTGCACAAAAATTGGAATGGAGCCAATAGATAATGCCAGATTTGCTGGCTGTTTTCTGTCGGGTGTGAAATGACTTCCGGGAAAAAATGGATAAAAGCAGAACGGGGCTGTTGCACGATGAATCGTGCTTAGCCCCGTTAGTTTGTTGGATGTTATTTTTTTACAGAATCTGTGAAGAACAGACTCTTGTTTGTTGTTCTTGTTCACCGTATCTGTAACCAGTCTTTATTTGCTCTCTCTGATCTTCTTTCTGAGCGGAAGTACCATTGCCGGAGAGACAGATAATTCGTCCAGTCCCATGGCAAGGAATTCTTCAGTCAGTTCGAGGTCTGCTCCGAGTTCGCCGCAGATTCCGATCCATTTCCCTTCTGCGTGGGCATTTTCGGCTGCCATGCGGATCATTGCAAGGACTGCCGGGTGGTGCGGATCGTAGAATGCATCCAGCTTCTGGTTCTGACGGTCGATCGCCAGTGTGTACTGGGTCAGATCGTTGGTTCCTACGCTGAAGAAATCCACTTCTTTTGCAAGCTCACGGCTCATCATAACGGCAGCCGGTGTCTCGATCATGATTCCCAGTTCCACATCCTCACGGAACGGGATCT
>NZ_JAAIMM010000048.1 GCF_013300725.1 Allocoprococcus comes
TTGCCCCTCAATCTAAACCCTCAAAAAGACATCCCCTCAAAAACTTTGATTACCCAGAAAATACGAATGTACAAATGGAGCTCAAGCCCTTGTGGTTTGGGCTTTTTCTAATTTTGTAGAAAATCTGAGAACAACTATTTCTAAAAAGTCAATTATCATTTTGTAATGGAAAATAGACAGAATTATTCACAAAACTGTTTGTACAATACTAACAAATTTTTGAGCGTATATAGTCTTGTAAAAGTGGCAGCATGGCAATCGAGTAACATCGGTTGCTTTTTTGTTGCCTAATTTTAGAAAGTCATCAATTGTCCCGATAGAGTGATTTCTAAAAAATAAAGTAAAAAGAGTGGAGGAAATGCAAAGTGAAAGAGTATTCAAAAGGTATTTATGTGAAATTTAAACCAGAGGAGGTGGAAATACTGCATGATCGGATGAAGGAAGCCGGAGTTCAAAATATGAGTGCGTATATCAGGAAGATGGCGATAAACGGGTATGTAATAATCCCTGAATGGCCTGATTTGAACCGGGTAATATCTTTACATACAAGGATTAGTAATAATCTCAATCAGTATGCTAAGAAAGCAAATGAAACGGGGAAGCTGTATGAAGAGGATACCAAAAATAAAGATTTCGGTGAGGCGATGATAGAGGCATTTGGACCGGATAAAGCCGATGTGATTTACGACTGTGCCGGAAATAATATCACAATGGGACAGGCAATCAAGTATGCAAGAAAAGGAAGTACAATCGTATTGGTGGCTGTTTTTGCTGGAATGGCAGAGATAGATCTTGCGGTGGCAAATGACCACGAACTTGACATTAAGAGCACGATGATGTATCGCCATGATGATTATATAGATGGAATCAGACTGGTGAATGAAGGAAAGGTTCATTTGAGACCGCTCATATCAAAAACATTTGATTTTAAAGATTATCTGAAGGCATATCAGTATATTGATGACAATCGCGAGACAACTATGAAAGTAATTATTAATGTCAGTGAAAAGTAAGGAGCGTATATGGAAAATAAATATGGAATTGTCGGAGTTGCCCATGTCGGGCTTCCGACAAACGATTTACAGAAAACAGTAGAGTTTTATAAGAGTCTTGGATTTGAAGTAATTATGCAGACTTATAATGAAAAAGCAGGGGAAAAAGTGGCATTTTTACAGATAAAAAATTACTGTATAGAGACTTTTGAAAATGGGCAGGCGGCAATGTCAGACGGTGCATACCAGCATGTTGCACTTGATGTGGAAGACATTGAAAGTATGTATCAGAAAATCTGCAATGAAAAATACACAGTTATTACAGACGGAATCGAAGAACTGCCATTTTGGGAAAATGGTGTGAAGTTTTTTATGATTAAGGGACCAAATGAGGAAAAAATAGAGTTCTGTCAGAAACTCTGATAAAAACAGGAGGGACATATGGGAAGCGAAAACAAAAATGGAAAAGTACCGCTGATCAGTAAGATCGCATATGGGTTTGGTGATGTTGGATGTAATTTCAGCTGGATGTTCGTCAGTAATTTTCTGATGATATTTTATACAGACGTGTTCGGAATCAGTATGGCGGCGGTGTCAGCACTTATGCTTTTTTCAAGATTCTGGGATGCAATCAATGATCCAATCGTCGGGGGACTTACGGATAAAACAAAATCGAGATGGGGACGGTACCGTCCATGGCTGTTAGTAGCGGCACCAATTACAGCGATTCTTCTTGTCATGACATTCTGGGCAAGACCTGACTGGCCGCAGAATGGAAAGATTATTTATATGGTAATTACATACTGTCTGCTGGTTTTGGGGTATACTTGTGTGAATATTCCATATGGAACTTTGTGTGGTGCTATGACACAGGATATTGATGAACGTGCAAAAATAAATACATCCCGTTCGGTTGCAGCGATGATTGCAATTGGTGTGTTAAATATTATCACAGTTCCACTGATCAGCAAATTCGGCAGTCACAGTGCAAAGACAGGATATCTGACGGTTGCGGTCATATATGGATGTATTTTTACAGCCTGTCATTTCTTCTGCTTTGCGAAGACGAAAGAGGCAGTGATTACTCCGGAAAAAGAAAAAATTTCTGTAAAGGTTCAGTTGAAAGCAGTCATGCAGAACAGACCATATCTTCTTGCATTGGCAGGACAGATATTATTTGGATTTACATTATATGGTAGAAACGCAGATATTCTGTATTATTTTACATATGTGGAAGGGAATGCCTCCTACTACACAACTTATTCGATGTGCATCATTATTCCTTCTATCATCGGGGCAGCCTGTTTTCAACCAGTATTCCGCAAGCTGAATAACAAAGGAAGAACAGCATCTCTCTTTGCTTTATTTACAGGAATTTCCATGCTGATTATGTTTTTCTTTAATGCCAAAGAATCACCAGCCATTTTTTATGCTTTATCTGGTCTGACACAGTTTTTCTTCTCTGGATTTAATACTGCAATCTATGCAATTATTCCCGACTGCGTGGAATATGGGGAATGGAAAACTGGACTTAGAAATGACGGTTTTCAGTATGCATTTATTTCACTTGGAAATAAAATCGGAATGGCAGTTGGAACAGCACTTTTAGCAGGATTGCTTGGAAAATATGGTTATATTGCAAATCAGACACAAAATACAACTGTACTTTCAATTATGAAACATGCATTTACGACGATTCCAGGTGCACTTTGGATTGTGACTGCGGTTGTATTGTTTTTCTACCGGTTAAATAAAAAACGTTATAACAAGATTGTGGAGGAACTGAAAAATGGAAGAAAAAGTTGATATCGTGGCATTGGGAGAATTGCTGATTGATTTTACAGAAGCAGGACACAGTCAGGATGGGAGGAAATTGTTCGAACAGAATCCCGGCGGTGCTCCGGCAAATCTTCTAACCGTTGCAAGCCACTTTGGGTATCGCACATCTTTTATTGGAAAAGTTGGAAACGATATGCATGGTAAATTTTTAAAGAAGACATTGCAAAAGGAAGGAATCAATACAGATGCTATTGTTGAAGACCTGGGTTATTTTACAACGTTGGCATTTGTGGAAATCGGTGAAAATGGAGAACGGAATTTTTCTTTTGCAAGAAAACCGGGTGCAGATACACAGTTAAAAAAAGAAGAACTGGATCAGACATTAATTTCAGGTTGTAGAGTTTTTCATTTTGGATCATTATCGCTGACGGATGAACCGGCAGAAAGTACAACGATCGAAGCGGTAAAAATGGCAAAAGCAGCGGGTGTACTTATTTCCTATGATCCAAATTACCGCCCGTCTCTTTGGAAAAACAAAGAGTGTGCAGTGAAAAAAATGAAATCTGTCATAGAACTGGTAGATGTCATGAAGGTATCGGATGAAGAGAGTATTCTGTTGACAGAGGCCGAAAGTTATGAGCAGGCCGCAGACCAACTCCTTGCCATGGGACCAAAGCTGGTTGCCATTACATTGGGAGAACAGGGGGTTCTTATGGCAACAAAAAGCAGAAAAGAAATCATCAAAGCATTTCAGACACATGCAGTCGACACGACTGGGGCAGGTGATTCATTCTGGGGAGGCGTATTATGCAGTATCCTTTCTATGAATAAGAATGTTGAAAAAATGGAATGGGAAGAAATCAAAAAGTGTGCTGTTTTAGGAAATGCAGTTGCTGGATTGTGTGTGCAAAAGAGAGGTGGAATCCCTGCGATTCCGACGAAAGAGGCAGTGTTTGAATTTATGCAGAAATAATGAATGTATATGAACAAACTCGGGGCTGTAAAAACTCCCCTATTTTTAACAAGGATATAAACAGGACAATTTTCAGTATTGCTTATCAAAAGAAAAATCTGCACCTTCCGGACTGGAAAGAAAGTCGTCAAATACAAGTTTTGAAGAAATATCCTCTAAGAGATAGTAAAATACCTATTGTCTTAGAGGATTTTTTATTGAAGAATTTTAATATTCAAGAGTTTGTTTTTTCTTTTTTGACATTAAAGCTAAGATTTCTTGTGGGTTTGTCAACTGACGTCCGGGAAGTGTCTGCTTTGGTGTGCGGTCACGGTCGGCTTCGTCAATTGCTGCGACAAAACGCTTTACGCTGTTTGGATTGGATATGACAAAATTATGAGTAATACTTGATGTAGCCATACGAACACCTCCTAGTTTTTTGTATTAATTATATGATTGACAGAGAAATGCGTCAATAAGAAAAATAAGTATTGAGAATGGTTAGAACAAGTACTAAAGTAAAGTTGGGACATTAAATAGAAGTTACATACGAAATAATAAGAATTGTAGGTGGAAGGTTTGAACATAGAAGCATATGATGCGGATTCGTTGAGAAAGATGGTTAGGTTGCTTGAATATGAGAACAAGATATTAAAAGATAAATTGAAGAAAGCAGGCATTTCATATGAAGAGGTGAATCCTTTTGAAGAAAAAATAGAAAGTGCAGAAGAATATGACCTGGATCAAGGGAATCGTATTGTAAATCCGCCGTATATTACAGAGAAAATGGCAATACGTTTCTTTTCGATGTTTTGGGGAAGAGAAGATGTATATGCCAGACGGGGAAAGAACGGGGGTTATTTTCCACAATGTGCAAATCGTTGGAATGACCGGCTTTGCCCTAAACAACGTAAAGAGAAGGTAATTTGTGATGAATGTGAAAATACCAAATGGATTAGTTTGGATGTAAAAAAAATAATTGCTCATTTGTTAGGCACAAAAGAAGATGGATCAGATGTAATAGGTGTATATCCTTTATTGCCAAATGGTACATGCAGATTTATTGTATTTGATTTTGATAATCACGAAAAAGGAGCAGAGGTTACGGACTTTGCGAATACGGATAATGAGTGGCATAAAGAAGTGGAAGCGCTTAGAAAAATGTGTGAGCTTAATGGTATCAGACCTTTAGTTGAGAGGTCTCGATCTGGAAAAGGTGCCCATGTATGGATTTTCTTTAAAAAGGCAATACCTGCAGCAACAGCAAGGAATTTTGGATTTCTCCTGTTAGACAAGGGTTCAACTTCCATCAATCTGAAATCGTTTCATTATTATGATAGAATGTATCCTTCGCAGGATGTGGCAAGCAGCATAGGTAATTTGATTGCGTTGCCATTACAGGGACAGGCGCTTAAAAATGGAAATAGTGCTTTTGTAGATGAAAATTGGAATGCATATCCTGATCAATGGGATGCCCTTTTTAATAAAACAAGAAAGCTGGGAATAGAAGATATTGAACAATGCATGGCAAAATGGCAGAGAGAGTTAGCAGAAGTCAGAGGATTGCTTACTAATATTGAGAAGAATGTCAGACCCAAACCATGGAAGAAGAAATGCGAGTTTTGTAATTCAGATGTTGTGGGCAAGCTGCATATGGTATTAGGCAATGGAGTTTATATAGATACTCTGAATCTTATGCCAAGAATACAAAATCAGATTCGTAGTTTGGCGGCATTTGATAATCCGGAATTTTACAAAAATAAAAGGCTGGGATATTCTAATTATTATAATTTTAGTGCTGTATATTTAGGTAAGGATATAGATGGATATATACAGGTTCCGAGAGGACTGCGTGAAAATGTTATACAGGAATGTGAAAAAGCAGGCATTTCAGTTGATGTTTCAGATCAAAGAGAAACAGGACAACCTATCAGAGTATCTTTTAAAGGTGATCTGCGAATGCAACAGGAATTAGCAGCAGAAAAATTATTATCACATTCAGATGGGGTTCTGAGTGCGGCAACTGCATTTGGAAAGACTGTAGTATGTAGTTACCTTATTGCAGAGCGAAAAGTAAATACGCTCATTTTGCTGCAAAGTAAAGATTTGCTTAATCAGTGGGTTGATGAATTGAATCATTTCTTAGAGATAAGAGAAGAACCACCGGAATATGAAACAAAAACAGGAAGAAAGAAAAAAAGAAATAGTGTGATAGGCGTTTTGCATGGAAATAAAAATACATTGACAGGGATTATAGATGTTGCAATGGTTGGTTCAATGTACAGCAGAGGAAAATTTAATGAACGAATTAATTCTTACGGAATGGTAATTATGGATGAATGTCATCACGCAGCTTCTAACACATCTATGGACTTATTACAAAAAATAAATGCAAAATACGTGTATGGTGTTTCTGCTACACCTAAACGTGGTGACAGTCTTGATCGGATTATCTATATGCTGCTAGGACCTTTGAGACATAGATTTACTGCATTGGAGAGAGCCAAGGAGCAAGGGATTGGACATTATTTTGTTCCAAGATATACAAGAGTAGTTGATACTGCAGAAAGCAAGGATAATATTGATAAAGCATATAATTTGATTAGTACCAGTAAGGTGCGCAATGAAATGATCATAAATGATGTTATAACTTGTGTTGCAAGAAAACAAACGCCTGTAATTTTGACAAGATTTAAGGAACATGCAAAACTTTTATATGATGCCTTAAAGGAAAAAGCAGATCATGTATTCCTTCTATATGGGGGTAATTCGGATAAGGAAAATACTGAAATAAGAGTAAAATTAAAGCAGATACCTGAAAATGAATCGCTTATTTTGGTGGCAACTGGTCAGAAAATAGTCTGCAAATAAAAAGTCAAGCAGAGATTAATGAACTTTGAAAAATTTA
>NZ_JAAIMM010000049.1 GCF_013300725.1 Allocoprococcus comes
GCTGACTGTTACTAATCGGTCGAGGGCATAACCAAGAAGGTAGGACAGGGTAAGAAAATGGATGGAGTAAAGATTTAAGTTTGTATGTAGTTTTCAAAGTACATAAAAAATGAAAAAACACTTGCAAAATATATGCAAAGTGTTTATAATAATAAAAGTAGTCCTCGATAGCTCAGCGGTAGAGCATTCGGCTGTTAACCGAAGGGTCGTTGGTTCGAACCCAACTCGGGGAGTTCTAAAATCTGTCAGCCAATTACTTGCAGATTTTAATTTTGAAAAAAATCAATATTTGGCTCCGTGGTCAAGCGGTTAAGACATCGCCCTTTCACGGCGGTAACACGGGTTCGATTCCCGTCGGAGTCATCTGGCGCCATAGCCAAGTGGTAAGGCAAAGGTCTGCAACACCTCTATCACCAGTTCAAATCTGGTTGGCGCCTCTAGGAAAAATCTGGAAACAAATGTTTCTAGATTTTTTGGTATATAAATATAATATACCATATATAAAAATGCGGTATGTGAAAAAACTTAAAAAGAGTTGAAAAAGTATCCGGAATTTCCAATACCTGCTCATTATGCTTATGTGTAAAACTATAGATTATTATAACAATTAAAATATTGTTTCGTCATCTTGAATATGCTATACTTGAATTATGTTTATAGGGGCAAAGCTGTTGAAAAACTGTGACGCAAAGCCAAAGGGACTAAGGCAGTACGCTATGTCAGCCGGTTGCAATAAGAAGATGCGGATAGGTTAATAGAGTAAGTGAAAAAAGTTATTCGGCTTAAATTTTAGTCACCTGTATAACGCAGGTGACTTTTTTGCATAGGAAATTACATTTTCTATGTAGAAAAGCTTCCGGCAGAATGCATAGGAGATGAGGGGAATGAAAAAAGGAAAGAAATGGAAAAAAATTGAAGCATTCTGTATTTTGCTCATTGTGACATTGTTGCTTATTTTTGTCAGAATACTGTATCAGCCGGGTACGGAGTCGGAAAGGGGCGAGTTGTACACCTTTAGTAATGGATGGTATCAGTTGAAGGATGGGAAAAAGACGGAACTCAAATTGCCATGCTTTGTTACGGCGGATGAAGAGGGGAAGATCGTTCTTTACAATGATGCGTTATCAGAGGCTGATAAGGGAAAAATCTTGTCGATCCGAGGAATTCAGGATCAGCTGGAAGTCTGCATGGGAGACCGGCTTCTCTATCAATATAAGGATAACAGATTTGAAAAAAACAGGCAGATGAAAGGAAAAATCTGGGCAGATATTTCTTTGCCGGAGGAAATCGGGCAGGAAGTGTTATCCATCAGCTATATAGGAAAAAAGAATAGCGAATTATATGTGCAGACACCGATAGTGGGAGATTTTTGCTCTGTTATCAGGCAGCATCTGCTAGGAGCGATTTTTTCAATACTGGTGATTTTGGGAATGACTGGTCTCGGTATCGTCTCGGTGATTGTCTTTTTATATACCAGACACAGGCAAATTGTAGAAAAGAGATTTTTAAATGTAGCACTGTTTTTGATTCTATGCAGTCTGTGGTGCATTTTGGATTCAGGGATTTATCAGATGTATGGAAGTCAGAACGCGGCAGGAACACTGATATCCTTTTATGCGTTTATGACGATGCCTGTTCCCATGCTGTTATTTGTACAAAATACAGTGAGTGAAAGTGTAAGATGGATACCGCAGGTCTGGATTTTTCTTCTTTATGCAAATGCTGTTTTACAGGGATTCTTATATTTTCTGTTTAGGATTCCTTTTATAGACATGTTATTTATCACACATCTCTTATTATTTACGGGGGTTGTGTCTATGATTCTTCTTTTGTGGAAAGAGTATCGGAAAACGCAGGAGAAGGAAGTAAATCTCTGTCTAAAGGCATTTGGTGTATTAGGGATAAGCGGTGTAATCGCACTGGTACTGTACTGGGTATTATCCATTTACTGGTATGAAGCTATTTTCCAGTTTGGCATTCTTCTTTATATTGCTGTTTTGTTTTGGGGATTGCTTTGTAAAGTATCCAACAACATTCAGTTTTGCCTGGAACAGGAGGTTTATAGGAGAATGTCCTTGGAAGACCGGATGACAGATATGAAAAACCGGAAATCATTTGAGATGTATCTTGAAGAGATCCAGGAGGGTGCGATTTTACTTGAAAATGTATTATTGTTGTTTGTGAAAATTGCAGAACTGAAGAAGATTAATGATATGTCTGGAAGACAGATGGGTGATGAAACGGTTATCCGAACGGCAAGAAGCATCCAGAGTGCAGAAAGGAGTGTTCTGGAACAGCAGGCAGTAAGTTTTCGTGTTGAAGGTGATGAGTTTGCGATTATCGTAAGAAATCCGCAAAAGACACCGGAAGAATGGGAGCATTTTATAAAAGAAGAGATGGAAGAAGAATGTGGAAACAGACAGCCTGTGCGGCTGAAGTTCGGGTATAGTTATCTGAGAAAAAAGAATGGTAGTCTTCTTTCGCTCAGTGACTGGAAACAGCAGGCAGACGATATGCTTTACTCAAATAAATAAAAACCGGCGGAGGATAAATATGACTTATAATATGGATTTTCTTATTGCGGCAATGGTTATATTGTTGCTGGTTTTATGGCATTTTCTGGGACAGAAAAGAGCAGAGGATCTGAATAATCAGGTATTCCTTTTCTTTGCCATCATCGGTATTTTAGATGTGGTTGCGGAACTTGCCAGTAATTATTATATTTCTTTTCCAAATAGTAATTGTGAAATTGCTGCAATGCTTGCAACAACGATCTTTTATCTGCTTCAGGCATTGCTGCCGTTTACTGTGATCTGTTATATTCAGACATTACATGATAATAAGATCATTTCGGCAAAAAAGATGGTTTTATCAGGTGTGCCGACATTCATTCTGATGGGGATGATTCTGACAAACCCGTTCACAGAAAAGCTGTTTTATTTTGATATACCGGCAGGCTATATGAAAGGTCCATGGTATATGCTGATGTATTACAGTGCACTCTGTCATATGGCTGCAGCCTTGATTCTTATTGTCATATGGCGGAAAAAGCTGGGGTATCGAAAAGTGAAGATCCTGCTGGAAATCCTGTTGATATCCGGTACGGGAGTGGTGATCCAGCTTTTATATCATCCGCTTCTTACAACAGGGTTTGGTATGAGTCTGGGAATTCTGGCACTATTTATTACGATTAACAATCCTCATGCAAATATCGATACACTTACCGGATTATACAATCATCTGTATCTGGTCAGAAAAAGCAATGAGCTGATCAGTGCGGGAAAATCATTTCACATTATTACGGTGTATCTTTATCAATTAAAGCACATTAATAAAATCGCAGGGGTACAGGGCGGTAATTCAATCTTAAAGCTGACAGCAAGAAAACTTGGTGAGATATGCGGGAAAACAGCATTTCGTACAACGGGAAAGCGTTTTATGATACTTACCGGTTCACTTGAAGAATATGAATATTATCTTACGCAGCTGAAGAGATTGTTTGATGGAAACAGTAAGCTGAATGTCAACAATAAAACTATTACGGTGCCTGTGATCATAAGCGGGATCATGAATGCGCAGAAACTTGGAGACAGCGGGCTTATTCTAGAGTATGCTGAATATCTGGAAGCCTTATCTGCGAAAAGTGGTCTGACAGAGGTGATACAGGATGATCATCAGACGATGAATGGTTTCCTTTATAATAAACGGGTAGAACAGTATTTGCATAAGGCGATTACAGAGGATCTGTTCGAGATATACTATCAGCCGGTTTACTCTACAAGGAAAAAATGCTTTATCACACTGGAAGCACTAAGTCGCCTTCAGCATCCGGAGCTTGGATGGATCGCACCAGATGTATTTATTCAGATTGCAGAAAAAAATCATATGATCGAACAGATCACAGATCTACAGTTTAGTCGTGTCTGCAGATTTTTAGGAGAAAACCGATACCTGATGAAACATCTTCTGAATGTAAAAGTGAACCTGTCTTCTCTGGATCTGATGAGAAATGACTGTAGCAGACATTTTATCCGGATTATGGATGCTTATAAGATTCCACATAACTGGATACAGTTTGAAATCACGGAAACGGTTGCGACTGAATGCAATGCGGGTCTAAGAAGAGTTGCGGAGGAATTTACGGCCGCTGGCATTAGTTTTTGCCTGGATGATTTTGGTTCCGGATATGCGAATCTGAATACGGTAATGAGGCTTCCGTTTTCTGTGATCAAGGTTGACAGATCTCTGCTTTTTGATATCTGCAGGGATGAGAAACGGGCAATTTTCTATGAAAGTGTTGTAGAAACATTTCATAAAATGAATTATCATATTGTTTCCGAAGGGGTGGAAACACAGGAAGAAATGGAACAGATCAGCAGCTGGGGAGTCGATATGATCCAAGGCTATTATTTTTCTAGGCCACTTCCTGAAAAAGAGCTTTTGGCATTGCTGAAGAAGCAGGATAATATAGAAAGGGAAAATTAAGAGGCAATTCATCAGGCAGACAAATTAATGTATGAAAATAAAAGAATGTCATAAAGAGGAGAAAAGAAAATGTTACTTATTAAAAATGCAAAAGTTTATGCACCGGAGTATGTTGGAAAAAAGGATCTTTTAGTATGTGGGGGAAAAATTGAATGTATTGAAGATAAGATCGAGGATTTTCCAATCGCATGTGAAGTTATTGATGCAGAGGAAAGAATTCTTACACCGGGGTTTATTGATCAGCATGTTCATGTTACCGGAGGTGGTGGGGAAGGAAGCTTTCATACCCGTACACCGGAACTTCAGCTGTCAGAACTGGTAAAAGGCGGAATTACAACGGTTGTAGGACTTCTTGGAACGGACGGACTTACAAGGAGTGTCGAAAATCTTTACGCAAAAGTACAGGCTTTATGCGAAGAAGGGGTAAGTGCGTATATGCTTACCGGTGCATATGGATATCCAAGTCCGACTATTACCGGAGAGGTAGATCGGGATATTATGTTTGTTGAAAAAGTACTTGGCGTGAAACTTGCCATTTCAGATCATCGGGCACCGAATGTGACGGAAAGTGAATTGATCCAGCTTGCGAGCAAGACCAGAACGGCAGGTATGTTAAGCGGAAAACCTGGAATCGTGGTGCTGCATATGGGAGATGCAGATGCTGGATTGTCGCCGGTGTTTGAAGCTTTGGAAAAGAGTATGATTCCGATCAAGATTTTCCGTCCGACTCATGTGAACCGCAAAAAAGGTCTTCTGGAAGAGGGGTATCAGTTGCTTGAAAAGGGTGGATACATCGATCTCACCTGTGGCATCAGTGAGGACTTTTGTCCGGGCGGATGCATTTTAGAAGCAAAAGAAAAGGGAATCCCGACAGAGCATATTACCATCAGCTCCGACGGACACGGAAGCTGGTCAAAATACAGAGAAGACGGAAGTTTGTTGGAAATCGGTGTTTCCTCAGTAGATGCGCTGCGGGAAGAACTTCTGTATATGGTACATGAGCTTGATATGAAGCTGGAAGATGCACTTCCATATATGACATCACATGTAGCGGAGGCACTGGGATTGCAGGGTAAGAAAGGGACAATACAAAAAGGAGCCGATGCAGATCTGCTTTTGTGGGACAATGACCTGAAGCTTGACAGTTATATTGCAGGTGGAAAAATCTTTATGCAAAAAGAAAAAATCATTTGCAAGGGAACCTATGAAAAATAGGAATTGAATAAAGTACAACGTTAGCCTGTTAAAATATTCCCTTGCGGAAATGCCGGAAAAGCCTTAAAATAAAGGAATCATGTGTATACAGCCTGCAAATAAAAAGTCAAGGCTAAATTGAAAGAACATTGAAAATTTTATACA
>NZ_JAAIMM010000004.1 GCF_013300725.1 Allocoprococcus comes
AGCGATTCAACCTGCATAAAACGAACGCTGCGAATGAGGAACTGGTTATCAGTCTATTTAACGGACGCGAAGTCCAAGGAAGGAAAAGATATCCAATTGCTACCTACATTCTAACAGCTTAAGCAACAAGATGGATAATTCCTTACTGGCTGTAAGGGATATTAACCATAAATATATTGTAGTAGGAAGGAAATCAGATACCAATGATACAGGATATTTATCCACACAAATTATACAATGAATACAATCCAGCTGCCAAAGTGCAGGAGAACAGCCCTGTTTTAAATATCTACAATGGAAAGGTGCTGGTTCATACAGAAAAATTCGACAATCATATCATAGCATTCCCATTGAAGAAAGAAATGCCGGAAGAGCTGGAATATACCTATCTTTTTAGGGTGGACGACATTGAGTATTTTCTGTGGAACGAGGAGCTTCGGGAAGACTTGATTCCGGAGGGGTATGCATACGTTGAAGAGAGAAGTATACGAAAAGCAGGTAACGGTCCATGCGAAGAGGTCTTTGCAGCTACGACAGGAAAACACTTGTCGGATTGGTACAGAGACACCCGGTTTTGCGGAAGATGCGGGACAAGGATGGCGCTTCACGACAAGGAACGTGCAATGAGTTGTCCAGCTTGTGGTTATGTGGCATATCCGCGGATTATGCCGGCGGTTATCGTGGGCGTGAAAAATGGGGATCAATTACTGCTTACCAGATATCGTACAGGTTTTGCTTATAATGCATTGATCGCAGGTTTCACGGAGATTGGAGAAACAGTAGAAGAAACGGTTATGCGTGAAGTAATGGAAGAAACCGGGATCAGGGTTAAAAATATCCGTTATTATAAATCTCAGCCATGGGGAACTGCAAATGACCTTCTCCTTGGATTTTATTGTGAGGTGGATGGGGATGATACCATTACCATGGACTGTCAGGAACTAAAATATGCAAAGTGGGTACAGCGGGAAGAAATTGTGCTTCAGCCGGGGGATTTCAGTCTGACAAATGAAATGATGCGCAGATTCAAAGAAGGGAACGAAGTATAAAAAAGTGATTCATAAAAAATAAAAAAAGTGATTCATAAAAAATAAAAAAAGTGTTGACACCATATAAAATCTGTGGTAGATTATAACTTGCGTAAAGCGAACAACAAAGAAGAGTATCCACTCTCACCTTAGCGCAATCGGGCGACTAACGGTTTGATATTGAATTTATAATACCAGATATAAGTATTGTATGCAATAGATAGTGGATAGTCTGTAGCTATTCACTATTTTTTTATTGGAGGTGCACAACAATTAGCGATTTAATGATTAACGAACAAATCCGCGACAGAGAGGTACGCGTGGTTAGCGAGAGTGGGGAACAGTTAGGAATAATGTCAGCAAGAGATGCTATGAAGCTGGCACAGGAAGCGGAACTGGATCTGGTTAAAATCGCTCCGACAGCGAAACCGCCGGTTTGTAAGATTATCGATTATGGTAAGTTCAGATACGAACAGGCAAGGAAAGAAAAAGAAGCAAAGAAAAAGCAGAGAACTGTCGAGGTTAAGGAAGTGCGTCTTTCACCGAATATTGACACTAACGACCTGAACACGAAGATGAATAACGCTAGAAAATTTATCTCAAAAGGAAATAAAGTAAAAGTTACACTTCGTTTCCGTGGTAGAGAGATGGCTCATATGCAGCAGAGCAAACATATTCTTGACGATTTCGCTGAGAAGATGAAAGATGTTGCTGTCATTGAAAAGCCGGCAAAACTTGAAGGCAGAAGCCTGAGCATGGTTTTAACTGAAAAACGTTAAAAATAAATTATCTATATTAAGGAGGAAAACATCATGCCAAAAATTAAAACAAATAGAGCTGCTGCAAAGCGCTTCAAAACAACAGCTACAGGTAAACTTAAAAGAAACAAAGCTTACAAGAGCCATATCTTAACAAAGAAGTCTACTAAGAGAAAAAGAAATCTTAGACAGTCAACTATCACAGATTCTACAAATGTAAAGAACATGAAGAAAGTATTACCATATCTCTAAGATTTGGCAGGAAGATAGAAGGAGGATTAAGTAATGGCAAGAGTAAAAGGCGGAATGAACGCTAAGAAGAAACACAATAGAACTTTGAAACTGGCTAAAGGATACAGAGGAGCTCGTTCTAAACAGTACAGAATCGCAAAACAGTCTGTAATGAGAGCCCTTACATCAGCATACGCAGGAAGAAAGCAGAAAAAACGTCAGATGCGTCAGCTTTGGATCGCTCGTATCAACGCAGCTGCAAGAATGAATGGTCTTTCTTACAGCAAGCTTATGCACGGACTTAAAGTTGCCGGTGTAGATATGAACAGAAAGATGCTTGCTGAAATGGCAGTTAATGATGCAGCTGGATTCGCAGCTGTAGCTGAAGTTGCTAAAAAGGCACTTGCATAATTAAATCAGACGATTTCGTATAGAGTTTGAGAGAAGAGGGAAAACCTTGTGGAGAGAATCCGCAAGGTTTTTTTGTGCATAAATTTGAGCGATGAAGGTTGTGGTGGGCAAAGGATAGAAAAATAATCGTTCAGATTCAAGTTGTGCAAATCATTCCGATGAGCCTCTGAGGGCGAAAATTGTGTCAGCAATGGCTTCCACAATTTTTGAGTCTCATCTCCATTGCGCAAAATAGAATCCAAACGATTATTTTTCTATCCGCCGCGCATTCAACGGTATCGAGTGAAAAGCATTTTATTTACACGATATTGGAGAGTTTGTTTGCGGATTCCATGGTGGAGTGATGATGCTTGAAAGTTTGTTGAAAAATATTCTTATTTATCTATGGAGTGTTGTTATAACAACGGAATGAGATACGGTTGTGGGGTAGAATGAATGAGTAAAGTTTAAGAAATATAAATTCTAAAAAGTTAAAGTCAAATTTTAAGGAGGACATAAAAATATGATTCGTAGAATTATTCAGATAGATGAGGAGAAGTGTAATGGATGTGGGGCTTGTGCGAAGGCTTGTCATGAGGGGGCTATTTCTATGGTGAATGGGAAGGCGAAGCTGATGAGAGATGATTATTGCGACGGGCTGGGAGACTGTCTGCCGAATTGTCCGGTGGATGCCATTCATTTTGTAGAGCGTGAGGCGGCGGCTTATGATGCGGAGGCTGTGAAGCAGAATATGCTTAAAAAGCAGCAGGAAGAGGCTGCAAAGCAGAATGCGGGAGAAGGACCTAAAGCACCGGTAAAACCATTTGCAGGGGGATGTCCTGGAACCCGTATGCGTATGATGAACAGAGGGGAGAGTACGCAGAATACAGAGAGTGAAGAGGAAGGCAGGGAGACGGCGAAAAGCGTGAATAAGAGTATGCTTTCCCAGTGGCCGGTACAGATTAAGCTTGCACCGGTAAATGCACCGTATTTTGATGGGGCGAAGCTTCTGATCGCCGCAGACTGCAGTGCCTATGCTTATGGAGATTTTCATAATCGTTTTATCAAAGGGCATGTGACTTTGATCGGATGTCCAAAGCTGGATAATGTGGATTATTCGGAGAAGCTGACGGAGATTATTAAGAACAATAATATTAAGAGTGTGACGATCGTGCGGATGGAAGTGCCGTGCTGTGGAGGCCTCGAGATGGCGGCAAAGAAAGCACTCAGGGAAAGTGGTAAATTTATCCCGTGGCAGGTTGTGACCTTATCGCTTGACGGACAGATCATTGATGAATAATATGATACCAGGGTCAAAAGGTCAGAAAGCCGATGCAAGCTTGCTTGCAAGAGGATTTTGACCTCTTGACCCCAACATTATAATATTAGTAAAATAAAGTGATTTCATTACAGAAAACAGCATATGAAGTATGCTGCGGTAAATCTGTAGAGACTGTAAAAGGGCAAAGAAAAAGGCTGAAAAGTTATAAAACTTTTCGGCCTTTTTGATGCGATTACTAATGTGTTCGTACATATTCTTTGATTGCATTAAAGCTTTCTTTGCTGATTACATGTTCCATCTGGCAGGCATCATCGGTAGCGATCTCCTCCGGCACACCGAGTTCAATCAGCCATTTTGAAATAAATTCATGACGTTCATAGATCATGTTCGCGATCTCTTTTCCTGAATCGGTCAGATAAATAAAACCTGCATCTGTTACGGTAATATGATTCTCCTGACGAAGCTTCTTCATGGCGATGCTGACACTTGATTTTTTGAAACCAAGTTCATTTGCGATATCTACGGAGCGTACGACAGGTAATTTTTTACTTAACATCAATATTGCTTCAAGATAATTTTCGGATGATTCATTTTTAGCCATTTATTCCGGTCACCTCACTATTCATTCTTATACCTAATAGGATACCATGGATTGTATTTTTTTTCAAATAATATTGTTCTGTAAATGCTCTTTTTGTGCAGAAAGTAGAAGTTATAACTATTAAAAGTAAGCGCCGAACAGCAAAAATGAGAAAAGAAAAACAAAGGTTTTTTAAAACTTAAAAAAACACTTGACAACGCACAAACGTTAGAATATACTAACTATTGAACCAAAGTTGGTAATGAAAAAAATTATCATTCAAATTCCAAATACGCAAAAGAACAGGAGGTAGCGATTATGCCTTTAACGATGGCGAATATTGGTGAAGTAAATGAAATCAAGAGAATTGGTGGAAATGAAGAAACAAGGCGATTCCTTGCGAATCTCGGATTTGTAGCAGGTGCAGAGATTACAGTTGTTTCTGCAATCGGTGGTAACGTGATCGTGAACATCAAGGATTCACGTGTTGCGGTTAATTCTGATATGGCGCGGCATATCATGATCTAGCCTCTGGCTGGTCGGCGGGTCCGCTGTATATATATTCTGTATTTCGAAGCTTAAAGGAAAGGAGATACGACAATGACTTTAGGTGATGCAAAGGTTGGAAGCACTGTTGTTGTGACCAAGATTGAAGGAGACGGAGCTTACAAACGCCGTATTATGGACATGGGCATAACAAAAGGAAGCGAGCTGTACATCAGAAAAGTTGCGCCTCTCGGTGATCCTGTTGAGATTACTGTAAGAGGATATGAACTTACAGTAAGAAAAGATGATGCACAGTGTGTGCAGGTAAAATAGCATATACATAATTATGCATGAGAGTAGTACAACAAGGAGGTAAAAAGGAATGGCAATTAAAATTGCACTTGCCGGAAACCCGAACTGCGGTAAAACTACCATGTTTAACGCGCTCACAGGAGCCAACCAGTATGTTGGTAACTGGCCAGGGGTTACTGTAGAGAAAAAAGAGGGTAAATTAAAAAGTAAAAAGACAAAGGAAGAAGTTATCGTAACTGACCTTCCGGGTATCTATTCAATGTCTCCATATACACTGGAAGAGGTTGTCAGCCGTGACTATGTGCTGAAAGAAAATCCGGATGTGATCATTGATCTGGTGGATGCAACCAATATTGAACGTAACCTGTATCTGACAACTCAGCTGATCGAGACAGGTGTTCCGGTTGTTATTGCACTGAACATGGCAGATCTTCTTGCGAAGAGAGGAATCAAGATCGATGTGAAGAGACTTTCAATGTTACTTGACTGTCCGATCATCGAGACATCTGCGCTGAAAGGTGAGGGGCTTGACAAACTGATCGATGAAGCAGTAAAAGTTGCTAAGAAGTCAGAAATCGATCTTCCGAAAGATATCTTCTCAGCAGAGCTGGAAGGTGCTGTAGCAGAAGTTAAGAGCGTTCTTCCGGATTCTGTTTCAGAAGAGAAGAAGAGATGGTACGCTGTTAAATTCCTTGAGAACGACAGCAAGGTAGTAGAGAGCATGAAACTTTCCGGTGTGGCAGCCCAGACGGTAGAAGCACAGAGAAAAGCTCTTGAAAAGAAACATGACGATGATATGGAAAGCATTGTAATAGACGAACGTTACAAATTCATCCAGAAGATAGTTTCAACAACTGTTCAGAAGGGAAAAGAAAAGCTTACAACTTCTGACAAGATCGACCGTATCGTTACGAACCGGTTCCTCGGAATCCCGATCTTTATGCTGGTAATGTGGGCCGTATATTATGTTTCTGTAACAACAGTCGGTACCTTTGTAACAGACTGGACAAATGATGTATTTGTAGTAGCAATTCAGGATGCAGCAACAAGCGCACTTTCAGCGATCGGTGCCGGTGACATGGTTATGGGACTTGTTGTTGATGGTATCATCGGTGGTCTTGGAGCAGTACTTGGTTTCGTACCACAGATGGCAATCCTGTTCCTCTTCCTGTCTATCCTTGAAGACTGCGGATACATGGTTCGTATCGCGTTCGTCATGGACCGTGTGTTCAGACATTTCGGACTTTCAGGAAAGAGCTTTATCCCGCTTCTGATTTCATCAGGCTGCGGTATTCCTGGAATCATGGCTTCTAAGACTATTGAACAGGACAATGACAGACGTCTTACAATTATGACAGCAACCTTTATCCCATGTGGAGCTAAACTTCCGGTTATCGCTCTGATGGGTGGTGTTATTTCCGGTGAAGTAGCAGGATATCAGGAAAGCTCATTTATCGCACCGCTTATGTATTTCATTGGAATTGTAGCAGTACTTGTGGCTGCGATCATCCTGAAGAAGACAAAACCGTTCTCAGGAAAACCTGCACCGTTTGTAATGGAACTTCCACAGTACCATATTCCACAGGCTAAGACAGTTCTCCTTCATGTATGGGAAAGACTGAAAGGCTTCATCATCAAAGCCGGAACAATCCTGTTCCTTGCCTGCGTAGTAATGTGGTTCCTTGGTGGATTCGGATTCGTAGACGGAAGCTTCGGTATGGTAGAAGACAGTGCAGACAGCCTTATGGCAATGATCGGTGGCGTGATCGCACCGCTCTTTGCACCACTTGGATTTGGCGAATGGCAGCCGGTAGCAGCTTCTATCTCTGGATTTACAGCAAAAGAAGCGATTGTTTCAACAATGGGTGTACTTGCTAACGTATCTGGTGATACTGAAGATGCAGTGAACGTAGCAGCTGGTGTTGCATCTTGGTTCCCAAGCTCAATTGCAGCATTTTCATTCCTGATGTTCAACCTTCTGGATTCTCCTTGTCTTGCAGCAATCGCTACAATGGCACAGCAGATGCAGTCCAGAAAATGGTTCTGGTTCGCAATCCTCTTCCAGAACATCTTCGCTTACATCGTATGCCTCTGTGTATATCAGATCGGTTCATTCGTAACAGGCGGAGCATTCGGAGTTGGTACAGCAGTAGGATTTATCCTTCTTATCGGAATCCTCTTCATGCTGTTCAGACCAGATCCGTATAAAAACCAGAAAGTTTATTCAAAACGTTCTGTAAACGCATAAGATTTATAAGAACTTTAAGGCGGAAGCCGGATGCAGAAGCCTGTGTCCGGCTTCCAGTGTAAAAGAAAGAACAGGTGAAGGTTTATGATCGCTAATATTGTGATACTCGCACTGATTGCAGGATATTGTATTTTCCTGATCCGTAAAGGATATAAAAACCATAAAGAAGGGAAACCTGTCGGATGTGCGGGCTGTAGCGGAAATTGCAGTTCCTGCAGTGGATGCAGCAGTAAGGCTGCACCGAAGAAGAAAGACTGAAAGGCGGGGAGAATATGGGAAATTCATCAGGCTCTATGTTCTACGCTTTCGGTGCGATCCTGATCATTTATCTCGTAGGAGTCAGTATTTATCAATTGGTCTTGTGGATAAAGAAATGGCGTGAACGCCGGAAGGATGAGGAATAACATGGTTGATGTAATTATTATTCTGATCGTGATCGTACTTCTTATTTTTGCATTAAAGGGTACGCTTAAACATTTTAAAGGGGAAAGTCCTTGCTGTGGCGGTGGATCCGGAACGATCGTGACAGATATTGAAGATAAGGTGCTGGATAACCCGGCAATCGGTAAAAAGACAGTGAAGATTTCCGGTATGCATTGTGAGCATTGTGTAAAAAGTGTAACGGAAGCAATCAACAAAATCGAAGGTGCATCTGCAAAGGTGAATCTCAAAAAAGAAGAAGCAGTTGTAAGCTATGACAGAGAAATCGATGATGATGATCTGAAAAAAGCTGTCGAGGAAGCAGGATTTAAGGTAGTTGATATCAGAGCCTAACAGGTGACAGCATGGAAAGGGGCTATCATGGACGCGAAAGAAAGAATAATCGAGCAGCTGAAAAGAAGTGGCTGCAGGGTTACGAAGCAGCGGCTCATGCTGATCGATGTTATTTTGGAAGGAAAATGTAATTGCTGCAAGGAAATTTATTATCAGGTGTCTCTGAAGGATCCGAGTATCGGACCGGCGACGGTATACCGTATGGTCAATACGCTGGAGCAGATCGGAGCGATCAGCCGCAAGAATATGTACCGTATTTCGGATAAGGGCTGCAAAATGGAATACATGATCGAGCTGGAGGACGGAACAGTTCTTGATCTTCCGGAGGATAAATGGACGGCAGTGATCAAATCTGGGCTGGATGTCTGTGGATTTTCAGGCGGACAGAATGTAAGAAACATCACACTTAAAGAAGCATAACATTGCAAAAAAACGTTCCGGAACGGAACGGTTCGGATATGGAGGCAGGTACCGTGGTTGTATCTGTCTCTTTTAGATAGCGGAGAATGAGTTCCTTCTATATAAATATGGATATAGGTAACTGTGGAAAGTTGTGTAAAAATTAAGATGAAAATAGTGAATTTGTGGCAGATATGGTGGAAAAAAGTTTGACAAAACTGATTTTACATAAAAGTGAGAAAATTTATCAGAAGCAAAAAAAGACTGGTAATTTACAGATTCGTGTCATATAATAGGCGTTAATGAAAAAACAGGAGGTACATAGGTATGTTTGATATTACTAAAGTAAATTGGAAAAAGGTTGGAATTTTTGCATCAGGAGTTCTTTTTGGAACAGCCGGAATCAAAGCACTTTCAAGCAAGGATGCTAAGAACGTGTACACAAATTGCACAGCAGCAGTTCTTCGCGCAAAAGACTGTGTTATGAAAACAGCTACAAATATCCAGGAAAATGCAGAGGATATTTATGCTGAAGCTAAGAGCATCAACGAAGAAAGAGCTGCTGAAATGGAAGAATTTTCTGATGCAGATACAGCAGCAGAGGCTGAAGAAGCTGAAAATACAGAGTTTAACGAAGTAACAGAGTAAGAGGCGCACTGAACGTGAAGTTTATAATTAAACATGAGATGAAAGGCCGGATGAGAGTCCGGCTTTCTCAAAAAAGAATGACATATGAACAGGCTGATATATTACAGTATTATCTGCTCTGCAATGAATCAGTCAAACTGGCAAAGGTATATGACAGAACCTGTGATGCAGTCATTAATTATACCGGCGACAGAGAAGATGTAATCCGTCTTCTGCAGGAATTTCACTATCAGACAGTGGAAGTTCCGGCGGACGTACTTGCAACTTCCGGTCGTGAAGTGAATGCGCAGTATCAGGAAAAGCTGTTCAATAAAGTAGTATTTCATTATGCAAGAAAATGGTTCCTTCCGTATCCACTGAATGCATGCTATACATCAGTCATGTCGCTGAAGTATATCTGGAAGGGAATCAAGTGTCTGTGGGCACGCAAGGTTGAGGTTCCGGTGCTGGATGCGACTGCAATCGGTGTATCCGTTGCGCGTGGGGATTTCAGTACGGCCGGATCCGTTATGTTCCTGCTTGGAATCGGTGAGATTCTGGAAGAGTGGACACATAAGAAATCTGTAGATGACCTGGCAAGAACCATGTCTCTGAATGTAAGTAAGGTATGGCTGAAGACAGAAGACCAGGAAGTTCTGGTTCCTGCATCCAAGATAAAAGCAGGAGACCGGATTGTGATCCGTATGGGAACTGTGATTCCGTTTGACGGCGATATCGTGGATGGTGAAGCGATGATCAATCAGGCATCTCTTACCGGAGAGTCAGTGTCTGTCCGTAAGACGGTTGGAAGCTATGCATATGCAGGAACCGTGGTTGAAGAAGGTGAGATCACAGTCGGAGTCAAACAGGTAAGCGGAAACAGCCGCTTCGATAAGATCGTTACGATGATTGAAGAATCTGAGAAGTTAAAATCAGGAGTAGAAAGCAAGGCAGAGCATCTTGCTGACAAACTTGTACCGTATTCACTTGGTGGAACAGCCATTACCTATCTGCTGACGAGAAATGTCACCAAGGCTCTTTCTATCCTGATGGTAGATTTTTCATGTGCGCTTAAGCTTTCAATGCCGATTTCGGTGCTGTCTGCAATCCGTGAAGCAAACCTTTACAATATTACCGTAAAGGGCGGAAAGTATCTGGAAGCCGTGGCAGAGGCAGATACGATCGTATTTGACAAGACTGGTACACTTACAAAAGCAACACCTACCGTGGTGGATGTGGTTTCCTTTGATGGAAGAACACCGGATGAACTGCTCCGTATTGCAGCGTGTCTGGAAGAACATTTCCCGCATTCTATGGCAAAAGCAGTAGTAAATGCAGCAAAAGAGAAAAATCTGGATCATGAGGAAATGCATTCTAAGGTAGAGTATGTGGTTGCACATGGCATTTCTACAACGATTGGTGATAAAAATGTAATTATCGGAAGCTCTCATTTTGTATTTGAAGATGAGAAATGTACAATTCCGGAAGGCAAACAGGAGTTATTTGACGGTCTTCCGGAAGAATATTCACATCTGTATCTTGCAATCGAGAATCAGCTTGCAGGAGTGATCTGTATTGAAGATCCACTGAGAGAAGAGGCGAAGACAGTAGTTGCCGAGCTCAAGAAAACAGGATTTGGAAAGGTTGTTATGATGACAGGTGACAGCGACCGTACAGCTTCGGCAATCGCAAAGCGTGTCGGCGTGGATGAATATTATTCAGAAGTACTGCCGGAAGATAAGGCTGCATTTGTAGAAAAGGAAAAAGCAGCCGGAAGAAAAGTTATTATGATCGGTGATGGTATCAATGATTCGCCGGCACTTTCTGCGGCAGATGTAGGAATTGCGATCAGCAATGGCGCAGAGATTGCACGTGAGATTGCAGATATTACGGTAGGCGCAGATGATCTTGGACAGATCGTGACCTTAAGACGTCTCAGCAATAGGCTGATGAAGAGGATTCAAAGTAATTACCGCTTTATTGTTGGATTCAATTCCGGTCTGATCGTACTTGGAGTAACCGGTGTGATCCAGCCGACGACATCAGCACTTTTACACAATACTTCAACTCTGGCAATTGGGCTGAAGAGTATGAAGAATCTTCTGTAAGGCAGAACAATTTAATGATAGCTCTAAACGCGGGGTGTGATTCTCTGAATCATGCCCCATTGCTGGATTAAGAGGCAAAATAGCGTTGCTGGTCACAGGTACTGTGAACAGTAACAAAATAGCAGATAGTATCCAAAAGGATAAGATTGACAAATGAAGGGATAATCCATACAATGATAAATAGATTGATAAAAGGGAGGAATAAAAAAGCGTGAAAATTAATCTGTTTTCAATAGGAAAGTTTACGATACATGGATATGGACTGATGATCGCAATCGGTATCCTTTGCTGTGTGGCAATGGCTTCTTATCGGGCAAAAAAGAATGGCCTGGATCCGGAAGCAATTGTGGATATCGGAATTTACGGTGTGATCGGTGGTTTTGTAGGTGCAAAAATTCTATATGTGATCGTGGAGTTCAAGACGTTTATCAAGGATCCGAAGTCGGTACTCGGTTCAGAAGGATTTGTCGTATATGGTGGAATTATTGCCGGTTTTCTGACAGCGATTGTATATTGCAGAATTAAGAAGCTTTATTTTCTGGAATATTTTGATCTCGCTGTGGCAAGTATTTCGATGGCACAGGGATTTGGAAGAATCGGATGTTTTCTTGCAGGATGCTGCTATGGAAGGGAGACAACCTCCAGATTTGGTGTGGTATTCCCGGAAGGCGGGCTTGCTCCGGCAGGTGTTAAACTGATTCCTACACAGCTTATATCATCGGCAGGTGATTTCCTGATCATGATCGTGTTACTTCTATATTATAGGAAGAATAAAAAAGACGGTACACCGGGAAACGTAGGTTTTCTGTATATGCTGCTGTATGGTGTAGGAAGATTCCTTGTTGAGTTTTTAAGAAATGATGACAGAGGGGGAGCCGGAATGTTCTCAACCTCCCAGTGGATCTCCATGGTGATCGTAGCAGGTGGAGTTGTATTGTATCTGGTAAATAAAAGAAGGCATAAAAAGAAAAATCTCTAATAAAAATCAGAGATAATTTTACGGTAAGGAAGCTTCAGCGGATACAGATAAGAAACAGGCGAAGAATAATATTCTGAACTTTATAAAATGTGAAATGATTTCTGAAAGTTAAAGAAATCTTATTGACACAGTCGTACGGCTAATAATATACTTAAAACAAGTAATTTCGCCGTACGACATATTTTTTTTGAAAAAACAAGTAATTTTGCCGTACGACATATTTGGGAGAGGGATTATGAAAATTACAGACTCAAAATCATTAGGACAAGCAATCCGCGAAAGAAGAAAAGAATTAAATTATACACAATCATATGTATCAGACTTCACAGGTCTTTCTGTCACTTTTATTTCTGATTTAGAACGTGGAAAACCTACAGCAGAAATTGAAAAAACAATACGACTGATTAATATTTTGGGATTGGATTTATTCGTAGAGCGACGAGGATAAGAGGATGAGAACATTATTAGTTTATATTGAAATCAAAGGTGAAAATAAATTTGTTGGAGAAATTGTAGGAAACAGTTCAAACGATGCCTGTTTTTCATATGATTCAGCATATTTAAACAATCCTGAGCATCGAGCTATTTCCATTGGTCTACCATTAGAGGAAAAGACATTTGATACAATACGTACTCGAATTTTCTTTGAAGGCTTACTTCCAGAAGGATTTACAAGAAAATGTGTAGCCAAATGGATGCACATGGATGAAAATGATTATTTATCCATTTTAGCAGGTCTTGGTAGAGAATGTCTCGGAGCAATCAAAGTTATAGAAAAGTTAGATCAGGTAATTGATCCAGATTATCGTGAACTGTCTAAAGAGGAAGTTTATTCACTTGCCAGAGAAGGAGCATCAGAATCCGCAGAACTGGTCACAAAATCACATCTGTCTTTAACTGGTGCATCTGGAAAAGTTGGATTGTACTATAACGACTTAGATAAAAAATGGTATTTACCAATAGGAGAAGCGCCGAGTACACATATTGTAAAACAAAGTCATGTTCGATTAAAAAAGATTGTTGCAAATGAGCAACTATGCCTTTTGATGGCAAAGAATTTAGGAATTGAAATTCCGGAAAGCTTTATTGTTACAACAGATAAAAATGATGATGAGGCTGTGCTTTTCGCAACGCAGCGATATGATAGACAATTTACAGCAAGTAATAAAGTGATTAGTTCGATTCTTATTTAAATAGTGGATTATAGGAAAATAAAAAAGCAGAGGCTTCATTCAATAATGAGTGAGGCTTCTTTACTATAAAAAGAAAACCTCTGATAAAATCAGAGGTTTCTTTTTGTAATGCGGAAGATGGGACTTGAACCCACACAAGCGCAATGCTTACAAGATCCTTAGTCTTGCTCGTCTGCCAGTTCCGACACTTCCGCACAAACATTATTTAATTACCGGACTTAGATAAATCCGAATGCGGAAGATGGGACTTGAACCCACACAGGCGCAATGCCTACAAGATCCTTAGTCTTGCTCGTCTGCCAGTTCCGACACTTCCGCATATCACTCAGTGAGCTTTATTTTAACTGCTCGCCGCTGACAAAAGCTATAATACTATATTCCAAACACAAAGTCAACAAAAATTTAAAAGAAATTTTAATTCGCAATATATTACGAAAAATATCGAAAAGATAAATAATTCAATAATTTCACGAATTCACTTTCTTATTATGAGAAAATATAGTAATATAATATATAATTGTATGCGTTAATTGCGTGTTTTATCAATGGATTTGGGGATAATAAGAGCAGAAAATGGTGAAATGGAGGCATTTTATGGAGAAAAATGTAAAAATGAAGGATATAAAAGAACTGGGAGAGCAGCTTGGAGAACTGCAAAGAGTGTGCAGGGAGAAAAAAATCCCGGTGATGATCGCATTTGAGGGTTATGGAGCAGCAGGAAAAGGACTTCAGATTGGTAATCTGATCCAGGCACTCGATCCAAGAGGCTTTAAAGTATATGCGGTAAAAAATGAAACAGAAGAGGAAAGGATGCGTCCTTTTATGTGGCGTTTCTGGACGAAGATCCCGGAAAAGGGAAGAATTGCGATTTTTGATACCAGCTGGTACCGGAGAGTTATGATTGAACGTTTTGAAGGAAAAACACCGGAAAAAGAGCTGGAAAAGGACTTTGAATCGATCCGTGCATTTGAAAAACAGCTGACGGATGATGGAATGGTGATCATCAAACTGTTTTTAAAGATTGACCGGAAAGAACAGAAAAAGCGCTTTGAGAAACTGCTTGCTTCCAAGGATACTGCATGGCGGGTAAGCAAAGGCGATCTGAAGCGGAATCATGATTTTAAAGAGTATAAAGCAATCAATGAAGAGATGCTGCGGAAAACGGATGCAGATTACGCATCGTGGACAGTGATCGATGCTACAAAGAAGAAAGAAGCTAAAGTGGCTGTTTATCAGGCGGTGATCCAGGCAATGGAAGAAGCAGTCGCAAGAAAGGAACTGGAAGAAAAAGGAAGTCTGGAAAAGAAAACGGAAGTGAAAAGGGAAACAGCAGAAACCATTCTGGCAAAGGCGGATCTTTCCAAATCCATGCCAAAAGAGGTTTATGAGGAACGCTTAAAAGAGCTTCAGAAAAAGATGGAACATCTGCATGGAGAGCTTTATCGCAGGAGAATCCCGGTTGTCCTTGGCTTTGAGGGATGGGATTCCGGAGGAAAAGGTGGTGCGATCAAACGTCTGACTTCACATATGGATCCGAGAGGATATGTGGTGAATCCGACAGCGTCACCGAGTGATACAGAGAAAGCACATCATTATCTGTGGCGTTTCTGGCGTGCAATGCCGAAAGCCGGTCATATTGCGATATTTGACAGAACCTGGTATGGAAGAGTGATGGTAGAGAGGATTGAAGGATTTTGCACTGAAAAAGAATGGAGGAGAGCTTATGGGGAGATCAACGCCATGGAGCAGGATCTGGTAAATGCAGGAGCAATCGTGCTGAAATTCTGGATGCAGATTGACAAGGATGAGCAGGCGAGAAGGTTTGAGGCCAGACAGGAAAATCCGAAAAAACAGTGGAAGATCACCGATGAAGACTGGAGAAACCGGGAAAAATGGGATCAGTATGAGGTGGCGGTAGAAGAAATGCTGGAAAAGACTTCTATGCCACATGCACCGTGGATCGTAGTGGAAGGAAATGATAAATATTATGCGCGTATTAAAGTTCTGGAATGCGTGACAGAAGCAATCGAGAAACGTCTGAAAGAAGAGAGGAAATAAAAAATGACGATCAGGGAACAGATGGAAGAAAGAGAAAAGGAATATCTAAGTCCCTGTGCCACATTAAGCATGGCTTCCCGGGGGAGAAAGAGAAATGAGCCACAGTGTGATATCCGACCGGTTTTTCAGAGGGACAGAGACCGGATCCTGCACAGTAAGGCATTCCGGCGCATGAAGCAGAAGACGCAGGTGTTTCTCCTCCCAATCGGAGACCATTACCGGACGCGGCTAACGCATACGCTGGAAGTATCGCAGAACGCCCGGACGATCGGAAAGGCGCTCAGGCTGAATGAAGATCTGGTGGAGGCAATTGCACTGGGACATGATCTCGGGCATACTCCGTTTGGACATGCAGGAGAGAGAGCTCTGAACAATGTGTGTCCGTGTGGATTTAAACACAATGAACAAAGTGTCCGTGTAGTAGAGGTGCTGGAGAAACAGGGGGAGGGACTGAACCTGACCTGGGAAGTGATCGATGGAATCCGCAACCACAAAAGTGCGGGAATGCCTGCGACACTGGAAGGGCAGATCGTCAGACTTTCTGATAAGATTGCTTATGTGAACCATGATATTGATGATGCAGTAAGAGCGGGGATCATGAATGAAGAGGAACTGCCTAAAGAGCTGCGAAAAGTTCTGGGCAACAGTAAAAGAGAGCGTCTGAATACACTTACCCATGATGTGATCGTAAACAGTATGGACAAACCGAAGATCTGCATGTCAGAGGAAGTCCGTGAAGCACTGATGGAGCTGAGGGCATATATGTTTACCCATGTTTATGAGAATCCACTTGCAAAGGGCGAAGAGGACAAAGCAATCCGAATGATCGAAGATCTGTATTCTTATTATGAAACGCACATGGAAAAGATGCCGGAGCAGTATCTGAAACAGCTGCAGAAAGGGGAAATGCCGGAAATCGCGGTGTGTGATTACATAGCAGGGATGACGGATAATTTTGCCGTAAAAAAGTTTGAAGAAATTTTTATTCCACAATCTTGGAAATTTTAAAGGAAATAAAAAAGTTTTGTCGAATATATATTATGTAGGGGTTGCGCAAGGGGCGCGAACCCTGCCAGGAAGGTGTAGGACATAATGTATTATTCAGATGAGATTATAGAAGAAGTAAGATCAAAAAATGATATCGTAGATGTGATTTCCGGATACGTGAAGCTGAAGAAGCAGGGAAGTTCGTATTTCGGACTTTGCCCGTTTCACAGTGAGAAATCTCCCTCCTTTTCTGTGAGCAGGGATAAGCAGATGTATTACTGCTTTGGCTGCGGAGCGGGAGGAAATGTATTTACCTTCATTATGGAGTATGAGAATTATTCTTTTGTAGAAGCACTCAAGTTTTTGGCACAGCGTGCCGGTGTGGAGCTTCCGCAGGAGGAATATTCAAAAGAAGCGAAAGAAAGAGCAGATACGAGAAGTGCGCTGCTTGAGATGAACAAGCTGGCGGCCAAGTATTATTATGCGCAGCTGAAGACGGAGGGCGGAAGGCAGGCAAGAGAATATCTGCAGAACCGTCAGTTAAGCCAGGAGACGATCACTGCATTTGGACTTGGATATTCCAGCAAATACAGTGATGATCTGTTTCGGTACCTGAAGATGAAGGGCTATAGTGAAGAGATGATCATCAAAGCAGGTCTGGTCAATGTCGATGAAAAGCACGGAGTTTACGACAAATTCTGGAACCGTGTCATGTTTCCGATTATGGATGTGAATAATCGTGTGATCGGATTTGGCGGGCGTGTGATGGGCGACGGGAAGCCAAAGTACCTGAACTCACCGGAGACTCTGATTTTTGATAAGAGCCGGAATCTGTACGGACTTCACCGGGCGAGAACATCGAGAAAGCCGTATTTTATTGTATGTGAAGGCTATATGGATGTAATTTCGCTCCATCAGGCGGGATTTACCAATGCAGTTGCATCACTTGGAACTGCACTTACAGCAGGACATGCAGCATTGATCAAACGATATGTGAATGAAGTCTATCTGACCTATGACAGTGATGAAGCCGGAACTAAAGCGGCACTCCGGGCAGCTCCGATCCTTCGGGAGGCCGGTGTGACGACCCGCGTGATCCGGATGGAACCGTACAAGGATCCGGATGAATTCATCAAGAATCTTGGAGCTGAGGCATTTGAAGAGCGGATCAGGAAAGCAAGGAACAGCTTTATGTTCGGTCTTGAGATGCTGGAAAAAAGTTATGACCTGAATGCACCGGAAGGAAAGACGGAATTCCTCAGAGAGGCGGCTAGAAGGCTGGCACGTTTTGAAGAAGAAATTGAACGTGACAATTACATAGAAGCGGTGGCAAAGACTTATCATGTTGGCTACGAAGAACTTAAGAAGCTGGTTGTCAAGGTAGCAGTCCAGAGCGGAATGGCAGCTCTGGCCACAAATCCGAGACAGACGATCCGTCAGGAAACGCCAAAAGAGGATGGTCATATCCGGTCACAGAAGATTCTGCTTACCTGGCTGATCGACAGGGAAGAGTTGTTTGATCAGGTAAGCCGTTATGTTACGCCGGAGGATTTTACGGTGGAGCTGTACCGGAAAGTTGCTGAACTTCTGTATGAACAGCATGCAAAAGGAGAACTGAATCCTGCGCAGATCATGAATTATTTTACAGAGGAAGAGGAACACCGCGCGGTGGCAGCACTTTTCAATACGAGAATCAAAGAGCTGACGACTGCGGGAGAGCAGGAAAAAGCGATCAAGGAGACGATTCTCCGGGTAAAGGAGTACAGTATCGAGACCGCAACCCGGAATCTGGATCCGACAGACATTCAGGGGCTGCAAAGGCTTATGAATGCGAAGAAGGCAGTGCAGGACCTTCATAAACTGCATATTTCCATTAATTAGGGATAGAATATAAACAAGCGATGAGAGGAAGGACACTACATGGAAGAGAACGTAGTAAAGTTTCAGGAAAAATTAAAAAATCTGGTTGCTCTTGCGAAGAAAAAGAAGAACATTCTTGAAATCCAGGAAATCAATGATGTATTCCGGGATATGGAGCTGGAACCGACACAGATGGACAAGGTATTTGAGTACCTGGAGGCCAATGGGATCGATGTGCTTCAGATGAATGATGACTCCAGCGTGGATGATGATGATCTGGAGATCATGCTTTCGGATGAAGACGAAGTGGATATGGAGAAGATCGACCTGTCTGTTCCGGACGGAATCAGCATCGAAGATCCGGTCCGTATGTATCTGAAGGAGATCGGTAAGGTTCCGCTTCTTTCGGCAGAAGAAGAGATCGAGCTGGCAAAGAGAATGGCAGATGGTGATGAAGAAGCGAAAAAGCGCCTTGCAGAAGCTAATCTGCGACTGGTAGTCAGCATTGCAAAGCGTTACGTGGGACGTGGTATGCTGTTTCTGGATCTTATACAGGAAGGAAACCTTGGACTTATCAAGGCGGTAGAGAAGTTTGATTATCAGAAGGGATTTAAGTTCAGTACCTATGCAACATGGTGGATCCGTCAGGCGATCACACGTGCGATTGCTGACCAGGCGAGAACCATCCGTATACCGGTTCATATGGTAGAGACGATCAACAAACTGATCCGTGTATCCAGACAGTTACTGCAGGAGCTTGGACGTGAACCTACGCCGGAAGAGATCGCGGCAGAGCTGGACATGCCGGTAGACCGTGTGCGTGAAATCCTGAAGATTTCCCAGGAACCGGTTTCTCTTGAGACTCCGATCGGTGAGGAAGAGGACAGCCATCTGGGCGACTTTATCCAGGATGACAATGTACCTGTTCCGGCAGAAGCAGCAGCGCAGACACTCCTGAAAGAACAGCTGGATGAAGTATTAAGTACACTGACAGAGAGAGAGCAGAAAGTTCTCCGCCTGCGTTTTGGTATGAGTGACGGAAGAGCACGTACACTGGAAGAGGTCGGAAAAGAGTTCGATGTCACCCGTGAGCGTATCCGTCAGATCGAAGCAAAAGCACTCCGCAAGCTTCGTCATCCGAGCCGCAGCAGAAAATTAAGAGATTATTTGGATTAAGAAGATGGCTGAATTATCAAAAAGATTACAGGCAGTGGCGGATCTTGTCACACCGGGAATGCGTCTTGTGGATGTGGGAACAGACCACGCTTACATCCCAATCTATCTGACACAGAACGGGCTGGTTCCGTCCGCGATTGCCATGGATATTAACAAAGGACCATTAGAGAGAGCGGATGCACATATCCTTGAACATGGACTGGATGGGAAGATCGTTACCCGTCTTTCCGATGGCCTGGTGAATTTGAAAATGAAAGAAGCTGATACAATGATCGCCGCCGGAATGGGCGGCGGTCTTGTCATACACATTCTGAATGAGGATCCGGCAAAAACCAGAAGCTTAAAGGAACTGATCCTGCAGCCGCAGTCAGAGCTTGCAAAAGTCCGCCGTTATCTGGAGGAATATAGATTTCGTATCGTTGCAGAGGACATGGTGGAAGAGGATGGCAAATACTATCCAATGATGAAGGTGATCCCGGCAGAGCAGAAAGGTCTTTATGCAGAAGGTGTTCCGGCAGCAGAAGAAGAGCTTGAATACGGGAAATATTTATTAGAGAAGGCTCACCCGGTGATGGGAGCATATCTGAAAAAGGAACTGTCTGTGAATCAGAGTGTGTATGAAAAGCTTCGGGTGCAGGAGAGCGAACGCACGAAGGAGAGAAGTGCAGAGGTTCTGCATATGATAAAGAGAGCAGAAGACCTGCTTGACCGGTATTTTTAGGAGGAAAATGATGATTTGCAGAGAGATTATAAAAGAAATAGAAGCACGTTATCCAAAGCACTATGCGATGGAGTGGGATAATGTAGGACTGCAGGTCGGAAGAAGCGATAAAGAAGTAAAGAGGATCTATCTTGCACTGGATGCGACGGATGAAGTGATCGAAGAAGCAGCAGACTGGGGCGCAGATATGCTGATCACACATCATCCGATGATCTTTAAGGCAATGAAAAAGATCAATGACGAGGATTTTATTGGCAGAAGAGTACTGAAGCTGATTCGGGATGACATTTCTTACTATGCGATGCATACCAATTATGATGTGATGGGAATGGCAGAGCTTGCGGGGGAGGTACTTGAACTGAGTGAACCGGAGGTCCTGGAAGTGACGGGAAGCATGCATTCAGAATCCGGCGAAGTTCCGGTTGGAATCGGAAGAGTTGCTGATCTGGCACAGCCGATGGATTTAAAATCCTGTGCGGAAATGGTAAAAAAAGCATTTGATCTTCCGAATGTGAAGATTTTTGGAGAGCCGGATATGCAGGTACATCGCCTTGGTGTTTTTCCGGGCTCCGGGAAGAGCGCAATTTCCGTATCTTTGGAAAAAGGTGTGGATGTACTGGTGACAGGTGATATTGATCACCATGAGGGGATTGATGCGGTTGCGCAAAAAATGGCAGTAATTGATGCCGGACACTATGGCGTGGAGCATATCTTTATTGCAGATATGGAACATTTTTGCCGGGAGAAATTTCCAGAGGCAGAGATCCGGACAGCAAAGATCCGGCAGCCATTCTGGGTTTTGACGTAAGGTGTTTGGGAGCGGGGAGAAAAACAGACAGATTTGTCAAAGTGCCGTAAGGCAGAAAGAAGGCGGTAAATATGGAACAGCAGATGTACAAAGTACAGATTGACGGGGAAGAGAGAAGTTTTCCGGCAGAAACCACATATCTGCAGATTGCCGGGGAATATCAGGAAAGATACCCACATAATATTGTTCTTGTATATGTAAATGGAAAGCTTCAGGAGCTTGGGAAGAAGCTGAAAAAGGACTGTGCACTCCATTTTGTGACGACAGGCGAGACGATCGGAAATCTTACCTATCGCCGTGGTGTAAGTTTTCTGCTGGTGAAGGCAGTATATGATACACTCGGACACGATAAGATAGAACAGGTGAGAATCCATTTTTCTGTAGATAAAGGGTATTATTGTACAATAAAAGGAGATCTGAAGCTGGATCAGGAACTGCTTGCAAGGATTGAAGAACGGATGCATGAAATGGCTGATAAGGATCTTTCCATCCGAAAGAGATCGGTCCATACCGATGAAGCGGTTGAAATGTTCCGTAAGTACGGTATGAAGGATAAAGAGCGTTTGTTCCGGTATCGCAGAGTGTCTACAGTCAATATTTACAGTATCAATGAATTTGAGGACTACTATTACGGCTATATGGTTCCGTCAACCGGCTATCTGAAATATTTTAAACTATATTTATATGATGAGGGATTTGTAGTACAGATGCCGGAGGCAGCTGAACCGGAAAAGATACCTCCATTTCAGCCTCAGAATAAGCTGTTCCATGTGCTGAAGGAGTCTACGCGTGGCGGTGATATGCTTGGAATTGAAACGGTAGGGGCACTGAATGATTATGTGACAGGCGGCAACGCCAATCCAAAGGAACTGCTTCTGGTACAGGAGGCAATGCAGGAGAAGAAGATTGCGCAGATCGCAGAGCAGATTGCAGGAAATCCGCAGAAGAAGTTTGTCTTGATCGCCGGTCCTTCTTCGTCAGGAAAGACTACATTTTCCAGACGGCTTTCCATCCAACTCCGGGTAAGTGGTCTGGTCCCGCATCCGATTTCAGTGGATGATTACTTTAAGAACCGTGTGGATACACCGCTGGACGCAGAAGGAAAGCCGAATTATGAATGCCTGGAAGCGCTGGATGTGGAACTTTTTAACCATGATCTGAAAAAGCTGCTTGCAGGCGAGCGGATTGAACTTCCGACGTTTAATTTCAAGACCGGAAAACGGGAATATAACGGACATTATATGCAGCTCGGAGAGCAGGATATTCTGGTGATCGAAGGCATTCACTGTCTGAATGATGCGCTGACCCATGATCTGCCAAAAGAAAATAAATTCAAGATCTATATCAGTGCACTGACCCAGTTGAATATCGATGAGCATAACCGGATCGCATCAACAGATGGACGTCTGATCCGCCGGATGGTGCGCGATGCAAGAACCAGAGGTACTTCGGCAAAGCAGACGATCGCTATGTGGCAGTCGGTGCGAAGAGGGGAAGAGAACAATATTTTCCCGTATCAGGAAGACGCGGATGTGATGTTTAATTCAGCTCTTCTTTATGAGCTGGCTGTTCTGAAAGCTTATGCAGAACCGATCCTGTTCGGAATTGAGAAGGACTGCGCTGAATATCAGGAGGCAAAGAGACTGCTCAAATTCCTGGATTATTTTGTGGGAATCGGAAGTGAGTATGTTCCGCAGAATTCGATTTTGAGGGAATTTATTGGAGGCGGATGTTTTGATTTGTAGAATGTTGAAGCTGGTCACATGGTAAGAGAGCGATATAGATTATAGAGGCAGTTTGAATCCGTTCCGCTGTTTTTTAGTGTGATCCGTCGTCAGAAATAAGAAATAAATAGAAGAAGAGCTCCTGGGAGAATGAATAACTTTGTTCTCTCAGGAGCTCTTTTGGGTATGGTCAGAAAATACACATGGAAAATCCTTCCATAAAAAGAGCATTATGTGCCGGGGTATGCGGCTCACTTACCTGTATTTATCAGAGTAACATATCTTCAGGCACAGGTGCTGTGAAATGCATTTCTTCTCCTGTGATTGGGTGCCGGAAACGCAGATGATGTGAGTGCAGTGCCTGACGGCTGATATGGCTGTAATCCGGATTATAGAGAAAATCTCCCGGAAGCGGATGACCGATGTAATTCATATGCACCCGGATCTGATGAGTGCGTCCGGTATCCAACTTTAAGGCAACCAGAGAGTAGACCGGATCTGTATTTGTGATGGAAAGCCTGCGGTAATGGGTACAGGCGTATTCACCATGTTTAAAATCGACCATGCGCTCGATGGTAGAACCCTCTTTTCTGGCAATTGGAGCAGTGATGGTTCCGTCTTCCGGGACGATTCCTGTGGCAAGTGCCAGATATTCCCGGTGGATTTCCCGACGTGCCATCATAGCAGAGAGGAGAGAGGCACTGTAAAGATGCCGGGCAATGATCAGAAGACCGGTGGTGTCCCGGTCAAGCCGGTTAATGCAGCGGTACACAAAAGGCTCGTCTTTCTCTTTGAAATACCATGCACAGGCATTGGCAAGTGTGTTGTCATAATTTCCCTGGGAAGGGTGAATTGGCATTCCGGCAGGTTTATTGATGACCAGCAGATCCGGATCTTCATATACGATTGAAAGAGGCAGATCTGACGGAACAATATTTTCGGAGAATTTTGTTTCGGTAATCCGGATGGCAAGCCGGTCACCCGGAGAAAGAAGCGTGCGCGCCAGTACCGGCTCCCCGTTTAAATGGATTCCTTCAGGATCTTCTTTGATTGCCCGGATCAGAGAAGAAGAATATCCATGAGCTTTTAAAAACTCATGGATATTGGAAGTTTTCTGTTCGGTTATTGTATAATTCAGAATTCTTTCCCACATTACTTTGATTTCACTTCCCGCCATAATTCATTGTAGACAGCATCGTTTTTATCTCCAAGGAATTTGAAGGTCTCACATCCGGAGAGCTCGCTTGCATCCGGGAATGCAATCTTGCTGTTGCGGATGGACTCGTCTTCGATCAGTTCCCGCGCTGCTTCATTTGGAGTCGAGTAGGTGATGTACTCAAAGTTCTTCAGTGCGATGTCCGGACGGCAGAGGAAGTTGATGAACTTTTCTGCATTTTCCTTATGCTCTGCATTCTTCGGAATTACCCAGGAGTCGATCCAGATATTGGATCCTTCTTTCGGAATCACGTATTCCAGGTTTGGATTTTCTTTCTGTGTGTAAATGGCTTCACCGGAGTAAATAACACCGATGGCTGCTTCGTTTCCGATCATCTTGTCACGCACCTGGTCAACGACGTATGCCTGAACCAGAGGTTTCTGTTTGATCAGAAGATTTTTCGCTTCGTTCAGCTCGTCCAGGTCGGTTGAGTTCAGGGAATATCCAAGATATTTTAAGGTAACACCGAATGCATCGCGGACGCTGTCCTGCATCAGGATGCTGTCCTTGTACTTTGGATCCCAGAGAACAGACCAGGAATCAATTGGTTCGTCTACCATGGTTTTGTTGTAAAGGATCCCGACAGTTCCCCAGCAATAAGGAACAGAGTATTTATTTTCCGGGTCAAATGCCTTGGACTGATCCATATAGGTCTGTCCGATATTTTTGATATTCGGAACATTATCCCAGTTGATCTCGTCGAGAAGATCGTTCTCGATCATACGCTGGATCATATAGTCAGAAGGGCAGACCACATCGTAGGAAATAGCGCCGGACTGCACTTTCGGGTACATGATCTCATTGGTTTCGTATTCTTCATAGACTACCTGGATACCGGTTTCTTCTTCAAAGATATCCAGGACATCCGGATCCAGATATTCGCCCCAGTTGTAGACAATTACCTTTTCGGAGCCGGAAATCTTTGTCTTTGAATTGTAGAAAAATCCGCCGGCTGTAATGACGATCACGAGCAGTGCCGGTACGACACGTGTTACGACGAGGCGCATCGTGTGGCGTGCACGGGATGGCTTGCGGATCGTGCCGTTTTTTTCGTGAACTTCTTTTTCCGGTTTTAAATTAACCAGGAAGAGAAGGAAGAGCACCGTTACGAACATGAGTGTTGAAAGTGCGTAAATCTCCGGACGGATTCCTTTTCGTACTTCACTGTAAATCTTGGTGGACAGGGTATCAATTCCCGGTCCTTTGGTAAAGTGAGTGATAACAAAATCATCCAGTGACATGGTAAATGCAAGCAGGAAACCGGAAAGAATTCCTGGAAGGATATCCGGAAATACGACTTTGAAAAAAGCGTAGATCGGGGAAGCACCCAGATCCAGTGCAGCTTCATAGGTCCGCCGGTTGGTCTGCTTTAGTTTTGGCATGACACTTAGGATGACATACGGGATATTGAAGGTAATATGTGCGATCAAAATCGTTGTAAATCCCATCGTCATACGGAATGCAATGAAAAGCAGCATCATGGATACACCGGTTACGATGTCTGCATTCAGCATCGGGATGTTGGTGACACCCAGCATAAAGGTGCGGAACTTGCGGTTCATGCTCTGGATTCCAATGGATGCCAGTGTTCCGATCACTGTTGCGATCAGCGCTGAAAGCAGGGCGATGATCAGGGTGTTGTATAAGGTGCTCATGATCGCTTCATCCTGGAAAAGGGATACATACCATTTTCCGGTAAATCCGCCCCATTTGGCACGGGTTCTGGAACTGTTAAAGGACAGAACCATCAGTGTCATGATCGGAGCATAGAGGAAGATCACGATCAGCAGTAAATATAAATTCTGTAATTTCTTTTTCATTAGAATGCTGTGCCCTCCCCGTCTTTATCATATTTGGCGATCAGAGCCATACTTGCAATGATGAAGATCATCAGGACAAGTGAAAGTCCACTTCCTACATGCCAGTTGCTTCCCTGCTGGAATTCCTGCTCGATGACATTTCCAATCAGAAGGATCTTGCTTCCGCCAAGAAGGTTGGAAATAACGAAGGTTGTAAGTGCAGGGACAAATACCATGGTGATTCCACTGATGATGCCTGGAACACTAAGTGGAAGGATGATCTTGGTAAATGTCTGGATATTTCCGGCACCGAGATCTCTGGCTGCGGAAATAACATCTTTGTCAATCTTTACAAGTACATTGTAAATCGGCAGCACCATGAACGGCAGGAAGTTGTAGACCATGCCGAGGATGATGGCTGTCGGTGTGTTGATCACGTTCCAGGATGGCAGCCCGAAAAAGTGGAGAACGGAGTTGATGACACCGTTTTTCTCCAGAAGATTCTGCCATGCAAGGGTTCTTAAAAGGAAGTTCATCCACATTGGAAGGATGAAGATGAGAACCACGAAGCTGGACTGGTTTACATTTCTTCCGGCAAGGATCATTGCCAGAGGATAGGCGAGAACCAGACAGATCACTGTGCTGACGAACGCAAGCAGAAGCGCAAGTCCCAGAGCCTTTAGGTTCTCCGGTGTGGTGATTTTGGCAAGGTTCATCCAGGTGAATTTCCCATCATTATCTGTCAGACCATAATAGAAGATCATGATCAGAGGAATAATAATGAAAGAAACTGCCCAGAAGAGGTACGGACCTGCCAGGAGTCGTTTGCTATTCTTCAATTCCTACAGCCTCCTCATCTTCAGATTCCGGTTTTTTCATGATCTGAATATCAAACGGGTCAACATGGATTCCAACCTCAGTGCCAACCGGGAACATATCGGTGCTGTGTACCAGCCATTCATAGTTGTTGGCAAGGACTTCCATTTCATAGTGGACTCCTTTGAAAATCAGATGGGTAACGACACCCTTTAATGTGCCTTCTTCTGGTTTTACAAGATCGATGTCCTCCGGACGGATGACCGCATCGACCGGTTTGTTGGTTCCGAATCCGGTATCCACACACGGGAATTCGGCACCGACAATATTTACCAGCTTATCGCGTACCATAATGGCATTGAAAATGTTGCTATCGCCAATGAAGTCGGCTACGAAAGCATTTTCCGGCTCGTTGTAGATATCTTCCGGTGTACCGATCTGCTGGATGTATCCCTGATTCATGACAACAATCGTGTCAGACATGGTGAGGGCTTCTTCCTGATCGTGGGTAACGTAGATAAATGTGATCCCAAGCTCATTTTTCAGGCGGATCAGCTCATACTGCATATCCTGGCGGAGTTTTAAATCCAGGGCACCGAGAGGTTCATCCAGAAGAAGAACTTTTGGTTCATTTACAATGGCGCGGGCGATGGCAATACGCTGCTGCTGACCACCACTTAAAGAATCCGGATAACGGTTCTGGTAACCTTCCAGATTAACCAGTTTTAATGCATAATGAATCTTATCATCGATGTAAGATTTTGATTTTCCTTTGATCTTCAGACCAAAAGCAATATTTTCAGCAATGGTCATATGGGTGAAAAGCGCATATTTCTGGAAAACAGTGTTGAGCTGCCGTTTATTCGGTGCAAGGGATGTAATGTCCTTTCCGTCGAAAATTACTTTTCCGGAGTCCGGATTTTCGAATCCGCCGAGAATACGCAGAAGCGTTGTTTTTCCGCAGCCGCTAGGTCCTAAAAGTGTGAGAAATTCATTTTCTCTGATATAAAGGTTCAGGTCGTCCAGAACCAGATTGTCTCCATATGATTTGGAAACACCAACAATGTCAATCAGTTTGTTTGGCATATGTGTAATCCTCCTGTGTACTTAAAAACTTGGGGGAGTGCTGACCCAGATCAGGCGTGCCCCGGAAGAAGACGATGCTTCTATATAATGCTTTGCGCGGGGAGTAAAATAAAAGGATTCTCCCTTTTTAGCTTTGTAGACCTTATTGCCTACGTGGATTTTGACGGAACCCTGAAGCACGTATCCGAATTCCTCACCTTCGTGTGGAAGATCCGGGTAGGTTGCACCGCCCGGAGCCAGGGTAAGACGGATCGGTTCCATCATATTGCGCTGGGCATTCGGAATGATCCATTCGATCGTATTCTTCAGATCAGTATCCTTTTTTTCAAAATAATCCTCATCACCGAAGACAACCTGTTCTTCCTCGTCATCGCTGAAAAATTCATTCAGATTGGTGCCGAGACACTGCAGAATATCAACCAGTGTGGCGATAGAAGGAGAAGTAAGATCCCGTTCCAGCTGGGAAATGAATCCCTTCGAAAGCTCACTCCGGTCTGCAAGTTCTTCCTGGGTAAGATTTTTCGCAATACGGAGCTCCCTTACTTTCTGTCCGATGTTCATAAATAGCTCCTTTCTGTAAATTGTTTGTAAAAATAAAAATAAACCTAAAGTTTAGTATTTCTATACACACGACAAGATTTATTATACTATAGTTTAGAGAAAAAGCAACCGTTTTATAAGGGAAATAGAGTTTTTTTTGAAAAATAGAAAACGAGTAAGAATTGACTGATTTTTGTTTGGATCACCTTTGAACCACTTTTGAAAAATTGCATGAAAAAATCCTCCGGATCGAAAGAAAATTCGAAGGACTTTAGCTGATTACCGGAAAGTTTTGATTTGTCGATTCCATATGTTTGGAGGCGAAAATGATAGGATACTAATGAGGGTGTGGGAAGTGGATTCCTACATCCTTTTTTAGTGCGTAAAAAAGGATTGAATGTTATAATAATAGCAGATTGGAGGTGGATTAATGCTAACCACACCATTAGGAGATATTGAAATATATGTAGATGACAACAAAGTTGAATATGCGGAAAAGAATATTGGAGTGTCAGAAAAATTATGTCCTGACGTTAATGGAAGATATGCCATTAAAATTGATTTTATTCCGGATGGAAAAATACATACAATCTCTTGTAAAATAAAGGGACATGTTTCATCTAAAAAGGATGGAATAGAATCAGGAGAGCGATTAGAATTGAAATCGTTTTACAAAGATAATACTAAATTGTCAATAGGTATGGAAGGCGAATCAGGATATTATGCTGATGGTATCTGCGTTTCAGATATATATGATTACGATAATGAGTATATGGAAGACGGTGTTTTATATTTGGTTATGAAAGAAACTAAGACGACAACATATGTATTTGGCATTGCATGGATTGAAAGTATTACAACAGAAAACGACGTACAGACATGGTATGGAGCAGATCCAACATTATTTTGACAAGAAAGAAGGATAATTGTTATGGGAAAACCGTTTAAAGATAAATTGAAAAACGTAGGAGATTTTATTAGTGGTACTATTGCAGAGGTAGAAAAACAGGCAAAAGGCAGTGAGGTGCTTGATAAGATTTCTAAGGGAACGAAAGAGGGTCTTGTGTTCGTATCAAACGGAGTAAAGGATGGAGCTGAAAAGATTACAAATGGAGCAAAAACAAGTGCTGATACGATAAAAAATGTAGTGACTGAACATAAAAAACAGGGCACACAAGACGATAACAAAGAAAAGCAGGGAAGTCTTGATGACCAACTTCATGATGCAGTAAACAGGTATAATGCGGCATATGCAGAGTTTGAGAATAACGGCTCAACGATTCTTAGACAGCGGGAACGATCTGTGGATTTACTGGAAAATGTTGAAAATGTAATAAACAGTATTGCAAATCATCCAAAGAATTTTGATGCAGATTTTAAGGAGATCCATCTTTATAAAAAAGAATTCAAAGATGTATGTGATTATGCAACACAAGAACTTGATGCAGCCAAGAAATCCATGGCAGGTGTAGGTGCAGGAGTAGACGGAGGTATGGCTGTAGCCAGTTTGGCTCCGAGTGCAGCTATGTGGGTAGCAACAACATTTGGTACAGCTTCTACAGGAACTGCTATATCAACACTGTCAGGTGCAGCCGCTACTAATGCAGCTTTAGCATGGCTTGGAGGTGGTGCAGCCGCCGCCGGGGGAGGTGGAATGGCATCAGGAACCGCATTTTTGGCAATGGCTGGTCCAGTAGGCTGGACAATTGGAGGAGCTACATTATTAGCATCAATTGCTCTGTTTGCAAATAAAAAAATCAAACTTGGTAAAGAAAAAAAAGAAGAGATTGAGGCAGTATTACACAATGTTGAATCAGTTAGTGAAGTTAATGTCAAAATGCAGTCATTATTAGATAAGACGGAAAAATTAAGAAGTATGTTGAATGATCAGTACGGAAAATGTATGACTTACTATGGAAAGAACTTTATGGAAATAGCAGATGAAGGGCAAATATTATTGGGAACACTTGTGAACAATGCAAAATCTTTAGCAGCAACGCTTGGTGAAACTGTGGAGGAATAAAGTAAATGATAGAAGCTAAAAAGATGATTAAAAGTGGGCAAGAACAAGCTGTTGCTTCATGGATTAATTACCTGAATCAGGTGCGATTAGACAGATTGATGAAGACATTGCAGAAAGAAGAATCAAATCTGAACGATGCGATCTCTACCATTAGTGAAACACTTAAAACTATTAGCAGAGATATCGTGAATAATGGAAAAGGACGAGGCGGCCAATATGGAATGCACGGATTTATTGCTGAAGTTGCAGAATGTGGTATTGGAAATGCCAGAGAACAGATAGAAGGAAAAGCACCAATATATGAATGGATTAATGATAATGGACCTGAAGATTTGAGAAGGGGAGCAACGCTGATCCAGCAGAAATTTGTAAACGGAGGCGGACATTTATCACTACAGGCAATTCGTATGCATTTAAATGCTTATCCTAATTTCCTTGATAATGGAGGAGTATATCAGATTCCGGAAGACCATTACGAGAAAATCAAGCGGCTGCTTTCGATTTCAGAAAAAGAAGCAAATAAAATGCCGACTTCAACAGGCGATTTTTCTTTGAAACAGTGGAGAGAAGTACATGAATTTTTTAAAAATGGCGATATTCCATTAGATAAAGTAGAACCGTCCAAATTAAAATATTCTGAAGTCCAGAAAGGCACATACGAACAGACTTTTTCAAAAGAAAAGGGTAGTTTAAGAAAACGAAATCAGGAAAGAAAAGAACAGGCATATAATAAAAGTAAACCTACGTTATCTGAGGGAGTGAAAGCAACAGCAGCTGCAGCCGCAATGGAGGGTGCTATGGCATTGTGTCTGGAAATAGCTGAAAAAAGAAAGTCTGGTAAGAAATTCAATGTTTTTGATGAGAATGATTGGAAAGAGATTGCAGCTACTACAGGAAAGGGAACCTTGAAAGGTGGTATACGAGGAGCATCTATTTATACATTGACAAATTTTACTGCAACTCCGGTAGCTGTAGCAAGCGCAATGGTAACAGCAACATTTGGTATTGCGGAACAGGCATATCAATTAAAGCAGGGAAATGTAGATGAACAGAGATTTATTGAGAATTCAGAAATGTTATGTTTAGATGCTTCAGTTAGTGCACTTTCTTCATTTGCAGGCCAAGTATTGATTCCGTTTCCTGTACTTGGCGCAGTGATTGGCAATACTGTAGGAACCATGATGTATCAGATCGCAAAAGATAATCTGTCAGCCAGAGAACAGAAGATATTTGAAGAATATGCAGAAGCAGTACGTCAGCTGGATGTTTCATTACAGGATCAGTATCAGAAATTTGTAGATGAAATTGGTAAGGATACGAAGCTGTTCATGGAATTATTAAACAGGGCATTTGCACCAGACGTTCGTGTAGCCTTTGAAGGTTCTATTGATTTGGCAAAATCATGTGGAGTACCAGTAGACGAGATATTAGATAACAAAGAAAAAATAGCATCGTTTTTTATGGATTAAAAGAGGGCGTAATATGCACGCAATAATAAGACAAGGCAATGGAAAATATTATATTTCATCGGTATTCGGCTATTATAGTGATGTAAAGTCAGAAGATGATTATCAGCGTTATCTTGAAAGAATTCATACCCCATATTATATAGTATTCAATGAAGAAAAAACGAAATTGATAAAATGGTTTAACATACAGCCTGATACGGAATATTTAATAAAACGAGTACTGGTTATAGATTCTGATGAGAGTGGGTGGATTATAAACGAACAAGATGGCACGGGCGGTGTAGAATTTCTTCCAAGAGAACTAGCAGACAAAATTATTTCAGAAGGAGTTGTTCCTGATGATATTATGCAGCAATGTATAAAAATTGAAGAATCTTATACATATGAAGAGTATCGTGAGATTAAAACGAAAAAAGATATTGAAGACTTTGATTGGGCAACCGGAAATTTTCATGATGCATGTATTGAAGAACAAAAAATATTAGATGGTGGAGAACTGTATCTGAGGTTCACCGGGATATGGGGATGTCAAGTTGAAATTTGGTTTTGGGATGACTTGGAGTATTGTACGGACAGCAGAAATCCAGAATACTGGAATCCATATTGGTCATGTTCTACGCTATTATTATTCGATGGATATGTGTATTTTGTAGATGAGGAACTCGAAGTGAATGAAATTACAGATGAATACTGCTGGTTTAAAGCCAGACATATGAAATACCACATTATTCCAAATTAAATGAGATATGCAGGCGATAATTCCAAGGTAGTCATGCGTAAAGAAAATATCAGAAGTGCTTTAATTCACCAATGCGTCCGTTTGTACTTGCCACAACGTCTATTGGTCAGGAGGGTCTGGATTTTCATAATTATTGCCGTGTGATTATGTACTGGAATCTTCCAAGTAATCCCATGGATTTGGAACAAAGAGAAGGCAGGAAGAACTTCTGGAGTATTTATTCAAGGAGTTCAAGGACACAAGTGGATTGAAGAAACTGTTTATCGACTTGAGTCCATTTTCAAAGGGAAAAGAAGGTTGATGTGATGAGAATACTTTTTTGTAACATAGCGTGGATGAAGGAATATCGAGGAAATGAAGATGGAAAGGATATTCCGTTAAATGGTGGAAGTTTTGTTGATGAGACAGGAGACGCACATGAAAAATATAATTTCACACCGGTGAATATGGAAGGCAGGGAAGGGTTATATTGTCTGGGATTCTTCGAGACAAAATCACATAATGGTAAAGATGTCAATCAAATGCGGATTGAGAATATTGCAGGTTGTGAACTATTAAAAAAAAGAAGAATCTGTAGATGATGTGCTTGTTGTGTACTGTGCAAAGCATCCGGCGCATAAGTTTACGACGGTTGTGGGATGGTATAAACATGCTACAGTTTTCAGACATTATCAAGAGGCAGTGTTTGCTCCGGAAGATATACAGTATTACAATGCAATTGCAAACTCATCTGATTGTGTCTTACTTCCTGCAGGGATCAGATCAAGAAAGGTTCAATGGGAAGTTCCAAGAAAATCAAATGGTTGGGCTTATGGATTTGGACGGGCAAATGTATGGTATGCAAGTGAAGAAGATAGCAGGTTACAAGATTATCTTACGAAATTAGTAAAACAGATTGATGAATATGATGGCGAAAATTGGATTGACAAGTACGCTGAGTAGGGGTTAAAACAAGGATAGAACAGGGAGGAATAGCAATGGCGTATGGAAAGTCTATAGAGCTGTTTTTGGTCAATGGAACAGCGGATAGCTTGACTATAGCGGAGTTGTCAAATTGGAATGGAAAAGCAATTAAGATACCAAGAATTGAATTGTCTTCGTGCTATAGAGAGGATATTACTCAAGCAGGAGTATATTTCCTCTTTTGCAAAGAAGATGATGGAACAGATTCGGTATATATCGGAGAAGCAGAAAATGTAAAAGAACGTTTGTTGCAACATTTGCGAGACTATCAAGCTGAAAAAGAGAAATATTATTGGACCACGGCAGTGATTTTTATAGGGAGAGATCTGAACAAGGCATTGATTCGTTATCTTGAAAATCGATTTGTAGACATTGCAAGACAGTGTAAACGGTATTTGGTGCTTACAAAAAACACTTATCGAAATACGGTGATGAAGGAATCACAAATAGCAGTTATGGAAGAATTTATTGATAATGTGAGAATTTTGATAAGTGTTTTAGGATATAAAGTATTGGAACCTGTCAATAAACCAGCAGTTATAGAAGAAAATGATGGTAACGAGATTGAAAAAGACGAAATAAAGCTGCACTTGGAAAGAACAGTGAAGGGAATAGGAAAGATAGAAGCTGATGGTATTCGTACATCTGAAGGTTTTGTAGTGCTAAATGGAAGTCATATTGCTCCAGAGGATGATGAGACAATCTCAGCAGGTATTAAAGAAAAGAGAAGTAAAGCTAATATTGTAGAGAGTATTCTACGGGAGGATATTTTGTTTTCAAGTCCATCTGGTGCAGCAATGTTTGTGGTAGGTAAGAGTGCTAACGGATTGACAAGCTGGAAAAATGCAGACGGTATTACACTTAAAGATATTGAAAGCGATGAAACAAAATGAAACTAATGTTATTGCGAATCGGATGAGAATTGAATGTGACTTTGTTTAAGTATACGAATGAAATATTGGGAGTATAGGAGCAAGATTGATATGTGGAAAGACATATATAAACCGAATTCTATTGGCAGTGAGGGCGGCACGATTATTGCAGATGAGGAATATAAAGAATTGTGCAGGATAACCTTGGAAAGATGTGAAAGATATGATGCAATTACGTGTGGTGTATATGGAAGTATGATGCATACAGCTTTTTGTGATAAAAGTCATAGTCAGGAAGTATTTGATAACATGAAAAGAGATCTACAGGAATTTATTGATAAGGATACAACAGCTGAGGAAGAAGATATTTTCTATGAAGAGTTTACAAGTAAATATTGATTGGAAGATTGGTTCGATGACAGGAAAATGGAACAGATTCTGCATCAGGAACCGGTTCAGCTAAAGCGAGAGGCAGAATACGAGCAGCAGAGCTTATTCTTATAATGGTTCAGAGGAGGAATAGAAAGATGCAAATATTTGTTGATGCAGATGCCTGCCCAGTGGTTGCGATCATTGAAAAGATTGCAAAAGAAAATGGTGTTCCGGTAACGTTGTTGTGTGATACGAATCATGTGCTGTCATCAGCTTATAGTGAAGTTATTGTTGTCGGGGCAGGAGCAGATGCAGTAGATTATAAACTGATCAGTATCTGCCATAAAGGAGATATTGTCGTATCACAGGACTATGGTGTGGCTGCAATGGCATTGGGAAAAGGTGCTTATGCTATTCATCAATCAGGTAAATGGTACACGAATGACAATATTGATCAGATGCTCATGGAACGTCATTTGAATAAAAAAGCCAGAAGAAGTTCCCATAAGAATCATATCAAGGGACCGAAAAAACGAACAGAAGAAGATGATGTAAGGTTTGCGCAGTCTTTTGAAAAAATGCTCATGATGGTACAGGAGAAATTTCAAAAGAATACTAAAACAATGGAGACAGGCAGAAAGGAAAACAAATGAGAAAAGCAATCGTATACGCATCTGTGCATCATGGAAATACAGAAAAATTAGTAAAGAGGATCGCAGAAGAATGTCAGGTGGATTTGATTGATGCTGTAAAACAGCCAGATGCAGATCTGAGCAGTTATGATATGATTGGATTTGCATCAGGAATCTATTTTTCAAAATTTCATCAGTCGATATTGGGATTTGCAGAGAAGAATCTACCGGACGATAAAAAGGTATTTCTGATCTGTACTTATGGTGGAAGTGCGAATTATAAATCCATAGAGCAGATTTTGGACAAGAAGCGTTCTAAAGTGACAGGAAAATTCGGATGCAAGGGTTATGACACATTTGGTCCATTTAAACTGCTAGGTGGTATTGCAAAAGGGCATCCGGATGAGGAAGATCTAAAAAATGCAGTTGAGTTTGTAAAAGGATTATAAGTAGATCTGGATGTGGATAAATCTAAAGAACAGAAAGATTTATCAGAAAAAACTATAAAGGGGCTGCACATTCTTCTGGCGGAAGATAATGAGCTGAACATGGAAATTGCAGAATTTATGTTTCAGAATGAAGACGCTGAAGTGACCAAGGCATGGAATGGACTTGAGGCTGTTGAAATATTTGAAAAAAGCAGCCCCGGTGAATTTGATGTGATTCTGATGGATATCATGATGCCGGTCATGAATGGTTATAATGCCACAAAGAGGATCCGTTCTATGAACAGAGAGGATGCTAAGACAATACCGATCATTGCAATGACAGCAAATGCATTCACAGAGGACAGATTAAAGGCAAAAGAAGCAGGAATGGATGAGCATATTTCTAAGCCTGTTGATGGGAATTTACTGGTAAAGGTAATTCATGAATTGTTGAACTAGTGGAAAATAATTTCAAATGGGAGATTCGTAATGAGAAAATGGAGCAGAGGCAGTGGAGAAAGTTAAGAATTCGATTCCTGGTAATTATGATCTGGTACTGATGGATGGGTTCTTGTCCAAACCGATAGTTATAGAGGAGTTGATCAGTACCTTACACGAAAATCTGCTGGATTAGAGAGCAAATGTACGTTACAATAATGATTATTAGCAAAGATGGATGGTTATATGACAACCAGGGAACTTCGTAAAATCCATATGGTTAAAGGAAATAAAAAGTGGATAAAAGACAAACGATACTTATTGTAGATGATGCGGAATTTAACAGAGATATAAAAAAAGTCACACCGCATTCTTGTTACTTTAGTGATGAGTTAGGTGTGTCAAATTTTTCTATCAAAATACAGAACTGGTGTTTGCTATATACGGAAGCATATGGTACAATTAAAACATGGAAAAAGATATATTTACTATTGAGGGAAATACACTTTCATATGGTAGAGGATATGTTTATTCTTTACAGTACCATCTTGTCTGGTGCACGAAATATCGAAAACAGGTTCTGAAAAATGGAATAGACGCAGAATGTTAAAATTTGTGAATTCCAGCCTATTGTGCAGTTACCGTAAGTGATCGAAGCCGGGATCAGGTAATGGCATATATTGAGGGACAAAAAGAGAAGGAAAAAAGAAAGTAGGAGACTTTATGCAGATTGTATCCAGTTATGGAGTAGAAATTAAAAAAAAGAATATACCGCTCCGTCCTACGCTGGATATTTTTCGGAAGGCAGTTTCCTATCTGATTTCGGTGTATGAAGAGACCTGGGAAGAACTTTCAGAAATCAGGAATCCACAAAAACGCTTTAATGAAGCGGAACATCTGGTACATGAGACAAAAAAGAATCATGCCAGATTTCCGTTTGACCGTGATTTTCCTAAGATGCCATCTTATCTGAGAAGAGCAGCGATTCAATATGCACTTGGAGCAGTTTCCTCCTATCGGACACGTCTTAGTCTGTGGAAAAAGGGAGAACTTAAGGGGAAGCCGAAGCTGGTCTGTGAGAATCATGTGATGCCGGTATTCTATCGGGATGTCATGTATAAGGAAGCAGAACCGGGAGAAGATGTAGCCTGGTTAAAGCTATTTGATGGGCGTGAGTGGAGATGGTTTCATGTAAAATTACTTCATACCGATATGGAATATCTGCGAAAAAAATGGAGTGGGAAAAAGGCATCCGCCCCAACTTTGGAAAGGAAACATCATAAATATTTCCTTCGGTTTTCTTACACAGAAGAAGTAAGCTTATCGAAAACAACTGTAAAAGAGCAGGTGATATGCAGCGTTGATTTAGGGATCAATACGGATGCGGTCTGCAGCATCATGTGTGCAGATGGCACTATCCTGGGACGGAAATTTATAAATTTCCCCAGTGATAAAGACCATTTGTATCATGTGCTTGGCAGAATCCGCCGTTTTCAGAGAGAGCATTCCTCCAGACAGGTCCAAAGCTGATGGGATTATGCAAAAAGGCTGAATATGGAACTGTCCCACAAAATAGCTGCGGAGATCACGAAGTATGCCGTAGAATATCAGGCAGATGTAATTGTGTTTGAGTATCTGGAAATGCAGGGGAAAATATCCGGAAAAAAGAAACAAAAGCTCCACTTATGGAGAAAGCGGGATATTCAGAAGCAGTGTGAACATCAGGTCCACCGGAACAGGATTCGTGTGTCCAGAGTCAGTGCCCGGCATACCAGCAGGCTGGCCTGTGACGGAAGCGGAGCGGTAGTAAGAAATCCGGAGAACTATAGCCTATGTACCTTTCGAACAGGAAAACAGTATAACTGCGACCTGTCAGCAAGTTATAATATCGGAGCAAGATATTTTATAAGGGAATTTTTAAAACCTTTGCCGGAAACGGAAAGGTCTTCACTGGAGGCAAAAGTCCCTGTAGTGAAGCGTAGAACCTCATGTGTTTATGCAGACTTAAGAAAGCTTGATGCAGAAGTAAACAACTTAAAAGCAGGATAAACACAGGCAGATATACAGCGGACTACCTGTAATGTGGAAACCAGCCGTATCCGGTGTGGAAAAAGTGCGTATCCGCACGAATTCTAAGTTACTGGCGTATCCGCCGATATTTAGTCTTGCCGTTTAAAACGGCCGAGAAGCACGTGACTTTAGTCATGTGAGGTTCACAAAATGTTGGTAGAATAATAAGTCGCTGTGATATAATCAAGTAAACGATTTTATATGTAAATTCAAAATTTTAGAAATAAGACAGAAAAATTAAAGTCATTTAAGTTTTTTTAAAGAGAGGGAAGCGCATGGATGATTTAAAAAAACTCACAGAACAACTTTTTGAAATATATATTAATGCCGAATCAATAAATGATTTTGATATAGAAAATTATTTTGATGAAAATGTCAGTCTGATTGGAACTGGGAAACATGAGCTTTTCAGGAATCTGCATGAGTTTTTGGAATCATTTAAATTTGATGTAAAACGAAGAGGTAAAATCAGAATCGAAGTAGAAAATTTACATCAGGAAGAAGAAAGACTTGGTGATGACCATGTTCTTGCACACGGAACAGTAGATTTTACCGGTCTGTTTAAAGATGGTTCTATCTGTTTTAAAATGGAGACAAGATTTACGATTATCTATAAGTGGACGAATGGGAAATGGCTGGTTCAGCATCTGCATCAGTCAACGCCGGATCTGGAGCAGATGGACGGTGAAGAGTTTCCAGTTACCTTGGGAAAGCAGATGCAAAAAACCCGGCAGGCCCTTCATGCATTAGGCACTGCCTATTATCATATCTCAAGGCTGAACTTGAAAACAAAGAAGATCGAACTTGTCAAAAGATCCCGAAAAATGGATTTGGATATTAAAGATAATACTGCAGATTGGGATCCTCAGTTCGAGATTATCGAAGATATTATAGCAGAGCCATTTGTACAGAAGTATATAGATTTTTTTGATATACAAACCATGGCAGCACGCCTTCATAATAAAGAATCTATGTCTTCTGAATTCAAAAAGAAGAATGGAGCATGGTTTCTATCCATGATTGTTCCGCAGAGTTATGGTAAAAATGGAAATGTTACATCTGTGCTGATTGCCAATCGAGATGTGACAGATGAAAAAATGCGGGAATTAAGACAAGAGGAAGAATTGCGGGAAGCTAAATTAAAAGCAGAATGTGCAAATAAAGCAAAATCATCATTTTTGTTCAATATGTCCCATGATATCAGAACTCCTATGAATGCAATCATTGGTTATGCAGAACTGGCGTCCAGACATTTGCAGGAAACAGATAAACTTGGCAGATATATTGAAGATATTCAAATATGCGGAAAAGAACTTTTGTCGATGCTTGGCAATGTTCTGGATCTTGCAAGAATTGAAAATAATAAGGTTGAAATGGAATACACTGTTTCGAATGTCCATGAGTGCTTTGAAAATTGTATTATTATGTTCCGACAGCAGGCAGAAAGTAAAAATCAGACTCTTTCTCTGACAGAACAGATCATGTACCCGTATGTATATATGGATGCACCGCACCTGTCAGAAGTCTGTCTCAATATTATAAGCAATGCAATAAAGTATACAAATACAGGAGGTGCTATATCCTGTAATGTTGTACAGAAATCCTGTGAAAAAGAAGACTGGTGCAATATGATCATTAGCATTACCGATAATGGAATTGGTATGTCTGAAGAATTCCAAAAGCGTATTTTTGAAACTTTTGAAAGAGAACGTAACACTACATCCAGTCATATTGAGGGCAGCGGCATCGGAATGGGCATTACGAAAAAGCTTGTAGAGCTCATGGATGGCACAATAGAAGTGAAAAGTAAGCAGGGTGAAGGTTCCACATTTACAGTAACTATTCCTTGCAGAAAAGCGTCAGAAGACGATTCTCTGGTGAAGAAAAACAGTAATTTGAGCAATAAGAATTGTTTGAATGGTGTTCGGATCTTACTGGTCGAAGATAATGAGATCAACACTGAAATCGCAACGGAATTATTGACGGAAGAAGGATGTATTGTTGAGACTGCCAATGATGGTGTTGCATGTATTGATATGATTGAAAAGGCTGATGCTGATTATTACAAGATGATCCTTATGGATATCCAGATGCCGGTTATGAATGGATATGATGCTACATTAGCTATCCGAAAGATGAAGGATACGAAAAAAGCCAGGATCCCAATTATTGCGATGACTGCCAATGCTTTCGCGGAAGATGCACAAAAGGTTCTTTCTGTCGGAATGAATGCTCATGTTGCAAAGCCTGTTGATATGAACATTCTTGTTCCGATCATGATGAAATATTTATAATACCAAAAAAAGATTCGTCGGCAAATCAGTCGAAAGGCTGAGACGCAAAGCTATAGGGTCTGTAAAATGACAGCCAGCTGCAATGTTTAAGATGCATTGTCTGGAAAGGCAGTGCATTTTTTAGATTTGTGACGTGTAATAACCTGGTGATTTGAGGAGAAAAGAACAATGGATAAAAGTAGAAAAAAATCAGCCGTACTATTTGCATGTATATTTTTGATTTTAGGAATGTGGATGATATTATCAGTCCATTGCCGGGCCGCTGAAAAGAATAATGATGAAAAACAGTCACAGATCATCCGTATCGGATCCTTTGAAGATACCTTTGATTATATCGATGAAAACGGTGTCAGACGTGGATATGGATACGAACTCCTGCAGGCTCTGGCAGGCTATACCGGATGGGAATTTGAGTACGTGAAATGTGACTGGTCCAACTGCTTCGATAAGCTTGAAAATGGTGAGATTGATGTCATGGGCGATATCTCTTACACCGATGAACGTGCACAAAGGATGCTTTTTTCAGATGAAGCAATGGGTGAAGAAAAATATATCCTTTATGCTGATTTGTCAAACATGGATACTGGAACGTCTGATTTCAAATTTATGGACGGGAAACGTGTAGGTGTGCTCATGGATACGGAACCGGAGATTATGCTGACAGAATGGGAAAATAAGAATGGCATACATACAGAGCATGTAAATGTGAATAATAATGATGATGTCGAAAAGAAATTAGCGAACCATGAGATTGATGCTTTTGTATCTCTGGAGGAATCCATCTGGTCTGAACAGGGAATATCATCCGTTACCACGATTGGCAAATCAGGCATATATTTTGCAATAAATAAAGAGCGCAGCGATATCAAGATGGAGCTGGACTATGCTATGCGCAAGTTAGATCAAGATAGTCCCTTTTTCAAGGCAGATTTGTATAAGAAGTATTTTACGCTTGATTATAGTCAGGTTCTTACAGGTGAAGAAAAGTCCTGGGTGGAAGAACATGGTAACATCCGGATCGGATTTCTGAGCAACGATCCGGCGGTATTTTCCCTGGACGAAGAAACTGGAAAACTTACCGGAATGCTGGCAGAATATGTATCCTATGCCAAAGACTGTCTGGGGAATCAGAAACTGGAATTTAATATACAGGAGTACAATGATTATGACGAAATGATACAGGCTTTACAAGAGCGTGAGATTGACATGATTTTTTATGCTGGCAGAAATCCCTGCTTTGCAGAAGAAAAAGGATATGCACTTACAAACACAGCCTGGACTTACAGCCTGATGGCGGTAACTGATGAAAAAAATTTTGATGAGCATAATGTGTATACAGTAGCTGTGCCAAAGGAAAAAGAAGCCTTAAAACAGCATATTGCTTTCAGTTATCCACAATGGAAGCTGGTAGATTGTGATTCGTTAGATGATGCGGCAGATATGGTCTTGAATGAAAAGGCAGACTGTTTCCTCATGGGAGCAAGCCAGGCGATGATATATGATAACAGTCGAAATTTCAAGAGTGTTCCACTTACAAAAACAATGGAGGCATGCTTTGCAGTAAGAGATGGAGAGGATAGCCTTTTATCAATACTGAATAAAACCTTAAAGGCCATGCCGTCTGACATGCTTACAAGTGCACTTGCTATCTATGACAGTACGGCAGATAAGGTAAAATTTTCTGACTTTGTAAAAGACAATGTACTTGCTTTTTTTCTCATCACAGGATTCTCTGCACTCAGTATCATTGTTATTATCCTCATACTTTTACGAAAGGCAAGAAAAGCAGAAGCTGTTGCAAAGCTTGCAGCAAATGATACACAAAAACTCAATGATAAACTTGAGATTGCTCTGGAAAAAGCAGAGGATGCCAGTCTCGCAAAGACTCGTTTTCTTAACAATATGTCACATGACATCCGTACACCTATGAATGTAATTCTGGGCTATGCACAGCTTATGGAGAATGAACTGAAAGGAAAAGACGTGCCTGAAACGTTAGAACATCTGGAAAAACTACAGCAGTCAGGAAATCTTCTCCTGTCGATCATAAATAATGTACTTGATATGGCTCGGATTGAGAGCGGAAAGATGGAGCTTGATGAGAATTACTGCCGGATTGATGATGTCAGGAAATCCTTGTTTGCAGTATTTGATGAGAAAGCAAGGAAAAAGGATATAGCGCTTCATTACACGATGAATGTAGAACATGAGCATGTATTGACAGATGTTACCAAGGTAAAAGAAATTTTGGTCAATATCCTAAGTAATGCTATAAAATATACTCCGTCCGGTGGTTCTGTCATGATGAGCGTAGATGAATTACCATGCGATGAGCCCGGGTACATGATCGTGAGGAACAGAGTGAGTGATACAGGAATTGGCATGAGTCAGGATTATATGACGAAGATTTTCGACGCATTCACACGTGAACATAACACTACAAAGAGCAAAATCGCAGGAACCGGACTGGGAATGTCGATAGTCCGGAAATATGTTGATCTGCTTGGTGGAACAATAGATGTAGAGAGTGAACTTGGAAAAGGCAGCACCTTTACAGTTACACTTAAACATAAGATAGCAGATGAAAGCTATTATGTAAAAAAACATATTGAAGAGTCTGGAACAGGTAGCGAAATCCTTGAAGGCAGGAATATCCTTCTGGCAGAGGATAATGATCTGAATGCAGAGATTGCAGAAGCAATCCTTGGGTGTGCCGGCCTTAAAACAGAACGTGTGGAGGATGGCATTCAATGTGTAAACATGATAGAAAAGATGCCGGCAGGCACATATGATATGATCCTGATGGATATCCAGATGCCGAAAATGAACGGTTATAAAGCAACACAGGCAATCAGACGCCTGCCGGATAAGGAGAAAGCATGTATACCTATCATTGCAATGACAGCAAATGCATTTGAAGAAGATAAGAGAGATGCTATTGCAGCCGGGATGAATGGTCATATCGCAAAGCCAATTCAGCTTGATAAACTGCTGTCGATGTTAGCGGAAGTAATAAGGCAACAAGAAAATTGCTAATTTCATGTTATACTGAATGGAGTGTTATTCTGGAAAATATGTAAAAGCAGGGAGGGGTGACAGAAGCTCCCTCCTCAAGGCTGCCGACTAAGATCTACCTTTTTCACCGAAGTAGCCGGATGCGATGAGGACGGAAGATTGTTGGGTTTATTTTTCAGTGCCGTAGAAGCTTTTGAGTTTGTCCATGCGTGCACTCATATTGGTGAAGAGCAGATCGAGGATCGTGATTGCGGCCATGGATTCTACGACTACGACGGCGCGTGGGACGATGACCGGGTCGTGACGTCCTTTGATGATCATTTCGGTGTTTTCTCCATCTTTGGTGACTGTGGACTGTGGCTGCGAAATGGACGGAGTCGGCTTTACTGCCGCGCGGAAGATGATGCTGCTTCCGTCACTCATACCGCCGAGGACACCGCCTGCATGGTTGGTGTCTTTGGTGATCCTTCCATCGTTTGTATGGAAGGAGTCATTGTTGATACTTCCTTTTGCATCTGCAGCTTTAAAGCCGTCACCGATCTCAAAGCCTTTGACTGCTCCGATGGACAGCATTGCTTTGGCAAGATTGGCGTCCAGTTTTTCAAATACGGTATCACCGATTCCGACCGGCATACCGGTAACAACACATTCAATGATACCCCCAGAGGAATCCTGATTTTTAATACATTCTTCCAGATAGGCAGATGCTTTTTTTGCATATGCGTTGTTTGGCATATAAATCGGGTTCTGGAAAATCTCTTCCGGATGGTATTCATTTTCAGGAACAGATACAGGACCGATTGCTTTCGTATAAGCATGTACTTCAATGCCAAGTTCTTTCAAAATCTTAGCAGCAACTGCACCAGCTGCAACTCTGGCAGTAGTTTCTCTTCCGGAAGAGCGTCCCCCTCCTCTGTAATCACGGAAACCATACTTTTCATCAAATGTATAATCTGCGTGTCCCGGTCGGTATGTGTTCATAATATTTCCGTAATCACGGGAACGCTGATCCTGGTTCTGTACGAGAATTGAAATCGGAGTTCCGGTTGTCCGACCTTCAAATACGCCGGACCAGATCTGTGCCATATCACTTTCCTTACGCCCGGTTGTAAACTGGCTTTGTCCGGGTTTTCTTCTATCCAGATAAATCTGGATATCCTCCTCTGAAAGCGAAAGCCCTGCCGGACACCCGTCGATCACAACACCGATCCCTTTCCCATGGGATTCCCCCCATGTAGAAATCTGAAACAATCTTCCATAAATGGATCCTGCCATAAATATATACCATCCTTTCTGTAAGCTTTTATCTATAAAGAATTAATTTGTGAATCAGTCAAAACAAAAAACGAACAATTCTTCGACTTTCTATTATATTCATATGAATCCACACCTGATTTGAGTCATAAAAAGAATCATTCCAACGCAAATCATTTATTTCCCCCAATTACCTCATTATTATAATAGAAGATTCCTATCCCAACAAGTGATAAAAATATGAAAGTTAAAGTTATGTATTGTATTTACACACCCCTTCGTATTATAATGACTACATATTGAGTGAAAAAAGGAAGTCAATAGTATAAATGAGTGAAAAGAGTATGAATGAAAAAAACGAAAGAAATCTTGACAGCACAGTAGATGAAATCATGGAAGAGATCAGAGAGCAGACTGTAAGTGAGGTGAAGGACATCAATGAAAAAGAACAGAAAAGCGAAGAAAGACCGCGGAAAAAGAAAGTCACTAAAACAAAACGTCCTTCAGGCCATCACGTATCTGGCGATGGTGTGGATCATAAAGCAGCCTCAGGCGAAGATCGACCGGTTAAGAAAAAGGCTCTGCGCCGGAAAAAGAAAGTAGTTCGTGAAGAGACCGGGCTTCTGGATCTGGATGGAGCAGAAGAATGGCGGGATGAAGAAGAGACAGCAGTACCACCAGTTATTAAAAGTGCAGATATTTTAAGCAGTGGAGATGCAGAAGCATTCAATCCGGATGAGGAAGAGATTTTTGATGATTCTTTCTTTGATGAAGAAGAGGAAAAACCACGCAGAAGAGCTAAACGGGAGAAAAAGCAGGGTTCTGAAAAGTCCGGTAAAGTGGTTAAAATTGTAGTTGGCGCTGTGGTTGGAGTGGCAGCGGTTGTTTACCTTGGATTTTCCGTATATTTCATGAATCATTTCTATTTTAATACGAAGATCAATGGTGTGAACTTTTCCGGAAAATCAGTTTCTGCAGTAGAATCATATATGAAGAGTCAGGTAGATGGATATGTTCTGACGATGAAAGAATCAGATGGAACAGAAGAGAAGATTGCCGGAACAGATATTTCTCTTGCGTACAAAGCAGGAGATGAACTGCAGAAGCTCGTAAAAGAGCAGAATGCATTTCTGTGGCCGGTCTGCCTTGGAAAGACACAGACAATTACGGCATCTGTCGGTGTTACATATGACGAAAACCAGCTGGATACCCTGATTAACGGTCTCGAGTGTATGCAGGCAGATCGGCAGGTTGAACCGGTAAATGCACATCCGGAGTATGACGGCAATTCATATGTAGTCAAAGCCGGGGAGACCGGAAGTAAGATTGATACCGAGAATTTCAAAAAGGTAGTGAAAGAATCAATCGAAGGTTTCAAAAGCGAGATTGACATGACCGCTGAAGACTGCTATGTAAAACCAAAATACACAATCAAGTCAGAAGAAGTGAAGAAAGCATGTGACGATATGAATAAGTATCTGAAGGCAAGTATCACTTATACCTTTGGTTCGAATACAGAAGTTGTAGATAAAGATCTGATTTCCCAGTGGGTAACGGTAGATGATAACATGGCAGTTACCTTTAACAGTGATGCAGTTGTGAAATATGTACAGCAGCTGGAGAGTAAGTATGACACTTACCAGACAGCGAGAACATTTACAACCGGAGGCGGCAACAGTGCAACGGTTGAAGGTGGAGACTATGGATGGATCATTGATGAAGCTGCCGAGATTGCAGCCCTTGAAGCGAATATCCGCAACGGAGAGACTGTGACGAGAGAGGCGAATTATTCACAGACTGCAGCAAGTCATGACGGAGCAGACTGGGGAAATACTTATGTTGAAGTCGATCTGACAAACCAGTATATGTATCTTTTTGTAAATGGTGCAATTGTGACACAGGGACCGATCGTTACCGGTAAGCCAAGCAGAGGAGATGCTACACCGCAGGGAGTATATATCCTGAAATACAAAGAAAAAAATACAACCCTTCGTGGACCAAAGAAGGAAGACGGAAGTTACGAATGGGAATCGCCGGTTACTTACTGGATGCCGTTTAACGGTGGAATCGGACTGCACGACGCACCGTGGCAGACGAACTTTGGCGGGGACTGGTATCTGGAACATGGGTCACGCGGATGTGTCAATTTACAGTATGATGTTGCAGAGACGGTGTTCAACAATGTAGATTCCGGAACACCGGTTGTATGTCATTACTAAATTTATGAGAGAGGTTAATTTTATGTATGAGCTGATAAAAAGGGACGGTCGCGCCAAGCGCGGCCGCTTCCATACCGTACACGGAGTGATCGAGACTCCTGTATTTATGAATGTAGGAACAATTGCAGCGATCAAAGGGGCTGTTTCTACTGCAGATCTTGAAGAAATCGGAACACAGGTGGAACTGTCTAATACGTATCATTTGCATGTGCGTCCGGGGGATCAGGTAGTGAAAAAGCTTGGCGGACTGCACAGATTTATGGCCTGGGACAAGCCGATCCTTACTGATTCCGGCGGATTCCAGGTGTTTTCTCTTGCCGGACTCAGAAAGATTAAGGAAGAGGGTGTATACTTCAATTCCCATATTGACGGAAGAAAGATTTTTATGGGACCGGAAGAAAGTATGCAGATTCAGTCGAATCTGGCGTCTACGATCGCAATGGCGTTTGATGAATGTCCGTCCAGTGTAGCGGAAAGAAAATATATGCAGGCATCGGTAGAGCGTACAACGAGATGGCTCGCAAGATGTAAAGAAGAGATGGCAAGACTCAATTCTCTTGATGATACGATCAACAAACATCAGATGCTTTTCGGGATCAATCAGGGTGGTGTCTATGAAGACATCCGTGTTGAGCATGCACAGCAGATCGCAGAGATGGATCTGGATGGATATGCAGTCGGCGGACTCGCAGTTGGTGAGACACATGAAGAGATGTACCGGATCCTGGATGCAGTAGTTCCTTGTCTTCCGGTTGCCAAACCGACCTATCTGATGGGAGTCGGAACACCGGCGAATATTCTGGAAGCGGTAGACAGAGGCGTGGATTTCTTTGACTGCGTATATCCAAGCCGTAACGGAAGACATGGTCATGTTTATACAAAGCATGGTAAGCTGAATCTGTTCAATGCAAAATTTGAACTGGATGAACGCCCGATCGAAGAAGGCTGTCAGTGCCCGGCCTGCCGCCGTTATTCAAGAGCTTATATCCGTCATCTGCTGAAAGCAAAAGAGATGCTTGGAATGCGGCTTTGCGTTCTCCACAATTTATATTATTATAATCATCTTATGGAAGACATCAGAGGAGCGATCGAAGAGGGAAGATATGCCCAGTTCAAGAAAGAGACGCTGGCAAAAATGGAAGAAAAAGAAGATTAGGATAAAAAAATTCTAAAATGTCTTGATGAATGTCCTATTATTGTGTATGATAGTAACAGTGTCTATTTTAGCAGGAGGAAAGAAAAATGAATAATCCAATCGTACTTATTTTATTTTACGTTGTAATTATCGGAGGATTCTGGTGGTTACTGATGAGACCACAGAAAAAGGAACAGAAGAGAGTACAGCTGATGTTATCTGAACTGGCTGTAGGAGATACTGTTCTTACAACAAGCGGTTTTTACGGAGTTGTTATTGATATTACAGATGAAGACGTAATCGTTGAATTCGGAAGCAACAAGAACTGCCGTATCCCGATGCAGAAGTCTGCGATCATGCAGGTCGAAAAGCCGGAGAACAACTAAATCAAATTTTTTGAAAAAAGTTGAAAAAAGCATTGCATTTTATGTGCAATGCTTTTATAATACAATTATTGGAAACGTTACCGTTACCGATACCGAAACCGTTACTGTAGAAAGATATGAGGTGCATATTATGAGAACAAGCGGTATATTACTGCCGGTGGCAAGTCTGCCATCAAAATATGGAATAGGTGCTTTTTCGAAAGAAGCATACAAGTTTGTGGATACACTTGAGAAGGCAGGCCAGAGCTACTGGCAGATCCTTCCGTTAGGTCCGACAGGGTATGGAGATTCGCCGTATCAGTCTTTCTCAACTTTTGCAGGAAATCCGTATTTTATAGACCTGGAAAAGCTGATAAAAAAAGGCTGGATTACAGAAGATGAATGTAAGGCATATGACTTTGGTGATAATGCGGGATATGTGGATTATGAAAAGATTTATAACTGCAGGTATGAGATCTTAAGAAAAGCATATGAAAGAAGCCGGATCGCAGATGATGCAGATTTTCAGAAGTTCTGCAAGGAGAATAAAGAATGGCTGGATGATTATGCGCTTTATACGGAGATCAAAGCCGCGAATGATGGGAAAAGCTGGAGTGAATGGGAAGATGAATATCGTCTGAGAGATGAGCTTGCGCTGGAAAAATTCGCCAAAGAGAATCAGGAAGGGATCCTGTTCCAGAAGTTTATGCAGTATGAATTCGCAACACAGTGGGGTGCACTGAAAGCATATGCGAATGAAAAAGGGATTGAGATCATTGGTGATATCCCGATTTATGTAGCGTTTGACAGTGCAGACAGCTGGTCGCATCCGGAACTGTTCCAGTTTGATGAGAACGGACTTCCGACTGGTGTTGCTGGGTGCCCGCCGGATGCATTTAGTGCAACCGGACAGCTTTGGGGTAATCCGCTTTATAAGTGGGAATATCATAAGAAGACCGGATATGCATGGTGGATGAAGAGAATCCGTCATTGTGTAGAGCTTTATGACGTGATCCGAATTGATCATTTCCGTGGATTCGATGAATATTATTCCATTCCATACGGAGATCTGACAGCGGAATTCGGACATTGGGAAAAAGGACCGGGAATGGATATTTTCCGGACAGTAAAAGAGACTCTGGGTGATGTGAAAATTATTGCAGAGGATCTTGGATTCCTGACAGACAGTGTGATCCGGATGGTGGAAGAGTCCGGATATCCGGGAATGAAGGTTCTGGAGTTTGCATTTGATTCCAGAGAGCCTAGCAATTATCTGCCGCATAATTATGATAAGAACTGCGTAGTATACACAGGAACCCATGACAATGAAACGCTGGCAGGATGGTACAGAGAATTAAAAAAAGAAGATAAGAAGTTTGCACTTCGCTATATGGGAAGAAAGAAACTCAGTGTCAATGAAGCAGTATGGGAAATCATCCGTCTTGCGCAGTCGAGCGTGGCGGATACCTGTATCATTCCGATTCAGGATTATCTCTGCCTCGGTAATGAAGCGAGGATCAATCATCCGTCAACCCTTGGCGGCAACTGGATCTGGAGACTTCATAAGGATGAGATTTCAAAAAAACTTGTGAAAAAGATCCGCAGAATGACAGAACTTTATTGCAGGATCCCGGAGAAGACCGAGATGACACTTAAGGTTGAAGATGCAGAGGACTTAGGAGAAGAAAAAAAATAAAATGGGAATGACGATCAAAGATATTGCGAAGAAGTGCGGGGTCGGAGTCAGCACCGTATCCCGTGCGCTGAACAATCATCCGGATATCAATCCTGAGACCAAAAAGATGATTTTAAAGACGGTTGAAGAATCAAATTTTGTGCCGAATAACAGTGCGAGGAATCTGAAACGGACCGATTCGAAATCCATTGCGATTCTGGTAAAGGAGATTGATAATCCATTTTTCGCGACGATGATGCGGGTAATGGAAAAAAAGATCCGCAGACAGAAATATTCCTTTTTTATCCAGCATATGGGAAAGGATCAGGATGAGGTCGATACCGCACTGGAGCTGATCAAAGAAAAAAAGCTCAGAGGGATTATTTTCCTGGGTGGAGATTTCAGGAAGAACAAAGAGCGGATTGCAAAGATAAAGGTTCCATTTGTTGTTAGTACGGCAGCATTTGATAAACTGCCGGAGAAATGTATCGCATCCTATGTATCAATTGATGACCGTGCGGAAAGCCGTAAGATCGTAGATCATCTGTGCGAGACCGGACATAAAAAGATTGCAATCCTTGCCTCAGATAAGAAAGATGAGAACATCGGAAAACTCAGACTGGAAGGTTACAGGGAAGCACTGAAAGCACATGGTCTGGAAGTGGATGAGGAAAGAATCTGTTATCTGGATGAAGAAGATACCACATATTCGATGGAAAACGGATATCGGATGATGAAAAAACTGCTGAAAAAAGAAACAGAATTTACCGCAGTATTTGCAATTTCCGATCTGATGGTGATTGGTGCATGCAAGGCGCTTCTGGAAGAGGGAAAAAGGATTCCGGAAGATGTGGCCGTTGCGGGATTTGACGGACTTGACTATACCGGATTTTATCAGCCGGCGATCACTACGATGGCGCAGCCGGTCGAAGAGATCGCGAGACAGTCCGTCGGGATTCTGTTTGACATGATAGAAACAAAGAAAAGCCAGGAAGGGAAATATCTTCCGGCAACACTGAAAGAAAGAGAATCAACTACAGGAGGTAGAAGAACATGGAAGCAAGACTGACAGAGATTTTACAGGAGAAATTCCAGACAGGACTTGAACAGGCAACGAATGAACAGGTATATTATGCGCTGCTTACACTGACAAAGGAACGGATCAAAGAAGGACCGAAGAACGAAGGAAAGAGAAAACTCTATTATATTTCCGCAGAGTTCCTGATCGGAAAGCTTTTATCCAACAACCTGATCAACCTTGGAATTTATGATGAGACAGCAGAGGTGCTGAAAAAGCACGGGAAAAATCTTGCAGAGATCGAAGAAGTTGAACCGGAACCGTCTCTTGGAAATGGTGGACTTGGACGATTGGCAGCCTGCTTCCTGGATTCCATTGCAACACTCGGACTTCCGGGAGACGGAATCGGGCTGAACTATCATATGGGTCTGTTCAAACAGGTATTTACCGACCACAAACAGGATGAACAGAAGAATCCGTGGATTGAAAAAGACAGCTGGCTCAATGATACCGGTATTTCATTTGAAGTCCCGTTCAAGGATTTCAGTCTTCGTTCCCATCTGTATGATATTGATGTAACCGGATATGAAGGCGGAAGCAACAAACTTCATCTTTTTGATGTAGAGACGGTAAATGATGCAATCGTTGGAAACGGAATCAATTTTGATAAGAACGATATCCGTGAGAACCTGACGCTGTTCCTCTATCCGGATGACAGCGACAAGGCAGGAAATCTGCTCCGTATTTATCAGCAGTATTTTATGGTTTCCAATGCAGCACAGTACATCATCCGCGAGTGTGAAGAAAAGGGATATGATCTCAGAAAGCTTCATGAGCATGTGGCGATCCAGATCAATGATACACATCCTTCTATGGTTATTCCGGAGCTGATCCGTCTTCTTGTTCAGAAACAGATCGACTTCAATGAGGCGATTGAGATCGTACAGAAGACCTGCGCGTATACCAATCACACCATCCTCGCAGAAGCACTGGAAAAATGGCCGGTTGATTATCTGGAGCAGGTTGCACCACAGATCGTTCCGATCATCCGTGATCTGGATGCAAGAATTAAGGGAAGATATAAAGATCCGAGAGTCTATATTATCGATGACCAGAATCGTGTACACATGGCTCATATGGACATCCATTATGGATACAGTGTCAACGGAGTTGCTTATCTTCATACAGAAATCCTGAAAAATGAAGAACTGAAACCGTTCTACGACATTTACCCACAGAAATTCAACAACAAGACCAATGGTATTACGTTCAGAAGATGGCTGCTGCACTGCAACCATGAACTGACTGCATGGCTGGATGAGAAGATCGGACCGGATTACCGAAAAGATGCAACAAAGCTTGAAAAACTGCTTGATCATGCAAATGATGAGGAAACCTTAAAGAGTCTTCTTGGGGTAAAACAGAAAAAGAAAGAGGATCTGGCAGCTTACTTAAAAGAAACACAGGGACTGGAGATCAATCCAAATTCAATTTTTGATATTCAGGTAAAACGTCTGCATGAATACAAGCGTCAGCAGATGAATGCATTATATGTGATCTATAAATATCTGGAGATCAAGAGCGGAAAGAAACCGGAGACTCCGATCACGGTAATCTTTGGAGCAAAGGCTGCACCGGCTTATGTTATTGCAAAGGATATCATTCATCTGATCCTCTGCCTGCAGGAGCTGATTGATAACGATCCGGAAGTTGCACCGTATCTGAAAGTGGTTATGGTAGAAAACTACAACGTGACACTGGCAGAAAAGCTGATTCCGTCCTGTGATATTTCTGAACAGATTTCTCTTGCATCCAAAGAAGCAAGTGGAACAGGTAACATGAAATTCATGCTGAACGGGGCTGTGACAATGGGAACAGAAGATGGAGCCAACGTAGAAATCCATCAGTTTGTAGGAGATGAAAATATCTACATCTTTGGAGAATCCAGTGAACAGGTTATCGAGCATTACCGCAAGATGGATTATAATGCAGTTGATTACTATATCAATGATGAAGAGATCCGCAGACTGGTAGACTTTATCATCAGCCCGGAACTTCTCCGTATCGGAGATAAATACCTGCTTCTTGAACTGCATGCAGAACTGATCCGTAAAGACTGGTTCATGACACTTCTTGATGTGAAAGATTATATCCAGAAGAAAGAACAGGCTTACGCAGATTATGAAGATCGCATGGCATGGGCAAAGAAGATGGTTGTGAATATCGCGAAAGCAGGATATTTCTCATCTGACAGAACCATTGCTGAATACAACAGAGACATCTGGCATCTGTAAAATGTATATGTAAAAAACAGAAGTCTGTCCTGAAAAAACAGAGACAGACTTCTGTTTTTTTGTGCAAAAGTGTATTTTTATACGGTTTCTGCGGGAACTTCCTGTATTTCCCTTATTGCGGGAAAAGAGAAGGATATGCTATGATAAGAAGAAATATTGCTGTCTGTTTTCCGGATATGGAAAAGTTTTGGGGAAGATCCGGGGAGCAATAGAAGCAGATGAGAGGTGGATATATGGAAAAAAGAAGAAAAAGTGCATCACTTTTGCCGGTCGGTGTATTTCTGGTATTTTATCTGGGACTGGGTATTTTATTTGAATACATAATGAAAATTCCAATGGGGTTTTATAATGTACCGATCGTAGTGGCGTTTCTGGCGGCGCTCCTGGTTGCGTGTCTGCAGAACAGAAAGGTTGGCTTTGATGAGAAGCTGGAGATCATGGGACGGGGAATCGGAGATAAGAATATTATCACAATGCTGCTGATTTTCCTGACGGCGGGAACTTTTGTGGGAGTGGTTGGAAGAAGCAGTGCAGAGAGTGTGGCGTATTTTATGCTATCGATCATCCCGGCACGGTTTGCGGTTGCCGTCCTGTTTATGGTTGCATGTTTTGTTTCAACAGCAATGGGAACTTCGGTTGGGACGATCACCCTTCTGACTCCGATTGCGGCGGCAGTTTCGCAGACATCCGGTTTTTCCCTGGCACTTTGCGTGGCGTCGGTGATGGGAGGTTCCATGTTCGGGGACAATCTTTCTTTCATATCAGATACAACAATTGCTGCCTGCAACGGGCAGGGATGCGAGATGAAAGATAAATTCCGGGAAAATTTCCGGATCGCACTTCCGGCGGCGATCGTATCGTTGGTTCTGATCCTGATCAGCTCTTTCCGGGCAGAGATCGGAACGGCAGTTACGCACGAATACAATCTGACGCAGATCATTCCGTATGTGCTGGTGCTGATCGGCGGGATCGCAGGGTTCAATGTCTTCCTGGTACTTCTGACGGGAATTGTGTCCGGTGCGGTGATCATGCTCGCAATGGGGCAGGTAACACCGTATGAAATGCTTGCTGCCATGGGATCTGGTGTGTCCGGGATGTTTGAAACCTGTATGGTGGCGGTGCTGGTTGCTGCAATGTGTGCGCTGATCCGGGAAAATGGTGGCTTTGATGTATTGCTGGATGTGATCCACCGTGTCTTTAAGGGAACGAAAAGTGGTCAGCTGGGTGTTGGTATTTTGGTAGCGCTCCTGGATGTGGCAACAGCGAACAATACCGTAGCAATTGTGATGGCCAATCCAATTGCAAAGGAAATGGCAGACGATTATCAGATCACACCGAGAAAGACGGCCTCCCTTCTGGATACTTTTTCCTGTATTTCGCAGGGAGTGATCCCGTATGGCGCGCAGATGCTTGTGGCAATTTCGGCAGTGCATGAGCTTGGCGGTGAGATTTCTGCATTTCAGATCATTCCGAAGCTTTTTTATCCGGGAATGCTGTTTGTCAGTTCGCTGATCTTTATCTTTGTGATTCCACAGAAAACGGGAAAATAAAACAGAGTTCGCTCTGATTTTTATACTTTTACAGATTAAAGGGTTGAAACCTGACAAAAAATACGGTATTATAGTGTTTAACAGATTTTTGGAACGAAAAATGGTGCCAAAATCACAGATACATAGAAGGGAATGACAAAGATGAGCCTGAAAATCGGAGTAATTAAAGGTGACGGAATCGGTCCGGAGATTGTAACGGAAGCGATGAAAGTTCTTGATAAAGCAGGAGAGGTATACGGATTTGACTGTTCTTATGAACAGCTGCTTCTTGGGGGAGCATCCATTGATGTACATGGAGTCCCGCTTACAGATGAGACGGTAGCAAAAGCAAAAGCATGTGATGCCGTACTGATGGGATCCATTGGAGGAGATGCAAAGACTTCCCCGTGGTATAAGCTGGAACCGTCAAAGAGACCGGAGGCAGGTCTTTTGAAGATCAGAAAAGAACTGAACCTGTTCGCTAATCTGCGTCCGGCAGTTTTGTATAATGAACTGAAGGGTGCATGCCCTCTGAAAGAAGAGATTACAGAAGGCGGATTTGATCTGATGATCATGCGTGAACTGACAGGCGGTCTTTATTTTGGAGAGAGAAAGACAGAAGAAGTGGATGGTGTGATGACTGCATTCGATTCACTTACCTATAATGAGGATGAGATCCGCCGGATTGCAATCCGCGCGTTTGACATCGCAATGAAGAGAAGAAAGAAAGTGACAAGCGTCGATAAGGCGAATGTACTGGATTCTTCAAGACTCTGGAGAAAAGTAGTAGAAGAGGTTGCGAAAGATTATCCGGAAGTTACACTGGAGCATATGCTGGTAGACAACTGTGCAATGCAGCTTGTAAGAGATCCGAAGCAGTTTGATGTCATTCTTACAGAGAATATGTTCGGAGACATTCTTTCTGATGAAGCAAGTATGGTAACCGGATCAATCGGAATGCTGGCAAGTGCAAGCCTGAATGAGACTAAGTTCGGACTGTATGAACCAAGTGGCGGCTCGGCACCGGATATAGCAGGACAGGGAATTGCAAACCCGATAGCAACAATTCTTTCAGCAGCAATGATGCTTCGTTTCAGCCTGGACCAGGATAAAGCAGCAGATGCGATTGAAGCAGCTGTTTCCCAGGTATTAAAAGATGGATACAGAACCGGAGATATTATGTCAGACGGATGTACAAAGGTTGGAACAGCCCGGATGGGAGATCTGATCTGCGAAAGAATTCGATAGTCAAGGATTTGGAAAGATACAGTTCCGTACTGCTATGGGGAAAGAGAAGCAGGACGGAACTGTAATAGAATAGAGACAAAATTTACAGGAGGATCATAAAATCATGAGAAGTGATAATGTAAAAACAGGTATGCAGCAGGCGCCGCACAGATCATTGTTCAATGCGCTTGGTCTTACAAAAGAAGAACTGGAGAGACCGCTTGTCGGAATCGTATGTTCTTATAACGAAATCGTTCCGGGACATATGAACCTGGATAAGATTGCAAATGCAGTAAAGATGGGAGTTGCCATGGCAGGCGGAACACCGATCATGTTCCCGGCAATCGCAGTCTGTGACGGTATTGCAATGGGACACATCGGTATGAAGTATTCTCTGGTAACAAGAGATCTGATCGCAGATTCGACAGAAGCAATGGCAATGGCACATCAGTTTGACGCCCTTGTTATGATCCCGAACTGTGATAAGAACGTACCTGGACTTTTGATGGCAGCAGCCCGTATTAATGTACCTACAGTGTTCGTTAGTGGCGGACCAATGCTTGCGGGACATGTAAAAGGACAGAAGAGAAGTCTTTCCAGCATGTTCGAGGCAGTTGGATCCTACGCAGCAGGAACAATGGACGAATGTGATGTATGTGAATTTGAAAATAAAGTATGTCCTACCTGCGGATCATGCTCCGGAATGTATACAGCCAACAGTATGAACTGTCTGACAGAAGTACTTGGTATGGGACTTCAGGGGAATGGAACAATTCCGGCTGTATATTCAGAAAGAATCCGTCTTGCAAAACATGCAGGTATGCAGGTAATGGAAATGTACAGAAGAAATATCCGTCCGAGAGACATTATGACAAAAGAAGCCATCTTAAATGCCCTTACTGTTGATATGGCACTTGGATGCTCAACTAACAGTATGCTTCACCTTCCGGCGATCGCACATGAGATCGGTATGGATTTTGAAATTGATTTTGCAAACGGAATCAGCGAAAAGACTCCGAACCTCTGTCACCTTGCACCGGCAGGTCCTACATATATGGAAGACCTGAATGAAGCAGGTGGTGTATATGCTGTTATGAACGAGCTGAATAAGAAAGGTCTTCTTTACACAGACTGCATGACAGTAACCGGAAAGACAGTTGGAGAAAATATCGCAGGATGCGAAAATAAAAATCCGGAAGTAATCCGTCCGATCAACAATCCATACAGCCAGACTGGTGGACTTGCAGTCCTCAAAGGTAATATCGCACCGGATGGCAGTGTTGTAAAACGTTCTGCAGTTGTACCGGAAATGCTGGTACATGAAGGACCTGCAAGAGTATTTGAATGTGAAGATGATGCGATCAAGGCAATCAAAGGCGGAGATATCCATCCGGGAGATGTTGTAGTTATCCGTTATGTCGGACCAAAGGGTGGTCCTGGTATGCCGGAAATGCTGAATCCGACTTCTGCGATCGCAGGTATGGGACTTGGTTCATCGGTAGCACTTATTACAGACGGCCGTTTCAGCGGTGCATCCCGTGGAGCTTCTATCGGACACGTATCACCGGAAGCAGCAGTCGGCGGACCGGTAGCACTGATCGAGGAAGGCGATATCATCGAGATCGATATCCCGAACCTGAAATTAAATGCAAGAATTTCAGATGAAGAACTTGCAAGAAGAAAAGAAAAATGGCAGCCAAGAGATCCTGAAGTTACAACAGGATATCTTGCAAGATATGCAGCAATGGTAACTTCAGGAAACCGTGGAGCAGTTCTGGAAGTTCCACACAAATAAAGTAAAATCTGGACAAGGGGAATGTACAATGCAATTAAATGGTGCAGAGATACTGATAGAGTGTTTAAAAGAGCAGGGCGTGGATACCGTATTCGGATATCCGGGCGGCGCAATTTTAAATGTATATGATGAATTATATAAGCATAGTAATGAAATCAGACATATCCTTACATCGCATGAGCAGGGAGCTTCTCATGCGGCAGACGGATATGCGCGTGCCACTGGTAAAGTTGGGGTGTGTTTTGCAACCAGTGGACCTGGAGCAACAAATCTCGTAACAGGAATCGCGACCGCATTTATGGATTCTATTCCGATCGTTGCGATCACCTGTAATGTAGGGGTACCGCTTCTTGGAAAAGACAGTTTTCAGGAAATTGACATTACCGGTATTACGATGCCGATCACAAAGTATAATTTTATTGTGAAGAATGTCAATGATCTTGCAAAGACGATCCGCAAGGCGTTTGAGATCGCACAGTCCGGAAGACCGGGACCGGTGCTGATCGATATACCGAAAGATGTGACAGGCAATAAAGCAGAGTATGAGCCTGTCAAAATCCAGCCAATCGTAAAATACAAAAAAGAAATCTGCATGGAAGATATTAACAAGGCAGTAGAGATGATCGAAGAAGCAAAGCGTCCGTTCGTATTCGTCGGAGGCGGAGCTATATTATCTGATGCAAGTGAAGAACTCCGTGCATTCGTAGACAAGGTACAGTGTCCGGTATGTGACTCCCTGATGGGAAAAGGTGCATTTCCGGGAACTGATGAACTTTATACAGGAATGCTTGGTATGCATGGTACCAAGACATCGAACTTTGGAGTCAGTGAATGCGATCTTCTGATCGTAGTCGGTGCAAGATTCTCCGACCGTGTCACAGGTAATCCAAATAAATTTGCAAGTAATGCAAAGATTCTCCAGTTTGATATTGATGTGGCAGAGATGAACAAGAATGTCATCATTGATGAAGGTGTGGTTGGAGATATCAAAGAAGTGCTTGCGGCAGTTAATGAAAAACTGTCACAGCAGGAACACACCGAATGGATCAAAAAGATCCAGGAATATAAAGCGAAATACCCGCTTACCTATCATCCGGAAAGTCTGACCGGTCCGTATGTGATCGAAGAGATTTACAAACAGACAGAAGGTGATGCTATCATCGTCACAGAAGTTGGACAACATCAGATGTGGGCAGCGCAGTATTATAAATTCACAAAACCGAGAACACTGCTTACATCAGGTGGTCTTGGAACCATGGGATACGGTCTTGGAGCCGCAATCGGAGCCAAGATGGGCAGACCGGAGAAGACGGTAGTCAATATAGCCGGAGACGGATGCTTCCGTATGAATATGAATGAAGTTGCAACAGCGGCGCGTTATAACATTCCAATTATCCAGGTTGTAGTGAACAACCATGTGCTTGGTATGGTAAGACAGTGGCAGAATCTGTTTTACGGACAGCGCTATTCAGCAACTGTTCTGAATGATGCAGTAGATTTTGTGAAACTCGCAGAAGCGATGGGGGCGAAAGCGGTAAGAGCTACGACCAGAGAAGAATTCGCAGATGCATTTAAGTTTGCTTTAAATGCAGGCGGTCCGGTGGTGATTGACTGCCAGATCGACAGCGATGACAAGGTATGGCCGATGGTTGCTCCGGGTGCTCCGATCAGTGAAGCTTTTGACGAGAAAGATCTGCAGGAAAAACAGCAGATAAACTAGAAAAACATATGCAGCGACAGATACGCAGAGCAGGAATGGAGGAGTAATATGAAACGAGTTTACAATTTTTCAGCAGGACCGGCAGTACTGCCGGAAGAAGTTTTACGAGAAGCAGCAGATGAGATGCTGGATTACAAAGGATGTGGAATGTCCGTTATGGAGATGAGTCATCGCTCGAAAGCTTTTGCTGAAATCATTGAAACCGCTGAACAGGATCTTCGTGATCTGATGGGAATCCCGGATAATTACAAAGTACTGTTCCTTCAGGGTGGCGCAAGCCAGCAGTTTGCAATGATTCCAATGAATCTGATGAAGAACAAAGTAGCGGATTATATTGTTACCGGGCAGTGGGCCAAAAAGGCAGCTGCTGAGGCATCCAAATATGGAAAGGTGAATAAGATCGCATCGTCCGAGGATAAAACCTTTTCGTACATTCCTGACTGTTCGGATCTGCCGGTTGATGAAGATGCAGATTATGTATATATCTGCGAAAATAATACAATTTACGGAACCAAATTCAAGGAACTTCCGAACACGAAAGGCAAGACACTGGTAGCGGATGTATCATCCTGCTTCCTGTCTGAACCTGTAGATGTGACAAAATATGGTCTCATCTATGGTGGAGTCCAGAAGAATGTCGGACCAGCGGGTGTTGTTATCGCGATCATCCGCGAAGATCTGATTACAGAGGATGTACTTCCGGGAACACCGACCATGCTTACATACAAGACACATGCAGACGCAGGCTCTCTTTACAATACACCGCCGGCATACGGAATCTATATCTGCGGTAAGGTATTTAAATGGCTCAAAAAGATGGGCGGACTGGAAGTTATGAAAGAACGCAACGAAAAGAAAGCCAAACTGCTCTATGACTACCTGGATCAGAGCAAACTGTTCAAAGGTACGGTAGAAAAGAAAGACCGTTCTCTTATGAATGTACCATTTGTGACAGGCAGTGACGAGCTGGATGCCAAATTTGTAAAAGAGGCAAAAGAAGCGGGTCTTGAAAATCTGAAAGGACACCGTACTGTTGGTGGTATGCGTGCAAGTATTTATAACGCAATGCCATACGAAGGTGTGGAAGCCCTGGTTGCATTTATGAAGAAGTTTGAGGAGGAGAATCTGTAATATGTATAAATATTTTTGCTTGAACCCGATTTCTCCTGTTGGACTGGAGAAATTCAGTGATGATTATGTACCTGCCGGTGAGATGGCAGGAGCAGATGCGGTACTTGTAAGAAGTGCCGGAATGCATGAACTGGAATTTGATAAAGATTTAAAAGCGGTTGCCCGTGCCGGGGCCGGTGTAAATAATATTCCACTGGACAAATGTGCGGAGCAGGGAATCGTTGTATTTAATACACCAGGGGCAAATGCCAATGGTGTAAAAGAGCTGGTGATCGCCGGTATGCTGCTTGCATCCAGAGATATACTTGGCGGGATCAACTGGGTACAGGAGAACGAAGAGGATGGCAATATTGCCAAAGATGCAGAAAAAGCGAAAAAAGCATTTGCAGGCTGTGAGATCCAGGGAAAGAAGCTTGGTGTGATCGGTCTTGGTGCAATCGGTGTCCTGGTTGCCAATGCGGCTACGCATCTCGGGATGGAAGTGTATGGTTATGATCCATATGTTTCTGTAGATTCCGCATGGAGACTTTCAAGAAGCATCCATCACACTAAGAATGTAGATGAGATCTACAAGGAGTGTGATTATATCACAATCCATGTACCGGCACTGGAAGATACAAAGGGTATGATCAATAAGAATGCCATCAGTCTGATGAAAGACGGCGTTGTGATCCTGAACTTTGCAAGAGATGTACTGGTGAACAGTGAAGACATTGTGGATGCACTTGTTGGTGGAAAAGTCGGACGCTATGTAACGGACTTCCCGACACCGGAGATCGCAGGAGTAAAGCATGCGATTGTCATTCCGCATCTGGGAGCGTCAACTGCTGAATCAGAAGATAATTGTGCAAAGATGGCAGTAGAAGAACTGAAGGATTTCCTGGAAAATGGAAATATCCGTAATTCTGTCAACTTCCCGGCATGCGATATGGGTGTAAGGGATAAGACAAGAATTACGATCCTGCACAGGAATATTCCGAACATGATCGGTCAGTTTACTGCGCTTCTGGCAAAGGATAATGTCAATATCGATGATATGACGAATAAGAGCCGTGGCAGCTATGCATATACGATGATCGATGTGGATAATGATGTGGCAGAAGACGTGGTAAAAGGTCTGGAAATGATCGAGGGCGTTTTGAAAGTCAGAGTAATTGCATAAGAAAGTGATGGGGTGCGTTTGAAAAAGCGCATCCCTTTTATTTACATTTTGCCTGGTTATTCAAAAGTTTTCAAAATTCTTTTTTCAAAGGCAGAAAATATTTTTTTCAATGATGATTCAGTGGAAATTTGTTTTTTATAGGCAGTTCAAAAATTAAAAAAATCGTTTTTTAAATAACGATGCTTGCGTATTTTGAAAAATATGGTATGATAGAGGACAAAAGTAGCACTTTACAGTGCGAAAATGTAACGCAGGAGGAAAATATAATGGCATACGAGATTACAGGACATACAGTTCTTACCGGGTTACTGGGGAGTCCGGTAGCACACAGCATTTCCCCAATGATGCATAACGAGGCATTTCGCCAGCTGGAGCTGGATTACGCATATTTGGCATTTGATGTTGGAACAGATAATTTAAAGACAGCAGTAGATGGTCTGAAAGTCATGGGAGTCAGAGGATTCAACCTGACTATGCCTGACAAGAATCTGATGTGTTCACTGGTTGACAAACTTTCACCGGCATCTGAGATCGGTGGAGCAGTCAATACCGTTGTCAATGATAACGGTATACTGACAGGTTACACAACAGACGGAATCGGATTCATGCGTGCAGTCAGTGAGACAGGCATGGATATCATCGGCAAGAAGATGACTCTTCTTGGAGCAGGCGGAGCAGCAGCAGCGATCCTGATCCAGGCAGCACTCGACGGAGTTGCAGAGATTTCGGTATTCAACATCCGTGATGAATTTTTCACCCGCGCAGAAAAGACCATCGAGAAGCTTCATGAGAAGACAGACTGCAAGATCAACCTTTATGATTTCTCTGATCCGGAAGTCCTCAAAAAAGAGATTGCAGAAAGTGCAATTCTGGTAAACGGAACTTCGATCGGTATGGCACCGAAGACAGACAGATGTATCATCACAGACGACAGCGTATTCAGAAAAGACCTGTTTGTATTCGATGTCATCTACAATCCGGAAGAAACCTTATTCCTGAAGAAAGCAAAAGCAGCAGGATGCCAGACACTGAACGGTCTGAATATGCTGTTATATCAGGGTGCTGCATCATTTGAGCTCTGGACAGGAAAAGAGATGCCGGTTGATATTATCAAAGAAAAATATTTCTCGCGTTAATTTGTTGAAAATGATTGACAAAGCCTATTGATTCGTGTAACATAAGTTATAGATTTTAAAAATTATATATTCTACTATCAAAATACAATGAAAAGAAGTAGTAAATATAATAAGACGTCACAGAGAGTCCTTTATCGGTGGAAGAAGGATACCGAAGATTATATTGAATTCCTCTTGGAGTAGGATACTGAATGCATTCTCTTGAAGAATTGTTAATAGGTATTTCCGGTAGCAGCCGTTATCTGCAAGGGTATAACCGTTATGAACGACGTACCTGACGAGGCAGTTGTCGTGAGACAATTGTAAAATGAGGTGGAACCACGAAGTATATCATACTCTCGTCCTCTGTTTTGAAAGAAACAGAAGGCGGGAGTTTTTTGATTAGTAGAACATTCGCAAAGAGAAAGGGAAAAATTATGATTATCGTATTAAAACCAAGAACAAGTGATGAAAACGTAAAACGAGTTGAAAATATGGTCCGTGCAAAAGGACTGGAAGTACATACTGTAAAAGGTGAGGATCTTACAATTATTGGCTGTATCGGCGATACGGTCCGTGTAGATCCAAAGCTTTTCGAGGTAGACTCTTCTGTTGAGAAGGTTATGCATGTACAGGAACCTTATAAACTTGTAAACCGTGCATTCCATCCGGATGACACCATCGTGGATGTATCCGGTGTCAAAGTTGGTGGCGGACATCTTGCACTGATCGCCGGACCTTGCTCCGTAGAATCCGAAGAGCAGGTAATCGGAATTGCAAAAGCGGTCAAAGCATCCGGCGCAAACATGCTCCGCGGCGGTGCATTCAAACCGAGAACAAGCCCATATTCATTCCAGGGACTCGGACTTGAAGGCCTGGAAATCTTATGTGCAGCAAGAGAAGAGACAGGACTTCCGATTGTAACAGAACTGATGTCACCGGAATATCTGGAAATCTTCGATGAAAAAGTAGACCTGATCCAGATCGGTGCACGTAACATGCAGAACTACGATCTTTTAAAACAGCTTGGACAGACCAAGAGACCAATTCTCTTAAAGAGAGGACTTAATGCAACCTACGAAGAATGGATGATGTCAGCTGAATACATTATGGCATCCGGAAATCCGAATGTTATCCTCTGTGAAAGAGGAATCCGTACTTTCGAGACTTACACGAGAAATACACTGGATCTTCAGTCTATCCCGGTTGTAAGAAAGCTCAGCCATCTTCCGGTTGTCGTGGACCCAAGCCATGCAGGAGGAAAATGGTGGCTGGTTGATCCGATGGCAAAGGCATCAGTTGCGGCAGGAGCGGACGGACTGATCATCGAAGTACATAACAGTCCGGAAACAGCACTTTGTGACGGAGCACAGTCGCTGAAACCGGAAAAATACGATACACTGTTAAAAGAGATTACCGGAATCGCAAAAGCAGTCGGTAAAGAAATGTAAAAAACAGCATCCTGGGAGGAACAAAACGATGAAAATGACGGTAGATTTAAAGGAACACAGCTATCCGATCTATATTGAAAGAGGAATTCTGAAAGAAGCAGCAGAAAGAATAGCGGAAGTATATCAGGGATCAAAGATCATGATCATTTCTGATGACAGAGTTTATTCTTATTACGGAGAAGCGCTTAAGAAAAATCTTTCTGAAAAATATGAGTGTACGGAAACCGTGATTCCACATGGAGAACCGTCAAAAGCATTCGAAACCCTTCCGGGTGTATACAGCTCTCTTCTGGAAGCAAAGATTTCCAGAACAGACCTGATCGTTGCACTTGGCGGTGGAGTGGTAGGAGACCTTGCCGGATTTGTGGCAGCGACCTTTCTTAGAGGAATCAAGTTCGTACAGATTCCAACTTCCATTCTTGCACAGGTAGATTCTTCTGTTGGTGGAAAAGTTGCGGTCGATCTTCCACAGGGTAAGAACCTGGTAGGTGCCTTTTACCAGCCGAAGATGGTACTGATCGATCCGGATGTACTGGAAACCCTGCCGGAGCGTTACGTGACGGACGGCATGGGGGAAGTTATCAAATACGGCTGCATCAAAGACCGCAAGCTCTTTGAACTTCTGGAAGAATGCGGATCCTATGAGAATCTGAAAGAACATTTGACAGATGTGATCGCAACCTGCGTCGATATCAAACGCCGCGTCGTAGAGGAAGATGAGTTCGACACCGGAGAGCGGATTCTCCTGAATTTCGGACATACCCTTGCCCACACCATTGAGCAGCATTTCCACTACGAAAGAGAAAGCCACGGTGAGGCCGTGGCAATCGGAATGTACCAGATCACAAAGATCGCTGAAGAGAAAGGGCTTACCAAAAAAGGCGAAGCCGAGCATATCCGCAAAGTCCTGGAAGCTTATAAACTTCCGGTAAAAGCTGATGTCCCACTCCCACAACTTACCGAAGCGATCAAGCTGGACAAAAAAACATTGAATAATAAATTAAAAGTCGTCCTTCTCCATGAAATCGGAGATTCCTACACATACCCGACCGGACAGGAATTCTTTGATGGGGACAGGATGGTATAAGTAAATACGATAAATAAGAATGCCGTAAGACCATGAAAGATATTGGTTTTACGGCATTTTTATTTTCTCTTGCGGCGTCCGTTCGTTAATATATCCTTACTTTCCCGCTGACAAAATTTATCTCATATTTCTCTTCGCAAGCAAATCATGAATCTTATCTGTCGGATTCATAACCGCACTAATAGATGTAGAATGATTCATCGAATCAATGATCAGTGCAAGGAACTTACTCATATCTGCTTCAATGAAATACGGTTTATCATGAAGCTGAGGAGGCAGATAGGTCAGATTGGTTGTGATCAGTCTGTCCAGATATCCCTTTTCATAATATTCATCGAACTTGTCAAGGCCTTCTGTGAAGAGACCAAAAGTAGTACATACAAATACACGCTCAGCTCCGCGGTCTTTTAACTGTCTGGTAACATCCAGCATACTTTCACCGGAAGAAATCATGTCATCAATGATGATAACGGTCTTTCCATGTACATCGTCACCTAAGAATTCATGTGCAACGATCGGATTTTTACCATTTACGATGGTAGAATAATCACGGCGTTTGTAGAACATACCCATATCAACGCCAAGTACATTGGAGAAGTATACAGCTCTCTGCATTGCACCTTCATCCGGGCTGATGATCATCAGATGGTCTTTGTCTGCTTTCAGATCCGGTTCTGCTTTAAACAGAGCTTTGATGAACTGATACAGAGGGTTGAAGCTGTCGAAACCATTGAGTGGGATCGCATTCTGTACACGCGGATCGTGTGCGTCAAATGTCAGAATGTTAGATACACCCATTGCGGTTAATTCTTCCAGGGCCATTGCACAGTCCAGAGATTCGCGTTTGGTTCTCTTGTGCTGGCGGCTTTCGTACAGGAATGGCATAATTACATTTACACGGTGTGCCTTTCCTGTAGAAGCGGAGATGATACGCTTCAGATCCTGATAGTGATCATCCGGTGACATATGATTGATATGTCCGTTTACTGTGTATGTCAGGCTGTAGTTGCAGACATCCACCATAATAAAGAGATCTTTTCCGCGGATACTTTCGCCAAACATTCCCTTTGCTTCCCCCGAACCAAAACGTGGGCAACTGTTCTTTGCAAGATAAGAATCTGCTTCATAAGATGAATAGATTGCAGGATCCAGAAAATCATGCAGAGAATTTTTGCGGAACGATACGATGTACTGATCCACTTTTTCTGCCAGATCCTTGCAGCTTTCCAGAGCAGCAATTTTAAGTGGTGCTGTCGGAAGAGCTTTTTCCATAAGTTCGATATTTGTCATGAGTGCCTCCTTATAATAAGCGTTTTACGCGCTTTTTATCTAATCTTACCTATCTTTTATACCATTATTTAAAAGCAATGACAAGAAAGAGGTGTTAAAAAATTGCATTTTTTGAAGAAATCTAGTATGATATAGAAGCAGAATTCCGAATAAATATCAGGAGGAAGAAAATATGAGTAAACCAGTTGTTGCCATTGTAGGGCGGCCGAACGTTGGAAAGTCGACGCTTTTTAATGCACTGGCAGGAGAAAAGATAGCAATCGTTAAAGATACGCCGGGTGTTACCCGCGACAGAATTTATGCAGAAGTGAATTGGCTCGATAAAGAATTTACGTTGATCGATACCGGTGGAATCGAGCCGGACAGCCGTGATGTGATCCTTTCCCAGATGAGAGAGCAGGCACAGATCGCCATTGACACTGCAGATGTGATCCTGTTTATGACAGATGTAAAGCAGGGACTTGTAGATTCTGATTCAAAAGTGGCAGATATGCTCCGCCGCTCCCACAAGCCAGTCATCCTTGTTGTCAATAAAGTGGACAATTTCAACAAGATGATGCCGGATGTGTATGAATTTTATAATCTGGGAATCGGAGATCCGGTTCCGATCTCAGCATCGGAACGAATTGGAATCGGAGATATGCTGGATAAGGTTCTGGCACATTTTCCGGAAGGGGCAGGTCAGGAAGAGGAAGATGACCGTCCGAGAGTTGCAATCGTTGGAAAACCGAACGTTGGGAAATCTTCGATCATCAACCGTCTGATCGGAAAAGACCGTGTGATCGTATCCGATATTGCCGGAACTACAAGAGATGCCATTGACACGGAAGTAGTACACAATGGAAAAGAATATGTATTTATTGATACAGCAGGACTTCGTCGTAAGAATAAGATCAAAGAGGAACTGGAGCGATACAGTATTATCCGCACAGTTACGGCAGTAGAAAGAGCGGATGTGGTCCTGGTTGTGATCGATGCGGCAGAAGGAGTAACCGAGCAGGATGCCAAGATCGCAGGAATCGCACATGAGCGTGGAAAAGGTGTCATCATCGTTGTAAATAAATGGGATGCCATTGAAAAGAACGATAAGACCACGAGGGAATATGAGCATCAGATCCGGATGGTGCTGTCTTTCCTGCCTTACGCAGAGATCATGTATGTGTCTGCGCTGACAGGTCAGAGACTTCCGAAGCTCTTTGACATGATCGACACCGTTATTGAGAACCAGACACTCCGTGTAGCTACGGGTGTCCTTAACGAGATCATGACCGAAGCTGTTGCAATGCAGCAGCCACCGTCAGATAAGGGAAAACGTCTGAAACTTTACTATATTACCCAGGTAGCGGTCAAACCGCCGACATTTGTCATCTTTGTAAATGATAAAGAACTGATGCATTTCTCTTATACGAGATATCTGGAGAATAAGATCCGTGAAGCGTTTGGCTTCCGTGGAACGTCTCTTAAATTCTTTATCAGGGAGAGAAAGGAGAAGGACAAATAAGATGGAACGTCTTGTATGTTTGCTGATCGGCTATATATTTGGCCTGTTTCAGACCGGCTATTTCTATGGAAAAACCCAGGGGGTAGATATCCGCAAGATGGGAAGCGGAAATGCAGGTTCTACCAATGCACTTCGCACCATGGGAATCAAAGCCGGAATGATCACCCTGCTTGGTGACTGCTTCAAATGCGTGATCGCGGTTCTGGTGGTCCGCGGAATTTACGGACAGTCTCACACAGATATTTTACCGCTCCTTTCGCTGTATACAGGTTTTGGGGCAGTGCTTGGACATAATTTTCCATTCTATCTGAAGTTCAAGGGCGGAAAGGGAATTGCAGTTACGGCAGGTATGATCTTATCTACAGATATTCGGATTGCGGCAGTATGTCTGATCGTGTTTATCGTAATTGTTGCCGTGACACGTTATGTATCACTGGGATCGCTGGTGATTTCCGTACTGTTCCTTGTCGGACTTGTCATTGACGGACAGATGGGAATGTTTGGAATGGCGCAGAAGTATCTGTTTGAAATGTATGGAATCGGAGCACTTTTTGTTCTTTCTGCATTTATCCGCCACCGTGCGAATATCGGACGTCTGAGAAATGGTACAGAGAGCAAGATCAGTTTTTCAAAAAAGAAAAAATAAGAGGTAATAATTTATGGCAGAAATCGGAGTTATCGGTTCAGGGAGCTGGGGAACGGCCCTGGCGCTTGTACTGAATAAAAACGGACATCATGTAACCATCTGGTCTTATTTAAAAGAAGAAGCAGATGAGATCAGGGGGAAACGGGAAAATCCAAGTAAGCTTCCGGGCGTTCATATCCCGGAGGAGATCGAGATCACAACAGATCTGCGGGGAAGCGTGGAAGGAAAAGATGTGGTCGTTCTTGCAGTTCCGTCTATGGCAACCAGAGCTACGGCGAAGAAAATGTGCCCGTATGTAAAGGAAGAGCAGATTCTGGTCAATGTGGCAAAAGGAATTGAAGAGGGTACGTTAAAGACACTTTCTGAGCAGATTGAAGAAGAGATTCCGCAGGCAAATGTAGCTGTTCTTTCAGGTCCAAGTCACGCAGAAGAAGTAAGCCGCGAACTTCCGACAACGGTTGTAATCGGAGCAGAGACCGAAGAAACCGCCATTTATCTGCAGAAAATTTTCATGAATGATGTATTCCGTGTCTACACAAGCCCGGATATTAAAGGAATTGAGCTTGGTGGTTCCCTGAAAAATGTAATCGCACTTGCAGCCGGAGTTGCAGATGGACTCGGATACGGGGATAACACCAAAGCTGCACTGATCACCAGAGGAATTGCGGAGATCACAAGACTTGGTGTAAAGATTGGCGGAAAGCTGGAATCCTTTACCGGACTTACCGGAATCGGTGATCTGATCGTCACCTGTGCAAGTAAGCACAGCCGTAATCGTAAGGCAGGTGTTCTGATCGGTGAGGGAATGACGATGGAAGAAGCGATGGCTGAGGTCAAGATGGTTGTCGAGGGCGTGTATTCAGCAAAAGCGGCAAGAGAGCTGGCTGAAAAATATGAGGTATCCATGCCGATCGTGGAAAAGGTCAACCAGGTACTTTTTGAAGGCAAACCTGCAAAGGATGCGGTAAGCGAACTGATGATGCGTGACGGACGCAGTGAATATAGTAACCTTCCGTGGGATTAAAGTTTCAAAGAAATTTCATAAAGTCTTAATGGAAAATCCTTCCGTATAGGCGTATAATGACGTGTATACAGGAGGATTTTTTGTATGAAATTCGGAAAAAAAGAAAAAGAAACACAAGAGGAAGAGGTCGTTCGCGGCGAGATCCAGCGTGTGGTTCCGGACTACCGGGTAGGTCTTAATCCCGAGCAGATCCGGATAAGAGAAGAGAATGGCTGGACCAATGATGAGGTTGCCTCGCCGGGACTTACGACAAAAGAGATCGTTCATAATAATATATTTACCTATTTCAACCTGATCTTTCTGATTCTGGCGATTCTGCTGTGCCTGGTAGGTTCTTTTCGAAACCTGACATTCCTGCCGGTCATCATCTGCAATACACTGATCGGGATCGTTCAGGAGATCCGCTCTAAGAAAGTACTGGATAGGCTGACCATGCTGAATGCACCGCACGCAGAAGTAATCCGTGGAGGGGTATCGCTGAATCTGGAGGCGGATCAGCTGGTTGTGGACGACATTGTTGTATTTCGTGCGGGGAATCAGATCTGTGCAGATGCGGTTGTTGAGGCTGGCGAGGTTCAGGTCAATGAATCTTTACTTACCGGTGAATCCGATGAGATCACGAAAAAGCGTGGAGACCGTCTGATGTCAGGTAGTTTTGTGGTATCAGGAAGCTGTCATGCGCGTCTGGACAAGGTGGGAGCAGATTCCTATATTTCACAGCTGACTCTGGAAGCAAAAGCCATGCAGCAGGGGGAACAGTCGGAGATGATCCGTTCCCTGGACAAGCTGGTAAAAATAGTCGGAATCGCACTGATTCCGATAGGAATCATTTTGTTTGTGCAGAGTTATTTCTATAATCACGACAGCTTCCGGCAGAGTATTATCTCCATGGTTGCTGCAGTGATCGGCATGATCCCGGAAGGATTATATCTTCTTGCAAGCGTGGCACTTGCGGTAAGCGCAATGCGTCTTGCATCGAAGAAGGTATTGCTCCATGATATGAAAAGTATCGAGACTCTGGCGAGGGTGAATGTGCTTTGTGTTGACAAGACAGGTACGATCACGGAAGATAGTATGTGTGTCAGTGAAGTGGCGAAAGCCAAGGCCTATGACGAAGAAAAGATGCCGGATCTGAACCGGATGATCGGCGATTTTGTCAAAGGAATGGACGCGGATAACAGTACGATGCGTGCGATGAAAGAACATTTTACAGAGCATTCAGAAAAAGTACCGGAAAAAGTGATTCCTTTTTCTTCCACAGTCAAATACAGCGGAGTAATTTTCAAAGATCAGGCATATGTGCTCGGTGCACCGGAATTTGTCCTGCGTGAGGATTATACAAAGTATCAGGGAAGAATTGAACAGTATACGTCCAGGGGATTCCGTGTACTGGTATTTGGAAGCTATGATGGAGAGCCGGATGGCAAGCCGCTGACTGGAACGGTAACGCCGCTTGGCTATGTCCTCCTTCTCAATAAAGTCCGGGAAGAAGCACCTGCGACTTTCAAATATTTTGCGGACCAGGGTGTTGCGATAAAAGTTATTTCCGGTGATAATCCGATCACCGTATCGGAGACTGCGAAGCAGGCCGGAATTGAAGGCGCAGAGAATTACGTGGATGCGGGAACATTAAAGACCGAAGAAGATATTGCCCTTGCGGTGAGCAAATATACGGTCTTCGGAAGGGTAATCCCGGAACAGAAAAGACAGTTTGTGCAGGCACTGAAAAAGCAGGGAATGACGGTCGCTATGACCGGTGATGGTGTGAATGATGTACTTGCCCTGAAGGATGCAGACTGTTCGGTGGCAATGGCATCGGGAAGCGATGCGGCGGTCCAGGCGTCCCAGGTGGTACTTCTGGAATCCGATTTTTCAAGGATGCCGGAGGTCGTTCTGGAAGGAAGAAGAGTTGTCAATAACATTCAGCGTTCAGCGAGTCTGTTCCTGGTGAAGAATATTTTTTCCTTCCTGCTTGCAATTTTCTCGGCAGTCTTTATGATTACCTATCCGCTGGAGCCATCCCAGGTATCGCTGATCAGCATGTATACGATCGGTATTCCGGCATTCTTCCTGGCACTGCAGCCGAACCGGGATATCATCAAGGGACATTTCCTGACCAATGTGTTCTTAAAGGCACTTCCGGCAGGACTTACAGATGTACTTGCAGTTGGTGCGCTGGTTGTGTTTGGACAGACGTTCGGAGTTGCATCCAAAGATATTTCTACAGCGGCGACGATGTTGCTTGCAATTGTCGGATTCATGATCCTTTACCGGATCTGCCAGCCGATGAATGCACTGCGTATGATCGTCTGGATCGGATGTGTGATCGGACTATTAGGATGCAGTATCTTCCTGCCACAGTTATTTGCGATTACGGGAATGTCCAGAAAATGCATTATGCTTTTTGTAGTATTCTCTATTGCGACTGAGCCGGTACTTCGGTATCTGACGAAGCTGATCGAATGGCTGAGAAAGCAGTACATAAAATTTATCAAAAATCCAATCAGAGAATTAAAAGGAAAAGCTGCCGATTAAGGCAGCTTTTCTTAGAAAATGAGTATTTTTTAAAGAATAAAGATCAGATAATTCAGTCTGCAGATTCTGCATTCTGATCCACTTCTTCCGACTGGTTTACGATATGATTGGTCAATGCCTCATCATCCGTGGTAAATACAATATCCGGCAGAAGTTCAAAATAAAAATCCGTATATTTTTTTGCCAGAGCCTGGATACAGAAATTCTGTACAATCTTAAACCGGGTAATGGATACAAGATCTTTGTCAAAGGTGATGTAAACACTGATCCAGAGCTTTCTTCCGGTACGGAGAATGTCATAGTAGAGTTTTTTGTAACCATAGGCATTCAGAACAGGTTCGATCGTTTCTTTAATCTCATCAACTGTCTCTTCCTCCGGCGGGATCAGGAACAGATCCCGAAGTCCGGTGATTACCGTCTTTATCGGTGTCGGCAGCATAAAGATGGACAGGGTGACGGTAATGATCTGGTCAAGATAAGGTGTTATGGGTTTGAACCAGGAAAATGGAAGCAGAACCGGAAGGAAGAAGGCGATTGCCATACCGAAAGAGGCAATACTGTCGATCTTCCAGCCTTCCATTTCCATTGTGATCATTGGGGAATCCATCATACGGTTTTTATATTTGAGGTAAATGGATACGGTAATTCCCAGAAAAAATGCAAATAACTCAAACCAGGCAATGGTATCAAAAGCGACTTTTCTGCCACCATGGATCATGATTTCGATATTGTTCAGAATCAGTCCGAGGGTAACGCCGGTCATAGTGATTCCCTTGACGACGACGAACATGGATTCAATCTGCATGTAGCCAAAGGGGTGCTTTTCATTTGATGGCTTGTAAAGCAGCGGGATCAGAAAAAGCGACGGCAGGAGCATACAGAACTCGACTCCGTCATAGACTGCGTCCAGAAGAACTGCCTGGGAACTGGTGTAGATCGCCATGACGATCTCAACGATGACAAAAAACAGATTCCCGTACAGAGAGACGGACATTGCTTTTTTTTCTCTTTTCTGTGCTTTTCTTCCTACGTGCATAGGATACCTCCTTTTTTCACTATTATTTATCATACCCGATTTTGGAAATACTGGCAAGAAAGTAAAAGTGAACTGACAGTATAGTGGTTCTAAACTGAAAAAAGACGGCATACACTGTATCAGCAATCAAAGGGGGACAGTGTATGGATACATTTGATTTATACAAGGATATGCAGTGCCGGACGAATGGAGAGATCTATCTGGGTGTGGTAGGGCCGGTGCGGAGTGGCAAATCAACCTTTATCAAACGGTTTATGGATGTACTGGTACTGCCGAAAATGACGGATGAGCATGCGAAAGAGCGGACGGTGGATGAGCTTCCGCAGTCTGCATCTGGAAAGAGTATTATGACAACAGAGCCGAAATTTGTGCCAAAGGAAGCGGCCAAGATCCAACTCGCGAAGGATGTGAGTGTCCGGGTACGTCTGATCGACTGTGTCGGTTATATGGTAGATGGCGCGTCCGGACACCTGGAAAACGGGGAAGAGCGTCTGGTAAAAACACCGTGGAATGAGAAGGAAATCCCATTTACAAAAGCGGCAGAAATCGGAACCAAAAAGGTGATCCATGATCATTCGACGATAGGGATTGTTGTAACGACAGACGGAAGTATCGGAGAGCTTCTCCGGGAAAGCTACCGGGCAGCAGAAAAGAAAACGATCCAGGAGCTGAAAAGCATCGGCAAGCCATTTGTGGTTCTGGTAAATACCAGGAAACCATACAGTACAGAGGCGAAGAATGTGGCAGAAGAAATCCGAAGAGAATATCAGGTGACAGCACTTCCGGTCAACTGTGAGCAGCTTAGGGAAGAAGATATCCACCGGATCATGGAACAGGTGCTGTTTGCATTTCCGGTCACAGAAGTGAAATTTTTCCTTCCAAAATGGGTGGAAATGCTTCCAAAGGATCACAAGGTCCGGGAAGAGCTTGTGTCTTATGCAAGAGAGGTCATGAGTGGGATCGGGGAGATCCGGGATGCGATGGAGATTCAAAAACCGGAGCAGGCTACATACATAAATGCGGTAAATGTAACGGGTGTATCTATGGATAATGGTGAAATCTCGGTGGAGATCAAGGTGGAAGATGGTTGCTATTATGAAATGCTAAGTGAGCTGACCGGAACACAGATCAGCGGGGAATATGACCTGATCCATACCGTGCGGAACCTTGCCATGCTCCAGAAGGAATATGAAGGGGTCAAAGATGCGCTCGCCTCAGTCAAGATGAAAGGGTATGGTGTGGTCAGCGCCACCAGGGAAGAAATCCGGCTGGATGATCCGGTGGTGATCAGGCAGGGCAATAAATACGGAGTAAAGATCCATTCCGAGGCACCGTCTATCCATATGATCCGGGCAAATATCGAGACTGAGATCGCACCAATTGTGGGAAATGAGCAGCAGGCGGAGGATCTGGTAAATTATATCAGCGAGGCGGCAAAGAGTCCGGAAGGTGTATGGGGAACCAATATTTTCGGAAAATCGATCGAAGAACTGGTAATGGATGGAATGAAAAATAAGATCGCCATGATCGGAGATGAGAGTCAGGCAAAATTGCAGGATACAATGCAGAAAATAGTGAATGACAGCACCGGGGGTATGGTATGCATCATTATCTAAAATTTTTCTTAAATCATTTCGATTGCCGGTGGGAAACTTGCATGGCAATTGGGGAGTATGTTATACTAAAGTCTATACGTTAGGGGATATATTTCATGAAAAAAGGTCAGAAGACCGGTCATGGAATCTATACGTCAGGAGAAAAGAAAAGAGGGACATCTATGAAAGTAGCAATTGTATCAGCAGACACCATGATATACAGAAAACAGAAGGATGACACCTGTTCGCCAATCGTGCAAAGAGTGCTCGCTCAGGTCAGCTTTAAGACGGAACTTGTACAGCCGGTACCGAATGATAAGGAAGTGATCCGCAAGATCCTTGCCAAGATCGCTGATGCACAGATGGCAGATCTGATCCTTACAATTGGAGGGATCGGATGCAGAGAAGAGGATTGTGTTCCGGAAGCAACAAAGGCAGTGGTTGACAGGGAGATTCCGGGAATCGGAGAGTCGATGCGTCTTTTTATGACACGCACCAGAAAGCGGGCAATGCTGACGAGAGGGACGGCAGGTATCCGTGGCAAATCCCTGATCGTCAATCTTCCGGGAAGTCAGAAGGTTATCAAGGAGTGTCTGGAATATGTTCTTCCGGAGATCGTTTATGCGACAGAGACAGCAGCCGGCGAACATGATGATGTTGAGGAGTAGGCAGAAAGATGAAAGTGACGTATATCGGACACAGTGGATTTTCAGTAGAACTGGAATCCCACATTCTCTTATTTGACTATTATGAAGGAGCGATGCCGGAGTTTGATCCGGCGAAAAAGCTGCTGGTATTTGCCAGCCATTCCCATCCGGATCATTTTAACAGGGAGATCCTGAAGCTGGAGGAGATGTATCCGGATGTGGAGTATATTTTCCCAAAGGATATCGGAATCGCAAAAAAAGAACAGCGTATATCTGAACATTTTATGAGGAAAAGAGACGAGATCACTGTCGGGGATACGAAGGTACGCAGTCTGCGTTCAACAGATGAAGGAGTTGCCTTTCTTATAAAATGTGAAGACAGGACGATTTACCATGCAGGGGATCTGAACTGGTGGCATTGGGAAGAAGAAGACGATGCGTATAACCGGATGATGCGAGGTGATTATAAAAAGGAGATCGAAGCACTTGCCGGGGAAAAGATCGATCTTGCATTTGTTGTGCTTGATCCGAGGCAGGAAGAACAGTTTTGCTGGGGCTTTGACTGGTTTATGCGGCATACGGATACGAAAATCGTCTTTCCGATGCATATGTGGAAAAAGTATGAGGTACAGGACAGGCTTGCCGGAATGGAAGTATCAGAGCTGTACAGGGACAAGATCATGCGGATCCGGGAAATGGGACAGACATTTGAATTGAATTTATAACCGGTTTTGGACGGACATATTTTCTAAGATAGAAAAATGGACGGATGCAGACCGGATGATGATAAGGAGACAGACTATGAAAGTCAGTATTTATACAGATGGAGCAGCAAGAGGCAATCCGGACGGACCGGGAGGATATGGCGTTGTTCTCGAATATGTGGATCCAAAGGGAGAACTTCATGTCAAAGAACTTTCCGGCGGTTATGTGCGGACAACGAATAACCGGATGGAACTGATGGCCGTTATCAGTGGACTGGAAGCTCTCAACAGACCATGTGAGGTAGAGCTTTATTCGGATTCCCAATATGTAGTTAATGCATTTAACCAGCACTGGATCGAAGGATGGATCAAAAAAGGCTGGAAGCGTGGGAAGAATGAACCTGTTAAGAATACCGATCTGTGGAAGCGCCTACTGGAAGCCAAAAAACCGCACCAGGTGAACTTCAACTGGGTAAAAGGACATGACGGACACCCGCAGAATGAGCGGTGCGATACTCTGGCAACAACAGCAGCCGATGGAAATGAGCTGCAGATTGATCCGGGCGTGTAGAAGAATTCCCTTTACACTGATAAAAAAATGTGATAAAGTATCTAAGGCAAGTAAGACAGACGTTCGCGGATGCAAGTGCCGAAAGGCCGCAGACGAGGAAAGTCCGGGCTTCACAGGGCAGGATGCCGGATAACGTCCGGTAGAGGTGACTCTAAGGATAGTGCAACAGAAATATACCGCCTGCAGATGCAGGTAAGGTTGGAAGGGCAGTGTAAGAGACTACCGCCTGTATGGTAACATACAGGGCATATGTAAACCCCATCCGAAGCAAGACCGAAAAGAAGTGTTATGGCGGCCCGTCATGCTTCAGGTTGGTCGCTTGAGTCTGCTGGCAACAACAGAACTGGATAGATGAACGTCCACGACATAACCCGGCTTATCGTTTTGCTTGCTTTTAATTTTTTATTGAGAAATTTTGAAAAGAATCTGTACTCATATTTCTGAAGTATACAGATTCTTTTTTGCAGTATAACAGGAAAAAATTGAAGAAAACACGGATAAATTTTCGTTAACCAGGTACACAGCCACACCAGACAAAATATCCTCTCCAGATTCATGTATGTGCAATGGAGATGAGACTCAGAAATTATGGAAGCCATTGCTGACATAATTTTCGCTTTCAGAGGCTCATCGGAATGCCTTGCACATAGAATCTGGAGAGGATATTTTGTCTGGTGTGGCGTCCCTTACCGTTTACAAAAATTTATCCAGTTCCGCTTCAACATTCTTCCTCTTCTTAACCGTTGGATGTTCGATCACATTCCCTTTTGCAACCACCATTTCCAGATTCCTCAGTACTTTCAGATCCTCCAGTGGATTCTTCGCTGTCACGATCAGATCTGCAAATTTACCTTTTTCAATCGAACCGGTAAGATCTCCGATCCCTGCAAGCTCGGCACTCCTCTTTGTTGCCGTATAAATGGCAAAAGAATTGGAAACACCCACATATTTGTGAAAATAATAAAGTTCACGCCAGAAATCATACTGTGTGATCCACGGGCAGCCGACATCATTGCCGAGAACAACCGGGATATCATTTGCAAGAGCAGCTTTGGCACAGTCAACGATTCCCTCAAAAACAACATTTCCGTTATATTGTTCGACTTCGGTTGCGTTGGTAATGGAGCGGTCGAAGAGCGCATAAGGCAGAGCCGGTGAAATCGTGGTACAGAGGAATGCATCCCGTTCCTTGAACAGTTTTATCATATCTTCGCTTAGTTTTGCACCGTGTTCGATGGAGTCAACACCATTTTCCAGAGCGACGCGGACACCTTCCGGAGATTCGACGTGGGCAGCAACCAGATAACCGTCGGCGTGCGCTTTTTCACAGATAGCACGAACCATTTCCGGCGGCATTTTCAGTTCACCCGGAACGCCTTTTTCTTTGGCATCTAATACGCCTCCGGTGATCATGAGTTTGATCAGGTCGACCTTTTCCTTCTCGGACTGTTCAAGGTGTGCAAGCGCATCAGAAATGGAGGAGGCGGCAACAGCAACCGATCCTGCCATATGCCCACCCGGAACCGAGATTCCCTGGTTGGAAGCAAGGATACGCGGTCCGGTTTTGGTTCCGGCTTCGATCTCGTCACGCAGCCGGGTGTCGAAGCTGCCAAGTCCTCCGACGGTCCGGATTGTTGTGACACCGCCAAGCAGCTCATCCTTTGCAAATCCGGCTACCATCTTATAGGCGATTGTACGGGTAAGAGAAGAACTCATGATGATATTTACCAGCTTCTCGTTATCGCGCTGCTTTTTCTGTGGCTTTCCGCTTCCGGCAAGGTGAACGTGCATATTGATCAGACCAGGAAGAATATAGTGCCCGTGAAGATCAACAATTTTGTAATCATGAAGATCCGTGGTATCTGGTACAATGTCTTTAATTTTGCCATCCTGGACCAGAATACAGAGGTTTGTCTGTGGCTTCATGTCTCTGGTGCCGTCCAGAATAATTCCGTTTGTAAATGCGTAATTCATAACTCATTCCCCGATTCTTTAAAATAATTAATTTTACTATACACCAGATGCGAAGCAGGCGGCAAGAAACATTTTGATGATATCGTAGTATTGTGTGGATGATTTCTCGGATGGAATGAAAAATAAAATAGCGTGAAGATAGTTTGACAATCGTCTGAAAAATATGGTAATTTTAGGGGTATTAAAGCTATATAGGAGTGTCAAATGAGTAATGATCGTTTTCAAAGTCAGGAAAAGAGAAATGTGGCATATTACCACCTTCCGGGCTTGTTTGAATTTTATGAATTGTACAGGATGTTTCTGCCACTATTTTATACACACAGAGAGTATTTTTACGATTGGTGTGAAATCGGTTCTGTTTATGGAGCACCCGAGGACTGTCTGTGGGGCGGTGGACGCGTGGAGGCGGGAGAAGCAGATCCGGAAGGAGTGTTTACACTTACGCAGGAGTATGGAATTTCTGCGCGCCTGACATTTAGTAATTCATTGATTAGAGAAGAGCATCTTGCGGATCAGAGATGCAATAAGCTTTGTGTGTTGTTTGAACAAAGTGCAGGGAAGAAAAACGGTGTGATCGTGTATTCGGATCTGCTGCTGGATTATTTGAAAAAGAATTATCCCGGATTATATTTTGTTTCATCTACCACGAAGGTTCTGACGAAGTTTCAGGAGTGTCTGCGGGAAATACAGAGAAAGGATTTCCGGTATGTCGTGCCGGATTTCCGTCTGAATAAGGTACTGGATAAATGGAATACATTATCAGAAGGTCAGAAGGATAAAGTCGAATTTCTGTGTAATGAATGCTGCTGGTTCGGCTGCAGGGACAGAAAGCGATGTTATGAAGATGTGAGCCGGAAAAATCTTGGAGAAGATGGAGAGGAACACAGATGTACTGCGCCGAATGCGAAAGAAGGCTACCGTTTTTCAAAAGCAATGACAAATCCAGGATTTATCAGCGTGGATGACATCAAAAATATTTATTTACCGATGGGATTTACAAATTTTAAGATCGAAGGCAGGGGACTTGGAAGTGCGCTGGTTCTGGAATTTCTACTGTATTATATGACAAAGCCGGAATATCAGTTGCATGTGAGAGAAGAATTGTATCTGGATAATATGCTGGATTTGTTTTAAAATCAAGGGAATTTTCGCAGCACCTGCTGTGAACAACAAGAAAAAATTTTTAATTGGATCTTACTAACAACTTTTTGTATATTGAGGAATGCCGAAGGATAAAAATAACGTTCCATTTTATCAAAAGCATGGATTTTCAGTTGTGGAAAATGGTTAACAAACAGCCGTGGAAAAATAAAATATCCTCTCCAGATTCATGTATGTGCAATGGAGATGAGACTTAAAAATTATGGAAGCCTTTGCTGACATAATTTTCGCTTTCAGAGGCTCATCGGAATGATTTGCACATAGAATCTGGAGAGGATATTTTATTTTTTCACGGCGTCCCCTTGCCTAACTATTCAAAAGCCGGAATCTATCCCCGCTTTCTATTGTATTTCTCCTCACAGTATTTGCACCGGTATACTTCATTCTCCGGATCGGTCAGTACAAACACATGATCCAGTCCCTGTTCAATCGAAGTAATACATCTCGGATTATGGCATCTGATCACATTCTTGATCTCAGATGGCAGTTTCAGTTCCTTTTTCTCAACAATCTTGGAATCTTCGATAATATTTACTGTGATATTATGATCGATAAAACCAAGGATATCCAGATCAATAATATCGATCGGGCATTCAATCTTGATGATATCCTTTTTTCCCATCTTGTTACTCTTTGCGTTCTTGATGATGGCTACGCAGCAGTCGAGCTGATCCAGATTCAGATATTTGTAGATATCCATACTTTTTCCGGCCTGGATGTGATCCAGTACGAAGCCTTCTGAAATTTTCCCGATGTTCAGTGTGTTTTCAACCATGTCTTTCGCCTCCCTTAATCTACATGAATATCCAAAAGTGTCAGGATCAGTGCCATACGGATATAGACACCATACTGTACCTGTTTGAAATAAACGGCTCTCGGATCATCATCAACTTCAACAGCAATCTCATTGACACGCGGAAGTGGATGGAGAACCAGCATATCTTTTGGCGCGAGCTCCATTTTTTCTTTGTCCAGGATGTAGAAATCTTTCATACGGACATAATCTTCTTCGTTGAAGAAACGCTCTTTCTGCACACGTGTCATATAAAGAATATCGAGATCCGGAAGGGCATCTTCCAGACGTTCCACTTCTTTGTATGGAATATTTTTCTTATCCAGTACATCTTTGCGTACATAACCTGGCAGACGGAGCTCTTCTGGTGAAATTAATACAAACTCAATGTTTTCATAACGCACCAGGGCGTTGATCAGAGAATGTACGGTACGACCGAATTTGAGGTCTCCACAGAGTCCGATCTTCAGGTTGTTCAGACGTCCTTTTAAAGAACGGATGGTTAAAAGGTCAGTCAGTGTCTGGGTAGGATGCTGATGTCCGCCATCACCTGCGTTGATCACCGGGATTGAAGAGTGCTGGGCTGCAACCATCGGTGCACCTTCTTTTGGATGTCTGATCGCACAGATGTCTGCATAGCAGGAAACCATACGGATCGTATCTGCTACACTTTCCCCTTTGGTAGCAGAGCTGGAAGCTGCTGAAGAAAAGCCAAGTACATTACCACCGAGATTCATCATTGCTGCTTCATGACTCAGTCGGGTACGGGTACTTGGCTCATAGAATAAAGTGGCAAGCTTTTTGCCTGCGCAGGCATGTGCATATTTTTCCGGATGAGCTTCGATATCACCTGCAAGATCCATAAGCTTATCAAGCTCTTCCACAGAAAAATCTAAAGGACTCATTAAATGTCTCATAAGAAACCTCCTTAAAAATAACCGCAGAAAATGTGCGGGTTCATATATTCTTTATCTATAATATAACAAAAGCAGGGGTATTTCAACCAAGTTTTACATGTTTTTTCTGGACGGGTTTGCGAAGAAATGTAGATTTTAGGGAAAAAATATATTATAATGAAAAATTAGTAATGTCAGCGTAAAAAAGACATCAGGATAAAACGATAAGGAGTGGGACAATGCAGAGTCTGGAAGAGATGAGAAAAGAGCTGGATGTGATCGATGACCAGATCACCACGCTTTATGAACAACGTATGAAGGTCTGCGAAGGTGTTGCAGAATATAAGATAAAAAATGGCCGCAAGGTATTTGATAAGACAAGAGAGAATGAGAAACTGGCAGCGGTAGCGGAAAAGGTGTCTACAGATTTTAACAAAAAAGGGATCCGGGAGCTTTTTGAACAGCTGATGAGCATGAGCAGAAAGCTGCAGTACCAGCGTCTTTCTGAGGAAGGAGTTCTGGGAAGACTTCCTTTTATCGGACTGGAGCAGCTGGATCTTGATGGTACACGTGTGGTCTTCCAGGGAGTGGAAGGAGCCAACAATCAGGCAGCTATGTTAAAATATTTTGGGAAAAATGTGAAAAACTTCCATGTACCGTCATTCCGTGATGCAATGGAAGCAATTGAAGAGGGAAGCGCAGATTATGCAGTCCTTCCAATTGAAAATTCTTCCGCAGGTCCGGTGACACAGGTGTATGACCTTCTGGTGGAATTTGAAAATTACATTGTAGGAGAGACGGTCCTTCCGATTAAGCATATGCTTGCCGGAGTGAAAGGAACTACACTTTCCAGCATTGAAAGAGTGTATTCACATCCACAGGGACTGATGCAGACATCCCATTTCCTGGATGAACACGGAACCTGGCAGCAGATCAGTGTTGCCAATACTTCTATGGCGGCCAAGAAGATGATGGAAGAACAGGATACCACGCAGGCAGCTGTCTGCAACGAATATGCAGCAGAGCTTTACGGACTGGATATCCTGGCAAGAGAGATCAATGACGAATCTGACAACAGTACAAGATTTATCATTGTCACGAACCAGAAGGTATTCCTGAAAAATGCATCCAAGATCAGTATTTGCTTTGAAATACCGCATGAGAGTGGATCGTTGTACCATCTGCTTTCCCATTTTATTTACAATGACCTGAACATGACAAAGATCGAATCCCGGCCGGTAGAAGGAAAAAGCTGGGAATATCGTTTCTTTGTGGACTTTGAAGGAAATCTGGCAGATGCCGCAGTGAAAAATGCGATCCGTGGACTGAGGGAAGAAGCACTGAACCTGAAAATCCTTGGAAATTATTAGACTGAAAAAGAGAGGACACGGCTATGAGAACAAATGAACTGATATTATATCGTTATATGGAACATGAAGATCTGCTGCGGGACATGACATTTCTGATCGACAATGCAGATAATGATTATTACAACAAAGAGGATTTGAAGAGCCTTCTTTTCGAAAATTTAAATGAGCTGATCGAGCTGGCTGCAAACTATGGATTCGAGGGAAACCTCTGGCATACCTTCCTGACCTTCCTGCTTGCCAACAGTGAGAATGCTTACAGCACAGCCTGTGAAGTGGTAGGAGAGGTAGAGGGAAGCGTCAATAAAGTAGCCCTTCATGATTTTCAGATTTTTAAAGAACTGTTTGAATATGATCTGAAAGAGATGGGTGAAAAACTCGGTACAGACAGCCTGGAACTGATTGAGGACTATCATCCGGTCAGTGCCAAGGGACATGTATTTAACAAGAGGATTCGCGACCGGATCTGCGACTTAAGCAAAGCTCTCGCGCAGACAGATGATGCAGAAGAATTTAAGACAACTGTAACCCAGTTCTACAAAGAATTCGGAGTGGGAACTTTCGGACTTCACAAGGCATTCCGTATTGAGCACACGGAAGAAGGAGCACAGATCGTGCCGATCACCAAGATCGCACACGTCCATCTGGATGATCTGGTGGGCTATGACATTGCCAAGAAGAAACTGATCGATAATACCGAGGCATTTGTAAAGGGCAAAAAGGCTAATAACTGTCTGCTTTTTGGTGATGCCGGAACCGGTAAATCTTCTTCGATCAAGGCAATCCTGAACCAGTATTATGATCAGGGGCTTCGTATGATCGAAGTGTACAAGCATCAGTTCAAAGATCTGAATGATGTGATCGCACAGATCAAGAACCGTAATTATAAATTTATTATTTATATGGATGATCTTTCATTTGAAGAATTCGAGATTGAGTACAAATACCTGAAAGCTGTGATCGAAGGCGGTCTGGAGAAGAAACCGGATAATATCCTGATCTATGCAACTTCCAACAGAAGACATCTGGTACGTGAGACATTCAAAGACAAAGCTGACAGAGATGAAGAACTGCACACCAATGATACTGTACAGGAGAAGCTTTCTCTTGTAGCAAGATTCGGTGTGACCATCTATTTTGGCAAACCGGACAAAAAAGAATTCCAGAAGATTGTCACCACGCTTGCAGATCGTTACGGTGTCGAGATGGAAGAGGAAAAGCTTCTTCTGGAGGCAAACAAATGGGAACTGAGCCATGGTGGATTAAGCGGACGTACTGCACAGCAGTTTATTGATTATCTGCTTGGACAACAATAAAAGGAGAACCAATATGAAGTGGAATAAATTCAGATTAAAGACAACAACCGAGGCAGAAGACATTGTCAGCAGTATGCTGATGGACCTTGGTGTACAGGGAATCGAGATTGAGGATAAGATTCCGATGACACAGGCGGAAAAAGAGCAGATGTTTGTTGATATCCTTCCGGAGACAGGAATTGATGATGGCGTGGCATATATCAGCTTTTATCTGGAAGAGGACGAAGAAAAAGAAAGCCTTCTGGAGAGTGTAAAAAATGAACTGGAAGATATGCGTGCCTATGTGGAAGTAGGCGAAGGAACGATAGAAGAATCCCAGACAGAGGATGTGGACTGGGTCAATAACTGGAAAAAATATTTTCACCAGTTCTATGTGGATGATATCCTGATCATTCCGTCCTGGGAAGAAGTAAAGCCGGAAGATGAAGGCAAGATGATCGTGCATATCGATCCGGGAACAGCATTTGGAACCGGAATGCATGAGACCACACAGCTCTGTATCCGTCAGCTCCGCAAATATGTGACAGAGGACACCAGAATTCTGGATGTGGGATGCGGAAGTGGAATTCTTGGAATGCTGGCGCTGATGTTCGGTGCGAAGTATTCGGTAGGAACAGACCTGGATCCGTGTGCGATTGATGCAACTTATGAAAATATGGAAGTCAACGGTATTTCAAAGGATAAATACGAAGTAATGATCGGAAATATCATTGATGATAAAGCGGTTCAGGATAAAGTTGGTTATGGGTGCTATGATATTGTTGTAGCGAATATTCTTGCAGACGTACTGGTGCCGCTGACACCGGTGATCGTGAACCAGTTAAAAGATGGTGGTATCTACGTGACAAGTGGTATCATCGAAGACAAGGAGGAGACGGTAAAAGCAGCGGTAGAGGCAGCAGGTCTCACGGTCCTGGAGGTTCATCATCAGGGAGAATGGGTATCTGTAACAGCGAGAAAAGAAACGAAAGCGTAGGCAGAGAGGATCAGAAAAGATGCATCATTTTTTTGTGACACCACAGCAGATCTCCGGAGATAAGATCCGGATTGAAGGCGGAGATGTTAATCATATGAAGAATGTGCTCCGGATGAAGCTGCATGAAAAGGCTGAAATCAGTGACGGAGAAAGCAGAACCTATCTGTGCGAGGTGGAAGCCTATGAAGAAGATGTGGCGGTTCTGCATATTCTGGAAGAGATGGAAGCGGACACGGAACCGGCGTCAAAGCTGTATCTTTTCCAGGGACTTCCCAAAAGCGATAAGATGGAGCTGATCGTGCAAAAAGCGGTGGAGCTTGGCGTGTATCAGGTGATTCCGGTAGCAATGAAGCGTTCTGTTGTTCGGCTGGATGATAAGAAAGCAGCGAAAAAAGCAGACCGCTGGAATTCTATTGCGGAAAGTGCGGCAAAGCAAGCCGGAAGAAACCGGATCCCGGAAGTTACCATGCCGCTTTCTTATAAAGAAGCCCTGAAAATGGCAGAGGAGCTTGATGTGATTTTGCTTCCGTATGAGCTTGCGGGCGGTATGGAAGCAACAAGAGAAGTGATCCGTCAGATTAAGAGCGGACAGTCTGTCGGAATTTTCATCGGACCAGAGGGAGGGTTTGAACCGGAAGAAGTTGATGTGGCAGTCAGTATGGGGGCGAAGGTCATCACCCTGGGCAGGCGGATCCTGCGGACAGAGACAGCCGGACTTGCAACGCTTGCTGTACTGATGTTTGAACTGGAACAGTAGACCGGCAGGCAAAGAACTGCATAAGATAAAGAGAAGAAGTGTTTGGGAGACAAAGAAAAATGGAAGTTTATCTGGATAATTCAGCAACAACGAGAGCCTATGAGTGTGTTCGGGATATAGTCGGAAAAGTGATGTGTGAGGATTACGGCAATCCATCCTCCATGCATAAAAAAGGTGTGGATGCAGAAGCGTATGTCCGTGAGGCGAAGGAGACACTTGCAAAGATTCTGAAGGTGCAGGAAAAGGAACTTTATTTCACATCCGGTGGAACAGAAAGTGACAACCTTGCATTGATCGGAGGTGCACGTGCCAATCACCGTGCCGGTAAGCATCTGATCACCAGCTCGATCGAACATCCGGCAATTCTCAATACCATGCGTTACCTGGAAGAGGAGGAGGGCTATCGTGTGACCTATCTTCCGGTTGATGAGTATGGACGGATCCGTCTGGATGCGTTAAAGGAAGCGCTCTGTGACGAGACGATCCTGGTATCGGTCATGTATGTGAACAACGAAGTAGGATCGGTTCAGCCGATCGCAGAAGCATCTGCGATCGTAAAGGCTTACAATAAAAATATCCTGTTCCATGTGGATGCAGTACAGGGATTTGGAAAATATAAGATTTACCCGAAAAAGATGGGAATCGATATGCTTTCTGTAAGCGGACATAAGATTCATGGACCGAAGGGAATCGGTTTTATCTATATCAATGAAAAAGCAAAAGTAAAACCGATCATTTTCGGAGGCGAGCAGCAGAAAAACATGCGTTCCGGAACAGAAAATGTACCGGGGATTGCAGGAATCGGGCTGGCAGCAAAGACGATTTACACAGACCTGGATGAAAAGGTGGCACATATGCGTGCCTTGAAACAGCACTTTATCGAAGGGGTACAGAAAATCGATCGTACTGTGATCCACGGACTTTATGATGAAACAAGTGCACCACATATCATCAGTGTGGGATTTGCAGGAATCCGGAGTGAGGTTCTTCTTCATACACTGGAAGAGAAGGGGATTTATGTATCATCCGGTTCGGCATGTGCATCCAACCATCCGGCGATCAGCGGAGTGTTAAAGGGAATCGGAGCCGGAAAAGAATATCTGGATGCAACGCTCAGATTCAGTATGTCAGAATTTACTACAGAAGAAGAAATTGACTATACGCTGGAAACATTATATAATTGTGTACCGATGCTTAGAAAGTACACACGCCATTAGGAGGAAAGAATGAAGTTTCAGACTTATTTGATAAAATATGGAGAAATCGGAATCAAAGGAAAGAACCGTTATATGTTCGAGGATGCACTGGTAAGACAGATTAAGCATTCCTTAAAGGATCTGGACGGATTATTCCATACTTATAAAGCACAGGGAAGAGTTTATGTGGACTGTGACGGAGATTATGATGGGGACGAAGTAGTAGAAGCTCTGAAGAGAGTATTCGGAATCGTCGGGATCTGCCCGGTTGTCCGCGTAGAGGATAAAGGATTTGAAGAACTGAAAAAAGATGTGATCGCATATATGGATGAAGTATATCCGGATAAGAACATCACATTTAAAGTGGAATCCCGCCGTGCAAAAAAAACTTATCCAAAGAAATCGATGGAGATCAACTATGACCTTGGGGAAGCCATCCTGTATGCATTCCCGGAGATCCGTGTAGACGTCCATCATCCGGATGTACTGCTTCACGTAGAAGTCAGAGAAGAGATCTATATCTATTCTGAGATCATTCCGGGACCTGGTGGAATGCCGATCGGGACCAATGGAACCGCGATGCTTCTGCTTTCCGGTGGAATCGACAGTCCGGTTGCAGGTTATATGATTTCCAAACGTGGTGTCGGACTGGAGGCAACTTATTTCCATGCACCGCCGTATACAAGCGAGAGGGCCAAACAGAAGGTAGTGGATCTTGCAAAGCAGGTTTCCAAATATACAGGACCGATCAAGCTGCATGTAGTCAACTTTACCGATATCCAGCTTTATATCTATGAAAAATGCCCGCATGACGAGCTGACGATCATCATGCGCCGTTATATGATGCGGATCGCAGAGCATTTTGCAAAAGAAGACGGATGCTTAGGGCTGATCACAGGTGAGAGTATCGGACAGGTGGCAAGCCAGACCATGCAGAGTCTGATGGCAACCAACGATGTATGTACATTGCCGGTATACCGGCCACTGATCGGATTTGACAAGCAGGAGATCGTAGATATTTCAGAGAAGATCGGAACCTATGAGACTTCCATTCTTCCATACGAAGACTGTTGCACGATCTTCGTGGCAAAACATCCGGTTACCAAACCGAATGTAGAAGTGATCCGCAAATCAGAAGAGAACTTAAGTGAAAAGATTGATGAACTGTTTGCAGAAGCAGTGAATACTGTGGAGACGATCATCGTAAAATAATAAAAGAAAAAGGGGAGCTTTTCCAGGCTCTCCTCAAAAAGGAAAGGACGCAGTACAAAAATGTACTGCGTCCTGATACTTCGCATTCTATTATACTAAGTATGGTTTCAGAAGTTCAATGATGTTATCAGCATCCTGGTTCTCAGCATGGATGTTCAGATCGATCGGTTTAGAAAGATCAAGACTGAAGATACCCATGATAGATTTTGCATCAATTACATATCTTCCGGATACCAGGTCAAAATCGTAATCGTATTTTGTGATTTCGTTTACGAATGATTTTACTTTGTCGATAGAATTTAAAGAAATTTGTACGGTTTTCATTGAAAACACACCTCCTTGATTTCATTTTCTATAGTTATATTAAAAGTTATACACAAAAAAGTCAAGGAACAAAACGCCGAAGAATAAATGAAATTTTCGTTAAATGTTATAAATATTGAAAGTAGGATGAATTTATGAAAAAAGCAGCATTACACAACCTGGGCTGTAAGGTAAATGCTTATGAAACAGAAGCGATGCAGGAACTGCTGGAAAAGAACGGATATGAGATCGTACCGTTTCATGATCTGGCAGATGTCTATGTGATCAATACCTGCTCGGTGACGAATATGGCAGACCGCAAGTCCAGACAGATGATCCACCGTGCCCGAAAACAGAATCCAGATGCAGTGATCGTAGCGGCTGGCTGTTATGTGCAGGCGCAGGCAGATATGGGGGAGCTGGATGAGAATATAGATATTGTAATCGGGAATAATAAAAAAAAGGATCTGATCCGCCTTCTGGAAGAATATTTTAAAGAAGACATTCCGGAACAGATGCAGGAGGTCATTGACGTTAACCATACCTCCGAGTATGAGAGCCTACACCTTTCCCGGACAGCAGAGCATACAAGGGCATATCTGAAAGTGCAGGATGGCTGCAACCAGTTCTGTACCTATTGTATCATTCCTTATGCGAGAGGACGCGTGCGCAGCAGGAAAAAAGAAGATGTAGTGGAAGAGGTGCGTACACTTGCGGAACATGGGTATCAGGAAGTGGTGCTTACCGGAATCCATCTCAGTTCTTATGGGCTGGAATGGAAAGATGAAAATGGAAAGCAGACAGAAGGACTTCTGGAGCTGATCCGTGCGGTACATGAAGTTGAAGGAATCAAAAGGATCCGACTGGGCTCTTTGGAACCGCGTATCGTGACGGAAGAATTTGCAAAAGAACTGGCTTGCCTGCCGAAGATATGTCCGCATTTTCACTTGTCTCTGCAGAGTGGATGTGATGCAACCCTGAAACGGATGAACCGCAGATATGACGCGGCAGAATACCGGGAAAAATGTGAGCTTCTACGGAAGTATTTTGAAAATCCGGCACTGACAACCGATGTGATCGTAGGATTCCCGCAAGAATCAGAGGAAGAATTTGAAGCCTCCCGGGATTTTGTAGACAGCATCAATTTTTATGAGACGCATATATTTAAGTATTCAAAGCGGCAGGGAACGAAAGCTGCGAAGATGGACGGGCAGATCCCGGAACATGAAAAAACGCGAAGAAGCAATATCATGCTGGAGCTGAACCGCAAAAAAATGCGGCGTTATGAAGAAGGATGGCTCGGAAAAAAGGTGGAAGTTCTTTTTGAAGAGATGACAGAGCGTGATGGGGAAAATTATGTCACAGGGTACACCAAGGAATATCTCCGGATTGGGGTTCCATGCGAACCGGAACAGGCAGACCGGTGGACCAATCAGTTAAAAGAGATAGAACTTACTTCACTTTCACAAATTATGCATTGAATTTTTGTATAGATTATATTAAAATGAATATGAAGTATTGGAGGTCGTAAGATGAAAGATATAACGAATACACAATTTTTTCAGGTAGAGACAGGACCACAGATCCAGGCAAAAGATATTCTGGAAATTGTATATAATGCTCTGGTGGAAAAAGGATATAATCCGGTGAATCAGATTGTAGGATACATTATGTCCGGTGATCCTACATACATTACCAGCTATAACGGAGCAAGAAGCCTTGTAATGAAGGTTGAGCGGGATGAGATTGTAGAAGAATTATTAAAAGCTTATATCAGACATGAACTGTAGGTTGAAGATATGATGCGGATAATGGGACTTGATTATGGTACGAAGACCGTAGGTGTTGCTGTAAGTGATCCTCTGGGGATTACGGCACAGGCAGTGGAGACGGTTACGAGGAAGGACGAGAACAAGCTCCGAAAGACACTGGCAAGGATTGAGAGCCTTGCAGCCGAATATGGAGTAGAGAAGTTTGTGATCGGTTTTCCGAAACATATGAATAATGATATCGGAGAACGGGCAGAGAAGGCACTGGAATTTGGTGAGATGCTGAAGCGGCGTACCGGCATCGAGATCGTGATGTGGGACGAGCGCCTTACAACGGTGGAAGCGGAACGGACACTTATGGAATCCGGTGTAAGACGGGAGAACCGCAAGCAGTATGTGGACCAGATTGCGGCTGTATTTATATTGCAGGGATATCTGGATTCTCTGGATATGCAGAAGTAACAGGCTTTGGAATACAATCAGACGATAAGGGGAAAGTATATGAAGAATGAAAAATTAACGTTTACATGCGGAGAAGGCGGCGAAGCAGAAGAATTTTTTGTTGTGGAGCAGACCAGACTGAATGGAGTGACTTACCTTCTGGTTGCAGATTCAGAAGAGGATGATGCAGAGTGCCTGATCCTGAAGGATACAAGTGCGCCGGAAGAGAAGGACAGCGTTTATGAGATGGTAGAAGAGGAAGTAGAACTTAATGCCGTACTCAAGGTGTTCGAAGAGCTTCTGGAGGACGTGGAGATTGAAGTGTAGACGGAACTGTCAAAAGAATATTTCTGGCAGATAAGAACGGGGTTCGCACACAGGGGCGGACTCCGAATTTTACGATAATTAAATGTACGGATGAGATACATAAAAATATATGGAGGTGTGAGATTGAAGAAAAAAAGCAACTCAAAACTTAAGATCATTCCGCTTGGAGGTCTTGAAAAGATCGGAATGAATATCACTGCCTTTGAATACGAAGACAGTATTATTGTAGTGGATTGCGGACTGTCGTTCCCGGAAGATGATATGCTGGGAATCGATCTTGTAATCCCGGATATCAGTTACCTTAAGAGCAATGCGGATAAGGTGAAGGGCTTTGTGATCACACATGGACATGAGGATCACATTGGAGCGCTTCCTTATGTGCTCAAAGAGATCAATCTGCCGATTTATACAACAAAGCTGACTATGGGAATTATCGAGAAAAAGCTCACAGAGCACAATCTTCTCCGCTCAACCAAAAGAAAAGTAGTGCGCCATGGACAGTCGATCAATCTTGGAAAATTCAGGATTGAATTTATCAAGACGAACCACAGTATCCAGGATGCATCAGCACTGGCAATCTATTCGCCGGCGGGTATTGTTGTGCATACCGGAGACTTTAAGGTAGATTATACACCGGTATTTGGTGATGCGATTGACCTGCAGCGCTTTGCAGAGATTGGCAAGAAAGGGGTACTGGCACTGATGTCAGACAGTACCAATGCGGAGAGACCTGGTTTTACACAGTCAGAAAGGACAGTGGGAGCTACATTTGACCGGCTTTTTGCCGAACACTCCAATACAAGAATTATTGTAGCAACCTTCGCTTCGAATGTAGACCGTGTACAGCAGATCATCAATACGTCTTACAAGTATGGACGTAAAGTAGTTGTAGAAGGCCGCAGTATGGTAAATATCATTTCGGTTGCATCAGAGCTGGGCTATTTGAACGTGCCGGAGAATACGCTGATCGAGACAGATCAGTTGAAAAACTATCCAAGAGAGAAGACAACGATCATCACAACCGGAAGCCAGGGAGAATCTATGGCGGCTCTGTCACGTATGGCGGCAGATATCCATAAGAAGATCTCGATCATGCCGGGTGACACGATCATTTTAAGTTCTAATCCGATTCCGGGTAATGAAAAAGCGGTATCGAATATTATCAATGAACTCTCTGAAAAGGGAGCGAATGTTATTTTCCAGGATACGCATGTATCCGGACATGCGTGCCAGGAAGAACTGAAGCTGATCTATTCACTGGTAAAACCAAAATATGCAATTCCGGTTCACGGAGAATACCGCCATCTGAAAGCGAACGCAGGTATTGCCAAATCTCTTGGAATTCCGAAGGACAACATTTTCATCCTCAAGTCAGGCGATGTACTTGCACTGGATGATGAAAGTGCAGAAGTTGTAGATAAGGTACACACAGGAGAAATCCTGGTAGATGGACTCGGTGTTGGTGATGTCGGTAATATTGTACTGCGTGATCGTCAGCATCTGGCAGAAGACGGAATCCTGATTGTCGTTCTGACACTGGAAAAGCGTACCAACCAGCTTCTTGCAGGACCGGATATCGTATCCCGTGGATTTGTTTATGTACGTGAATCCGAAAGCCTGATGGAAGAGGCACGGAAGGTTGTTACGGAAGCAGTTGAAAAATGTCTGATGAGCCGTCATGCTGACTGGAGCAAGATTAAGCTTGTGATCCGCGACACAATGAATGACTTTATCTGGAAAAGAACCAAGAGAAAACCAATGATCCTTCCGATCATTATGGATGTATAATATAAAGATGCCTGTGGCATTTTTGTGAAAATAAGCAGATGCGAAGATATCTGCATAAAGAAGCGCAGTCAGAGTTGAAAAGAAAAAAAACTTTGTCTGCGCTTCTATAATAAATGTATAGGATAAGAATTTCTTTGGAAAAAGAAAAGAGGAAGATATGATAGTAGAAGAACGACTGACGACTTACCTCCATTCTCTGGAAAGCGCGGATATTCCCGTTCTCGATGAGATCGAACAGGAAGCCCTTGCGGACATGGTTCCGATCATCCGCAAAGAAACAAAAAGTTTTCTGAAAGTAATGCTGGAGATCAAACGTCCGGCAAAGATTCTTGAAATTGGGACAGCAGTTGGATTTTCGGCAATTCTGATGGGAAAATATTCTCCGGAGGAATGTCACATAACAACAATCGAAAATTACGAAAAAAGGATTCCGATTGCCAGAGCCAATTTTGCCAGGGCAGGTATGGAACAGAAAATTACGCTGCTTGAAGGCGATGCACTGGAGATTATGAAAGGCATGCCGGATGATGCAGGCTTTGATTTTGTGTTTATGGATGCTGCAAAGGGACAATATCCGGCATATTTAAAACAGGTGATGCGTTTCCTTGTGCCGGGAGGGATCCTGATCACGGATAATGTGTTGCAGGACGGAGATATTATTGAGTCTCGTTTTGCGGTGGAAAGAAGAGACCGCACGATTCATAGCCGGATGAGAGAGTATCTGTATACTCTGAAACATCATCCTGAGCTTGAGACATCTATTCTTCCTCTGGGAGATGGAGTGGCACTGAGCGTGCGAAAATAAAAACAGGAGATAACAGTAACAGAAAGGAAAAAAATAATGGCAAGACATCCTGAATTATTGATACCGGCAAGCAGCCTGGAAGTGTTGAAGACTGCAGTCGTATTTGGAGCAGATGCAGTTTATATTGGAGGAGAAGCATTTGGACTTCGTGCAAAGGCAAAGAACTTTTCCAAAGAAGATATGATGGAAGGAATCCGGTTTGCACATGAGCATGATGTAAAAGTATATGTAACTGCAAATATTCTGGCACATAACTACGATCTGGAAGGCGTGCGGGAATATTTTAAAGAGTTAAAGGAAATAAAGCCGGATGCACTGATCATTGCTGATCCGGGTGTATTTGAGATCGCAAAAGAAGTTTGTCCGGAAATTGAAAGACATGTGAGTACACAGGCCAATAATACAAATTATGCAACTTATATGTTCTGGTACAGACAAGGGGCGAGCAGAGTTGTATCCGCAAGAGAACTTTCCATGCGTGAGATCAAAGAAATCCGTGCACATATCCCGGATGATCTGGAGATTGAGACATTCGTACACGGTGCAATGTGTATTTCTTATTCCGGAAGATGCCTGCTCAGTAATTTCTTTACAGGCAGGGATGCAAACCATGGCGCATGCACCCATCCGTGCCGCTGGAAGTATTCAGTTGTGGAAGAAACCCGTCCGGGAGAATATATGCCGGTTTATGAAAATGAGAGAGGAACGTATATTTTCAATTCAAAAGACCTCTGTATGATCGAACATATTCCGGAGCTTATTGATGCGGGGATTGACAGCTTCAAGATCGAAGGAAGAATGAAAACGGCTCTGTATGTGGCAACTGTAGCGAGAACATACCGGAAAGCAATTGATGATTATCAGAAAGATCCGGAGCTTTACAGGAAGAATATGCCATGGTATCTGGACCAGATCTCGAATTGTACCTATCGACAGTTTACAACTGGATTTTTCTTTGGAAAACCGTCGGAAGAGGCACAGATTTATGACAGCAACACCTATATCCGGGAGTACACATATCTTGGAATTGCAGAAGAGATCAAAGACGGTATGGTGAAGATCGAACAGAGGAATAAATTTTCGGTTGGCGAGACGATTGAGATCATGAAACCGAACGGAGATAACGTGGAGGTTCAGGTAAAACGGATCGTAAATGAAGAAGGAGAAGAACAGGAGAGTGCACCACATCCGAAGCAGGTACTGTATGTAGAACTGTCCGGTATGGCTGACAAGTACGATATTCTCAGAAGAAAAGAGGAAGCAGATGAATAAAAAAACGTGGAAGCCATATGTGGCGATCGTACTGATCTTTCTGTACGGCGTGGACATATTCTGGCTTTCCGGATTTTGTGTCTATTATTTTGGTGAGTGGGGAATTCTAATGTATGAGGGTCTTCTTGCGGTGCTGGCACTTGGAACAGTAGCGCTTTTCCGGGAAGACGTAAAGCGTGCATTTCCACTTCACAGACCGACGATCGCAAAGACTGTCGGAACAGTGCTGATGTGGATCGGAACCCTTCTGATCACGATGATTCCGACATCGATCCTGCTTTATGTATTTCCGGAGCAGATGAGCGGGGCTACAGAAAGTGTGAGTGAATTATCCGGCGGATTGCCGTTTGGAATTGCATTTCTTCTGATCTGTGTCACGCCGGCGATTTTTGAGGAAATGGCATTCAGAGGCGGGCTTTTCAGCTGTTTCCGTGGCTTTAGGAGTCCATGGCCGGCAATTCTGATCAGTGCAGTAGTGTTCGGTGCATTTCACGGAAGCTTCTGGCGGTTTGTGCCGACAGCGATGCTTGGAATCGCCATGGGATATCTGCTTGCCGAGACGGATAACATGTTTTATAACATGCTCTTCCATCTGATCAATAATGCGTTACCGACATTGCTTTTACAGCTTACTTCCAGTGTGGCTTCAGAACAGATGGAAAGTGCAGAAGCTATGGCATCGACAGGTATTTTGCTTGTAACGGTGGCAGTGTATTTTATTTATGCATCGGCAGGACCGTTTCTGCTTTATGCGGGAAATTACCTGATCCATAAAGGACAGCCGGGATACGACAGGGGGCTTCTGCCAAGAGAAAAAAAGAAAACTCTACTGGGGCTTGTGCTGGTAAGTTGCGTCTTTCTGGGAATTGGCATTCTGCTTTTGGGTATAGGAATGTTTGAGTAGAGTGTCCTGTCTGTCGGTGTGAAAGAAGCATCATGAATTTTGAAATGGACAGACAGGATCTGGACCGGACAGAAATTAAAAATGAGAAGGAAGAAAGCAGGGGCGGAGTTTTTGGATCGCCCCTTTTTCGATCCGCGAAACGTAGGAACGTGAGATGCCAAGAGAAGCTGCAACTTCTTTCTGGGTATATTCTTTTTCACCATAAAGACCGTAGCGCTTTTTCAGTACCAGCTGTTCGCGGTCGGTGAGAACGGATTCCAGTTTTTCATAGAGAAGAGAAATATCATTTTTCAGGGCAAGCTGCATACAGGCATCTTCTTCATCAGATTCGATGATATCATACAGGCGGATCTCATTCCCTTCCCGGTCTGTACCGATCGGTTCGTATAGGGAGGTTTCCCGGTTACTCTTCCGCTTGGTGCGCAGCATCATCAGAAGCTCATTTTCGATGCAGCGGCAGGCGTAGGTGGCAAGCCGGGCTTTTTTGTCCGGGTTAAAGGTGGAGACTGCTTTGATAAGGCCGATGGTTCCGATGGACAGAAGATCTTCTGTATCGTCCTCCAGATGCTGATATTTTTTTATGACATGAGCGACCAGACGGAGATTGCGCTCGATCAAAATATGACGGGCCTCATTGTCACCGTCTGCACTGCGTCTGAGAAGCTCGGATTCCTCTTTTGGAGTAAGAGGCGGAGGAAAGGATTTCAATACGATTACCTCAAAATAGAGTTACTAACAGTGTATGTAAAAGTGAAAAGTTCTGTGCTTTTCCATTCGGGTTATTTTGCGCTTGTGGTACGTCTGAAAATGCGTTATAATGAGCGTTGAATCATGTAGTAGCAGATATGGTTTACAAAAGAAATGAGATTACGAGAGAAAAGGAAATATTATGGGAATAAGGACAAGATTAGCGGTACTTGCCTGTAAGACATCCAACGCAGTCCTGCGGCGGATGGGACGTGGCGGAACGAACCTGCCGGGCAAGATCGCATTAAAAATTGACAAAGATATTTTAAAGGAATTATCACGTGGGGTGAAGGTTACGGTAGTGACCGGAACCAATGGAAAGACGACCACGTCCCGTATGATCGAGCAGGCATTTGAAGAAGCCGGATATAAGTACTTTGCAAATAAATCCGGTGCCAATCTTCTGACCGGGATCATTACGGTGTTTGCACAGCACTGCAGTCTTTCCGGTAAATGTTCTTACACACATGCACTGATCGAGTGCGATGAGGCAGCGTTCCGTAAGACCAGTGAGATGCTGCCGGTAGAGTGTCTGGTAGTCAACAATATTTTCCGTGACCAGCTGGACAGATATGGGGAGATCACCCACACGCTGAATGCAATCCGCGAAGGAATTACCCATGTACCGGATGCAACCCTGTGCCTGAATGCGGACTGTTCACTGACGGCATCTCTTGCAGATGATGTACCGAATAAGGTTGTATGGTTCGGGGTGGATGTGCCGATTTACAAAGAGACAGCGTTTGAACTGTCTGATGCAGTGTACTGTATTCATTGTAAGACAGAATATGAATACGATTACAGAACTTATAGCCATCTTGGCGGTTTCCGTTGTCCGAAATGTGGATATCACCGGCAGACACCACAGGTTGGCGTGACGCAGGTAGTGCGTACCGGAGCAGATTCTTCGGATATCGTGTTAAATGCATTCGGGCATAGCCATGATGTGCACATTAACCTTCCGGGAGGCTACAATATTTACAATGCGGCAGCTTGTGTTGCGGCTGCGGAGATTGTTGGAATCGATGAAGACACCGCAGTTGATGCACTCGGCAGATTTGAGTGTGGCTTCGGACGTGCGGAACAGTTTGAACTTGGCAAGTCTAAAGCACGTATGATGCTTGTCAAGAACCCGGCAGGGTACAATCAGGTCATCAACCAGATTTCTAATGATGAGGAAGAGTGCAAGATTGCGTTCCTTCTGAATGACCGTTATGCAGATGGAACCGATATCAGCTGGATCTGGGATGTGGATTTTGAAGCACTTGCCCGTCAGAGTGCACGCTTTACCCGTATTCTGGTATCTGGAGTCCGTGCAGATGATATGGCGCTCCGCCTGAAATATGCAGGATTTGACACTGGACGGATTGAAGTGATCCGCGACTATGAGAACCTTTTAGAGGCAATCGGAGCTGATGAGACACCGACATTTATTATGCCGACCTATACCGCTATGTTTGACCTGCGCGGCGAGATCAGCAAGCATACCGATATCAAGGCATTTTACGAATAAGGAGGAAAGGGAATTATGGAACTGAATATCTGTCATCTCTACCCGGACATCCTTAATCTGTATGGAGACCGGGGCAATATCATCACAATGAAACGCCGTATGGAGGATCGTGGAATCAAGGTCAATGTAGAAGGCTGCTCGATCGGAGAGGCACTGGATGCAAACCGCTATGATATCTTCTTCATCGGTGGAGGTCAGGACTTTGAACAGGAAGTCCTTCTGAAAGACCTGGGAACCGGAAAAGCAGCAGAGATCCGCGCAGCCGTGGAAGATGAAAAGATCTTCCTGGCAATCTGCGGAGGCTATCAGATGCTTGGTCAGTATTATAAGACCTGGGATGGAGTCCAGCTTGACTTCACCGGCGCGATCAACATTCATACCGTTGGCTCCAAAGAGCGTATGATCGGCAACTACATGTTTGAGACACTTCCGGAGAGCAGTGGATCTGTCGTAGTCGGCTTTGAAAATCATTCCGGTAAGACCTACCTGGGCGAAGGCGTATCACCACTCGGCAAAATGCTCAAAGGCTACGGCAACAACGGAGAAGACCAAACCGAAGGAGCCCGCTACAAAAATGTCTTTGGAACCTATTCGCACGGCTCCCTTTTACCAAAGAACCCGGTACTTTGCGATTTTATATTACAAACTGCCCTCGAACGCAAATACGGCAAAATCGCCCCACTCGCCCCACTGGACGACACCTTAGAATTAAACGCCAACGAATACATGAAACAAAGATTAAGTAAATAACTATTTTAGCAAAATGCCTCTGCACACAAGGTCGCGTCCTGTCTGTGCAGAGGCATTTTGTCCCATCTATGATACAACAAGGCAAAACTTTGCCAGTAAAGTACAGCGGTCGTTGTGGGAGAATCATCTCTTTCGATTCACTTATTGTGTAATGGAGAGAAGACTCAAAAATTATGGAAGCCATTGCTGACACAATTTTCGCTTTCAGAGGCTTCTCGGAATGGTTTGCACAATGGAATCGAAAGAGATGATTCTCCCACGATGACCTCACAACCTACTCCCACAAATTTCCCCTCCCAATCATCTTGACAAAATCCCCTCCCCATACTATCATAAGGATACATTTTCTAAAAGATATCGGTTTTCTTTTAGCAAATCACTCATGGCATTTCGCCATACATTTTCTGAAATAAAACTTCTGAACTTTTGCCGGGGAAAGGCAAGGGTGAATTTAATATGGGATTTTACAAGGTACATTCGGCAACGATTCTGGGGCTGAAAGTAGAATTTGTGCAGGTAGAAGCAGATGCAGGGAACGGACTTCCAATGTTTCATATGGTGGGATATCTGTCTTCGGAGGTAAAGGAAGCAGCAGAACGGGTAAGAACTGCCATGCGCAATACCGGTTATACCATGCCGGCGAAAAAGATTGTGATCAATCTGTCGCCGGCATGTGTCCGCAAGAAGGGATCTGTATTTGATCTTCCAATTGCAGTTGCAGTACTTGGGGCAATGGGGAGATTCCCGGAAAAAGCCGTGGAGGATATCTTACTTGCAGGGGAGCTCGGACTGGATGGAAAGCTGCAGCCGGCAGAGGGAATCCTTCCGATTGTTCTGGAAGCAAAGAGGGCTGGTTTCAGGTGTTGTGTGATTCCGAAGTCAAATGAGGATGAGGGAAGGCTGGCGCAGGGAATACAGATTTTTGGGGCAGAGACTCTGGAAGAGGTATGCAGATGGCTGAAGGGTGAGTATATGCCTCAGATGGAGAAACCTGACAAAGAAGAGGCTCATGGAACGGAAGAATGGGACATAGATTATAGTGATATTCAGGGACAGGAAGCAGTAAAAAGGGCGACGATGGTGGCAGTGGCAGGAGGACATAACCTGCTTTATGTCGGGCCGCCCGGTTCCGGAAAGACGATGCTTGCCAAACGGATCCCGACGATCCTGCCACCGCTTGACCGGGAAGAAAGTCTGGAGATCACGGGGATTTACAGTACGGCGGGACTGCTTAAAAGAGAGAATCCGCTGATCTGGCAGAGACCGTTCCGGGAGGTCCATCATACCGTGACACGGGCAGCACTCATCGGAGGCGGACGAATCCCATCGCCGGGAGAAGCAACACTTGCGCATGGAGGTGTTCTTTTTCTGGATGAATTGGCGGAGTTCCCGAGAGGTGTTCTGGAGGTGCTCAGGCAGCCGCTGGAAGAAAAATGCATTCATCTGGCAAGGCAGCAGGGAGCTTATATTTTTCCGGCAGATTTTATGCTGGTTGCTGCAACAAATCCATGTCCCTGCGGAATGGCTCCTGGTCCCCAATGTACCTGTACGCCCGGGCAGATCCGGAATTATCAGGGAAAGCTGAGCCAGCCGTTTCTGGATCGGATTGATATCTGCATGGAGGCACCCAAGGTCGAATATGAAGAACTGACCGGAAAGGGAACAGGGATGGATTCCAGAGGCATGCGGGAAAAAGTGATGCTTGCAAGAATGCGTCAGATGGAACGTTTTCAGGAAGAAAAGCTGACAAAAAATGCACAGATGGGGCAAAATGAAATTGAAAAATACTGCCGTCTTGGGAAAGAGGAAGAACGGATGATGCGCCAGGCTTATGAAGTGATGAACCTGACGGTGAGGAGCTATCATAAGGTGTTAAAGGTGGCACGGACGATTGCGGATCTGGAGGAAAAAGAGGAGATCGATCTTGCGGCACTTCGAGAGGCACTGGGGTATCGGGTTATGGATAAAGAATACTGGGGATAAGAGAAATGAGTGAAATGTGGTATACATACTGGCTGGCGTGTGTGGAAGGAATCACAGGTGACAGAAAGTGTGAATTATGCAGAAAGAACGGATCTGCGGAAGCGGTCTATTATATAGAAGAAAAAGGAATCAGAGAACAGATAATTACAGAAAAAGAGTGGGGGATCCTGAAAGAAAGTAAGAAAAAAAGGAACTGGAGGGAAGCGTATCAAAAAGCGGCGGACCGGGGAATTCAGATGGCAGTCCGGGGACAGAACAATTATCCGAAACGGTTTGAAGAACTTGCAGGAATGCCGTATGCACTCTTTTTTATCGGGAAGATGCCACAGGAGGGAATCCCGTCGGTGGCGGTGGTAGGTGCCAGAAGATGTAGCAGCTATGGTGAGAAAATGACGCTTCGCTTTGTTGAAAGACTTGCGGAGAGCGGAATCCAGATCATCAGTGGAATGGCACTGGGAATTGACGGGATGGCACACCGGGCTGCATTAAATGTCGGAGGGAAGACATTTGCGGTTCTGGGAGGCGGAGCAGATGTATGTTATCCGGCGGCACATAAAGGACTTTATAAAGATTTAATAAAGCGCGGAGGTATACTGTCTGAACAGCCACCGGGAACTCCACCGGTTGCCTGGCATTTTCCGGCAAGAAACCGTCTGATCAGCGGACTTGCCGATGTGGTACTCGTTATGGAGGCAAAAGAAAAGAGCGGATCCCTGATTACAGCAGACATGGCTCTTGAACAGGGAAGAGACATTTATGCTCTCCCGGGGATGGTGACAGAGCCGCTGAGCTGTGGTTGTAACCGCCTGATCCGGCAGGGGGCAGGGATCCTTCTGAATGAAGAAGATTTGCTGGAAGAACTGGTTATAAAAGGGTTGCTAAAGAAGAAAAACGCAATTATATCAGACACGAAAAATAAAATAAAGCTTGAAACGAAAGAAAATTTGGTGTATAGTAAGCTCGGTTTGTATCCGCGGGGGCTGGATGATTTACAGAGAGAAACCGGACTTACTCCACAGGAGGTGATGGGAATCTGTGTATCTCTTCAGTTGAAAGGATACATTCAGGAAAGATCAAAAAATTATTATGTCAGAGTAAAATGATCTGACACTGTTAATATGGAGGAATATAATATATGGCACGTTATCTTGTGATTGTAGAGTCACCGACAAAAGTGAAGACCATAAAGAAATTTCTCGGCAGCAATTACGTGGTAATGGCATCCAACGGACATGTAAGAGATCTGCCGAAAAGTCAGATGGGAGTAGACCTGGAGCATGACTTTGAGCCGAAATACATTACAATCAGAGGAAAAGGTGAGATCCTTGCAGGGCTTAGAAAAGAAGTAAAAAAAGCAGATAAGATTTATCTTGCAACTGACCCGGACCGTGAAGGAGAAGCAATTTCCTGGCACCTGATGAAGGCGCTTAAGCTGGAAGGAAAGAAAGTATACCGGATCAGCTTTAACGAGATCACTAAAAGTGCGGTAAAGGCATCACTGAAAAATGCACGTGATATCGACATGGATCTGGTAGATGCGCAGCAGGCGCGTCGTGTGCTGGATCGTATTGTGGGATATAAGATCAGTCCGGTTCTCTGGGCAAAAGTAAAAAGAGGTCTCAGTGCCGGACGTGTACAGTCAGTAGCACTTCGCATCATTGCAGACCGGGAAGACGAGATTGCATCTTTTATTCCGGAAGAATACTGGTCACTGGACGCCAATTTCAAGATAAAGGGAGAAAAGAAGCCTCTTACAGCAAAATTCTACGGAACAAAGGATGAGAAGATTACGATCCATAATGAAGAGGAACTGAATAAGATTCTTGCAGAACTGGAAGATGCAGAATATAAAGTGGTCGATGTAAAGCGCGGTGAGAGAAGCAAAAAAGCACCGCTTCCGTTTACGACCAGTACCCTTCAGCAGGAGGCATCCAAAGCACTGAATTTTGCAACTTCAAAGACGATGCGTATCGCACAGCAGCTTTATGAAGGTGTGGATATCAAAGGAAGCGGAACGGTTGGTCTGATCACTTACCTGCGTACTGATTCGACCCGTATCTCTGAGGAGGCGGATGCAAATGCAAGAGCCTACGTTGGAAAAGCCTACGGAGAAGAGTATGTGGCAGAGACTGCATCGGAACAGAAGCAGAAGAATGACGGGAAAAATATTCAGGATGCACACGAAGCCATCCGTCCGTCAGATGTTACCCGTGTTCCGGCAGAAATCAAAGAATCTCTTACAAGAGATCAGTTCCGTCTGTATCAGCTGATATGGAAGCGTTTTGTGGCGAGCAGAATGCAGCCGGCAAAATATGAGACAACTTCTGTTAAAATCGGAGCAGATGATTACCGTTTTACGGTATCGGCATCTAAGATTGTATTTGAAGGTTTCCGTCTGGCATATGTGGAAAGCGATGAGGAAAAACAGAGTGGAAATGTAATGGTCAAGAGTATTGACAAAGATTCAGAACTGACGAAAGAATCCTTTGATTATAAGCAGCATTTCACACAGCCACCTGCACATTACACTGAGGCATCTCTGGTAAAGACACTGGAAGAGCTTGGAATCGGACGTCCGAGTACCTATGCACCGACGATCTCTACGATCATTGCAAGAAGATACGTTGCAAAAGAGAACAAGAATCTTTATATGACTGAGCTTGGTGAAGTGGTCAATAATATTATGAAGCAGTCTTTCACAAGCATTGTCGATGTCAACTTTACCGCTTATATGGAAGGACTTCTGGATATGATCGCAGAAGGAAAGGTAGAGTGGAAATCGGTTATCAGCAATTTCTATCCGGATTTGAATGAAGCGGTTGAAAAAGCAGAAAAAGAGCTGGAAACAGTTAAAATCGAGGATGAGGTAACCGATGTAGTCTGCGAAGAATGTGGAAGAAATATGGTCATCAAATACGGTCCCCATGGAAAGTTCCTTGCATGTCCCGGATTCCCGGAATGCCGCAACACCAAACCGTATCTGGAGAAGATTGGAGTTGCCTGCCCGAAATGCGGAAAAGACATTGTACTGCGTAAGACAAAGAAAGGCAGACGTTATTACGGATGTGAGGATAATCCGGAATGCGATTTTATGTCATGGCAGAAGCCGTCAGAAGAAAAATGTCCGAAATGCGGAAGCTATATGGTAGAAAAAGGAAATAAACTTGTCTGCGGTAATGAGCAGTGTGGATTTGTTAAAAATAAAGAGAAAGATGAAAAATAAATCAAATTTCATTGAACTATTCAGAATTGTATGATAATATATTTATGTGCACATTTTTTTGACTAATTTGTGCACATAATTTCAACAATATTTCATATTCGTGAAAAATGCGAACGGAAACGCACATTTTTAATAAAAGTATATGGAGGCAGATATGAGCGTACAATTATTGGATAAAACAAGAAAAATTAACAAACTGTTGCACAATAATAATTCAAGCAAAGTTGTGTTTACAGATATCTGTGAAGTTCTGACAGAGATTCTGGCATCGAATGTACTGGTAGTCAGTAAGAAAGGAAAGGTACTCGGTGTCAGCACATGCGAAGGAGTCCCGGAGATCCATGAGCTTTTGCAGGACGAAGTGGGAGAACATATTGATCCGATGTTAAATGAGCGTCTTCTCAGTATTCTTTCCACAAAAGAGAATGTTAATCTGCAGACACTTGGATTTACAGCTGATGTATCTCAGGGATATCAGGCGATCATTACTCCGATCAACATTGCAGGAGAGAGACTTGGAACTCTGTTTTTATACAGAAAAGAGTCCATGTACGAAATCGACGACATCATTTTGAGCGAGTACGGAACCACTGTCGTGGGACTTGAGATGCTCCGATCTGTTAACGAAGAGAGTGCAGAAGAGACCAGAAAAGAGCAGATCGTACAATCTGCGATCAGTACACTTTCTTTCTCTGAACTGGAAGCAATCATCCATATTTTTGATGAACTTAACGGAATGGAAGGCATTCTGGTGGCAAGCAAGATTGCAGACCGTGTGGGAATCACCCGTTCTGTAATTGTCAATGCACTCCGCAAATTTGAGAGTGCAGGCGTGATAGAATCCCGTTCATCCGGTATGAAAGGAACTTACATCAAGGTTGTGAATGATTACGTGTTCAAAGAACTGGATAAGATCAAAAAAGAAAAAATGAATTAAGGATAAAAGTAAAAGAGGGGTATCAGACAAATCTGATGCCCTTTTCTTTAACGGGGGACTATATTTGTAAAAAAGGAGAGAAGAGAGCATGTATGATGGAGATAAAGCTGTACTTACGATGGTACAGTATCTGAAAGAAGATAAGGAAAAAGATGAGAATATTTATGAGGCAACAGTCATAGAATATCAGAAGGAGATGGAGCAGGTACATCTGATCCTGCGCTCAGGCAGTCTTTCTGATATTTCACTGGATGCAGTATATGAATGCCGGATCCGGACGATCACATGTGAGACTGTGTGTACAGGGATGATAAAGGAGCGATATGAGAACCGTGCAGGTATGATTCTGGTCCTGCAGGTGACGAATGGATTTTATGAAATAAATCTAAAGTAATTATAAAATTCAAAATCGAATGTTGACAAAAAAGAAAGAGAGTGCTATCTTATACCTAGAAAGTTTTTAGCACTCGATTTTGTTGAGTGCTAACAAGATAGAGTTAGGAGGAATTTATAATGAAATTAGAACCATTAGCTGACAGAGTTGTATTAAAACAGTTAGTTGCAGAGGAGACTACAAAATCAGGAATCGTACTTCCTGGACAGTCAAAGGAAAAACCACAGCAGGCAGAAGTTGTTGCTGTAGGACCAGGCGGAGTTGTTGATGGAAAAGAAGTTACGATGAATGTTTCTGTAGGTGATAAAGTTATCTATTCCAAATATGCAGGTACAGAAGTAGAACTCGATGATGAAGAATACATCATTGTAAGACAGAATGATATTCTTGCAGTGATCAGATAATCCTGCAGGAGATCATATACAGATAAAAATCAGATTTTCAGATCAGAACAGAATTTTATTTTTAAGAATCAGGAGTGATAGAAATGGCAAAGGAAATTAAATACGGAGCAGACGCAAGAAAGGCACTGGAAGCAGGTGTCAACAAACTTGCTGATACAGTAAGAGTAACAATCGGACCAAAAGGAAGAAACGTAGTTCTGGATAAATCATTCGGAGCACCGCTTATCACAAATGACGGTGTAACAATCGCAAAAGAAATCGAACTGGAAGATGCATTTGAAAATATGGGAGCACAGCTGATCCGTGAAGTTGCATCTAAGACCAACGATGTTGCAGGTGATGGTACAACAACAGCAACTGTTCTTGCACAGGCTATGGTACACGAAGGAATGAAGAACCTGGAAGCAGGTGCAAACCCGATCGTATTAAGAAAAGGTATGAAGAAAGCAACAGACTGTGCTGTGGAAGCTATCAAGAAGATGAGCAGCAAAGTTACAGGAAGAGAGCAGATCGCAAGAGTAGCAGCTATCTCAGCAAGTGATGACAGTGTAGGTGAGATGGTAGCAGAAGCTATGGACAAAGTTTCCAACGACGGCGTTATCACAATTGAAGAGTCAAAGACAATGAAGACAGAACTTGACCTTGTAGAAGGTATGCAGTTCGACCGTGGGTATATTTCAGCATATATGTGCACTGATATGGAAAAGATGGAAGCAAATCTTGATGATCCATATATCCTGATCACAGACAAGAAGATTTCTAATATTCAGGAAATCCTTCCGCTGCTGGAACAGATCGTACAGTCAGGAGCCAAACTTCTTATCGTAGCAGAAGATATCGAAGGAGAAGCTCTTACAACTCTGATCGTCAACAAACTGCGTGGAACATTCAATGTAGTTGCAGTAAAAGCACCTGGATATGGTGACAGAAGAAAAGCTATGCTGGAAGATATTGCAATCTTAACAGGCGGACAGGTAATCTCGGAAGAACTTGGTCTGGAACTGAAAGATACAACTATGGCACAGCTTGGACGTGCAAAATCTGTAAAAGTTCAGAAAGAGAATACAGTTATCGTTGATGGTATGGGTGATAAGGCTGCTCTGGAAGCAAGAATCGGACAGATCAAAGCCCAGATCGAAGAGACAACATCTGATTTTGATAAAGAAAAACTTCAGGAAAGACTTGCAAAACTCGCCGGCGGAGTTGCAGTTATCCGTGTAGGTGCTGCTACTGAGACAGAAATGAAAGAAGCAAAACTCCGTATGGAAGATGCTCTTAATGCGACAAGAGCTGCAGTAGAAGAAGGAATCATTGCAGGTGGTGGATCTGCATACATCCATGCATCCAAAGAAGTTGCCAAACTTGCAGAAACTCTGGAAGGTGATGAAAAGACAGGAGCAAAAGTAGTCCTCAAAGCTCTGGAAGCTCCATTATTCCACATTTCAGCTAACGCAGGTCTTGAAGGTGCAGTTATCATCAACAAGGTAAGAGAAGCTGAACCTGGAAATGGTTTTGATGCTTACAATGAAGAATATGTTGATATGGTGAAAGCAGGTATCCTTGATCCTGCAAAAGTAACAAGAAGCGCACTGCAGAACGCTACAAGTGTTGCATCTACACTCCTTACAACAGAATCCGTTGTTGCTAACATCAAAGAGGATGCACCGGCTATGCCGGCAGGCGGAGCTCCGGGAATGGGCATGATGTAAGCTAAAAATATGATTTTTAGAAAACTCCTCAGAAGAGGAGTTTTCTTTTTATTATAAAAGTGTTACAATAGTTCTAATATATAAATTTGGAGGTTAGGATATGGGTGATTTTTACACAGAACAGCTGGTGAAGAGGCAGAAAGCATCTTCGACGACGCTGATCAAAGCAATACTTATCATACTTACTGTTCTGTCGGTCGTACTTATATTTATGATCCCATTCGGTATAATCGGTCCGGTGATCATGATCGCACTGGATGTTTTTTTGTTCCGGAGTATGGATGTTGAATATGAGTATTTATTTGTGAACGGAAGTCTGGATATTGATAAGATTATGGCAAAATCCCGTCGGAAAAATATCTTTTCGATGGAGATGACGGATCTTGAGATAATGGCACCTTCCGGTTCGCCGGAACTCAGACCTTATCAGGGGCTGAAAGGAACCGATTACAGTTCAGGTATGCCGGGGGCAGATACATATGAGCTGATCGTTGTAAATAACGGGGAAAAGAAAAAGATTATTTTTGAGCCGAATAAGACAGTCTGTGAAGGACTGAAGATGCTGGCGCCAAGAAAAGTATTTTGTAAATAATTCCCGAAAGACGTGCAGAAAAGCTTGCAGGTTCCGGGGGACAATTGCATCCGGAAAGACGGTTACGTAAAACTATCAGTGATCTGCAGAAACGTGATTGTCACGGACGGACGAATGTACTCGATAAAGGACTTGACATAGCAGGGATTTATGCGTTATCATAGCAGAAAATCAAAATTACAGACGAGAGAGAAAGGAAGAAAAATCATGGGAAAGATTATTGGAGAAGGAATTACCTTCGATGATGTACTTCTGGTACCTTCTTATTCAGAAGTAATTCCAAATCAGGTTGATTTATCAACTTATCTTACAAAGGGCATTAAGCTTAACATACCGATGATGAGTGCGGGAATGGACACTGTTACCGAACATCGTATGGCGATCGCTATGGCACGCCAGGGAGGTATCGGTATTATTCACAAGAATATGTCGATTGAACAGCAGGCAGAAGAAGTAGACAAGGTTAAGCGTTCTGAGAATGGTGTTATTACAGATCCATTCTATCTGTCACCGGAGCACACACTGGCAGATGCTAATGAACTGATGGCGAAGTTCCGTATTTCCGGAGTTCCGATCACAGAAGGAAGAAAGCTGGTAGGTATCATTACGAACCGTGACCTCAAGTTTGAAGAAGATTTCTCCAAGAAGATCAAAGAATCCATGACAAGCGAAGGTCTTGTAACAGCACAGGAAGGTATCACCCTGGAAGAAGCAAAGAAGATCCTCGCAAAAGCAAGAAAAGAAAAACTTCCAATCGTAGATAAAGATTTTAACTTAAAAGGTCTGATCACAATTAAAGATATTGAGAAACAGATCAAATACCCACTGTCAGCAAAAGACGCGCAGGGAAGACTTCTGTGTGGTGCAGCGATCGGTATTACAGCGAACTGTCTTGAAAGAGCAGAAGCCCTTGTAAAAGCAAAAGTAGACGTAGTAGTACTTGATTCGGCGCACGGACATTCGGCAAATGTACTTCGTACCGTAAGAATGATCAAGGATGCATTCCCGGATCTTCAGGTGATCGCAGGTAACGTTGCAACAGGAGAAGCAACAAAAGCGCTGATCGATGCAGGTGTTGATGCAGTTAAGGTTGGTATCGGACCAGGATCCATCTGTACAACCCGTATCGTAGCCGGTATCGGTGTACCACAGATCACAGCTGTTATGGACTGCTACGAAGCAGCAAAAGAGTCGGGAATTCCGATTATTGCAGATGGTGGTATTAAGTACTCAGGTGATATGACAAAGGCGATCGCAGCCGGAGCCAACGTATGTATGATGGGAAGTATCTTCGCAGGATGCGATGAGAGCCCAGGAACATTCGAACTCTATCAGGGAAGAAAATATAAAGTATATCGTGGAATGGGATCTATCGCAGCAATGGAGAACGGAAGCAAAGACAGATACTTCCAGACAGATGCGAAGAAGCTTGTACCGGAAGGCGTAGAAGGACGAGTTGCTTATAAAGGATCTGTAGAAGATACAGTATTCCAGTTAATGGGCGGTCTCCGTTCCGGTATGGGCTACTGTGGAGCACCAGACATCGAAACCCTCAAGACAACAGGACGTTTCGTAAAGATTTCCTCCGCATCCCTCAAAGAAAGCCATCCACACGACATCCACATCACAAAAGAAGCACCAAACTACAGCGTAGATGAATAAGATGTAAAATTAATCAAGAGAGAAGAATCATTTCCGTAAGAGAGACGATTCTTCTCTCTTACATTATCCAACTATTTTCAAACTTCACCCAAACCTTCAACAGTCAACTGAATATATGGCAAAAGGGAAAATCAGTGCCCCAGGGAAGAACAAGAATTGCCATCAGATTCGATTGTTGTGCAATGGAGATGAAACACAAAAATCGTGGAAGCCTCTGCTGAACACGATTTTCGCCCTAAGTGGTTCATCGGAATGGTTTGCACAACGGAAGCGGAGGGCAATTCTTGTTCTTCCCTGGGGTACGTCCCTTTCCATTCACCTTAATAAAAAAATAATATTTTTTTCAACAATTTCTCACCATTTTATGATAGTCTAGATATAGTTGGAATTCCAACAGAAAATTTGCAAAAAACACAAAAGATTGAGATGACGAAATGAACCGAAGAAGGAAGAAAAACGCCAGAGCCAACCTGTACAGGGGTGGCAATGGAAAAAGCTATTATGAGGCGAATAAGAGGCGCAGAATGAGCCGTTATATAAAGGTGGGGAGTACGATCCTGATCACACTGCTTCTTGCACTTTCTATTATGAAGATCAGTGGAAGAGGAATCTTTGCACAGAGAGCATACAGTGAGCTTTCTGATGAAGTGATCAGTGCCCAAAAGCCGGATATTGATGTAGAACTGTTAACTGTGAATGAATATTCAAGACCGGGACTTTCAACCAATGAGATTACCGGAATAGTCATTCATTACACTGCCAACCCTGGTTCGACAGCGATGGAGAACAGAGACTATTTTGAGGGACTGAAGGACAGTCATATTACGCAGGCAAGCAGCAATTTTGTAGTGGGACTGGACGGGGAAATCGTACAGTGCGTACCGACCTGGGAGGTTGCTTATGCATCCAATACACGGAATTTTGATACAGTGTCTATTGAGTGCTGTCATCCGGACGAGACCGGAAAGTTCAACGAGGCAACTTATAAGAGCATGGTACAACTTACAGCATGGCTGTGTGAAAAGTTTTCTCTGACAGAAGAAGATGTGATCCGACATTATGATATTACAGGGAAAATCTGTCCGAAATACTTTGTCGAAAATGAAGATGCCTGGAAGCAGTTTAAAAGTGATGTAAAAGCGGTCCTGGATAACGCAAAATAAAAAATATCTATTGATTCACTTCCAAAGAGTCTGCTATAATGTCTTAGTATAACGGGCAATTGAAGGCGCTCGGAAAGCAGTAGAGTGAGAAACGAGGAATTGATAGATGAACGATTTGGAATTATACCGTGAAGAACTTGCAAACTGTGATGCGAAGATCACAGAGGCATTAAAAGAAAGATATGCGATCATTGAAAAGATCATGGCATACAAAGAAGAGTATGGTATGCCGATCCTGCAGCCGGAACAGGAAGAAAAGCAGAAGAAGAGACTGATGTTCAGCCTTCACAATAATAAGCACAGAGACGAGATTTATGATGTATTTGAGCGTATCCAGCGCAACAGTAAGAAGATCCAGGCAAGAAAGCTTTTTGATTACAACATTGTCCTGATCGGGTTTATGGGAGCTGGAAAAAGTACGATCTCTGATTATCTTAGTACCATGTTTGCCATGGAAGTGGTTGAGATGGACCAGCTGATTGCAGAACGCGAAGGCATGAGTATTTCCGATATTTTTGAAACCTATGGGGAGGAATATTTCCGTAATATGGAGACCAACCTTCTGATCGAGATGCAGGAGAAGAAGAATGTGATCATTTCCTGTGGTGGTGGTGTGGCAATGCGTGAACGCAATGTTGCAGAGATGAAGAAAAATGGTCGTGTAGTACTCCTTACTGCACATCCACAGACCATTCTTGACCGTGTAAAAGACAGTGACGACAGACCGCTGCTCAATGGACACAAGAATGTAGAATATATCGAGCAGCTGATGGAAGCAAGAAGAGAAAAATACGAGGCGGCTGCAGATATCGTTGTAGATACAGATAACAAGACGGTTCTGCAGATCTGTGAAGATCTGATTCAGAAGCTTCTGGAAATGGATGAGAATCATGTTTAAGACCTTTTATCCGGACGAATATGCAGCGTCCACTTATGTACTGGATTTTGAAAAAATGTATCGGGAAGGCTGTCGTGGACTGGTATTTGACATTGACAATACACTGGTTCCGCATGGAGCACCGGCAGATGAGAGAGCAATCCGTCTTTTTGACAGGCTGCGCAGCATCGGGTTTGATACATGTCTGATTTCCAATAACCAGGAACCACGTGTAAAGCCTTTTGCCGAAAAGGTGCAGAGCAAGTATGTGTTTAACGCGCATAAGCCTTCCACGAAGAATTATATAAAAGCCATGGAGCTGATGCACACAGACAGAGGAAACACTGTGTTTATCGGAGATCAGCTTTTTACGGATGTGTGGGGAGCGAAGCGTACCGGGATGAAGAGTATTCTGGTAAAGCCGATCCATCCAAAAGAAGAGATCCAGATTGTGCTGAAAAGATATCTGGAGAAGATTGTATTACATTTCTATAAAAAAGAGAACGAAAAGAGAATGTCCTGCAAGTAGGCAGGACATTTTTTATTTCATAGGAAATTCCAAAGGAACTTCCTATGAAATAAAAGGCACTGCGTGCCGGAGATGCGCACTCGCACGAAGATGAAGAATGTCGCAAGCGACCGCGCTCGGCGCGAGAATGTGCCGAGGCACATTCGTTTTTATTTGGTAAAGCAAATAGAAATCCCCCGGCTCTCATAACGAGAACCAGGGGACATCAGGGGGGATACTATATTTACAAAATCTTATAAGTAGTCATGTTTGGCAAGAACATTCAGGATGTTACGTCCTTCTTCTGTACCTTCGATGATACGGCGGGCACGTACACTGTCACCGATGTTCATGATTTCAACATCTTCATCTTCAAATTCTTTACGGACTGCATCAAGGATCGGAGCGTTTGCTCTCATACCAAGACATACAAATCCATAATCAAATGGCATTTCTTCTTCATTTCCTTCTGGTGTTTTAACAAGGAAGGAATCCGCTTTGACTTCAAGAAGAGCAGTATTCGGACACTGTTTTACACCATATTTATCCATCAGTGCAAAGGTTCCGACTTTGGATACCGGATCAATTCCGTTACCGATTACCGGCATCATTTCCACAATGCTTACATCAGCGCCACGTGGAGCAAAGAATTCTACTACGTCAAGACCTACGGCACCACCACCGATAACAACAACTTTCTTACCTTTCAGATCTTCCGGATATTCCATAACATGGTCAATCATATTTGTAATAGAAGAAACTTTTCCTCCTTCTTTGTCAATGTTCTCATGAAGACCCTTGATCGGTGGAAGGAGCGGATTAGAACCGGTAGCATTTACAATAATGTTCGGGTTCATGCTTCTGATCATTTCAATCGTAGCTTCTGTGTTCTTGAAGATGAACAGGTTTTTCAGCTTGCTTGCACGATGGATCAGATAGTTCGGGAAGTCAGCAAGTCTCTTCTTGTCCGGGATCTTGGAGATCAGGGCAGCAAGTCCGCCGAGTTCCGGTTTCTTCTCGATCAGGAAAGTAGTGCATCCAACTTCGGCAGCTGTACATGCAGCTTCCAGTCCGGCAGTACCACCACCGATCACAACAACGTTGCAAGGCTTGTTGATTTTCTGCTTTTTGTAATCTTCGCCGCCATTTACAGATGGGTTAACAGTACAACGGATCGGACGGTTGATTCCGATACGGTGTCCGGCACATCCGATGTTACAAGAAATACATTTACGGATATCACATTCATCACCGAATTCTACTTTGTTTACCCATTCTGGATCAGCGATCAGTCCACGTCCCATACCGATCAGGTCAGCGTCGCCTCTTGCAAGGATATCTTCAGCAACCTGTGGGTTACGGATGTTACCCATTGTCATACATGGTTTGCCGTAACGTTCTTTTACAGCTTTTGCCATGTAAGAACGCCATCCATCCGGAAGGTAGTTTGCATCGATCTGGTACTGGATGGATCCGTTAAGACCTGCAGATACGTCGAATACGTCAACTTCTTCCTGGAAATACTGAAGGTAATCCAGACAGTCATCCAGCGTATTGCCGCCTTCCATAAATTCATCTGCACTGATACGAACGAAGATCGGGAAGAAAGGTCCAACCTGTTTTCTTACTTCTTCAATAACGAGTTTTGCAAATCTTGCACGGTTTTCCGGAGATCCGCCGAATTCGTCTGTTCTCTTGTTGGTAAGAGGTGAGAGGAACTGGCTGATCAGGTAGGAATGACCTGCGTGGATCTCTACAGCGTCAAAGCCTGCGATCTGCGCACGTTTTGCTGCTTCACCGTATTTCTTAACGATGTGCATGATCTCATCTTTTTCCAGTGGACGCGGGATTTCACCGCCTGCTTTTGAAGGAACATCAGAAGCAGAAACCGGCTGCATATTGATACGTGCTGACTGTGCAGAAGCACCGGCATGATTGATCTGGATTGCAATGCAGGATCCATGTTTGTGTACTGTTTCACAAAGTTTGAAAAGTCTTGGAATATAGTTATCCTGATCGATACGAAGCTGTGTGGTTCCGTTAGATCCCTGTGGAGAATCAACGCTGGCGTTCTCTACGATGAGAAGTCCTGTACCGCCTTTTGCACGCTGCTCGTAATAATTGATATGAAGAAAACTCATTTCACCATTCTGTTCACCGTAGTTGGTTCCCATTGGAGTCATGACGATACGGTTCTTGACCGTCATATGTTTGATGGTAAATGGCTCGAAAATGTGTTTGTATTTGCTTTTCATTAGAAATTCCTCCGTAAAAATGACTTAATAATCAAAATTAAATAGAATCAAAAAATCTTAGTCACGCGAGGTTGTCTTATACCGGCTTGGGCGTACCGGCTTTTGTTAAATCCATTATAACCACAAAAAACTGAAAAATACAAATTGAAAATATATAGAAAAATAATAGAATATAACTATAGAAACAATGAAAAAGATAAAAATAAAATTATAGTTGGAAGACGGAAAATAGAAAAAGATAGACAATTTAAACAAAACTATAGAATAATTAAATAATTTATGCTATGTTTAATATAAGAACAGGAAAGAGGGTGATGGTTTTATGAATCTGAATCAGTTGCATTACTTTGTGACACTGGCACATATAGAACACTATACCAGAGCGGCGGAAATGCTGTCCATTACGCAGCCAAGTCTCAGCCATGCCATCAGTATGCTGGAGCAGGAGCTGGAGACAAACCTGTTTGAAAAAAGAGGGCGTAACGTTGTACTGACAAAGTACGGAAAAGTATTTCTGGAATATGTAGAAGAAGCTTTAAAGATTCTGGACAGTGGCGTAAAAAAGACAAGGGCGCTGACAAGTGACACCGGCGGGGTGATCGATCTCGCATATATTTTTACGCTTGGAAGTGTATTTGTTCCACAGCTTGTAGGCGGGTTTTTGAAGGAACACGCAGACTGGGATGTGAATTTCCGCTTTTCGGTCGGGAATACGACGGAGATCATACAGGGACTGAAAGAGGAAAAGTATGATATTGCTTTCTGCTCGAGAAAAGAAAAAGAATCCGGGATTGATTTTGTACCGATCGCCAAGGAAAAGCTGGTGGTTGTTGTTCCGAAAGGGCATGAACTGGCAGGAAGGGGATCTGTTGATCTGAAGGAAACACTTCCTTATCCGCAGGTGTATTTCACCAAGAACAGCGGACTCAGACCGGTGATCGACCAGCTGTTTGAACAGACCGGAGGGACACCGAAGATCGCTTATGAGATCGTGGAAGATGCTTCCATGGCGGGGCTTGTGGCAGAGGATTTCGGAATTGCAGTGATGCCGGAGATCCCGATCCTTAAGAATCTGGATGTGGATGTACTGGATATTGAGAATCCACCATATGAGCGTTATATTTATCTGGCAAAACTAAAAGAAAAGTATCTGGCGCCGGTTGTAAAAGAATTTATTGAATATGTAAAAGAAAGTAATGGGAAGGCACTTTAATAGGCCTTCCCATCTCTTTTGACAAACTGAATGAAACGTTTGACAGCGGGGATCTGGTATTTGTCGCGGATGTAGCCCATATAAACCGTATGGGTAAGATCGGCGTCGGCAAGCGGCAGAATCGTTACGTTTGCCTGGTCTACTGCGTCTACCTTTGCAACAAGGGCAATCCCAAAATCTTCGGCAACAAGAGCGGCGATCGCGTTCTCATCCGGGCATTCACAGACAATGTTTACTTTTAGCTTCTTTTCTTTATAGAAGTTACGCGTAAATCCACCGAGTCCGGAATAGCGGTCATAACCGATCAGAGGATATTCGGTGAGGTCACTGCAGGATACCGTATCTTTCTGCGCCAGGGGATGATTTTTCGGCGTGATCACAACCATGTCCTGATGCAGGATCGGGATAAAGGAAATATCCGGTTCATCCGCAACAAAAGAGCCAAAGATCACATCGTGGCGGTCGGATTTGAGTCCCTGGATCATATCGGCGGTATGTGTCTGGTTGAAATTGAAGGTAACGTGCTTGTTTCGGTCCAGATCCAAGAAGGAGCGGACGGTATGGGGAATATAGTAGTTCGCTAGAGGGAATACATAGGCAATATCGATGTGTCCGCCACTTCCGGCAAGCTGCTTCATCTTATGCTCGGCAATGTGCACCTCCTCGAGGATTCGGTTGACGTGTTCCAGAAAGACGCGGCCAGATTTGGTGAGGACAACATTACGTCCCTGATGTTCAAAAAGCATCAGTCCGAGTTCCTCTTCCAGAAGCGCCATGGACCGGCTGAGGCTTGGCTGGGAGATCTTGAGAGCTTCGGCAGCCTGCCGGAAATGCTGCAGGGTTGCTACTTTTTGGAAATATTCAAGCTGATTGAGGGTCATGATAAAAAATCCTTTCTATATTAAATAAAAAGATTGTAACATAACTGATGTTAAAAAGCTATCAAAAATGCATATAAGATGTATTTGAACTATCAAAGGATATCGTCTATAATTTAACTATCAAGAGGTTGTTTAAAAATTAACAAAAGTTGGGCAAACGTTAAAAACATTCTCAAAGAACAAAGAAACAAATTTCTATGGAAGAAGAAAAGGAGAACAAATCATGGCAGAGAGAATTACAGGACACACAGAACTTATTGGACTTATGGCTTATCCGATCAGACATTCAAGTTCACCGGCAATGCACAACGAAGCATTTGCTTACCTTGGACTGGATTATGCTTACCTTGCATTTGAAGTTGACAACAGCACACTGGAAGATGCAGTAAAAGGACTTCGTGCTCTGAAAATGGTAGGATCTAACGTGTCTATGCCAAATAAAACAGTTGTTGGACAGTATCTGGACAAATTATCTCCGGCAGCAGAGCTCTGTGGAGCAGTAAACACAATCGTAAATGAAGATGGTGTTTTGACAGGACACATCACAGACGGTATCGGATTCATGCAGTCATTAAAAGACAATGACATCGATGTAATCGGAAAGAAGATGACAATCGCAGGAGCGGGCGGAGCTGCTACAGCAATTGAAATCCAGGCTGCACTTGATGGTGTAAAAGAAATCTCCATCTTCAACATCCATGATAAATTCTGGGCAAACGCAGAAGAAACAGTAAGAAAGATCAATGAAAAGACAAACTGTAAAGCAACTCTTTACGATCTGGACGACAAAGAAAAATTAAGAGAAGAAATGAACGATTCTTACATTTTTGTAAACGGAACAGGTGTTGGTATGAAACCACTCGAAGGAATGTCTGTTGTACCGGATAAATCATTCTTCCGTCCGGAACTGATCGTAATCGATGTTCCTTACTCACCACTGGAGACAAAGATGCGTTCTATGGCAAAAGAAGTTGGATGTAAGACAATGAATGGTCTTGGAATGATGTTATTCCAGGGAGCAGCTGCATTCAAACTCTGGACAGGAAAAGAAATGCCGATCGAACACATGAAAGAAGTATTAAATATCAGATACGATGACTAATATCCGGCAGGCTGGTATTTAATTTAAGAAGAAATCGAGAAAAAAATGAAAAACAGGAATGTGAGGAAAAGAGATGAATAAGAAATACATACCTAGCGCCCTGATACTTTATTTAAACTACTTTATCCACGGTGTTGGATGTTCCATCCTTGGACAGGCAGTCATCAAGGAAGCACTTGCTGCTTCCTGGGGCGTAGAAGTTATGGCAATCACTGCAATTTCAGCAGCACTCGGACTTGGACGTCTGATCGCGCTTCCGTTCGCCGGACCGCTTTCTGACAAACTCGGACGTCGTATTTCGACAGCGATCGGTAGTGGATCCTATGCAATCTACCTGATCGGACTTGCACTTGCATTTAATGCAGGAACAAATGGCGGATACCAGATCGCATATATCTGTGCAATCGTTGGTGGTATCGCAAACTCTTTCCTGGATACAGGAATTTACCCGGCTGTTTCAGAAATCATTTACAAAGCACCGGGCGTTGCAACTATGGGGATCAAATTCTTTATTTCTGTATCACAGATGCTTTTGCCGTTCGTACTTGGTGTAACTGTTGCTACCACAGCAACAGGAGCAACTTCTTACAACACGCTGTTCTATGCATGTGGAATCGCTTATCTTGTACTTCTGGTACTGGTTATGATCTTCCCACTCCCGGATACAGATCAGAAAGCAGCAGGAAAGAAAGAAGGACTGATCGACAGCTTAAAGCATACCCATTTCTCTGTAGAATCCATCGCAATGATCCTGATCGGATTCACATGTACAGGTACTTTCCAGTTATGGCTGAACTGTGCACAGAACTTTGCAAAAGAGAATGTAGGCTGGGCTGATCCGTCTATTATGCAGACATATTATTCAGCAGGAACAATGCTTGCACTTGTTGTAACTGCACTTTTAACAAGAAAGATCAAAGACGTAAGATTTATCCTGGGATACCCGGTAATCTGTCTTGTAACTATGATCGCTGTTCTGGTTGGAAAGAGCCAGACACTTATGATCGCAGGTGCTTTCCTGATCGGATGGGCAGGAGCTGGTGGACTTCTTCAGATCGCAACTTCTGTATGCAACATGCTGTTCCCGAAAATCAAAGGAACCGTAACAGCACTTGTTATGATCGCATCTTCCCTGTGTAACTACACCATCCTTACCGCAGCATCCAAAATGCAGCCGGCACAGGTTATGGTTATGAACATTGTTCTTACAGCAGTCGGAGTCCTCCTTGGATTATTCGTAAACTTACGCTATACTAAGATGGTAGAACAGGCACAGGCTGACAACTAAGAAAAAGAGGAGAAAATAGACATGAGTAAATATGTAGAAGTTCGTGGCGTTAAAATCGGCGAAGGGGTACCGAAGATCTGTGTACCGATCGTTGGAAAGACAAAAGAAGAAATTCTTGCAGCAGCAAAATCTTTTGAGGATGTTGCACTTGACGTTGTAGAATGGCGTGTAGACTGGTTCGAAGGTGTGTTTGATTTTGCACAGGTTGAAGATGTATTAAAAGACCTTCGTCCGGCACTTGGTGAAACTCCGATCCTTTTCACATTCCGTACTTCCAAAGAAGGCGGCGAAAAAGCAATCGAAGCAGATGCATATGCAGAGCTTAACAAGAAAGCAGCAGCAACAGGACTGATTGACCTTGTAGATGTAGAAGCGTTTACAGGTGATGAAGTTGTGAAAGATATCATCGAAGGTGCACATGCACACGGCGTAAAAGTTGTTGCATCCAACCATGATTTCGATAAGACACCGGACAAAGACGATATCGTAGGACGCCTTGTGAAAATGCAGGAACTCGGTGCAGATATCCCGAAAATTGCAGTAATGCCACAGTGCAAAAAGGATGTGCTTACACTTCTTGAAGCAACACGTGAAATGGCAGAAGAACATGCAGACCGTCCGATTATTACAATGTCTATGGCAGGTACAGGACTGATCAGCCGTCTTTGCGGTGAAGTATTCGGTTCCGCACTTACTTTCGGGGCAGTTGGAAAAGCTTCTGCACCTGGTCAGATGAATGCATCAGATTTAAGAGAAATCCTGACGCTGATCGATAAGAGCATCTAGTAAAGAAACATCCGGAGAAGTCCTGTGGCAGATCCGTTATGTTTAACCTGAATGAAGAGTGAAAAAAAGGCAGGATAATAACCCGCAGTCATACCGGGGATTCCGGTGAGACTGCGGGTTATTTATATCTGATGTTTGTTAAAAATCTAACCGATGCCCGGAGCGGAACGGTTATAGAGATTTTCACTATTTAAAGGGATAAAATCAATATGGAAAATAATAGACAACTTCCACAGAAATTGTTATCATTTTTCTATATGACTACATGAATGGAGGGCAAACGTGAATGAAGAAAACAGTAATCTGGCTGGATAACTATCTGGAAGAATTTCTCATGGTGGTCAGCCTGATCTTGATGACGGTGATCATGGGAATCCAGGTGTTTTCCAGATATGTACTCGGCTCAGCTCCGTCCTGGTCGGAGGAGATTACCCGATACCTGTTTGTATGGTCGGGCTTTTTGAGTGTCAGCTATTGTACGAGAAAGTGTATTTCTATTAAGATCGAACAGTTTGTGGCGATTTTTCCGAGAAGAGGAAAGGCAATGTTTAAATTGGTCAATCATACTTTTGAGCTTATGGTATTCCTCTATCTGATTCCATTTGCATTCAAGTATATGATGTCGGCAGTGGAGAGCGGGCAGGTGAGTCCGGCGTGCCACATTCCGATGTATTATGTACAGGCAGCACCGCTTGTCAGCTTTATCCTGGTGGCGATCCGTATTGTCCAGCGGTGGTTTGCAGAGTTAAAAGTCGTAAGAGATAAAGAGGAGAAAGGAGACAAAGCATGCCGGCAGCAGTAGTATTTATCTTATTTGTAATCTGTCTGATTATTGCCATTCCGGTATCGATCGCGCTTACGATCGCATCGGTTCTCCCGGGTGCTTTTGATCCATCTTTCACAGCCAGCGGACAGTTCGTGATCCGTTCCATGCTGGGAGGAATTGACAGTTTCCCGCTCCTTGCGGTTCCGATGTTTGTACTTTCCGGAATCATCATGGCAAGAGGTGGTATTTCCAAAAAATTATTTGATGTATTTTCGTATTTCCTTGGAAATCTGACAGCAGGTCTTCCGTGCGCGGTCATTGTAACCTGTCTGTTTTATGGCGCAATCTCAGGTTCCGGACCGGCGACGGTTGCAGCAGTCGGAAGTATGACGATCCCGATTCTGATCGAGCTTGGATACGATAAGGATTTTTCCGCGGCGATCGTAGCCGTTGCAGGTGGTCTTGGAGTTATTATTCCACCAAGTATTCCGTTTATTATGTTCGGAAGTGCTTCCGGCGAATCAGTAAGTGACCTGTTTATCGCAGGGATCATTCCGGGACTTCTGATCGGCGGACTTCTGATGGTTTATGTAGTCTATTACTGTAAAAAGAATGGAGAAGACAAAGAAAAGATCCAGAAAGTAGTCGGGGAGCTTCATGAGAAAGGACTTTTGAAGGTTTTAAAAGAAAGCTTCTGGGCACTTTTGAGTCCGGTCATCATTCTGGGATGCATCTATTCCGGAATCGCATCGCCGACAGAAGCGGCAGTCATTTCGGTATTTTATGCATTGATCGTCAGCCTGTTTATTTATAAGACGATGACGTTTAAAGATATCTGGCCGGCACTGGTGGAAGGGGTGCGTACTTATGCACCGATCATGTTCATTCTTGCGGCATCGATTGCGTTTTCAAGAGTTCTGACTCTGATGCAGATCCCACAGATGGTCAGCACCTGGATCCTGACGCACTTTACCAATAAGATCGTCCTTCTTCTGGTGATCAATGTATTCCTTCTGATCGTGGGAATGGTCATGGATACCACACCGGCAATCCTGATCCTGACACCGATCCTTCTGCCGATCGTAACAGCAGTCGGCATGAATCCGATCCACTTTGGAATCATGATGGTTGTCAACCTTGCGATCGGATTTGTAACACCGCCGATCGGGGTTAACTTATTTGTGGCAAGTTCGCTTACAGATATCCCGATCATGCGGATTTCCAAACATGCGATGCCGATGATCGGCTACTTCCTTGTTGCGCTTTTGTTAATTACGTTTATCCCGGCGATCAGCCTGGCACTGATATAGGAGGTGGCAGCATGAAGAAAGCAGTAAGAATGGCAGTAGCGGCAGGAATGTGTGCGGCACTTGCACTCAGTGCGGGATGCCAGAAAAAGACGGTTACGGATGATGAAGTACAGCGATATGCATGGCCGCTTGCAACGGCGAGTCCGGAGGATACCGTAACACAGATCTATGCAGAAAAATTTGCGGAAGAAGTAGAAGAATTAAGTGATGGCAAGATGAAGATCCAGGTCTATCCGAACGGTACGATCGGAGGGGACAGGGAGCTTCTGGAGAGTTGTAAGGATGGGGACATTCCGTTTGTGATCCAGAATACAGCTCCGCAGGTAACCTTTATGCCGGATCTGGCGGTATTCGATCTTCCGTGCCGTTTCAGCACGATTGATGAAGTACGTAAAAAGGCCGATGATCCGGAATTCTACGGACTTCTGGAGAATGTCTATGAAAATGGCGGATACAAGCTTCTTGGTTATGCAGATCAGGGATTCCGCGTGATGTCAACGAATAAAAAGGTCGAATCATTGGCTGATTTTAAAGGACAGAAGATCCGTACCATGGAGAATTCCTACCATATGGATTTTTGGAAAAAACTGAAAGCATCTCCGACACCGATGAGTTTCAGTGAGGTGTATATCGGGCTGCAGCAGGGAACCATTGACGCCCAGGAAAATCCATACGAGGTTATCGTATCCAACAAGCTTTATGAACAGCAGGATTATGTGGTGGAGACCAATCACCTGCCACATCTGATCTCTCTGATCGTCAGTGATGAATTTTTTCAGGATCTGCCGGAAGATAAGCAGGCGATCCTTGTAGAAGCTGCAGAGATCGCCAAAGAAGAGGCTCGCCAGGCATCGGATGACCGGATTGCGGACAAGATCAAAGTAATTGAGGACAGCGGAACACAGATTGTTACACTTAGTGATGAACTGAGAGTGGAAATCCGTGAGGCAGTGCAGCCGGTTTACGATGAAATCGAGAAAAATGTGGATAAAAAGCTTTATAATTCCTATATGAAATAGCAAAAAATACGGAAAATCAGGGAAATCTGTAATTGATTGAAATTTTTTGTTGAAAAATAGAGTTTTTTATTATAGAATTATAAGTAATGTATATAAAAAAGTAAAAGGAATGCCTCAGGGCATATATAAGGAGGATATTACAATGATTTCAGCAGGCGATTTTAGAAATGGTCTTACAGTACTGATCGAAGGAAATATTTATCAGATTCTGGAATTCCAGCATGTAAAACCGGGAAAGGGAGCAGCTTTCGTTAGAACAAAACTTAAAAACATCATCAGTGGTGGTGTAGTAGAAAAGACTTTCCGTCCGACAGAGAAATTCGATACCGCTCATATCGACAGAAAAGATATGCAGTATCTGTATTCTGATGGTGAACTCTATCATTTCATGGATGTTGAGACATTCGACCAGATCGCAGTTGATGGAGATACAGTAGGAGATTCTCTCAAGTTCGTAAAAGAGAACGAGATGGTTAAAGTATGTTCACATGAAGGTAACGTATTCTCAGTAGAGCCGCCGATCAGTGTGGAACTTGAAGTTACAGAGACAGAGCCGGGAGTAAAAGGTGACACAGCTACAGGCGCTACCAAACCGGCTATCGTTGAGACCGGAGCAAGCGTTCTTGTACCTCTGTTCGTTAACCAGGGTGACAAGATCAAAATTGATACCCGTACAGGAGAGTACAGCTCAAGAGCATAATCCTTTCGTCATAATTCACAAAATTAAGACAGAGATAAAAGCCGAAAGCAGAGGCAAGTCCTCATGCTTTCGGCTTTTTTGCATGTCAATGCCATTTTGGAAGGGAAAAGAATGTTCTTGTAATCTGAAAAAAGGGCAGATATAATTGGCAGTACACACCTGCTTGAATGCAGGTGATATTCAAATCATAAGCTGCCTTAAGATGGCAGAAAAGGTTCTTTGCGGCGCATGGCTTTCGGGAAGGAGAACGGATGAATTATACAGAATTTATGAATGCTATGTTATGCGAGATCAGAGGACAGGTAGATGCGCAGGTGAGGACAGAGCTGTACACTGTGACAAAGAATAATGGAACCAGAAGAACGGGGATTCTTTTTAAGCAGGAGGACAGCAACCTTGCACCGACGATCTATCTGGAGGAATTTTACCAGAAGTACCTGAAGGGGCAGCAGGTACCGGATCTGGCGGATTCCATTTGCAGTATTTATCAGGAGATTCGGGTGAAGAAGACCTGTGATTGTCAGAATCTGTTTGATTTTAATCATGTAAAAGAGCATATCGTGTACAAGCTGATCCGGCGGGATGCCAACGAAGAACTGTTAAAGCAGATTCCTTATGAGCCGTTCCTGGATCTGGCAGTGGTCTATTATATCCAGATAGACAACACACGCTTTGGTTCGGCGGCGATCCAGATTCGCAACGAGCATCTGCGGTACTGGCGTGTGGAAAAGGAAGAGATCCGGCGTCTTGCCGAGAAGAATACACCGCGGATCTATCCGGTGCAGATCCAGAAGATCGTGCGCTTTATGTATGTGGCGACGAACGAGCAGTGCAGTCTGGGGGCAGCAGTGATGCGGTATCCGGATTTCTTGGAAAAGGTCTGGGGGATGATCGGAGAGGGGTTTTATATCCTGCCAAGCAGTATCCATGAAGTCATTCTGGTGCCGGAAAGCTTTGGAATGGAGCCGGAGCGGATGCAGGAGATGGTCAAAGAGATCAATCAGATCGGAGTGGCGCCGGAGGAAGTGCTTTCGGATTCCGTGTATTACTCTGATGGGGAGGAGATTCGGATCGTGGCGAAGTAGGGATAGATTATAAACGTGTATAGAGTAGGGAAAATTGACAGGGAAATATACCATTGTATAGCAGAGGATATAGTAACAGATGAAGTTATTATAACTGTTGTGCAGATTATGCATATTAGGGAAAGACATCCCAATGATTATGAACTTTTTTCTACATACAAATTCTTTACAAAAGAGAATAATATTGATATACTGAAAGTAGAGAAAAATTTATTCATATGATTATTTAAGGTGGAAGATTTCGTGCGATCCACACGCCGATGGTATAGACAGGGGAAACCTGAGAGATGCAGGAGAAGCGCACGCCTGCTGGATAATCATTTGAAGAAGACTTAAAGAGGTGTCGCAGGTTTGCGGCACCTTTTTGTGTATACGATGAGCCAAGTGCAGATTTGTGCTTGCACAAGAATCTGCATTTGGCGAATGTACATCATCTGGCTGTTAAGCGAGATGGTGTACAAAGTATACGAATCAAGTAGGAGTCAGCCTGCTCGATTATATAGATCAAGTAGGAGTCAGCTTACGCAATCATACAATAGAAATAAAGAAAGGAATTCCAAGCATGAACACAGAAATTTTAGTAATTGAAGATGACGATCTGGTAAGACAGGGAATCGTAGACATCCTGGACCTAAAGGGATGGAATGCGGTCGCAGTAAAAAACTGTAGTGAGGCGCTTACAAGGATCCGAGAAGAAGAATATATGCTGTATGTACTGGACATGAAGCTGCCAGACGGGAACGGAATCATGCTCTGCAGGGAGATCCGCAGATATACAGACAATCCCATTCTTTTCTTATCAGCCTATGACAGTGAAGAATTTATTGTAGAGGGATTTGAGGCGGGAGCAAATGATTATGTGATAAAGCCTTTCCGCACATTTGAATTTATTGCGAGAATCAAGGCTTTGCTGCGACGTACCGGTATGCAGAATGGCAAGAAAGTGAAAAAAGGAATCAAAAGCGGAGAATATGAACTGGATTTGCAGAATCAGATTTTGCAGAAGGATGGTGTCCGGATCGATCTTACAAGGACGGAGTACCAGGTTCTGCGCAGTCTTCTGGAAAATGCACCGAATCTTGTCGCACGGGAGTTCCTGTTGGATACTATCTGGGATTCCAATGAAAATTATATCGATGACAATACCTTGTCTGTACATATGAACCGGCTGAGAAAGAAGCTGACTGCAGAAAGTGAGCAGGATCCGATTGAGACAAAGCGTGGAGTCGGTTACGCATGGACGATGAAAGCAGAGGATGTGTATGATGAAATCTGAGAAAAAGACAGAAAAATGGAGAATACCGGGAAAATGGATTCTGATTTTTCTTTTGATATTGCTGGCTTTTTATGGATATCAGAATATTCTTGCAGAAAATTATGAAAGACAGGTTGTTTCCTGGATTGGACAGACAGAAAAAGACAGAACGGTTTCTGCCTTTACAGAACCGGATGAAGAAGCATATCAGAAGGGCTGCGAGGCATTGAAAGAGGCAGGATATGGAGAGACAGGAAAAGTCTGGCTGGGAAAAAGAATCCGAAGCTATGGAAGAGGCACGTTTGTGTTTGCAATCGGCATCATCTGCATTGCTGGTCTGCTGACAGAACTGCACATGGAGAAAAGACGGAAAAAAACACTGAATAATCAATTTGCAGAAAAAGACAGGGAATTGGAAGCAAAGCTAGCGGAAGAAAAAGAATTTCTGCATCGGGACCGGCAGAAAATGGGAACTTATATGGAAAATATTTCCCATCAGCTAAAGACGCCGATCGCGGGAACACTTCTGAATCTGGAGGTGCTTCTTGCGACAGAAGAGAATGAAAAGCGGTATCAGAAGCTGGAAGACTGTGTGAAAAAAGTGCAGTGGATGTCGGATATGACGATCGTGCTTCTGAGGCTTGCACAGATTGATTCCGGGAAAATCTGGATGAAGCGGAAAAAAGAAAATCTGACCGGACTCATCGAAGAATGCATGGACAGAACACAGCCTTTAGCGGAAGAAAAAAGCGTTGGATTTGAAAAGGATGTTCCAAAAGAATGCCTGCTTTCCTGTGACGGATTCTGGCTGAAAGAGGCAATGGAAAATGTACTGAAAAATGCCATAGAATATGCAGATACAGGAAGCAAGATACAGATTCTTCTGAAAGAAGATACAGATTATTACAAGCTGTATATCACTAATCAGGGAAAACGGATTGAAAAAGAGAAAAGAGAGCTGATTTTTGACCGTTTTTACCAGATGGAACAAGGCAGTGGAATCGGGATTGGCCTGCATCTTGCAAGGGAAATTGTCACGCTTCATCGGGGGACACTGAAGGTTGTAGAGCGGAGTGGTCTGGAAGAGGCGACAACCTTCCAGTTTATACTGCCAAAGATGATCGCAAAGGATCATGGGCGGGAAGTGAGTAATCTTACGATATCGTAAGATTAGGGTAAGTGAATCGAAAGACAGATCTGGTATAGTAAGACTAACAAATGAAGGAGGTGATGGAAGATGAAAACCGTAATCAGACTGGACAAGGTAAGCAAAAGCTATACCCTTGGTGAAAAGAAAATCACAGCATTAAAGGAGTTTTCTTTTGAAGTGAAAAGTGGTGAGTTTGTGGCAGTGATGGGGCGAAGCGGATCCGGGAAATCTACTTTTCTTAAGATTGCAGGAACACTGGAAAAGCCAGATACCGGAGCAGTCTTTCTGAATGGAATACAGATCAACGGACTTTCCCAAAAGAGGATCTGCAAGATCAGGCAGAAGAAAATCGGGTTTATTTTCCAACAGTATCAGTTACTGCCGGAGTATACGATCTGGGATAATGTATGTATGCCGCTTTATATCGCACATACAGTACCGGATAAAGCCTATATCCGACAGCTTCTTGAAAAGGTCGGATTATGGGACAGGAATGGAGATTATCCGGATCAGTTATCCGGTGGAGAGCAGCAGAGAGTGGCAATTGCCCGTGCAATGGCGGCAAAGCCGGGAGTGATCCTTGCGGATGAACCGACCGGGAATCTGGACTATCAGACCGGGCAGGAGATCATGAAGCTGATCTGCGCATCCAGAGAACTTTACCGTCAGACAATTGTCATGGTGACACATGATATGGACAGTGCCAATTATGCGGACAGGATTGTGTATATGGAAGATGGTGCATTGCGATGAAAAGAGAGAAAAGACATGGAATTGAACGGGAACTCAGTATAAAAAGAATTCGCAGCCAGAAGAAATACAGCATCCTGATTGTCTCAGTCCTGCTTCTTACCTGCACACTGGTCCAGATTGGCTTCCAGATGTCAGAAGGACTGAAAGCCGCATATATCGAGAATCGCAAGGCGGTATATGGGGAATGGGAACAGGTATTTGTGGATATGGATGAAAGCTCGGTGAAAGTAGCAGAAGAGAATCCATTTCTTGCACAGACCGGGAAAATAAGGATCTATGGTGCGATCTCCGGGGATTATCTGGAAAACCGTCAGATGAATATCGGGACGATGGACGAGACGGCGTGGAAGCTTGGCAGACTGGAAATGAAAGAAGGGCGCCTGCCGGAAAATGAGCATGAGATCGCAATGGAATACAGTACACTTCGCTCACTTGGATATGAGGAGATGCTTGGAAAAGAAATTACACTGGACGTTACATCGGCGCTTTCCATTCTGGAGCAGGGGGAATCGAAAAGCTATGCTTATACTTTGTGCGGGATTCTAAAAGATTATCAGATAAACTGGGAGATCTGCAACCGGCATCGGTTCCCGACCGGGATTGTGACCCGGGAAGGCGGTGACAGGATTGGATCTATTCAGGATATGCATATGCTTGTAAAAGCGAAAGAAGGCAGTGAAAGTGTCTATGAAGATCTGAAAGACAGTGAAGAATTTACCTGCGGCATGGATGAAAATGTGGAACAGGACAAACTTTCTGATGTAAGTCTTCCGTATATGGATTTTCTGGAAAATATCCGTTTGCTGATTGGTGGTGCGTCGATCTGTATCCTGTTTCTTACGGTATCGCGTTCGATTATTTCAAGAGAACAGTTCTGGAGGTTCCTGGATGCACTTGGAATGAGAAGAGGGCAGATGTACCAGATTATTTTCTGGGAAGCAGTTCTGTTTGGTGCAGGGGCTGTTATTGTTGGAAATCTTGCAGGAATTGGGATTTACCAGCTGGTTATCCCTGTTTTTGAAAAGATAACCGAGCAGACATTACCACAGGCAATTGCTTGGGAAGGAGTTCTTTTTGGAACTGGATTCAGTGTGTTATGCATTGGGGCAAGTTATGGACTCAGTGCAGTGCAGCTTCGCATACTTCTGAAAGAAAAAAAGAAGAAAGTTCAGAAAAGAAGAGAAAAATATAGGAAGATCGTAAGGTTTACGCCGGGGAGAGTTTTACTTCATAAATGGCAGATGCATCGTGTGCGTAAGAGTGTGGAAATCGTTCTTCTGGCAAGTGTTTTTCTGATCGTGGGATTTGGAAAGATGGAAATCTCAACCAGGCAGGAAGAACTGAAAGTATATCAAAGGCTGACAGGAAATGGATATTATTTAAGTACAATGGAAATTACGAATTCACCGGGAATTTCAAAGCAGACAGTTGATAAACTGGAACAGGTTGCCGGAGTGACTTCTGTAGAGCAATATCACAACAATGAGAAAGAGGAGTTCTGGATTGATCTGTCAGAATATGCCGAAAGCGAGTATTTTCAGAAAGTAGTCGAAACATTGGTGGCATATCTGAATGAGACATCAATAAAGGAAAAGATATCTATTGAGAAAGTAAGATTGTCTTTGCTTACAATAGACAGATGGCAGGATATACAGCGTTTTCTGAGAAATCTGGATGAAGGCAGCCTGACAAAAGAAGAATTTGAACAGGGAGATTTTTGCATTCTGGATCTTACAGAACTGCAGGAATATGATGGGAAATATCTGAGCGCATTCAGCCCGGACGGACAAGGAATATCAGAAGATACGGTACAGGTTGGTGATGAACTTCCGGTTTATACATTGAATGAGGATGGAAGCAGAAACGAAAATCCGATTCCGGTAACAGCGATTTTACGTGGCATGAAGGAAGAAGATGTGCGGAATCCACAGATAGGTGGATCTGGTATATCGATGATTGTTGGAAAGAATTTCTGGAAGAAATTTGGGAAAAGCAGAATTATGGAATATGATCAGATTGTAAAAATTCTGGTATCGGATGATGTGGATGCGTATGATACGGAAGGGCATATTCTAAGTATTTTAAAACAGGGAACAGCTGTAAATGTGCAGAATAACCATGAAGAGTATAAGAAAATACGTCAGGAATTGTATTCCTTTATAGGAATGTACAGCATTTTTGCAGTGTTTTACATGATTCTGATTTCTATCGTTTTATATCAGATGTTCCTTGCAGAGAAGCAGGAAGAAAAAAGAGAATGGGAAATCTTACAGTCACTTGGAATGGAAGAAAAGTTCCAGAAGAAAATGCATCGGATAGAAGTTCTTTGGATGATGGGATGCGCAGGAGTAATTGGAGTTTTTACGTTATGGGGTGCTTGCCGACTGATATAGAGGAGGCTTTGAAGAAAGAATAAATTAGTTGAAAGCAGCCGGAAATGGCTGTAATATAAACTGGATTTTTCTTAAAAAAACGGATATACTGTAACTAGAAGTAGAAATCGAAACTGTTGAATAAATGCCAAGGAGGATTCAAGATGAAGAGAACCTATATCCTATATTGCTACATAATCAGCTTTATTCTAATGCCGTTCAAATGGTTTGCGCCGGAGTATATGACGGAGTTATCAGAATGGGGATTTAAGAGTATTGCCAATCCGGTTGGGATTGCGTTGCTTGTGATTGGCGTTCTGCTGATTCAGGCAAAGCGTATAGAAGCAAGAGAACGGATTCTGGCGGGAATTGGATTAGTGGCAATCGTTCTTGGTGAATTCTATACTTATTTCACCTGGTATAAGGACTTATATTATCCGGCAATTTCACTTGAGGCGGCAAAAGCCAGTGCGTTACCAACCTTTTACATAGGTGTGTTCTTAAGCTTTCTTGCATGTATTATTTTTCTTATTTTGTGTATAAGGGAGAAGAACAGGAAGTGATTCTTCAGAACGAATTCTGTGATTGAAAGTACAAGCTATGGTAGTATGAATTTCACTTGAATAATTGCCTGTATGGAAGAGATAACCTAAAAAACTGACAACAAAGAAAATGCAATGGAAAGCCAATCAAGCTACTAAAAAAGACTGTCAAGCCATAAAAGCTTCACAGTCTTTTCACGTCCCTGATCAGAATCGAACTGACGCACCCGCCTCCGGAGGGCGGTGCTCTATCCACTGAGCTACAAGGACATTTACTAATATAGCACTTGCCCAGAAAAAAATCAAGAAGAAATTTTGAACAGGACAAGTAAAACGGGATGAACAGAATAGCAGCCGGAATACCATTTGCAAGTGATTTGATACACAGAGGGGGCATCAGCATAAAGCAATTTTAATGCAGAAAAAGAATAAATAATCGCTTCGACAAAACCCGTCAAAACAAGTCTTTCTTCGCTATTGACGCAAAAGCTGGCATTGCGTATGATAGGTGGCAAAGGAGGAAATGCCATGTCGGAAGAAAAAAGGATGCCCGTCCTTACAGGCAGAAAGAAGCAGATTTTCTACACTGGTCTTGTGTATCTGCTGGTCTGCTTTATGACGGCGGGAGTCACCGTTTTTCTTACGAAAGAGAAAAAAGATGAGGTAAAAGAAGTAAGTGCAGTTGTTACAGAAGAGCCAAAAGTAAATACCGGGTACGCAGCGATGGAAACCAATCCGCTTCTGGAGAATCAGGACGAAGAGCTTGCGGATGCAGTAGAAGCATACTATCAGGAACTTTCCGGAAAAGAAGCCTATGCCGAAGCATACGATGGGATTGCGATTTACACGAAAGACGGCAAAGCAGAAGGCAGCAGGATCCTGTATGTACGGTACAATATGAAGATCCGTGGAATTTACACCGAAGTACCGGGGCTTGGAACCTTGTATGTGGTTAAGGATAAAGAAGGGAAATTCGATATTCAGGCAGAGATCTCTGACGAGCAGATTCAGACGGTGATTGAAGAAGTTTCCACACAGACAGATGTACAGGAGCTGTTTGCACAGGTAGAAACGGATTACGAACAGGCACTTGGTTCAGATGCAATGCTCGCACAGGCAGTGGAAGATCTGAAAAAAGCAGTGGATCAGTAACACTGTAAATACAGTGAGCCAGTAACGTCTGAAAAAAGCGGTAAAGTCTATGAAAAATGTTGTGCGTCAGCAGAAGTGGATGCTGTCTTGCCCCAAATTCATAAAGAATGCAGAATTTCAGGCAACATCCAGTCCCCAGATTACGATTTTCTATTGCGCTTACATAAGGATTCCGATATAATAAATAAAGCGGCGCAGGCAGAGAGTCTGCGCTAACGTTTATGATGAAAAAGAGAGGAACGATCGATACTATGAAGAAGATCCTGGATCTGATAACAGAAGAACTGGAACAGGCATTTGTAGATGCCGGATATGAGAAAGAGCTGGCGCGGGTTACACTTTCCAACCGCCCGGATTTATGTGAATATCAGTGTAATGGCGCGATGGCAGGTGCAAAGAAATACCACAAAGCACCGATCATGATCGCCGAAGAAGTCGTGGCAAAGATTCCGGAAAATGGATATGTCAGCGAAGCAGAAGCCGTAAAGCCAGGTTTCATCAACCTGAAGACCAACCCGGCAGCAGTCGCAGAATATCTGAACCAGATGGAAGCAGATAAAAAGCTCGGTGCGGAAGAAGTAGCAAATCCAAAGACAATCGTCATTGATTACGGCGGACCGAACGTGGCAAAACCGCTTCACGTTGGACATCTCCGCTCCGCGATCATCGGAGAAAGCGTAAAGAGAATCACCCGTTTTATGGGCAATAAAGTAGTTGGTGATATCCACCTTGGAGACTGGGGATATCAGATGGGACTGATCATCACAGAACTGAAGAAACGCCAGCCGGATCTTCCGTATTTTGATGATAATTTCACCGGAGAATATCCAAAAGAGGCACCATTTACCATCAGTGACCTGGAGGAAATCTATCCGGCAGCATCCACTTATGCAAAAGAGCATGATGATTACAGAGAAGAAGCACTGGATGCGACCTTCCAGCTGCAGAGTGGAAAGCGCGGTTACCGTGCAATCTGGGATCACATTATGAATGTGTCTGTGACAGACTTAAAGAAAAACTATGCGAACCTGAATGTTGAATTCGACCTCTGGAAAGGGGAATCTGACGCACAGAAATACATCCCGGATATGGTAGAAAGACTGAAAAATGAAGGCTATGCACATATTGATAACGGAGCCCTCGTTGTAGATGTCAAAGAAGAGACCGATACCAAAGAGATTCCGCCATGTATGATCCTGAAGTCCGACGGTGCAGCACTTTATGACACCACAGACCTTGCAACACTGGTAGAACGTGAAGAACTGTTCCAGCCAAATGAAGTCATCTATGTGGTTGACAAGCGTCAGGAACTGCATTTTGTACAGGTATTCCGCTGCGCGAAGAAGACCGGTATCGTAAAAGACGATACCAAGCTGACCTTCCTTGGATTCGGTACGATGAACGGAAAAGACGGAAAGCCGTTCAAGACCAGAGAAGGCGGCGTCATGCGTCTTGAGAACCTGATCCGTGAGATCACCGAGAAGATGTATGAGAAGATTACTGAGAACCGTACCGTATCGGAAGAAGAAGCAAAAGCGACAGCGAAGATGGTCGGAATGGCTGCGATCAAATACGGAGATCTCTCCAACCAGGCAGCAAAAGACTATGTATTTGATGTGGACAGATTCACTTCCTTTGAGGGAAATACAGGTCCGTACATCCTGTACACCATCGTTCGTATCAAATCCATCCTGAACAAATACAAAGAATCAGGAAAGAGCATGGACGATATTAAGATCCTTGCGGCTGCAAGCGAGAGCGAAAAAGCTCTGATGCTGGAAGCTGCGAAGTTTGGAAGCGTAATGCAGAACGTCTACGAAGAGCTTGCACCACACAAGATCTGTGCATATATTTACGATCTTGCAAATGCATTCAACCGTTTCTACCATGAGACCAAGATCCTGGCAGAAGAGGATGAACAGAAGCAGAAGAGCTACATTGCCCTTCTCACACTGACAAGAGACATTCTGACAACCTGCATCGATCTGCTTGGATTTGAAGCACCGGAGAGAATGTAAAAAGGCAGAAGCATCAGAAGTAATGACAATATGATAAAGAGGCGAGGACATATGACAGAGAAATTGTTTTACACAGACAGTCACCGGCAGGAATTTACTGCGGAGGTTGTGTCCTGCCGCCCGTGCGATAACGGATATGAGGCAGTTCTTTCAAGAACTGCCTTTTTTCCAGAAGGCGGCGGTCAGGCAGCTGATACCGGACTGATTGACGGGATCAGAGTATATGATGTACAGGAAAAAGGAGACCAGATCTTCCACTATCTGGAAGGGGCACTGGAAGAAGGAAAGACCGTGACCGGTCAGATTGACTGGGACAAACGTTTTTCACGGATGCAGCAGCACAGCGGAGAACATATCGTATCGGGAATCGTTCATGCACGTTTTGGATATGATAATGTGGGATTCCATTTGAATGATGAGCTCTGCACTCTGGATTTAAGCGGTCCGCTCACAAAAGAAGAGCTCCGCGAGGTAGAGGATGCGGCAAATGAAGCGGTATTTGCAAATGTGCCGGTTCAGGTAAGCTATCCGTCCAAAGAAGAACTGAAGACGCTGGATTACCGCAGTAAGATTGAGATTGACGGTCAGGTGCGTATCGTAACGATTCCGGGATACGATGTGTGTGCCTGCTGTGCACCGCACGTGAATTTTACCGGAGAGATCGGTCTGATCAAACTGGTACAGAGCCAGAATTACAAAGGCGGAATCCGGATCACCATGCTCTGCGGAAGACGGGCGCTGAAGGACTATCAGCAAAAAGAAGACAGTGTCAGGGCAATCATGGGCAGCCTTTCGGCAAAAGAAGAGCTGATCGCAGAAGCTGTAGAGCGCGTCAAAGACGAAGGGACACAGCTGAAAAGTGAACTCGCTGAGGCAAGAATGCAGCTTCTTGCAGTGCAGGCAGAAAAGATACCGGAAGGACAGAAGATAGTCTGTATTTTTGATGAAAAATTAAGTGGAAATGAGCCACGAGAACTGATGAATCTTGTGCTGAAACGAGAAACCAAAGTGTGCGCGGTATTTGCAGGAACAGAGGCAGACGGATACCGTTACGTGATCGGAAGCGAGACCGAAGATGTGCGCCCGTACAGCAAGATCCTCAAAGAACAGTTTGACGGAAGAGGCGGCGGAAAACCGGTCATGGTACAGGGGTCCGTAAATGGAAGCGAAGAAGCAATCCGGAAAGTATTTGAGTAAGAAAAGGCGGAGATAGAGAATGCGAGACAGGAAAACAGGAAGAATCATCTGGTATTTATTCAGTGCGGTTCTGATCAAATGGGGTGTGGAGATCGCAGTAGCGACATTTGCACTTTCCTGCGGTCTGCGCAGCAATATGGGAATTGGGGCAGTCTCTTCGATCATTACGATCCCAATGATTGCGTGGATCTACCGGAAAGATAAGGGACGATATGAAAAGCAGCAAGAATCCTGGTGGAAATATAAGGCAGCTTCCGGATATGGAATGTGGCTTGTTATGCTCGTCGGTGCAGTGACTGCGTGTGTGGCGATGAATGATATCGTCATGCTGATGAATATGCAGAGGATCAGCCAGGTTTATCAGAGCACAGAGCAGATCATTTACAGTGCACCACGCTGGCTTCAGCTGGCGGGAGGCGGGATCCTGGCTCCGGTCGCAGAAGAACTTGTTTACCGCGGGATGATCTACCGGCGGATGCGTGAGAGCCTTACCGCTGTGCAGGCAGGTGTGTTTGTATCCATTTTGTTCGGTGTCGGTCATGGAAATCTGCCACAGGGACTTTATGCAATGATACTCGGACTTCTGCTTGCCTGCATTTATGAGAAATTCCGGAATATTGCAGCGCCGGTCCTGTTCCATATTGTTGTGAATATTACATCATTATTGCTTTCGTGGTACGGAGGCTTTGACTGGATCCTGGAAACAGAAGGAAAAACGGTTGGAATTACCATGCTGGCAACGCTTGTTACAGTTCTAATTTATGTAAAAATCAAAAATATAAGACAAGAAATACGATAATTAACTGAAAATTATAGAAAAAGTTCACAAAACAAATAATATCTGACAATTTCTGTAAAATTAGGGGTTTACTTTTTGAGATAAATGCTGTATAGTGTTAAATCATAAAAGCAACAACAAAACCGTTTTACAGAAAGGGCAGGTTATATGAGCGTAGTACAACAGAAGAAAGACCAAGGCTTATACAGCCCTGATTTTGAGCATGACAACTGCGGTATCGGAGCTGTTGTGAACATCAAAGGGCAAAAGAGTCATGACACAGTCGCAAATGCGCTGAAAATTGTAGAAAATCTTGAACATAGAGCTGGCAAGGATGCCGAAGGGAAGACAGGAGACGGTGTAGGAATACTGTTACAGATTTCGCACAAGTTCTTTACAAATGTCTGTCATCCCCTCGGCATCTTTTTAGGTTCTGAGAGAGATTACGGTGTGGGAATGTTTTTCTTCCCGCAGGATGAACTGAAAAGAAATCAGGCAAAAAATATTTTTGAAGTCATTGTCGAAAAAGAAGGACTGAAATTCCTCGGATGGAGAGAAGTACCGATCCACAAAGACATCCTCGGTAAGAAAGCACTTGAATGCATGCCGTGCATCATGCAGGGATTTATCGAACGTCCGAAAAAGGTAAAACAGGGACTGGATTTTGACCGTCGCCTTTATGTGGTAAGACGAGTCTTTGAACAAAGCAGCGATGATACTTATGTGGCATCCCTGTCAAGCAGAACCATCGTGTACAAAGGAATGTTCCTGGTAAAACAGCTCAGGATGTTCTTTGAAGATCTGCAGAATCCGGATTATGAATCAGCAATCGCAGTGGTTCATTCCCGATTCAGTACGAACACCAACCCGAGCTGGGAAAGAGCACATCCGAACCGGTTTATCGTACATAACGGAGAGATCAATACCATCCGTGGTAACGCAGACAAGATGCGTGCCAGAGAGGAAAACATGGAATCCGAGCATCTGGAAGGAGAACTTTATAAAGTCCTTCCGGCAATCAACACCGCAGGTTCCGATTCTGCTATGCTGGATAACACACTGGAATTCATGGTCATGAGTGGCATGCCGCTTCCGCTGGCAGTCATGATCACCATCCCGGAACCATGGGCACAGAATGCAACGATGTCACAGAAGATCAAGGATTTCTATCAGTATTACGCAACGATGATGGAGCCATGGGACGGACCGGCATCCATCCTGTTTTCAGATGGAGATATTTTAGGAGCCGTACTTGACCGAAATGGTCTGAGACCTTCCAGGTATTACATCACGGATGATGATACATTGATCCTTTCTTCTGAAGTCGGAGTCCTGGATATCCCGCCGGAGAAGATTGTGGTCAAAGAAAGAATCCATCCTGGTAAGATGCTTCTTGTCGATACTGTACAGGGACGCGTCATCGATGACCAGGAACTGAAAGAAGAATATGCGGCAAGGCAGCCTTATGGTGAATGGCTGAACAGTCAGCTGGTAAATTTAAGTGACTTAAAGATTCCAAACCAGAAAGTACCGCAGTATTCGAAAGAAGAATGCCAGAGATTGCAGAAAGCATTTGGCTATTCTTATGAAGAAGTAAAGACTTCGATTTTGAATATGGCAATGAATGGAAGTGAAGGAATCGGAGCTATGGGTATCGATGCACCGCTTGCCGTTCTTTCTGAGCAACATCAGTCTCTGTTTGGATATTTCAAACAGTTATTTGCACAGGTAACGAACCCACCGATCGACGCGATCCGTGAAAAAATCGTGACTTCGACAACGGTATATGTCGGAGAAGAAGGAAACCTTCTGGAACAAAAGGAGGAAAACTGTCATGTACTGAAGATCAACGATCCGATCCTGACAGATACCGATCTCCTGAAGATCCGTAACATGAAAGTCGACGGTTTCCGTGTGGCAGAAATTTCTACTACCTATTATAAAAATTCCAGCCTGGAAAAAGCGATCGATTATCTGTTTATCCAGGTAGACCGTGCAATCCGTGAAGGCATGAATATCCTGATCTTGAGCGACAGAGGTGTGGATGAATATCACATTGCGATCCCGTCCCTGCTTGCAACCTCAGCGGTTCACCAGCATCTGGTAAGAACTAAGAGAAGAACAGAGGTTGCCATGATCCTTGAGACCGGAGAACCAAGAGAAGTACATCATTTTGCAACCCTTTTGGGATATGGTGCATCTGCGATCAACCCGTATCTTGCACATGAATCGATCAAACAGCTGATCGATACAGATATGCTTCAGAAAGATTATTATGCAGCAGTCAATGACTATAATGAAGCTGTTATAAGCGGAATCGTCAAGATTGCATCGAAGATGGGAATTTCCACGATCCAGTCTTATCAGGGATCCATGATCTTTGAAGCGATTGGATTAAAACAGGAATTCATTGAAAAATATTTCACCGGAACTGTCAGCCGTGTTGGTGGTATCGGATTGGAAGAAATCGCAAAAGATTATATGGCAAGACATTCCGAGGCCTTTGATCCGCTGGGACTTTCCGTAGATCTGACGCTGAACAGTGTGGGACAGCACAAGTCGAAGAGCGGTGGTGAAAAGCATCTGTACAACCCGAGAACGATCCATATGCTCCAGCAGTCCACAAGACGCGGCGATTATGAGATGTTCAAACAGTACACACAGATGGTTGATGAAGAGTCCAAAGGAATCACCCTTCGTGGACAGATGGATTTCAATTATCCGAAGAAAGGAATCCCACTTTCAGAAGTAGAGAGCGTGGACTCAATCGTGACCAGATTTAAGACCGGAGCAATGTCTTACGGATCGATTTCGCAGGAAGCCCACGAAACCCTTGCCCTTGCAATGAATGCACTGCACGGTAAGTCAAACTCCGGTGAAGGTGGAGAGGATATCGAGCGTCTTGGAACCGACAGAGGCTCTGCAATCAAACAGGTTGCCAGTGGACGTTTTGGCGTTACAAGCAGATATCTTGTCAGCGCAAAAGAGATCCAGATCAAGATGGCGCAGGGAGCAAAACCTGGAGAAGGTGGTCATCTGCCGGGTGGAAAGGTTTACCCTTGGGTAGCAAAAACCAGACATTCTACGCCGGGTGTGGGACTGATCTCACCGCCGCCACATCACGATATTTACTCGATCGAAGATCTGGCACAGTTGATCTATGACTGTAAAAATGCAAATAAGGATGCAAGAATTTCTGTCAAACTGGTTTCTGAAGCCGGTGTCGGAACGGTCGCAGCAGGTGTGGCAAAAGCAGGAGCCGGACTGGTACTGATCTCCGGTTATGACGGAGGTACAGGAGCTGCACCGAGAAGTTCTATCCATAATACCGGACTTCCATGGGAGCTTGGACTTTCCGAGACACACCAGACGCTGATCCAGAACGGACTGCGTGAAAGAGTCCGCATTGAAACAGACGGTAAGTTGATGAGCGGCCGTGACGTGGCAATCGCAGCACTTCTCGGAGCAGAGGAATTCGGATTTGCAACCGCACCGCTTGTAACTATGGGATGTGTTATGATGCGTGTATGTAACCTGGACACCTGCCCGGTCGGAATTGCAACCCAGAATCCGGAGCTGAGAAAGCGGTTTGCCGGAAAACCGGAATATGTGATCAACTTCATGCGTTTTATCGCAGAAGAATTAAGAGAATATATGGCAAAACTTGGTATTCGTACCGTGGATGAGCTGGTAGGAAGAACCGATCTTCTGAAAGTAAGAGATGTGCCGACATCCAAACGTGCCGCAACACTGGATCTTTCCGGAATTCTCAATAATCCGTATGCAAAAGAAAAGAAAGGCATGATCTTCAATCCGAAGAAAGTCTTTGATTTTGAGCTGAATAAAACACTGGATGAAAGAGTTCTGGTAAAAGAACTGCTTCCGTCACTGGAAAAGAAGCAGAAGAGAATCCTGGAGCTGGATGTCAAAAATACAGACCGTACATTTGGTACGATTTTCGGTTCTGAGCTTACAAAACGTTATCCGGACGGACTGGAAGAGGACAGCTACGTTCTGAAATGTAAGGGTGCAGGCGGACAGTCATTCGGAGCATTTATACCAAAAGGTCTGACACTGGAACTGACCGGTGACAGCAATGATTACTTTGGAAAAGGACTTTCCGGTGGTAAACTGATCGTCTATCCACCGACTGGTGTGAAATTCAAAGCTGATGAAAATATTATTATCGGTAACGTAGCGCTTTATGGTGCAACAAGCGGAAAAGCCTATATCAATGGTGTGGCAGGCGAACGTTTCTGTGTCCGTAACTCCGGAGCAACAGCAGTTGTAGAAGGGGTCGGTGATCATGGATGTGAATATATGACCGGTGGACGTGTTGCAATCCTTGGAAAAACAGGCAAGAACTTTGCCGCAGGTATGAGTGGCGGTGTTGCCTACGTTCTGGATATGGACAGTGATCTTTATACAAAAGTCAACAAACAGATGGTTAATATCGAAAAAGTAACATCCAAGTTCGATGTATCTGAATTAAAAGGCATGATCGAAGAACATGTAGCAGCAACCAATTCCGAGACGGGAAAAGAAATCCTGGATCATTTCAAAGAATACCTGCCGAAGTTCAAGAAGATCATTCCGCGTGATTACGAGAGAATGCTGACCCGCATCCTTCAGCTGGAGGAAAAAGGTCTCAGCAGCGAACAGGCAAAAACAGAAGCATTTTATGCAATCAAAGAAGGAAGATAGGAGGCGGAAAACGTGGGAAAAGCAACAGGATTTATGGATTATGACAGACGCGATGCCGAGTGCGAATCTCCAAAAGAGAGAATTAAGCATTTCCGGGAATTCCACACGCCTCTGTCAAAAGAAGAGCAGGAAATACAGGGCGCCAGATGTATGGCATGCGGCGTCCCGTTCTGTCAGGCAGGTCAGATGATCGCAGGGATGGCAAGCGGCTGTCCTCTGCACAATCTGGTGCCGGAGTGGAATGACCTGATTTATCACGGCAACTGGGAAGAAGCATATTACCGGCTGAAAAAGACAAACAATTTCCCGGAATTTACTTCCAGGGTATGCCCGGGGCTTTGCGAGGCGGCATGTACCTGTAACCTGCACGGAAGCCCGGTGACGACTAAAGCAAATGAATATGGGATTATTGAAAATGCTTACGAAAAGGGATATGCAAAAGCATGTCCGCCGAAAGCGCGTACCGGCAAAAAGATAGCGGTAATCGGTTCCGGACCTTCAGGTCTCGCAGTCGCAGATCAGTTAAATAAACGAGGACATCTGGTGACAGTATTTGAGCGGGAAGATAAGCCGGGTGGACTTCTCCGCTATGGAATCCCGAATATGAAGCTGGAAAAACAGTTCATCGACCGGAAACTTGCAGTAATGGAAGAAGAAGGCATCCGTTTTGAAACTGGCTGCAATATTGGAAAAGATAAGAAATCCGCAGAGCTTCTGAAAGAATTTGACCGGGTGGTGCTTTGCTGCGGTGCATCCCATCCGCGTGATATAAAAGCACCTGGAAGAGATGCAAAAGGAATCTACTTTGCAGTAGATTTTCTGAAATCAACTACGAAATGTCTCTGGAAAAATGAGATGCAGCTGAAAGAAGGCGAATATATTTCTGCAAAGGGCAAAAATGTAATTGTCATCGGTGGCGGCGATACGGGAAATGACTGTGTGGGAACGTCAATCCGTCATGGCGCAAAATCCGTTCTTCAGTTGGAAATGATGCCGAAGCTTCCGGATGAGAGAAGCGCTATGAATCCATGGCCGGAGTGGCCGAGAGTCTGCAAGACAGACTATGGTCAGCAGGAAGCAATTGCTCTTTGGGGACATGATCCGAGGGTTTATCAGACAACGGTAAAGGAATTTGTCAAAGATAAGAATGGAAATCTTTGCAAGGTGGTACTTGTGAAACTGGAAAGCAAGAAGGATGAAAAGACCGGACGTATGATGATGGCAGAGGTCGCAGGAAGTGAGTATACGGTAAATGCAGAACTGGTGCTGATCGCAGCGGGGTTCCTCGGAAGCGAGGATTATGTGACAAAGGCATTCGGTGTGGAAGTCAATGAGCGTACGAATGTGAAGACAGCACCGGGTGAGTATAAAACGAATGTGCCGAATATATTTACGGCAGGAGATATGCACAGAGGACAGTCGCTGGTTGTGTGGGCAATCCGGGAAGGAAGAGAAGCGGCACAGCAGATAGATCTGGATCTGATGGGGTATACGAATCTGTCGGTACAGTAGTGGTGTTTGGTTTATGAAGGGGGACGCCCGCCGCGAGGTGCAGGAAGTGGTTCCGGCGCTGTGGGTGGCGGAAAAGCAGATGTAAGAAAAGGAAAGAGACCGTTGATAACGGAATCGGGATTATTCGATGAGAAATCTTGATGATTTCTCACCTCAGAATCCCTTGAACTGTGTTTTGGGAAACACAGTTCATCCGCTATCCCCGGTCTCTTTCCTTTTCACATCTGCTAATCCCACCACCCAGTGGCTGTTTGACGGAAGATTTTTTGAGCAAGGTAGGGATTGTGTTTTATAAGATATAGATTTCTGAGGGGATTTAGATGTGTTTGATTTGTTTGTGATAAAGGGCGCTGGTATGTGGCTGGCGAAAAAAGAATTGGGATTAGAATAAAGAGGAATAAAAAAATAGCAGGGGATTCGGGCGGAAAGCGGGAATCCTCTGCTGAAAATGTGTGGGAGATTTATTTCTCAGGTACGATTTCTAACCAGTAGCCGTCCGGGTCTTCGATGAAATAGATGCCCATGGACTCATTTTCGAAACAGACACAGTTCATTTCTTTATGGTGTGCCAGGGCGGCATCCATGTCGTCTACGGTAAAGGCGAGGTGGATTTCATTGTCGCCGAGGTCGTATGGGCGGTCCATATCGCGAAGCCAGGTGAGCTCGAGCTGATGAGCGGAGCTTCCATCACCGAGGTAGACGAGCTTAAAGCTTCCGTCGGCAGCATCTTTTTCGCGGACTACGGTGAGTCCGAGTGCATCTTTGTAGAATTGAATTGATTTTTCAAGGTCACGTACATTTAAGTTATTGTGGTTGAATTTGAAATTCATAGTGGAATCCTTCTTTCTTACTTAATATTATAAAGTGGTTGAATTATGAAGCTAGTTTAGCATAAGAAATAAGTGCTGCGCAAGCAATTCTCAATTCTTCTGCGATTAAGTGTTTAAAAGCAGTTACCATAATCCCAGCGACAGCGCAGCGTCTCACGTTCCCTGACCTCACCCTCCCCTGTTTCCACTTTCACCTTCCAAAAAGAAACTTTTATGGGACGTAATGTTACAAAAATGTTAAATTGTATTGCAAAAATTAGGAAAATGGTATATAATCGAGCACAGGGTTAGGAAAATAATTAGTAAAAAAACATAGGATGGGTGATTATGAGAAAATTTAAACATGTATTTGTGGCATCTATTCTTGCAAGTTCAATGGTAGTTACACCAGTATTTGCAGATGATGTCAGCAATCTGCAGAATAGTAAAAATGCAGCACAGAGCGAAGTGAATTCTCTTCAGTCAGAATTGCAGACACTAATTGAAAAAATGAGTAAGCTGGAAGATGAACTGGTGTCAACAGGTCAGCAGATCACGCAGGCACAGGATGATCTTACGGTTGCCGAAGAAAAAGAACATCAGCAGTACGAAGATATGAAGAAGCGTATCAAGTATATGTATGAAGAAGGCAACTCGACTGCGATTGAGACTCTGATCAGTGCTGAGAATTTCTCGGATTTGCTTAACAAAGCAGAGTATGTTCAGAATGTACATAGTTATGACAGAAAGCAGCTTCAGGAATACATTGATACCAAACAGCAGATTGCAGATCTGAAAGCACAGCTTGAAGAAGATCAGGCGAATCTGGAATCTATGCAGTCTGATTATGAAGCAGAGCAGACGACGCTGAGTAATACGCTGGAATCTAAGAAAGAAGAAGTCGCAGATCTGGATGAACAGCTTCAGGCAGCTGTAGCAGCAGCTGAAGCAAAGAGACAGGCAGAAGAAGCTGCAAAGGCAGCAAAAGCAGCTGAGTCAACAAAGTCAAATTCGACCGTTGCATCGACAAGCAACAGCGGTTCACAGACTGCAAATAATACAACAAATAACGATAGTAATAACAACACAACCGTTACACCTAGTACACCGAGTACCCCAAGTACCCCAAGTACCCCAAGTACCCCGGCAGTGACTCCGGATACAAGTAATAATAACAGCAGTAGTGATAACGGTGGAAGTACATATGGCAACGGAAGTGCTATTTTAAGTGCAGCAGCAGCATACCTTGGAGTTCCTTATGTATGGGGCGGTACTTCAGGAAGTGGTGTTGACTGTTCAGGTCTTGTATACCTGGCACATCAGGCATGTGGTATTCCAATTACACGTAACTCATACAGTCAGGGAAGTGGCGGACAGGCAGTGTCAGACCCACAGCCGGGTGATGTTGTATGTTACGGAGGACATGTGGGAATCTACGCAGGTGGCGGACAGATGATTCATGCACCGCAGCCGGGCGAGGTCGTATGTTATACAAGTGTTAATTATGCATACCACTGGTATAGAAGATACTGGTAAGAGAAGTAACGAAGTGCGTAACGGAAAATTCTGTTACGCACTTTTTTTCGTGCCCCTTTTTCAGCTCGATATTTCTTCCATGTTTTCTTGAATACATTGCGAAAATATGTTATGTTAATTTCGAGATAATTTGCAAAAAATACTATGCTTTTTTGTAATGATAAATGTCTCTCCGTAAAAGAGAAAAAGGGAGAATGATATGGGACAGATAACAGAACTAATATCTATGCTGGGATCACACATGGAAATTGTTGTGATCGGATGCGCGGAGATTGCGGCTGCAGTGGCACTGATAAGTACGGGGATAGCCAGAAAATTCAGAAAAGAGAAAAAACCGGATACCAGATCCGCAGAACAGCTTTTTCTGTATGAGATCGGAAGAAGCCAGGATGAAGGCTATATGGTTGTGCGACACAAAGATATGATGCCGGTTTATGGAACCGGAGATCTGGAAGGACTTCTTGGTGTCAGTCTTTTACAGGTGCAGGATGATATTACATCCATTCGCAGTAAAATGAAAAATGATGCAGCAGTAAAACGGTTCTGGAAAAGCTATCGTAGCTGGGACAGAGAGAAACCACTGTATGCAGAGATCCAGATGAAGGATGGACAGTGGATCCGTGTAGCTGTATATGGTTGCAAGGATGGCAGGCATGATCTGATCAGTTTCGTCCGTACAACAGGAATGCATAAGCAGATAGAAGCATATGAAAAAGAACTGGAGCAGGCAGAAGAAGCAAGCCAGTCAAAAACCAGCTTTTTGTACCAGATGTCGCATGAGATCCGTACTCCGATGAACGGAATTATGGGTATGCTGACCCTGGCACAGGAAAAACTGGATGCCAGCCACCCGGCAGCCCAATATCTGACCAGAGTAGAAGAACTGTCCGGTCATCTGTTATCCCTGATCAATGATATCCTGGATATGTCCCGTATCGAAGCCGGTAAGGTAGAACTGGAAGAAAAAGCATTCAGCCTCAGAAGTCTGGGGAATAAACTGTATGATATGTTTGCAAAGAACCTGGAGAGCAGGGGAATCAATTACGAAGTAAATTTTGAAGATATGACAATAGATTATGTGATTGGAGATGAGTTGCGTATCAGCCAGATCATCATCAACTTTCTGTCGAATGCAGTAAAATTTACACAGGAAGGAGAGATCATCGTAACCTTCCGGCAGATGTTTCTTCAGGATGGAAATGCAGATCTGATGATCCGGGTACATGATACCGGAATCGGAATGGATCCGGAATTTATCAACCGTATTTTCAGACCGTTCGAACAGGAAGGTGCAGATACCACCAGAAAATATGGCGGAACTGGTCTTGGAATGGCGATCACGGATCAGCTTGTCAAGTTGATGAATGGAGAGATCGTGGTAAAAAGTATACCAGGAGAGGGATCGGATTTTTCTGTGTTTTTACACCTTCCGGTTGCAGAAGGAACGGTACCGGCAGAGCAGATTGAAAAAGAAAATACCGCCGAAGAGGCAGAATCGGAAGAAATTGAAGTGTTCCGCGGCAGACGGATCCTTGTGGCAGAGGATAATGAGATCAATGCAATGGTTGCCCGGGAAATTCTGGGACAGATGGGAGCCGGAATCGATGTGGCAGAGAACGGACAGAGGGCTGTTGAAATGTTTGACGAGAAGCCGGAAAATTATTACGATTTCATTTTGATGGATGTACAGATGCCGGTGATGAACGGACGAGACGCCGCAAAGGCGATCCGAAGGCTGCCGAGAAAAGATGCAGGAGAAATCCTGATTTTTGCACTTTCCGCAGATGCTTTTGTTGAGGATGAGAGAAAGTCTCTTGAAAGCGGAATGAACGGACATTATGCGAAACCGGTAGATTTTGAAGCACTTCAGAAGAATGTAGGGGCGATTCTCAGAGAGAAAGAGCGGTGCAGCAGATGAGAAAGAGAAGAATAGGAAAAAAAAGACTGATAGTAACCGCAATTCCTGTGCTGACAGCCGGGGCGGTAGCATCGGTAGCTGCTTATCAGGCGGGAGTTGGCTTTAAGCCCAAAGCGTCTGACAGGAACCTGCAGGTCAATCAGGTCGTTTTTTCCGATAATAAAGATACCACGGGAAAGGATCAGCAGAAGAATAATGATGAGAGTGAACTGTGGCAGAAGGATAAAGATTCGCAAAATGAGCAGAGCCCTCAGCTGAATGAGAATGCAGATTATCTGTTTGAAAATACGCAGATGGCGGAGAATACTGAAAGTACGGTGGGGGTTATCAGCGATGACAGGAACCGGGCACAGCTGAACGACAACGTACTGCCGGATAAGGTCTACGATGTATCAGGTAATGGTGAAAAAGGTGATACAGTGATCGGAACAGGCGGTCAGAACACCGGAACAAATGGAAATACATCGGGAAACAACGGTGGAAACGGCACATCTGATGCCCTGCTTCCGAATCCGGGAGATCAGCCAACACCAGATACGGGCAATACAACCAGACCATCTGATACAGCAAAAGATCCGAAAAATGGAAAGTATACCCCTGGAAGCGCCTGGGGAGAAAAGGACTGGAACAAGCCTTATACAGAAGATATGACTCCGAATAAAGATACAAAAGAAGACGGAGATAATGACAGTGTAATTATTGAGCAGCCGTATGGATATACAGACGAAATGCTGTATGAAGGACAGTTGGTTGATCAGAAAACGATTTTCAATGCGCTGATGACCTATGTACAGGGAAGCGATAAAAAATTCTATCTGTGGGGAGCAGATGCACTGAACCGCTATGTGCGGATCGATGCTGTGTCTTTTGACGGCGGTATAAGCTGGCAGAGTGGATTTCCTGTCGCGATACCAAAGGGACTGGAAACGGGACAGATGAAGATCAGGGCGTCTTATCGTCTGTCTGTGTCCGGCGAAAAATGGGTTGAGCGTATTGTGGATTATGTGCCGGCAAATAACCGCCTGTTTGTATTGAAGGAGCAGATCAAGAAAGAAAATGCAACGATTGATACAAGTAAGCTTCTGAATATGGATGGACAGTTTCAGGAGGAGGGAACGATCATCAATCTGTTTGGATATATTGATGATCTTTTCCGCGGGCAGAATGCACTGACAGAGCTTTCACCCGGATGGACGGAGGACGGAAAACTGGTTCCATGGTATTATAAAGTAACCGCCGGCAGGCATATTCTGGAACCGGCAGATATGGTCCCGCTTTCCGGTGATTATATAGTGAAGATCGAGTATGTATGGATGTCGGATGATTATCAGGTTGGCAACCAGTATTCAAATCTGTCTTATTTACAGACACTGAAAAATTATAAGGGCGGAGGATCCTACAAGACACTGGATGTACCGGAATATATTCAGGCAATCCGGATTGACGAGGATACTTCTCTGAAAGTAGACAAACTCAGCATTCCATCGACTGTTCTTTATATTGAAATGACAAATAGTGGGCTTGAGGTTGAGGATGGTTATGAAGTCAGCAAAGATAATCTGTTTTACAGTGCTTCGGATGACGGAGTCCTGATGAATAAAGCAAAAACAGAGATGATCGGAATCCCGAGTAAGGTTAAGCAGATTGAGATTCCGGATACGGTTAAAAAAGTAGTGCTTCCAAAAGTAAACAGGCTTAAGACTATTCGGATCGATGCGTCCACAATAGAAGATTTCCCGGAGATTGATTATGCAAATCTTAAAAACTGCAAAGTAATCGTGAAGGAAGATCTGTTGAATGAGTTTTTGCAGAAGGAAAGCAAATATTTTAATGGGACTACCGGGAACAGTATCGCATCGGAACAGGATGAGGACACAACGTATACCCTGGAAAATGATATGATCGTAGATAATAACGGATGGGTCCGGAGAGTGACACAGTCCGGAACCAGTATCAAACTGGCGAAAAAAATCAGAGGAATACAGGAAGGTGCATTTAAAAATGCAGGTAAAGCAAGTATACTAATCATGCCGGAGAATGGAAATGTAGTGAAACTGGAAAAAGGTTGCTTTACCGGAAGCAGTCTGGAAAGAATCCTGTGTTATACCAAGAAGCAGCATGAAAAGATGCAGGCCGAGATTGGAAAGCTTGAGGAAGCAGACCATATTAGTGTAGAACTTCTTGAAACTTCAAAAGAAGGATACGCCTATTGCAGCACAAAGATCAATAGAACGAAAAGGAATACACTGATTTCGGCGCCGGAAGGGATCACGTATTATGATGGAACCGTGACATCTGAAAGCGGAGAACCGATAGCTATCCATGAAATCGGTGCTCAGGCATTTGCAGATTGTGACGATTTGAAGTGGGTGGAACTTCCAAAAGAAACGGATACGATCGGCTACCGGGCATTTGCAAACTGCAGTTCTATGGAAGGTCTGCTGATCGATCAGCAGGATACGGTTACGATTGGCAATCAGGCACTGGATGGATGTACAGCTCTTCGATTTGCGGCATCCAATGCGATGCATGGGATGATGGAGGATGGATATGCAGTTCTGTATTCTGAAGAACACGGTGCAGGAAGTGACAGATTTTCTTCTTTCTACATACCGACTAACTCGGATGGTTATGAAGGCTACTGCCAGAATTTTACAGTAGAATCCAATGTAACCGGATATGCAATGACAGAAATCGGTGGAACGATGATGCTGTACGGAACGAATGCCGAACAGGGATTGTGGCTCGGAATAAGGTCAGGAAAAACGGTGGATGAGAAAGTGGCCCTTCCACTGACAACTGTGGAGATTTTCCAGTATGCGATGGCGAATACGACGTCGGAGACAGGAAAATATACCGTTAACTGGGAAGAGCTGACAAAATGTTTTGCACTGGATGATGGCGCATTTTATCGTTCAGATCTTGCGGGAGATCTGAAGCTTTATGGAGACAATCTGTTCTATCTGCTTACTGAAGCACTGGCATACTGCCCGAATATTACCAGTGTACGGATAGCTGCGGATCAGACTTATCTGGGGCAGTTCATATTTGAAGAAGACAGTGCACTGAAAACCGTCGAGTTTAACTGGACAACAACGATGGCAGCAGGTACATTTACCGGATGTGACAGCCTGGAAAGAATCGTTTTTAACAGTTATACACCAATCGCATTATGCATTTTTGGAAACAGCGATTTTCAGTTTAACTATAGCTGGACGGAAGAAGAAGAGACGGAAAAGCTGTCTGTCCAGATTCCGGAGACTGCCGCCGTGAACTATATCAAGAAATGGAGATATTTGTTTGCCGGTTATTATGACTTTGACGGTCAGAGTGCGTACCAGTGTCTTTGGAGTGATCTGGAAAGTGCGTTGACCGACTGGGATACCGGCAGGGTACCTGACGAGGAAGAGGTTGACGAATTTGTTGAGGCGGTTGTCCTGAAACATGAAAACCGGATACGAAAAATGATGGGAATGGCAGAAGCAGTGGATCCAACAGAATTTTACCCGTATCGTGTGGATAAAAATGGAAATATTACACTGATCGGTGCATCCAGTGATATCGATTATGCACTTCTCTGGGGAGATGAGATAGGACTTCCAAGTGGATGGACACTGGATTATATCGGAGAAGGAGCATTTAAAAGATGTAAAAATCTGCGAAATGTCTGGATTGATGCGTCATTAATTGGAATTTATGAAAATGCTTTTGAAGGTGTTGAAAGTGACAGCCTTTCAATTATCTTCTGGGGCAGTACACCACCAAAGCTTCTCGGACTGACAGAGGGAACGCCGTTTGATTTTGGCGTGGATTATGATAAGATCAGTCTGGTTATGCTTGATGAAGAAAGCAAGTCAGAGTATCTGGAAGCCTGGAAATATCCGATGGCAGGATATGAAGATGAAATCCATATGAAGGCTGCTGTTTATAAGGAACTTTCGGCAGACGGAACGGAACCGTCTGATGAAGAAGTAGAAAAAGAGATCAACAAAAGGCTGAAGCCTGTGGAAAAACAGCTTCGCAAAATGCTTCATCTGCCGGAAGCGGAAGAGCAGGAAGATGAAGAAAAGACTGATCAGAAGGAACCGGAAGTGGCAGCAGATCCAGCGTCAGATGCTGTAGAATCGGATATTTCCGTAACTGGTAAGACAGAAGAAAATATTTCCGGAGAAGACAATGCAGATTCGGAGAAAAAAGAAGATGCATCAGCAGACCGGAACAACGGGGACGGATCTGCAAATGAAGAAATAGAGCCGGATCAGGAGCAGGAAGAAGAACCTGCAGATAAGGAAGAGATGAAGGCAGAGGAAAATGAGGAGGATACAGAAGAAAAATGATCGTTGAACAGTCAAAAGAGATTATTGCTGAAGTAAATAAAGCATTTATCGGAAAGAATGACATTGTAGAAAAAGTACTTATGACCATCTATGCCGGTGGTCATGTACTGCTTGAGGACTGCCCGGGAGTGGGGAAGACAACGCTTGCACTGGCGTTCTCGAAAGTGATTGGACTTAGCAATAAACGTATCCAGTTTACAACCGATACACTGCCGTCAGACATTACCGGTTTTAATATGTTTAACAGAGAGACCAATCAGTTCGAATACCGGGAGGGTGCGGCAAACTGCCAGCTGCTTCTGGCGGATGAAATCAACCGTACCTCACCGAAGACACAGTCAGCGCTTCTGGAAGTCATGGAAGAACATACGATCAGTATTGACGGACAGACCTTCGCACTACCGGAACCTTTCATCTGTATTGCGACGCAGAACCCGCTTGGTTTTGCAGGAACCCAGCCACTGCCGGAATCACAGCTGGACCGTTTTATGGTCTGCCTGTCCATTGGTTATCCGAGCCTGGAAAATCAGATGAAGATCATCAATGCACAGAGATACCACAACCCGCTTCAGGATGTGAAGACGGTGGCAAGTGCACAGAATGTACTGGAAGTTCAGAATTACCTGACATCGATCAAAGTAAAGGATACCGTGCTTGCCTATGCGATCAGGCTGTGCGAAGAGACCAGAGAGCACCCACTTGTAGAACTTGGGATTTCTCCACGAGGTGTGGCTGCACTCATAAAAATGGCACGTGCAAATGCAGTACTCAGGGAACGGAATTATGTGATTCCGGAAGATGTTCAGAATGTGTTCTGTGATGTCTGTGCCCATCGTCTTGTACTTAGACCACAGGCGCAGGTAGAAGGTGTCAGCGCACGGAAGCTTCTGCAGGATATTATGGCTGTGATCAAGCCGCCGACAAGGACAGAGAGGTAGAAACATGTGGAAAAATCGGTTGGGATACATCCTTTTTTTCGCAGCAGTAATGATCATGCTGGTGATTTCCGGAAAGCCGTATCTGCTTGGAGTATTGATTGTTCTGTTTCTGCTTGCAGTGGCAATGGGCGTTTTTACAAGACATGATGTGACGAATTTAAAGATTTCCGCAAGTGCACCATCCGGAGCACAGGAAGGAAAAGAAAACTTTTTCACTATAGATGTCTTCGCGGCGAAGAAGATACGGACGGCAGGATATCTGATGATAACTGTTTGTGAAAAGAATGAAATGTTCGGCAGGACCTGGGAGAGAAAGCTTCTGTTGCGGTTAAAAGGAGAAAAGAATCATTACAAAATACCACTTGCATGCAGACTGTGCGGTGAAATCCGGCTTACCTGTAAAGAGATCTGGGTACGTGATCTGCTGAAGCTTTTTCAGGTCAGGGCGAATCTGTTTGGAGAAATCCGGACGGTCATTTATCCGAGAAAAGTAAATTTGCAGGTAGAGCTTTCGCAGGCTACGATCGGAGCACCGAAAAGTGAAGGGATGATGCAGAACCGGAAAGGAAATGATCTGAGCGAGATCTATGATATCAGGGAATATGTGCCTGGAGATGATATCCGTTCTATTCACTGGAAGCTTTCAAGCAAGACAGAGAATCTGATCCTGCGGGAGGCGAGTGATCCTTCCCATTACAATGTTGTTTTGCTGCCGGATTTCGGGCAGGATTTTATGAAAGAAGAACAGTCGGAAAATGTAATAAATGCGGCAGTTGCAGTAGGGGCATCAATCGGGCAAAGACTGATCGAAAAAAGAGTAGCTTTTTGCATGGCACTTCCATCGGTGAGTGGACTTCAGATCTGTGAAATCAAAGACCGCCGGGAATTACAGAGAATCCTTGCCCTGTGGCTTGCGTGTCCGGTTGCGCCGAAAAGCGGTGACGGGCTGCAGTGTTTTATGATGGAACGACTGGAACAGTATTTTACAAGACTTCTGATCCTGACTGCAGGAGAGTACCAGCAGAATTTAAGTGGTCTGAATGAACGGATCGGAATTACGGTCCTTCACATATCAGCAGCGGCCGGGTACGTAAATGCAGAGAGTGGAAATGGATGCGAGATCATAGAAATACCGGCAGGAATTGATAATCAGGAAACTTACCGGATACGATGTTAAGGATGTACAGAAGATGAAAGAGAAAATGAAAGAGATTCCCGTTCAGAGAGTAGAATCGGATGAGGGAAAAACTTTATATAAGATTGCAGGATGGACAGCTTTTCTTGCCTGTATATTGTTGCTCGGCGGAGTATCTGTTCTTCAGAAAAGCTGGGGAGATCTGGCACCGTCTGTCTGGATGACAGGAGGAATGGCAGTTGTCGGAATACTGATCTGCATTCTGGGAAAATGGCTTCAGAGACGATACGCATTTGCATGGATAGCCGACCAGCTTCCGTGGCTGATACTGCTGATCTGGGGAACGCCGGTCCGGTGCCTGAACGGCGCAAAGGAATGGCTCGATCTTATGAGCACCAGATGGAATTTTGCACATAATGGTGGGACTGCGGTTTTTGTAGCAAGTGCCACAAAAAAAGAGATTCTGGTTGTCTCGCTTTTGGCGGCACTTCTTCTTGGACAGGCTGTATTTAAGCTGACAGAAAGCCATTCGCATCTGGCGGGAATCTTCTTCTGTACCTTGCTGATCGCGGTTGAAGTGGCCGGTGATACTTTTGATCCGATAACCAGCAGTTTTCTGATCATTGCGCTTCTTGGTATGAACATGTCTGATGCGGGAACAATGGTAACACGGACGTGTCTGCGGTGGATCATTGGAATAGGGGCACTTTTGTTTGCAGGGGCAGTATTTATCCCAAATGGTGAGGTGGAATCCATCCGTCAGCTGCGTGAAAACACAAAGCAGGCGGTTCATGAGATCCGTTATGGAAAGGACAGCCTTCCTAAGGGAGATCTGGGAAAAGCTGCAAAACTAAAAGAAAGCGAAGCCGTCATGCTGGAGGTACAGTCGGAGCAGGAAAAATCCATGTATCTGCGTGGATTTGTCGGAAGTGTCTATGAAGGTGGAGTCTGGAAAGAGACAGAAGATTCTGCATATGGCGGAGAAAATGCAGGAATGCTGAGGTGGCTGAAACAGAAGCATTTCGATCCGCAGACACAGGTGGCAACGTATTATGAGCTCGGAGAGGACGAAAATGCTCCGGAAAGTAACCGCGTCCGGTACAAGATTGAGGATGCATCCAGATATTATGTATATCTTCCGTCCAGCATAAAGGAAGTAACCGATGGAAGACTAAAAGAGAAAAAGGATATCAGATATGTAAGCCGTGGCTTTATCGCCGGAAAAGGATATGAGATCGAGGAAGTCTCGGGTTCCAGGCCATCTGAGCTTATGGTAGCAGACGGCTGGGTGTCTGATCCGCAGACGGATGCACAGAAAGAATACTGTGAGGCAGAATCCGTATACCGGCAGTTTGTATATGACAATTATACAAAGGCAGAAGCTGATCTGGCAGATTTGATAGACGAAGTATTCTGGAAAGATTATGAAACAGAAAATGACGGGATTTACAGTGCACTTTCACATATCAGGGAGATTCTGAAGGAAAAGGTACAGTACACAGATGCGCCTGCGGCAGTTCCGGAAGGAGCAGATCCGGTCCGGTATTTTCTGAACGGCTCTCATCAGGGAAATGCAATGCTCTATGCCACGACAGCAGTAGAAGCACTTCGTCTGCATGGAATTCCGGCAAGATATGTAGAAGGCTATTATCTGTCGGGAAATACGGTTGCGGACAGTCAGGATGCACCTGCTTTGCTTAGCGGTAAAGACGCACATGCCTGGGCAGAGGTGTATTTTGACGGAATCGGCTGGCTCCCGGTAGATGTGACGCCGGGATACTATTATGAGGCGGTGGCGTTACAGCAGATGGTAGGAACGCCGGATATGGTACGGAAAACTGCATCTGTGAATAATAATTCTTTTGAAGCGAATCAGCTGACCGGTGAAAACGGCACGGCTTCTGAGAAACAGGAAAATTTTCGGGTTGCGAAAAAAACCATGCGGATCCTGCTTGGAATTGTGGCTGTTTTCCTGATGCTCCTGGTTATTATTTTTGCGCTGGCAGAAGCGGTGCGCGTATTGGCCGCCTGGCTGATGAAGAAGGAATATGACCGGACAGCCGGAGAAGAACAGGTGCGGAGGGCAGAGCTGATCATCCGCGGATATCTCGGACTCTGGGGAATAGAAGCGCATCTTGGATGGAATACAGAAGAAACAGACAGAAAGATTGCTGAAAAGACAGGAACACTCCGGAGGGGTGAGTACTGTCGGGTGTGCGAGCTCCTTGAAAAAACGATCTATGGAGAGGAAGAACTGGAAGAATATGAGAAACGTACACTGAACCGGTTCATAAAAAAACTAACTGTTCCGGGCGAAAAATGTAATCTGAAGACGCGGATGAATCTGCGCTATGCATGTTTCAAATTTCTAGGTATGTAAAAAGAATCACTTATCAGAAAAATAAAAACAACAGGAGGAACCTAAAGATGGAAGTAATACGCGCAAAAAGTGCCGGATTCTGCTTTGGCGTAAAACGCGCTGTCGATACAGTATATGAGCAGGTCAAAAAACAGATGGGAAAACAGATCTATACTTATGGTCCGATCATCCATAATGAAGAGGTTGTAAAGGACATGGAAGCACATGGCGTAAAAGTCCTGCGCAGTGAGGAAGAACTGAAAGGTCTGGAAGAAGGGCTGGTGATCATCCGCTCTCATGGTGTTCCAAAGAGAATCTGTGACCTGATGGATGAAAAAGGCATCGAATATGTAGATGCAACCTGTCCGTTTGTGAAAAGGATCCATAAAATTGTTGCCGAAGAAAGTAAAAAAGGCAGCCGGATCATCATCATTGGTAATCCGGATCACCCTGAGGTTGAAGGAATCCGGGGCTGGGCAGAAGGAAATGTAACCGTTATAAAAAATGCAGAAGAAGCTGAAAAATTTGAAAATACTACATCCGAAAGAATTTGTATTGTGTCTCAGACGACATTTAATTACAATAAATTCAAAGATTTAGTTGAAATTATTTCGGAAAAGGGTTATGATATAAGTGTTTTAAATACGATTTGTAATGCGACCAGAGAGCGTCAGACAGAAGCAAGGAGCATTGCAAAAGAGGTGGATGCTATGATTGTAATCGGAGACAAACATAGTTCCAACACCCAGAAACTGTATGAAATATGCAGCAGGGAATGTCACAATACGTACTATATACAGACACTTGACGATTTTGATATGAATCAATTAAGGTCCGTGGAAACAGTAGGTATTACAGCAGGGGCATCCACGCCCAACAATATAATTGAGGAGGTTCAAAATAATGTCAGAATTAACTTTTGAACAAATGTTAGACGAGTCATTTAAAACAATTCATAATGGAGAGGTCGTAGATGGTACTGTAATTGATGTTAAGCCAGACGAAATTATCTTAAATATAGGATACAAAGCAGACGGTATCATCACCAGAAGTGAGTATACCAATGATAACAGTGTAGATCTTACAACTGTTGTTTCTGTTGGCGATCCAATGACTGTTAAAGTACTGAAAGTCAATGATGGAGAAGGACAGGTTCTTCTTACATATAAGAGACTTGTTGCAGAAAAAGGTAATGAAAGATTAAAAGAAGCATTTGAGAACAAAGAAGTCCTGAAAGCACCGGTTACTCAGATCCTTGGCGGTGGATTAAGCGTTGTTGTAGATGAAGCAAGAGTATTCATCCCGGCAAGTCTTGTATCAGATACTTACGAAAAAGACCTTTCTAAGTACAAAGATCAGGAGATCGAATTTGTTATCAGCGAATTCAATCCAAGAAGAAACCGTATCATCGGTGACAGAAGACAGCTTCTTGTTGCTGAAAGAGCAGAAAAGCAGAAAGAACTCTTCGCTAAACTTAAAGTCGGTGATGTGATCGAAGGAACAGTTAAGAACGTAACAGATTTCGGCGCATTTATCGATCTCGGCGGAGTAGACGGACTTCTTCATATCTCTGAGATGTCATGGGGAAGAGTTGACAATCCGAAGAAAGTATTCACAGTTGGTGAAACTCTCAAAGTCCTTGTTAAGGATATCCATGATACAAAAGTTGCACTCAGCTTAAAATTCCCGGAGTCAAATCCATGGGCTAACGCAACTGAGAAGTATGCTGTAGGCACAGTTGTAACAGGAAAAGTTGCAAGAATGACAGACTTTGGTGCATTCGTAGAACTTGCTCCTGGAGTAGATGCACTTCTTCATGTATCACAGATCTCAAGAGCACATGTTGAAAAACCTTCAGACGTACTTTCTGTAGGTCAGGAGATCACAGCTAAGATCGTAGATCTTAACGAAGCTGACAAGAAGATCAGCCTTAGCATGAAAGCACTTGAAAATGCAGAAGCTCAGGAAGAAACTGAAGAATAATTAAACAAGATATACAAGGATAGAGGCTGATTGAAGTCTCTATCTTTTGTTTGAAAAAACTGATAGACATAACTAACTACAGCTAAAAAAGTTTTCGGATCCATAAGTGATCTCGATAAGTAAGATGAAAAATTTTACCGAATAGTCAGAAAATTCACAAAGAGAGGTCGTAGTAGCCTCTCTTTTTTCGTAAAGAGACTATTGTGTTAAAAAAACGACAAGATGTACTGGAAAATATACAATAAAATGACGAAAGTTACTGGAATTGTAGGATTTATTTTAGTATATTTATAAGAGAGAAAACAGGAAGGAAGGATATCAAAATGGGACTTTTGACATTTAAAGGCGGAGTTCATCCAAACGACGGAAAAAGTCTTGCAAAAGACAAAGCAATCGTAGAGCTTCTGCCACAGGGTGATCTTGTATACCCGTTATCCCAGCATATCGGAGCACCAGCTAAGCCAGTAGTAGCAAAAGGTGACCATGTGCTTAAAGGGCAGAAAATTGCCGAAGCGGGGGGCTTCGTGTCTGCACCGATCTATGCATCCGTATCAGGTACTGTAAAAGCAATTGAACCACGTGTGAATCCGACAGGCTCTAAAGTGAACAGTATTATCATTGCAAATGACGGTCAGTATGAAGAAGTAGAATATCCACAGCCAAAACCTCTTTCTGAACTGACAAAAGAAGAGATTCTGAATATCATTGGAGAGGCTGGTATAGTAGGTATGGGTGGAGCAGGTTTTCCTACCAGAGTGAAGCTTTCACCAAAAGAGCCAGACAAAATTGATTATATCATTGCAAACTGTGCAGAGTGTGAACCATACATTACTGCCGATTACAGAAGAATGCTGGAGAATCCGGAGCTTCTGGTAGAAGGTATGCGTGTGATCCTGAAGCTTTTTGATAATGCGAAAGGTTTATTTGCGATTGAAGACAACAAACCGGACTGTATTGCAAAATTAAAAGAGCTGACCAAGGACGAGCCTCGTATGGAGGTCAGAGAGATGATGACTAAGTACCCGCAGGGGGCAGAACGTCAGCTGATTTTTGCAAATACGGGACGTGCGATCAATTCTACGATGCTTCCGGCAGACGCAGGATGCGTAGTAGATAACGTAGAGACGATCATCAGCGTTTACAATGCAGTTGTAAAAGGCATTCCGTCTATGGAACGAGTTGTTACCGTAACAGGAGATGGCGTTGTAAATCCAGGGAACTACAAAGTACTTTTCGGAACCAACCAGAATGAACTGATCGAAGCAGCCGGCGGACTCAAAGAAGGCTGTGAAAAAGTGATTTCCGGTGGACCGATGATGGGATTTGCGATGTACACAACAGATACACCGGTCACCAAGACATCTTCATCTATTCTGTGTATGTCAAAGGATGAAGTATCAGCCTGTGAACCGACAGCATGTATCAACTGCGGACGGTGTGTTGACGCCTGTCCAAGCCGCATTATTCCGTCAAGACTGGCTGATTTTGCAGAGCGCCACGATGAAGAAGCGTTCCTTAAGTTCAATGGTCTTGAATGTGTAGAATGCGGATCCTGCAGTTATGTATGCCCGGCTAAGAGACAGCTGAAGCAGGCAATCGGATCTATGAGAAAAACCGCACTTGCCAACAAAAAGAAAAAATAGAATAGAGAGGAAGAGGTGAACAAAAGTGAGTGAACAGTTAAAAGTATCATCTTCACCACATATTCGTTCTAAAGAGACAACCGGCAATATCATGCTGTGGGTTATCATCGCTCTGTTACCGGCAACTTTCTTTGGAATTTACAACTTCCGTGACACACATGCATGGCTGCTTGTTATTGTGACAACAGCTGCAGCAGTTCTTACGGAGTACATTTACGAAAAACTGATGCATAAAAAGATTACGATCAAGGATTACAGTGCTGCAGTTACAGGACTTCTGCTTGCACTCAACCTTCCGCCGACAGCCCCAATCTGGATGGGAATCATCGGAAGTGTATTTGCAATCCTGGTTGTAAAGCAGCTCTTCGGTGGACTGGGACAGAATTTCATGAACCCGGCGCTCGGAGCAAGATGTTTCCTTCTTATTTCCTTTACAGGAAGAATGACAAGCTTCGTATATGACGGCGTATCCGGTGCAACTCCACTTGCAACGATCCGTGCCAATATCGAAGCAGGAAACGCAGCACTTGACGGTGTGAACAGCATGGACATGCTGATCGGAAATATTGCCGGAACTATTGGTGAGACATCCGTTATCGCAATCGTGATCGGTGCGATCATCCTGATCCTCAAAGGAATCATTGATCTTCGTATCCCTGGTACATATATTGTGACATTTGCACTTTTCATCGGAATCTTCGGTGGATTCGTAGACGGAGTCGGATTCTTCAATGTTCAGTACATGACAGCAGAGCTCTGTGGTGGTGGTCTGATGCTTGGAGCATGGTTTATGGCAACCGATTATGTAACTTCCCCGATCACGAAAAAGGGACAGATCGTATACGGTATCCTTCTTGGATGTCTGACAGGTCTTTTCCGTCTGTTCGGTGGTTCAGCAGAAGGTGTATCTTATGCGATCATCTTCAGTAACCTTCTTGTACCGCTGATCGAGAGAGTTACTCTTCCAAAACCTTTCGGTAAAGGAGGAGAAAAATAATGAATAAGATTATCAAAAATACACTGATCCTTGCAGCGATCACAGTAGTATCCGGTCTGGTGCTCGGAGCAGCTTATGAAGTAACAAAAGATCCGATCGCCCAGACACAGGCAAAGCAGAAACAGGAAGCCTGCCAGGCAGTTTATCCGGAAGCTGATTCCTTCGAAGCAATGGACGTAGATCAGAAAGCTGCAAAAGAAGCAATCAAAAAGATGGGAACGAATGCAACAGTAGATGAAGTCTATTCTGCTGTTATGGATGGAAGCGAAGCTGGTTATGTTATAACAGTAACAGACAAAGACGGTTACGGCGGAGATATCCAGATCACAGTTGGTATCATGGCTGACGGTACGGTCAATGGTATTTCCTTCCTTTCCATCAGCGAGACAGCAGGTCTTGGTATGCGTGCGAAAGAACCGAACTTCTATAATCAGTTTGCAGGACAGCAGGCTGAAAAATTCTATGTATCCAAAGATGGCGGAGACGGACAGCCGATCGATGCTTTAAGTGGTGCAACCATCACTTCCCGTGCAGTCACAGGAGCTGTCAACACAGCACTTGGATATTACCAGACAGCGTTAGGAGGTAGTGGAAATGAATAAATGTACAGAAAGACTTTATAATGGTCTTGTAAAAGAAAACCCAACCTTTGTTATGATGCTTGGTATGTGTCCGACACTGGCAGTTACAACATCCGCAATTAACGGTATTGGTATGGGACTTTCTACCACAGTGGTACTGATCTTCTCAAACCTTTTGATTTCCCTGCTGCGTAAGATCATTCCGGATTCTGTTCGTATGCCGGCATTCATCGTAGTCGTAGCAACACTCGTTACCGTGGTACAGTTCCTTATGGAAGGTTTTGTACCTGGACTTTATGCATCACTTGGTGTATATATTCCTCTGATCGTAGTAAACTGTATCATCCTCGGACGTGCAGAAGCATACGCATCAAAGAACCCGGTTCTTCCGTCTATCTTCGATGGTATCGGTATGGGACTTGGATTTACCTTTGGTCTTACCTGCATCGGTATCGTCAGAGAGCTGATCGGTTCCGGAAAAGTATTCGGTCTTCAGATTATGCCGGATATCTACGAACCTGTTACAATTTTCATCCTTGCTCCTGGTGCATTCCTTGTACTTGCATTCCTTGTGGCTGCACGTAACAAGATCATGAAGAGAATGGAAGCAAAGGGCAAGAAAGTTGTCAAAGCTCAGGGATGCTGCGAAGGCGGATGCGCTTCATGTGGCGGATGCGACGCACAGGTATTCCCGACAGGTCAGGAAAAGGAATAGGAGGGAGATAAGAGATGAAAGAATTACTTATTATAGCAGTTGGTTCGGCGCTTGTTAACAACGTCGTACTCAGCCAGTTCCTCGGTATCTGTCCTTTCCTTGGTGTTTCTAAGAAAATTGAGACAGCAGCCGGCATGGGCGGCGCAGTTGTTTTCGTTATCACGATTGCATCTTTTATTACCGGTGCGATCTACCAGTTTATCTTACACCCAGCAGGATTTGAGTATCTGCAGACCATCGTATTTATCCTGGTCATCGCAGCACTCGTTCAGTTTGTAGAAATGTTCCTCAAGAAGGTAATGCCTCCGCTTTATAATGCACTTGGTGTATACCTTCCGCTGATCACAACAAACTGTGCAGTACTTGGTGTATCACTGAACTGTGTAACAAAAGGATATAACATCCTTGAAGGTGTTGTATACGGATTCTCCACAGCAGTCGGATTTACGATCGCGATCGTAATCATGGCTGGTATCCGTGAGAAGATTGAATACAACGATATCAGTGAGTCTTTCCAGGGAACCCCGATCGTACTGCTTACTGCAGCACTGATGTCCATCGCGTTCTTTGGATTCTCAGGAATCATTTAACAGAAGGAGGACCGTGTTATGAGTATAACAGGAGTATTGATTGCTGCACTTATCGTAGGCGGTACCGGCGTATTCATCGGTGTCTTCCTTGGAATTGCAGGCAAGAAATTTGCAGTTGAAGTAGATGAAAAAGAAGAAGCGATTCTCGCTGAGCTTCCGGGCAACAACTGTGGTGGATGTGGATATGCCGGATGTTCCGGTCTTGCAGCAGCCATCGCAAAAGGAGAAGCTCCGGTCGGACAGTGTCCGGTCGGCGGTGCTCCGGTAGCAGCAAAGATCGCAGCGATCATGGGCGAAGAAGCCGGTGAAAGCGTACACGAAGTTGCATTTGTAAAATGTGCAGGAACCTGCGAAAAAGCAAAACAGGCATATGACTATACAGGAATCACAGATTGCCAGATGGCAGCCATGATGCAGAATGGCGGATCAAAAGGATGTTCCTTTGGATGCCTTGGATTCGGAAGCTGTGTCAAAGCATGTCCGTTCGATGCAATCCATATCGTAGACGGAATTGCAGTCGTAGACAAAGAAGCATGTAAAGCCTGCGGTAAATGTATCGCTACCTGTCCAAAACATCTGATCGAGCTTGTACCTTATGAACAGAAGCATCTCGTACAGTGCAGCTCAAAAGATAAAGGAAAAGATGTTATGAGCGTATGTTCCGTAGGATGTATCGGTTGTAAGATGTGTGAAAAAGTATGTGAATCTGATGCAGTACATGTGGTAGATAACATTGCACATATTGATCCGGAAAAATGTACAAACTGTGGAAAATGTGCGGAGAAATGTCCGAAGAAGATTATTAAGTAAATAAATGATGAAAGAAAAGGATCCGGATGCTGTGATATGCTACCCTCATATAGGACAATGAAATATAAAAGTCCTATATGGGGGTAT
>NZ_JAAIMM010000050.1 GCF_013300725.1 Allocoprococcus comes
AAGAAACAGGTATTTATAAAGGCTTTAAATATGAAGAAACCGGAGTAGAAGGTGCCCAGTTCGAAGTATATGCCAAAGATACCATCTATTCACCGGACGGAGCAAAGGACGAAGAAGGGAATCCGCTTGTCCGCTACGAAAAAGATGATTTGGTAGCCAAACTGATTACAGACGAAAAGGGAATGGCAGTACTCAACAACCTGCCACTGGGAACTTATTATCTGAAAGAAGTTGTGGCAGGAGAGAATTTTGTCCTGAATACCGAGCAGAAAGAATTTACCCTGACAGCCGAGGATGATACGCAGGCAGTTGTTTATGAAGGGGTTACCTACAAAAACGAGAGACAGAAAGTGTCCGTATCGGTAGAAAAGAAGGATTCTGTTACAGGAGAAAAACTGGAAGGAGTCATCTTCGGACTGTATGCCGGGGAAGATATCGTCTCTAATCAGGGAGAAGTTCTTGTAGAGAAGGATACCCTGCTGGAAAAGAAAGCAACCGACAAGAACGGAAATCTGACCTTTGACAGTGACCTTCCACATGGGAAATATTATGTCAAAGAGGAAGTCAGAAAAGCCGGATATCTTCCGAACGAGGAAGTATGGAAAGTAGATGTATCCTACGAAAACCAGAATCTTGAAAAGATTGTACTGAGTAAAGAAGTTGAGAACCAGCCGACCGAGACACGGATCAGCAAGACAGATGCAACCACCGGAAGCGAGCTGGAGGGAGCAAAACTTCAGGTAATCGACAAAGACGGAAATATCGTGGAAGAATGGACCAGTACTAAAGAAGAACATGTGATCTATGGTCTGCCGGAAGGAATTTATACCTTGCATGAAGAACTGGCTCCTTATGAAGACGGCTATGTGTCTGCCAGCGATGTGGCCTTTGAAGTCAAAGAAGACGGAAGTGTGACAAAGGTTGAAATGAAAGACGAATATTCCAAAGTGGAAATTTCCAAAACAGACATTACCACAGGGCAAGAACTGGAAGGGGCAAAACTTCAGATCATCCGAAAAGACGGAACTGTTCTGGAAGAGTGGATCACGGACGGAAAGCCACATTCTGTTGCGAAGCTTCCGGTCAATGAGGAACTTACCTTGCGTGAGATCACAGCACCGGATGGGTATGAGATTGCCGAAGATGTTACATTTACATTGAAAGATACGATGGAAGTGCAGAAAGTAGAAATGAAAGATGCCAGAACACCGGAGAAAACAACCGAAAAGACCAATGCACCAAAAACAGGGGATGACCAGAAAGTATGGGCATTTGTCCTGCTTGCACTGGCATCTACCGGAACAGTTACAGGAGTGACTGTGTACCGCAGAAAGAAGTCAAAAATGACGGAAAACAAAGAAGAAACAGAAGAAAAATAAAAGAAGAATAACTGGATAAATCAATCCGGCAGGGCAGGAGATGTGTATCAGGCAGCTCCTGCCCTGTTTATCTTACCATGCATTCGTAAGTAAGGATTTGCCAGTGGCAGGACTTGTAGATATAAGGAGAAGAAAAATGAAACGTTATTATACAGCAGAATCAGTAACAGAAGGACACCCGGATAAAGTATGTGACCAGATCGCAGACGCAATCTTAGATGAATGCCTGAAACATGATCCATCTTCAAGAGTTGCATGTGAAGTGCTGGCGACAAGAGGAAATGTGTTTGTGGCTGGAGAAATCAGCAGCGGATATGAGCCGCCAGTGTTTGATGTGATCCGAAAGGTTCTGGGGGAATGCGGATATTGTACGGATGGAATAGAAATGGATACGTTTGTACACCAGCAGAGTCCGGACATCGCAAAAGCAGTGAGTGTATCAAAAGAATTCCGGGACAACAATGGAAAAAAGGGAAGAGACAGAAGCCGGGGAGCTGGAGATCAGGGCGTTATGGTCGGTTATGCGTGTGACGAAACCGCACAGCTTATGCCAATGCCTATCGTTTTGGCACACCGGATCACCCGTGAACTTTCGGCTTGCAGAAGAAGCGGATATATCAAAGATATCTTTTCGGATGGGAAAGCACAGGTAACCGTAGAATATGAAGATGAAAAACCAGTGAGATTGGAAAGCGTGGTTGTTTCCTGCCAGCATAGTGCAGAAAAGAGCCTGAAGAAGTTAGAGACCGAGATCAGGGAGAAGGTGCTTCGTCCGGCACTCCGATTACTGCCTCCGGATGAGGATACGAAGATCCTGGTCAATCCGTCAGGGAGATTTGTGTGCGGAGGTCTTGATGCAGATACCGGACTGACCGGAAGAAAGCTGATGGTGGATACCTATGGCAGTATGGTTCCGCATGGCGGAGGTGCATTTTCGGGGAAGGACTGTTCAAAAGTAGACCGTTCTGCAGCATATATGGCAAGATATATTGCCAAAAATATGGTAGCTGCCGGACTTGCAAGCAGATGTCAGGTGTCTCTGGCTTACGCAATCGGAGTGGCAGAGCCGGTGATGATCGCAGTGGATACCTTTGGTACAGGAAAAGTGTGTGCAGATGATTGTCTGGCGAGAGCAATCCCACTGGTGTTTGGAGTGACACCTGTCCAGATCATGGAATCTCTTAGGCTGAACCGTCCGATTTTCCGGCAGACGGCAGTTTTTGGACACTTTGGAAGAAAGGAGTTTCCTTGGGAGCGAACTGATAAGGTACTGGCTCTTCAGGATACCATTCTGTAATGCCCTGGGTAACGGAAGAGGAGATTCAGGCAGCAAAGAACATGACTGCGTATGAGTATTTACGAACGCATCAGGCACAGAGACTGCAAAAGACAAGAACCAGAAATGAATGGCAGTTGACAGACCACGACAGTTTTAAAATCAATGAACTGTCCAGTAAATGGCATTGGAAGTCCAGAGATATCGGTGGCGTGTCTGCACTGCGTTTCCTCATAGAAGTGGATGGGATGAAATTTACAGATGCCGTAAAGCTGTTGTGTGAAGAACGTCCGTCTTTTCTTCCGACACAGTCAGTTGAAAAAGAAAAACCACCATTTAAACTGCCGGAGAGATATTGTAATTGCAGACGAATCAGGGCTTACTTAAACCACAGAGGGATCAGCGATGAAGTGATCACATATTGTATTTCACAGGAAATCCTTTATGAAAGTGTTCCGTACCATAATGCTGTTTTTGTCGGGAAAGATGAATCGGGAAAAGCGAGATATGCCTTCCTGCGAGGAATCTATGAAAAAAACGGGAAAGGATTCAAGATGGAACAGGCCGGAAGTGAAAAGAAGTACAGTTTTTGTATTCCTCCAAGAAAAGAGACGAATCGGGTTGCTGTTTACGAAGCCTGTATTGATGCACTGGCACATATGACACTGGAAGAGGGAAAGCAGGATAAATACCGGCTTTCCCTTGGGGGAATTGCTGCTCCGAAAGAAAACGCACAGATACAGAGTGAATGTTTTAAAAAGCCGCCGGACGCACTGGAAGCGTTCCTTAAGAACCATTCGGAAATCAAAGAAATTGAAATCTGTACGGATAATGATTTCGCCGGAAGATGGGCAAAAGAACAGATGAAAAAGCATTATGAAGGAAGATACCGGATCATCTGTAACCTGCCGGAAAGAGAAGGGGCAGACTATGCAGATCTTGCAAAAGAAAGAAAGCAGACGAATCAGAGCAGAGACAGACCAATAGAAAGCAGGTGATAGAAAATGGAAGAAAAAGAAACGATACACGTAAATCTATTGACAGAACTGACTGGAAATCTTATTTCGGAAGAATCGGAATGGGAAGAAGAGTGGACAGAAAATGATGCATATGGAATGCCTTTGGATGGGACAGATCTTGCCGATTATGAAGATGCTATCCGAGAAGAACTGGAACGCTATGGGGAAGATGATCTCATGCAGTATTTTGATGGAAGTGAGTCCATTCATGGAAAAATACAAAGTGCAGTTGTTACGGTAGAAAACAAAGATGGAATCCTGTACGGCTGTACCAAACTGGAATTAAATGAATTTTTAAGTCAGGAAGAACTACAGGAATTCACCGAATACATTACAGGGCAGTACAGTGACGGGTGGGGTGAAGGATTTGAGCAGAGGGATATCAAGGTAGATGGTGGAATGCTGAATGTGCATTTCTGGCATCCAGATATGGAGCAGCCGAAAATCTATGAAAAGAAAACAGAGCAGATCCCGATAAAGCCTGAGAAACAACGTCCCAAGTTACAACTCCTTGGACATGATGGGAATATTTTTTCCATTATGGGCGATGCCTCAACTCTTTTGAAAAAGAATAAACAGACAGCAGAAGCAAAAGAAATGTGTAAAAGAGTATTGGAAAGTGGGGATTATTACAAAGCACTTTTGATTATCAGTGAATATGTAGAAACCGAGTTGAGTCTGCCACCAAAAGAAAATAAAAGGACAAAGAAGAAACATCAGCCGGAACGGTGAAAGGAGATAATATGAATAAGTATAAGATTACAGCGATTGAACATCCGCAGTATCCATGGCTCCATCGAATACAGGCATTGATCGATGTGAACGAGAAAGTACCAGAAGGAACACGGGGCGGTTTTGTAGAGAATGAAAACAACCTGTCACAGGAAGGAACTTGCTGGATTTATGATGATGCAATCTGTTGCGAAAACGGTGAGGTAAAGGAAGAAGCTGCACTTTATGATGGCAGTCTGGTCAGAGGTTATGCGGTTGTTACCGGAGATGCTACTTTTTATGACAGAGCAGTTGCAAAGAGAGACTGTTATATCTGTGGCGGTGAGATAAAGGAAAATGCGATAATCAGTGGAAAAGCATTTATTGATACGGTAGGAGTAAATGCACCTATTATCGGTGGAGAAAGCCATGTGTATGGAGAAGTAAGAGGAAATATCTATATCAAAGGGGATATTTTCCCTTGGGATATATTTAATAACCACACAAAAGATATGTTCTTATATGAAAATGGAAAGTGGAGAGCTTTTTCTGTTCCTGAGAAACTGAAACCGCCAAAGTCCTACCAGAAAAAACAAACAAAGAAGAAAAATCAGCCGGAGCGCTGAGAACAGAAAGGATGATGCCTATGACAAATGACCTGAGTTTGGAAGAACTTATGAAAGAGGGAACATACCCAGAGGAATATGCCGAA
>NZ_JAAIMM010000051.1 GCF_013300725.1 Allocoprococcus comes
GGTATTGTACCAAAGGGAATCGGGGAATAACAGATACGGATGATTACCTACTTACCTTTTCAGCACGCTTTCTTTGCCTGTTTATATATTTGGTCATTTTTCAACCTACATCCAAATTGTATCAGGACAATCTTTCATTTCACTTTCAAAAAACGAGCAGAAATCTTACGGAATTGTAAGATTTCTGCTCACTTAAAATTTAACCAACATATGGTAATTGAATCACAAACGTGCTTCCTTTTTTCTTTTTGCCGGAGATTACCGTGATCATACCTTCGTGTTTTTCGATAATTTCTCTCGATAGAAAAAGTCCGATTCCTGTACCACTCTTTTCCATGACCTTCCTGGAACTTCCTCTGTAAAATCGTTGAAAAATTTTGTGATACTCATTCTGCGGAATACCAATTCCCTGATCCTCAATTTCCATTCTTACAAGATCGTTTCTTTTTTGTAACCGGATAAATATTTTTGAACCATCCGGGCTGTACTTGATTGCATTATCCAGAACGTTGATCACAGCTTCACCAAGCCATCTTTTATCCTGCATAACCATGCATGTTTCCAGCTCTTTTGCATAGTCAAAAACGAATTCAATTTCTTTCTCATCCGCTTTTGGATAAGTACAGTTCACAGCAGATATGACAGTATCCATAAGCGGAAGTTTTTTCTTATTAATCTGAATCAGTCCAGTTTCCATCTTGGATATTTCAAGAAGCGACTGCAATAATGTCTCCAGTCCATCCAGAGCACTCCGACAACGGATACGAAACTCCTCCTGTTCTGTGGCACTTAAGTCATTCTGCATCAGCACACTAAAACATGTATCCAAAGCTGCAACCGGTGTCTTTAACTGGTGAGAGATATCAGAAACCATTTCTTTCGTGCTCTCTTTTTCTTCCCGTGCTTCTTCCTTTAGCAACTGAATATGATGTCCGATTGCTTCAAGCTGGTCATTCAATTTTTCCAGTTCAGCATGATTTTCCGTTTTCAGTAAATCATCAAATTTATTTTCACGGAATCGGATCAGAATTTCTTCTAACTGGTCTAAAATTTTCTGATGACACGCATCTTCTTTTTTCTTCCAATAAAATAAAAAAGTCAAGAGAAGCACGCATATCAAAGTGCTTACAACACCGGTCACCATAACCTGATGCCGGAATTGTGAATAAAATGTATTCCCATTATTTCCCCAGTATCCATATTGCTCCAATAATTGCCTTCCCTGTTCGTTCGTTTCAATATCCTTATCCTTAAGCAATTCCGAAACAACATCCAGCCCGGAAATTTCTTCCTTTGCAGCAATCTCTGTCATAAGATTCATTTTATATTTATAATCTTCATAAAACACATACGTGGTAAAGCAATTTAATATTGCAAACAATACTATGACAGGTAATACCAAGGAGAGCACTACTGTAATCTTCTTGCGATATCTCTTTGTCACTGCCTTACCTCCTGATTCCATATATACCCAAGACCTCTGATATTCTTTATATAGACCGGTGCAGCCGGATTGTCTTCGATTTTCTCACGGAGTCTTCTGATATTGACAGCGATTGTATTTTCATCCACAAAATCCCCTTCCAGATCAAACACATTTTCCAATATTTGTGTTTTTGAAAGAATCTGTTTCGGATTCTGAAGAAAAAAAGTCAGCATTTTCAACTCCGTTTTTGTCAGACTGATTTCACGACTCTTTATCAGGACTTTCATTTCTCCTGCGATAAATACGATATCTCCCGAAATCATCTTTCCGGCTTCCGTTTTCTCCTGTCTGCGGCGGAAATGTGCTTCTATTTTCAAAAGAAGTACCGAAAGACTAAACGGCTTTGTAATATAATCATCTGCCCCTGCTTCATATCCCATGACCTGATCCATCTCCTGATCTAGTGCTGTAAGGCAAATAATGTATGTATTATAATTGCATCTCATCCACCTTACAAATTCCAGTCCATTCCCATCCGGAAGATTCACATCACAAATGGTAACATCCACATTATTATCACTTGCAATTCTTTTCGCTTTTTTCACTGATTCTGCTGAAAAAACCTCATATCCGGATTTTTTCAGTGAGAATGTAATTCCACGATTTAAATTTTCATCATCTTCAACCACGAGTATACCTGGCATAGCATATGCACCTCTCTTTGTTAACTATTTCTCCTCTTCGTTGCCTTAGTCTCTGCCGATGTTATATCCACATCATCAAGTTCAATCGTGACATTAGTGTAATCATCCGGCTTTTGTTTTAGTTTGGACAAAAGAACAACTGTCTCAACTGTATTACCACTTTCCCACAAAATCTAACCTTGACGATACCATCCACAAATATCATTTAGCGAACATGCATCTCTTATTATATTTATTTCAGATGAATAATAACCTGCATCCATTAATGAATCCTAAACTCATCCAAAATAACCGCCGCCTGCTCATAATTTAAATTGATCAATATTTCAAGTATATCTTCATATGCTTCAATAAGTTCTTGATCCTGTTTAATTTTATCACTATATGTAATAAAGGATTTAAGGATAATCAACTGTACTATTGCTTCTTGTTCTCTTATTGATTTTTTAAATTTATTTACCTCAGATTTTGCATTTTGAAAGCTATTTCTAATAGAAATTAATATTTCTGGCAGCAATTCATCCATATGCATTTGGTAAATCGTTCTCAACAGTTCCTTTATGTGATATTTTCCATACTTTGTAAATTGCTTATTCAAAAATTGCTTATCTACGTATGAATAATTTGTTTTGATTTTACTCCAGTCTCCCGTGCAATATCTCGTTACAGAAAGCATAAGAGATTTATATAACTGTATTCGAACATACTCCTCATCAATGTCATTTACTTTTTTCTCAATATATAGTATTTTCTTTTTACATATATTTCTTCTTTTTGAGTCAACATATGAGTCAAAAAATTCACATAAAAAATTGCCAAAGATATCTTGATAGAACTCAATTGTATCTGTTGTAAATTTTGTAAAATCAATCTCTTCAAATAATATATCGATTGCCATTTTTGCATCATCTTGGGTTTGAATCATTTCCCGCTGAAACAGCTCTATGATTTCATGTTCTTGGTAAACATCAAAAATTTCGTGAGCATTATAATTTCTTTTAGTATATTTCCAAATATCAATCACACATAGCAAAATTTCATGAATAACCATTCTAAAAGATTCATTCGTAAAATTTAGGCCGCAATTTGCAACATGGCATATTGTAGATATATCATAGTTACTCATATCAAAAACATCTATCTCTAAAGATTCTTCCTGCAGCAGATACCTATCTATTATCTCCTCTTCGCGACTAGTATAACAATTTCCATCATCATCTTTGATATAACGATCTATTCCTGACAACTTAGGTTGCATATTAGGATTAAATATAAACTCCTTATCTTTCTTACTCACTTTCAAATAATTAGCATTATATTTTTGATGTTCCATCTGATCTTCAGATAATTTAATAATTGTATTAAATACCGCTTGTGCCAAAGTCTCGTGATTAGCTAAATATCTCTTCACGTATTTAGCCATTTCATCAATAACACCATGTTGCCCCTTATACATCAAACAATCCAACACAATTTTCTTTATTTTATTTTTTATCCCAATAGCAACGTCATTTTCCAATTGATTCAATAAAACTGGCATAAGTGCAGTATCTGCCAAAAAGCTTCCATTAAAAAACAATTTCTCTATTCCGTTAATCCATATTGTGCAAAACTTTTCCCTTTTCTCATTTTCTAATTCTTGATGATTTATTGCACTAGCAATTAAAAGTATCAAAAGATTTTCATATTGAAATGCCATATCAGTATCCTTCATCAATTCTAAAATAACTTTAATTGCATCAAGAGTTGATGGCAAGTCAATCTGCCCAGGCACCATATTATCATTACACTTTTTAATCGCCGCATTTAATCTCTGCTTAGGTTTATTGAATTCTTCTTGTCTTAGAACAATTTTTTCTGCTTCCCCTGATATTTGGGGTTCTAACATAATTATATTGTCGGTTATCTTGGTTGCTTTTGCACCACGCATATCCATTTTTTGAATCTGTAAATAGTCCTGTGCATTTTCTGCATCATTTTTTATAATTGAATATAAATAATCAAGAATTCCATAGCATTTATCCTGAACCATTGAATCAAAATATATCTGTGTATGAGATACATATTCTTGTATACTCAAATCACATTTTTTATCCAACTCATATCTATCTTTAAGCTCAGGTATCCCCATGGTCTTAAGAATTTGCCTTTCGAGCAACTCTTTTGTCGGATTTTTTTTGTACAACATATATCTTGTGGTATCCCAATGAACAAGTTCTATGCTTGTAGCCAAATCCAAAGCATAACCCGGTAATTCGTTTTCAAAGTGCATTCCTATACTCTCAATGATTGTAAGCAATACTATATTATTTGATTTTGAATAAATAGTTTCTTTGACATAATTTGCAAATGCAACAGTGAATTCATGATCCTTTTTACAAATCTCCAAACTGCTTATTATAGCCTCTTTAAGACAAAAAATAACATCTCCTATTAAGGTAGGTACATTGTGATCTCTAATCCCTGCAAGCCACATGTTTCCATTTCCCCAATATTCCTTTATTGCATTACTCTCACTAATTTTTACTTTGATTTTTATTACATATTCAGGATTATTAGTTGCATATTCTAATATTACCCTATTTATAAATGTAAGTAGGTAATCATCCGTATCTGTTATTCCCCGATTCCCTTTGGTACAATACC
>NZ_JAAIMM010000052.1 GCF_013300725.1 Allocoprococcus comes
AAGAAACAGGTATTTATAAAGGCTTTAAATATGAAGAAACCGGAGTAGAAGGTGCTGAATTCGAAGTATATGCCAAGGATACCATCTATTCACCGGACGGAGCAAAGGACGAAGAAGGAAATCCAGTTGTCCGTTATGAGAAAGATGACCTGGTAGCCAAACTGACTACAGATGAAAATGGAACAGCAGTTATCTACAATCTGCCACTGGGAACGTATTATCTGAAAGAGGTTGTAGCAGGAGAGAATTTTGTCCTGAATACAGAACAGAAAGAATTTACCCTGACAGCAGAGGATGATACACAGGCAGTTGTTTATGAAGGCATTACCTATAAAAATGAAAGACAGAAAGTTTCCGTATCGGTAGAAAAGAAGGATTCTGTCACAGGAGAAAAGCTGGAAGGTGTTATTTTTGGACTGTATGCTGCGGAAGATATTCTTTCTAATCAGGGAGAGGTTCTCGTAGAGAAAGATACCCTGCTGGAAAAGAAAGCAACAGATACAAAGGGAACACTTACTTTCGACAGTGATCTTCCACATGGAAAATACTATGTCAAAGAGGAAGTCAGAAAAGCCGGATATCTTCCAAATGAAGAAGTATGGAATGTAGATGCAACCTATGAAAATCAGAATCTTGCAAAGATTGAACTGAACAAAGAAGTTGAGAATCAGCCGACAGAAACACGTATTACCAAAACAGATGCAACAACCGGAAATGAGCTGGAAGGAGCAAAACTGCAGGTCATTGATAAAGACGGAACTGTTTTGGAAGAGTGGATCAGTACGAAGGAAGAACATGTCATTTACGGACTGCCGGAAGGAAGTTATACCTTACATGAAGAACTGGCTCCTTATGAAGATGGTTATGTGTCTGCCAGCGATGTGACGTTTGAAGTCAAAGAAGATGGCAGTGTGACAAAGGTTGAGATGAAAGACGAATATTCCAAAGTGGAAATTTCAAAAATAGACCTAACAACCGGAAAAGAACTGGAAGGGGCAAAGCTTCAGATCATCCGCAAAGACGGAACTGTTTTGGAGGAGTGGATTACGGATGGAAAGCCACATTCCGTTGCAAAGCTCCCGGTCAATGAAGAACTTACTCTGCGTGAGATCACAGCGCCGGATGGTTACGAGATTGCGGAAGATGTTACATTCACATTGAAAGATACAATGGAAGTCCAGAAAGTAGAAATGAAAGATGCCAGAACACCGGAGAAAACAACAGAAAAAACAAATGCACCAAAAACAGGTGATAACCAGAAAGTATGGCCGTTTGTTCTGCTTGCACTGGCATCTGCCGGAACAGCTACAGGAGTGACTGTATACCGCAGAAAGAAGTCAAAAATGACAGACAACAAAGAAGAAACAGAAGAAAAATAAAATAAAAATTACAGGATAAACCAATCTGACAGGGCAGGAGATGTGCATAAGGCAGCGCCTGCCCTGTCTGTAGATAAGGAGAAGAAAGATGAGACGTTTTTATACAGCAGAATCAGTAACAGAAGGACACCCGGATAAAGTATGCGATCAGATAGCCGATGCAATCTTAGATGAATGTCTGCGTTACGATCCATCTTCGAGAGTGGCGTGTGAAGTCCTTGCTACAAGAGGAAATGTGTTTGTAGCAGGAGAAATCACCAGCGGATATGAACCACCAGTGTTTGATGTGATCCGAAAAGTTTTAGAAGAGTGTGGATATTGTACAGATGGGATAGAAATGGATACGTTTGTACACCAGCAGAGTCCAGATATTGCGAAAGCAGTGAGTGTGTCGAAAGAATTTCGGGATAATATCGGCGCAAAATTAAGAGATAGAAGCAGGGGAGCTGGAGATCAGGGTGTTATGGTCGGATATGCGTGTGATGATACTCTGCAGCTTATGCCAATGCCGACTGTTCTGGCACACCGGATCACACGTGAACTTTCGGCTTGCAGAAGAAGCGGATATATCAAAGATATCTTTTCGGATGGAAAAGCACAGGTAACCGTAGAATATGAAGATGGAAAACCAGTGAGACTGGAAAGTGTTGTTGTTTCCTGCCAGCATGGTGCAGAAAAGAACCTGAAGAAGTTAGATGCCGAGATCAGAGAGAAAGTGCTTCGCTCAGCACTCAGATTACTGCCGCCGGATGAGGATACGAAGATTCTGATCAATCCGTCAGGAAAATTTGTGTGCGGAGGATTTGATGCAGATACCGGATTGACCGGAAGAAAGCTGATGGTGGATACTTATGGCAGTATGGTTCCGCATGGCGGCGGTGCATTTTCGGGAAAAGACTGTTCGAAAGTAGACCGTTCGGCAGCTTATATGGCAAGGTATATCGCCAAAAATATAGTAGCTGCTGAGTTTGCAAGCAAGTGTCAGGTGTCTTTGGCTTATGCAATCGGAGTAGCAGAGCCGGTTATGATTGAGGTAGACACCTTTGGTACAGGAAAAGTGTGTGCGGATGATTGTCTGGCGGCAGCAATCCCACTGGTGTTTGGAGTGACACCCGTTCAGATCATGGAATCCCTTCGACTGAATCGTCCGATTTTCCGTCAGACGGCAGTTTTTGGTCATTTTGGAAGAAAGGAGTTTCCTTGGGAGCGGACGGATAAGGTACTGGCTCTTCAGGACGCAATTCTGTAATGCCCTGGGTAACGGAAGAAGAGATTCAGGCAGCAAAAAATATGACTGCGTATGAGTATTTGCGAACGCATCAGGCACAGCGACTGCAAAAGACAAGGACCAGAAATGAATGGCAGTTGACGGATCATGACAGTTTTAAAATCAATGAACTGTCCAGCAAATGGCATTGGAAATCCAGAGATATCGGTGGCGTGTCCGCACTGCGGTTTCTGATTGAAGTAGATGGAATGAAATTTACAGATGCCGTAAAACTGTTGTGCGAAGAGAGTCCGTCTTTTATTCCGACACAGGCTGTGGAAAGGGAAAAACTGCCATTTAAGCTGCCGGAGAGGCATTGTAATTGCAGACGAATCAGGGCTTATTTAAACCACAGAGGAATCAGCGATGAAGTGATCACATATTGTATTTCACATGAAATCCTTTATGAAAGTGTCCCGTACCATAACGCTGTTTTTGTTGGGAAAGATGAATCCAGAAAAGCAAGATATGCATTCCTGCGAGGAATCTATGAAAAAAACGGGAAGGGATTCAAGATGGAGCAGACCGGGAGTGAAAAAAAGTACAGCTTTTGCATTCCACCGGAAAGAGAAACAAAGCGAGTTGCCGTATATGAAGCGTGTATTGATGCATTGGCACATATGACACTGGAAGAGGGAAAGCAGGATAAATACCGGCTTCCCCTTGGGGGAATTGCTGCTCCGAAAGAAAACGCACAGATACAGAGTGAACGTTTTAAAAAGCCACCGGACGCACTGGAAGCGTTCCTTAAGAACCATCCGGAAATCAAGGAAATTGAAATCTGTACGGATAATGATTTTGCCGGAAGATGGGCAAAAGAACAGATGAAAAAGCATTATGAAGGAAGATACAAGATAATCAGCAACCTGCCGGAAAGAGAAGGGGCAGACTATGCAGATCTTGCAAAAGAAAGAAAGCAGACGAATCTGTGCAGAGACAGACCATTGGAAAGCAGGTGATAGAAAATGGAAGAAAAAGAAACGATACACATCAATCTATTGACAGAACTGACTGGAAATCTTATTTCGAAAGAATCGGAATGGGAAGAAGAGTGGACAGAAAATGATGCATATGGAATGCCTTTGGATGGGACAGACCTTGCCTGGTATGAAAGTGCGATCCGTGAGGAACTGAACCGATATGGGGAAGATGACCTTATGCAGTATTTTGATGGAAGTGAGTCCATTCAGGGAAAGATACAAAGTGCAGTTGTTACGATAGAAAACAAAGACGGAATCCTGTACGGATGTACCAAACTGGAATTAAATGAACTTTTAAGTCAGGAAGAACTACAGGAATTCACTGAATACATTACAGGACAGTACAGTGACGGTTGGGGTGAAGGATTTGAGCAGAGGGATATCAAGGTAGATGGAGGAACGCTGAATGTGCATTTTTGGCATCCTGATATAGAACAGCCGAAAATGTATGAGAAGAAAACAGAGCAGATTCCGACAAAGCCTGAGAAACAACGTCCCAAGTTACAGCTCCTTGGACATAATGGGAATATTTTTTCCATTATGGGCGATGCCTCAACTCTTTTGAAAAAGAATAAACAGACAGCAGAAGCAAAAGAAATGTGTAAAAGGGTATTGGAAAGTGGGGACTATTACAAAGCACTTTTGATTATCAGTGAATATGTGGAAACCGAGTTGAGTCCACCATCAAAAGAAAATAAAAAGACAAAGAAGAAAAATCAGCCGGAACGCTGAGAAAAGAAAGGATGATGCCTATGACAAATGGCCTGAGTTTGGAAGAACTTATGAAAGAGGGAACATACCCAGAGGAATATGCCGAA
>NZ_JAAIMM010000053.1 GCF_013300725.1 Allocoprococcus comes
CTGACGATACAAAAATTTATTATTTTTTATTGTCCTCTTGACAGGTAGCACACCAATATCAGGATTTCTTTTCTTTTATCTGATCCCATTTTTGATTGTTTTGTGGTATTCTGTTTCTTTTGGTATCGGAAAACGCGAATTTGTAGGTCTTGATAATTATAAAGAACTATTTAAAAATACAATGTTTTTACTGGCAGTAAAAAACACTTGTAAATATATGCTTGTTACAATACCAGTTACTTTAGGGACAGCTCTCTGTATTTCTGTAATTTTACAACAGATTACGAAAGGTCAGAAAATTTTCCGACTCTCTTTTCTTTATCCAATCATCATGCCAATCGCATCTATAGTTTTAGTCATCCAGTTTTTTTTCAAAAATAATGGTTTTTTGAATCTGATACTAAACTTTTTTTATCTTCCTGAAAAAGACTGGCTTCATACATCAAGCGCTTTTTGGATTATCTGTATTTTATATTTCTGGAAATTTGTTGGATATTATATTTTCATTTATTCTTCCAGACTTCAGATGATTCCGAAAGAATATTATGAATATGCCAGTCTTCACGGAGCCGGAAAATGGCAGAGCTTTTATTATATTACCTGTCCTATATTGTTTCCGGTTATCCTTTTTACATTAATACTCTCCATAATGAATGCGTTTAAATGCTACAGAGAAGCCTTTTTACTTGGCGGAACTCATCCAGACAACAGTATTTATTTTTTACAACATTTTATGAATAATAATTTACAAAATCTGAATTACCAAAAGGTTTCCGCCAGTGCAACTATTATTACCGTATTTATTCTTTTTCTAAGTGGTCTTATCTATATGATATACTATTTTCTAAAGAGGAGGACTGCCGATGCATAAGTACAAACAGTACACCCGGCTCTTTGTTTTTTCGATCATAGCCTTTATTTTTTTATTTCCAATTATCTATCTGATTGTATTTTCAGTTTTTCATTCAGATACCGGATTTTCTCTGATGAATTATTATAAAGTTTTTCTGGCAAAACCTGATTATCTGATAAAATTTTGGAGAAGCCTTGCCATGTGTCTGATGATTGCGGCAGGACAAACCCTTTTTTCCTGTATGTCAGGAACAGCATTTGCAAAATATTCTTTTCCTCTGAAAAAATTCTGGTTTATACTATTTGCACTATTTATGATTTTACCGATTCAGGTAACACTGCTGCCGAATTATATTTTATTAGAAAAACTAAAACTTTTAAACAGTTGGAAAGCTTTGATAATCCCTGCAATATTTTCACCTTTTGGAACTGTATGGCTTACTTTCGTTTTCCAGGCAATCCCAGATTCTACACTTGATGCCGCAAGAATGGATGGCGTAAATCAGCTACAAATGATTCGCTATATTATAGTTCCAAATTCAAAACCTGCCGTTATCACATTATTTATATTAGTATTTACAGAAAGCTGGAATATGGTTGAACAGCCTATCCTTTTTCTCGAAAAAGAAACCGACTATCCCCTTTCTGTTTTTCTCGCATCACTCAATCAAAATGCTGTTGGAATTCAATCCGTCTGTGGTCTACTATGTTTACTTCCAGTGACATTTTTCTTTTTATATTACAATACAGAATTGACGGATGGACTAAAAGATATTTTATGGAGTTGATAAAATGATGAAAAAGAAAACCTGGAATGCCGGATGTATGATCCTGATTTCTTTAATGATCTGTACTATTTTATCCATCCGTATAGAAAAATGGATGCAGATACCTGTAGAGATTGCAACGATCAGTCAGACAGAAGAAGAAAAGCTTAATTCTACCATCCGTATTCCCAAAAGTTGCTATAATACCGATACAAATATGATTTTTTATCTGGCAGAGCAAGAAGGAGTATTCGGAACAAAATTTCTCGCCTTTTCAAAGGCTGTCGATCCTCTTTCCATAACCGCAGATAGTATTCTTCTTCCGGAAGAAAAAGATGAAAAAGGACAACTTTTGCAGATCATAAAATGGTCTACATATCCATTAAAAGATGGAGATGAAGTCACCATCGATCAGGAAGGGGAACATAAAAAACAGTCTGGTGAAAACAGACGTATTTTAGAAAAGCAAAAATCTTTTTTCTTTTTGTTTGGAATAACCGTCCTGATTTTAATTTTTATCTTTGCTTTTGGAATTAAAGATTTGTATAAGTTTCCTGCCGGAGATTATAGAAAATGTGTCAGAGGAATGCTACTCATTCTGATTGGATTTGGTATCTTATGGAAAATTACTGCACTTGTGAATATTCCGCGAGAATATCTGCCTCCGGAATGTATATTGGATCTGGGATTTTATTTACATTAATCTATAAAACGGATAAAGTCAAACTGCTATATGAAAAAGTTTTAAATCGCAATAGCAGTTTGACTTTCTTCTTTTTATCCTATCAATACTTTTTTTCCTTCAAATGCAAAACCATAATGATGAATCTCTTCTTTTTTTAGACCTCTGTCATATAGTTCTGCATCATAACATTTTTCTTTAATCTGTGTCAGTGCCGTCTGCACAGTGTCTTCCAACGATTCTTCTCTTTTTATATTTCTCACTTTAAATTCCATAATAATCGCCGGATACTTTTTTGTTTCTTTTATTTTAGGAATCATCATCACGTCATAACGCCCAAAACCACTTTCTCTGTTCGACCGAATCTCATAGATATCAGTCTGATCCGCAATGAGTCCCAGAACAAATCCATGATAAAATCGTTCCGGTTCATTTTGTCCTACATCAAAATAACTGAATGTTGTCATTATAATCTGATTCATATAATAGTTCATAGCATCTATATCATCACTTAATAATGCCTTCATGAACTGATTATAATTGGATTGATTCTTTGCGAACCATCCTTTAAACATAGTTGTAAACATTGCTGTTGTTTCCAGATTGGTGATTCGCAGATGATACCATGGCTCTAACAAAACGCCCCGATATTCTATCTGCTCTGCTTTCAGATAACCACTTACCAGCATCAGGCTCCAGATTGCATTCTCATCTTGATCAAGCTGCTCAAATACGATTTGTTCATCAAAATTAACTACGATTTCTTTTCCCTGCAGCAATTCTTCCATCTTTTCTTTGATGTCTGTGGAAGCTTTTCGAATCAGTTCATCAATCATACTATTTGAACTGGTATCTGCCCAATAAGGACGGACCTGTTTTTTATCTAAAAAATTAGTAATTGACCAAGGATTATAGATATCATGCGTATTTCCAAATACAAAACCATCATACCAGGACTTTACCAGTTCTTTTTGTTCTCCCATCTTTAAATCTTCTAAAGCTTGAAAAACCTCTTCTTCTGTGAAACCAAAGCTGGTTTCATATTCTGTAGAACTTGTGGTCACAACGTTCAGATTATTCAGATCGGAAAATACCGACTCTTTGGATACTCGTGTTATTCCTGTCAAAACTGCTCTTTCCAGATAGGGATTGGTTTTAAAAGTTGCATTGAAAAAATTTCTTATAAATGCTGTAAATTCCCGCCAATATCCATGCAGATACGCCTCCTGCATCGGGGTATCATATTCGTCTAACAAAATGATAACCTTCTTTTTATAATATCGACTGAGGCAATTTGCGAGATTTTTAATTGCATTACAAATGGTATCATTTGCCACCTGTTTTTTGATTCCTGGATTTTTTGCATAATAATCTAACTCTTCAAAGCATTTCCTCTCACCATCCGTAAGTTCATTACTTTCAAGCAGATATCTGTGTTCTGAATAGGCTTCATTGATCGCCATGATAATCCCATCTCTGGCATCTTCATAATTACTGCCTTTAATTGCGGCAAAACTCAGAAAAATTACCGGATAGGTTCCCTGCATTTTACGATATTTTTCCTTTTTCCAGACTGCCAATCCTTTAAAAAGGTCTTCCCGTCCTGCAAATTGATTGGAAAAGAAACAATTCAGCATACTCATATTCAATGTTTTTCCAAATCTACGCGGTCTGGTGATCAAAGTAATTTCATCTTTTGATTCCCACCACATACAGATCAGATCTGTTTTATCAATATAAAAACAATCATTTTCCCGAAGAGATACAAAATTCTGTTTCCCGATACTAATTACTTTTTGCATGAAAGATTTCCTCCCTTCCTGAATATCTATGGGTTATTATATCCTATTTGTTTCTTATCTTTCAACCGCTTATTTGTGTTAAATTTCTTT
>NZ_JAAIMM010000054.1 GCF_013300725.1 Allocoprococcus comes
GGTATTGTACCAAAGGGAATCGGGGAATAACAGATACGGATGATTACCTACTTACAATTCTCCTGTAAGATCGGAGGGATCTGAATAATTAATAGCTCTTTTGGTACTTGCTGTAACTGCTCCAGATAGTCTCTCTAAAATACTTAATCCACTGATTTGTTCAGAAATATCGTATCCATTAGAATAAGTTCCACCATCTGGACAAGTTCCTTGATTCCATCCACCCCATGTATAATAATCATGTTTCCATTTTTCTTCGTCATCATGTGTATAAATATTAATAGAGTTTGGAAGTCCAATTCCAACTGCATAAAACCTCTCGCAGCTAATCTTACCAGCAGATGTTACTGCTGCCTCAAGCGTTTTTTTGCTTGTCTCATTTCCATATCCATATGGTTTCGTTCCATAGTAAGTCGGTTTTCCATCTGTCAGGAAAATGACAATTTTCTTTGCATTTTCTCTACTACTGCTATTTATTGCGGTGGCAGCTTTTGTTAATCCCTGGTCGTAATTGGTTCCGCCATCTGCGGACAATTTTCCTGCTTCTTTCTTCAGGTTTGTTCCATTAACCCAATCATCTGTTTTTGTTTTAGCTGATGAACTAAAGGTGACTAATTTGTATTTTGTATCTACTGTTTCCTTTTTTGCATCGAAGGCATCTACTAAGGCGTTAATTGCATTTTTTGTACTTGTTAAATTACTTCCTTCCATACTACCTGAAGTATCAACCACCAACACAATATCAACAAAAGCTTTCTTTACATCGGAGCCAATTGTTCCGGAAGCATTCAGTGTAATATCATATGTACCATTGTCATTACGTTTGATGTACTTTTCATGAAACATCTTGCTTTCAACAGTTTCACCGGAACCGCCATTCTGAGAATAGTTATTTTTAAATTCTACGCTCCTGGAATTTCCAACTGCAATGTTCATATTTGTAGAAGTAATTCCGCTTCCGGCTACCGTACTGTCTACGAATATAGATGTATTTCTAGTATATCCTGATACATCTAATGTACCTGTTTCTTCGATATTGATGTCACCACATTTATCCTGTGGAATATTTACAATCGTACTTCCTCTGTAAACGCCATTTTCATATGTCCAGGTCATATCATTATATGATAAGGTACTTACATTACCTACTTTAAATGAAAGTTTGTTAGCTAATGCCTCTGCATCTGCAGCACTCAAACCAGTAATGGTTTTTGTTACAGTAACATTTGCTGTACCTGCTACTGGTGTCAATCTGTCTCGTGTAAATCTTACATTATCAATAAAGTTTCCGACTGTAGGATCATTGGATGCTGTGCTGCCTGCGACGAAGAAGAAACGTGTAGAATACTGATTACTTGCTACAGTATAAGTTCCCTGATGAGTTGTCCAAGAACGATCTCCGTCTGTATATGTAGCAACCATTGCTCCCGGATAGTTTTCCTTATGATTAACAACATCTAACACCTGAACCTGGGTTGTAATATTTTTAGCCAGGTCACTGGACATTGCAACAACATACATTGTATCATTTTCTACCGCAGAGCTATCATTTCCGTTCGATCCTCGTGCTCTATGTGCCACCTGATAATTTAAAACTTCTCCAGGTGTCGTAAGGACATCCTGATATAATGCTCCGGCGGCTGCACAGTTAAGTTCTGCAAACTGATTTCCATCTGCTGCTATCTCCTCTCCATGCCAACTATATCCACCTAATGTGTTGCCGGATGCTGTTGTAACAATTTCGATATCCGCGCCTTCCGAATCAGACCATGTAATATTTGCATCATGTGTACCAGTTGTCTGCCAAACACCTCCTAATTTTTTATAATTTTCATTTGAAAACTGCCAGTTATTTGTATTCAAATGATGATCCGTAACACTTGGTGTTTCAAAACTTCCATTCTGTACTTCATAGTATCCGGTCACATTATATACTGAACTTGTTGCAAGCGCCGTTACTCCGTCCTTTGGCAAGCCGTACTCATTTAAATCATTTTTAGCATACGCTTTTACTTTATAGGTTACTGAGCTATTCCCATTATATTTGAGCGCTCCACCATTCAATGCAATGTAGAGATCTTTTCCATCAGTGCTAATATCTTTTCCGAGGTTTGTACCTGTCGTACTGGAATACTGTGTTGGAATCTGCTGTTCCTCAGCTGCACCATTTATGCTTCGATACCAGACATATCCAACATCTGTAGTTGTATCACTGTAATTAGCTATCAGCTTTCCATAGTTTTCTGTAATACTTACTGTTCCTTGTGTATCAGCAACCTGAACATTATTGTTTTCCTGTGGGGTAGATTCATTTTTTTCTGCTTTTGGATTTTCTGGTTCAGTAACATCTTCTGTAGTTTTGTTAGTTGCCTTTTCAATTACATCAAAACATCCAACTACGATTGACTCTGTTTTCATCTCTACATCTTCTTCAAACTGAAGTGTATTTTCATTCAGTTCATATAATGTAGTTGTATGATCAGAAGAATCATATACAAATCCCATTGCATGGGTTGTATCTAAAGATGTATTTTCAAAACGGAAATGAATCGGTTTTTCAGGGATCTGTGCATTTGCTTCAGGACTGACAGAAAATGATACATTTCCCATGATCGTCTGCTGAATCGTATATTCAGTGATTCCACGAGCTTCCAGTTCATTCTGAATATTTTCGATTACGGTCGACTCTTCTGTTTCCGATTGTAGATTCATTTGAAGAGTTGCATTTTCTTCCGTTGACTGGAATGCTTCTCCTGGTATGGTAGCAAATAAAGTACCCTGTGAGACACCATCTTTCATGATTTCACTGGATAACTCCACTGTATCTGTTGGAACACGATGAACGGTTCCTTCATCAGCGAATGCTGATATCGCACTGCTAAGCACTAATACCATGCAAAGCATGAATGCTATTAAACGTTTCTTTGTTTTACTTTTCATGGCGTCCTCCTTCTATTCCTCAATTCTGACTTCATAATTGTTATCAAGTGCTCCGTCTATCAGCTTCAATAATTCAAGGGCACTGCGGAAATGCTGCTCTCGCTGCTCTTCCACCCAGGTAACGCTGCCCTGCCAGGTACCGTTCTGCTGATCCATGATTTTTATTAAAAAAGTTCTTGTATTTTTTTGCTTTTTATTCATGTCAGTTTTCATCTGCCCTTCCTAATTATTTAGACTTTTTTATCTTATATAGGTATTGTATCTGACAAAGCATTACGTGAATCATTACCAATAACGAAAAATATTAACTTTTTTAAGCTATAACAAGAAATAGTAATGTTTTTGTAATAATATAATGATTTGATACCAGGGTCAAAAGGTCAGAAAACCGATGCAAGCTTGCTTGCAAGAGGATTTTTGACCTCTTGATCCACCAAAAACATGAGTAAGTAGCCATTTTTCAAAGAAAAATGAACGGATTACGAATGCTTTTGAGGATTGCGAGAGTGCAAAGCACGTAGCAATCTGGTATCAAAGGGGTCAAAATACCTTTTACCACAACATCATGATTTGTAGGTGTGCGTAATATTTGTGTCTGACTCTACTATATGTATTGGGATATTAGAATAGAAGTAAAAGTGGGGAATAATGTGATGGAAGTGCAAAAAGTATAGATTGTGGGGAGCGCATAGAAAAGGAGTGATCTGGTTATAGCGGTGAGGGAGAGGGATTTTCCGGACAAAAAGATCCCGTGACTGATATTGGGGAGATGCACTGCATCTTAGACGGTGATCAGTCACGGGATGGGGGTAAGGGTTATTTAGTTTTTATTCAATGCCTAATTCTTTTAATAGTTTCTTTTGGTATTCAATGTCTTTTGCGGCATGTTCCAGATCGTTGTAGCGTTTGGCATTTAGAAGACATATGGTTAACTGGTTTAATTCTGCTCTGGTTTCAGCGCGTCCTTCCATAAGCCCTTCCGCTCTGCCTTCTTCTCTTGCATCTTCCTTCAAGGTTTTCTCATATAAGTCTTTATCATATGTCGTCAGAATCATATTCGTCACCTCCGCTCGATGTTTTTTCAGAAAATCTGCCAACACGTCCTGGTTAATACAGGTATCAATTGCTTTTTCTAATGCATCTTCCACAGAAGGTTCCGACTGTATATATTCCCTGACACATT
>NZ_JAAIMM010000055.1 GCF_013300725.1 Allocoprococcus comes
TGATCAACAGGTGGCTCTTTTTGAAAAATCAAGGTACAGATGATTACCTACTTACCTGAAAAGGTACGCTTTACAGAATTGAAAAGGAGGCAATACATGAGTGTGATATTAGAAACCAAGCAGCTTTGTAAGTTTTATGGCGCAGGTGAGAATCAGGTCAAAGCGGTCAATCAGGTGGACATTCAGATTGAGCAGGGAGAATTTGTTGCAATTGTTGGAAAGTCAGGTTCCGGTAAAAGTACATTACTTCATATGCTTGGAGGGCTAGACACCCCGACAAAAGGCAGTGTTACTTTAGCAGGGAAAGATTTATACAGGATGAAGGAAGATGCCCTTGCTGTTTTCCGCAGAAGAAAAATCGGATTTGTTTTTCAGGCATTTAATCTGGTTTCATCTGTTAATGTCTGGGAAAATATTGTACTGCCACTGGGGCTGGATGGAAGAAAAGTGGATGAAGCGTATGTAAATGATATTATTGCAACTCTGGGGATTGAAAACCGGATTTATAATCTGCCAAATCAGTTATCCGGAGGACAGCAGCAGAGAGTAGCAATTGCAAGAGCACTGGTGAATCGTCCGGAAATTATATTTGCAGATGAGCCGACAGGCAATCTTGATTCTAAGACCAGTGATGAGGTAATCGCTCTGCTTAAGATGACAGCAAAAAAATATGGACAGACAATTGTAATGATTACCCATGATGACGAAATTGCACAGGTCGCTGATCGTATTCTGGTAATTGAGGATGGACAGGTGGTGGATTTTAGATGAAGACAATAAGCAGGATTGCATATAGCAATGACAAAAGGAACAGGACAAGAAGTATACTGATCATGATGGCAATCTGTCTGACCACGATGCTGCTTGTTATCATCAGTACTGTGGGAAATGGAATGATCCGTTTACAGAAAAGTCAGGCGGCAGGCTCATATGGAAGCAATTATGGTTTGTTTATCGCAGCAGACGGTACACAATTAAAAGAAGTGGAACGCAGAGCTGAGATATCTGATATCGGCATCATGTGTACGGAGGGCATCCTGAAAGGAAATGAAAATGGCGGCTTTGTCAGTGCGGATGAAACGGTCAGGAAAATGCTTCCCTATAATCAGGAATATGTGTTGAAGGAAGGTACCTATCCGGAAAAGGCGCAGGAAATTGCCGCAGGACGCGCTTTCTTTGATGCAGTGGGATACCATGATGTAAAGGTCGGAGACACCGTAACATTGGAGTACCGTTCCGGCATGCAGTCGGAATACGCACCGGTGGAATTTACTGTCAGCGGGATTTTATATGACCGGGATGAATATACCATCGAGGCTTCCTATGTTGTATTCGGTTCGCAGGATTTTTATAATGAGCGTGTTGCGGAGGGTGATAGGCAATATAATATCTATTTTACCTTGAGCGATTCTGCAAATGCATCTATGAATAATGTTGCGCCTGTTATAAAAGAAATCGCGGATTCCTGCGGCATTGACCAGAAAAACGTGATCATCAATGACCTCTACCTGCAATGGGTCTTGCAGCCGAGTTATGAAACGATTGCGGTATGCGGGGTTTTGATTCTTGCAATTGTACTTTTCTCTGTTGTGGTTATTTATAATATTTTTCAGGTCGGTATTGCCAACAAGATACAGGAGTATGGAAAAATCAAGGCTCTGGGAGCGACAAAAAAGCAGATGAAACAACTGATCTTCAGAGAGGGCATTTTTTTGACATTTTTTTCAATACCAGTTGGATTGCTTTTTGGCTTTCTGATTGCAAAATGCGGTTTTAACTGGCTGGTAGAACAGGGGAACCTTGTATCAACCGGAACTGGCTCTATGGGAGTTCAAAATCAGCAGGTTCCTCTGTTTTCCCTGCCTGTTATGCTTCTCTGTATTTTCGTATCATTTCTTACCGTTGCTTTGGCACTGCGTAAACCAATGAAAATTGTTTCACGGATTTCACCTATCGAAGCAACACGGTATTTAGAAAATGCAGAAACACAAAAAAAAGGAAAACGAAATGGCAGAAAAAATGTCACCGTGTTTTCTATGGCAATGGCAAATGTAACGGGTAATCCCAAAAGAACTATTGGTACTATCCTCACAATGGGTTTTTCTTGCGTATTGTTTGTGATTATCTCTAATTATGTGGGAAATATTGACACGGAGCATGAAGCACGTCTTTCCGTTAATCATGGACAATTTGAACTGCAGCTTGACTATTCTGCTGAGTATGATGAAAGATATCCGGAGAATAATCTGGATACGATTCTGACGGATGATCCATTGAATGATTCGCTGATTGAAGAAATCAAAAGCATTCCGGGAGTAACAGATGTCATGACGAGAGAGATTGTCTCTGTAAATCTGAACGGAACAAGATTTCCGGCTGATATTGTGAGTGAAAAGGATTTTGATTTTATGCGCCAAGAAGGGGATATTGGCTCTATGGACTATGATCAGGCGGTAAAGAATGGTGATATTTTCTTTGGCTGGTCAACGTGGATGGAACAAGATGGATATGCTCCGGGTGAATCCATTGCATTTGACTTTGAGAATGGAAGTGGAACCTATACCTATCAGGGAAAGATTGCAGGATCTTTTGTAAGTGCGGACACTTATCTTGTCATTCCGGAAGGTGTATATCGTTCCATGAATCCGAGAGGAACAGCCTATGGCTATCTGTGGGTGGACTGTGATAAAAAAGATGTGGCATCTGTAGAACAAAGTCTGAATACTTTGATTTCTAATACTTCGCATATAAAAATGGATACTTATCATGCGCAGTTACAATCTGCCGAATTTGCAAGCAGCATGATGAAGCTTGGCTGTTATCTGTTTATGGCTATTGTAGGACTCATCGGGTTTATGAATATGGCGAATACCATGATCATGAATATTACGACAAAAAAGCAGGAATATGGTATATTACAGGCTGTGGGTATGACAAATAAACAATTAAATTTATGCCTGCAGTTACAGGGACTGATGTTTACGGTTGGTACCATATGCGTAGCTTTGATCATTGGTCTGCCGCTCGGCTATGCACTTTTTTCCTATGCAAAACATAATGGAATATTTGGAATGAATATCTATCATGTTCCAATCGTACCAATTTTTATTATGATTTTTTTGGTCGGTCTGTTGCAGATTGTACTTTCCTGCGTTTTAAGCAGTAATCTGAAAAAGGAAACGCTGGTAGAAAGAATAAGGTATCAGGGATAGCAAGTAATATGTAATGAACTAGGTCTTAACGAAGAGGAGAAATAGATAACTTCCAGATTTGTATTTATGGTAAATCTAAACTGTATTTTAGCAATATTTCCTGAGTGGGGGCAAAAAGCGCCGTCAAAATCATAAAGTGGGGGCGGAAAGCGCCCCACATATAATAAACAAAGGGTTCAAGGGAAAAATCCCTTGCTAGAACAGCATTTGGATGGAGACATCTCTAATGCGTATCTAGCCGTCGCCGGGGACTAATATACAAGAAGGAATATTGTTTGAGCAGGAAAAGACATAGAAGACTCTGGTTATATCGCAGGATATGTGCTTTGAAAGAATTGATTTGCGATAGATAGAAATATTTGAAGGTTCTGTTATTACTTAGGCGGAGTAAAACAGCTTCTGGACAAAAAGGCTGCATAGGCAGCCGGCATCCTGCGGATAATATGCTGCAGGATGTATACATATATCAGGAGGCTTCATTCATGGCGAGTGGAGTCTCTTTTATTTTGCACTGTGTAATGGAAAAAGTTTTGATTGAACAGCAGTTGGAATGTAAGCGCTTAAATCTTGGGCAGATTTACTGTCTACGTTTTTGAACTCATAATGATAGTAAATAGATTTTTACTACACTCCGCTTGATAGATAATATGAAGTGACCTCACATTTGTAGCAACGTGGATTTACCTGTATACTA
>NZ_JAAIMM010000056.1 GCF_013300725.1 Allocoprococcus comes
GAATTTGATCCGGAAGGCGTTGCGGAACACTGTAGATTTGCCGGGATAGAAGTACCGAAAGAAAAACCACAGAAAACGAAGAAACAAAACAGGGGAGAGGAACGATAATTTATGGAAGTAAAGATGAACAAAGAAATCAGGGACTATCAAGAATCCATGTTTATGGGACTGGACCTGAGACAATGTGTGTGTTCTGTTCTTGCGATTCTTACAGCAATCGGAATTTACTTTGGAATGCGTGATATTACCGGACAGGAAATAACCGGATGGCTGTGTGTGCTTGGTGCTGCTCCATTTGCTGCCTGTGGCTTTTTCAAATATCATGGTATGACAGCCGAACAGTTTTTATGGGCAGTGATCAAATCCGAATTGCTGTATCCGAAGAAACTGGTGTTTCAGTCGGAAGATATCTACTACTCCTGCATGCAGGAGACCATCTCGCTGGGAGAAAAGAATCAAAAGGATGGAGCGGAAATCATAAAAGAGCGGGAGCAAAAAGCAGAAGCAAAACAGAGAAAGAAACGCAAGGGAAGGAGTGATGCCTTTGATTAAAACCTTAAGTCAGGCACTTCGGATGGATAAGGAACGCTTCAAAGTTCCGAAATCCGTCCAACAGGCAATTCCCATCCAGCGAATCTGGCCGGATGGAATTTTTCAACAGGGAACGAAATTCTCAAAAACATATCGTTTTACAGATATCAACTATTATATTGCGAGTAAGGACAATAAGACAGAAATGTTTCTGGATTATTCTGAACTCTTAAATTCACTGGATTCCGGCATTTCTGCCCAAATTACCATCAATAATCGGAGAATCAATAAAGAAGAATTCGAAAAGTCTATTCTGCTTCCAATGAAGGAAGATGGACTGGACCACTATCGGGAAGAATACAACGAAATGCTCCTGTCTAAGATTACAGGAACAAACAACAGCATCTATCAGGAACGGTATCTGACCGTCAGTGTACATAAAAGATCGATTGATGATGCAAGAACCTATTTTGCACGTATCGGAACAGACATCGTAACACATCTGGCAAAGTTATCGTCCACAGCAGAAGGACTGGACGCAGAGAGCCGGCTCCAGATTTTCAGGGATTTCTTCAAGGGAGATGTCCCACAGGCATTTCCGTTTGATCTGAAACAATTTGCCAAGAAGGGAACAAGTTTCAAGGACTGGATGTGTCCGGATTCTATGGAATTTGAACGTGACCATTTTAAAATCGGTGACAGATACGGAAGAGTCCTGTATATGCAGGATTATGCAAGTTATGTCAAAGATGACATGATTTCAGAATTGTGTGACTTTAGCCGGAATCTGATGTTGTCGATTGACATCCTGCCAGTCCCTACGGATGAAGCGGTAAGGGAAATCCAGAACCGACTGCTTGGTGTGGAAACTAACGTGACCAACTGGCAGAGAAGGCAGAACGCTAATAATAACTTCTCGGCAATCGTACCATACGATATGGAACTTCAGAGAAAAGAAACAAAGGAAATGCTCGATGATCTGACAACCAGAGACCAGCGTATGATGTTCGGGATTTTGACAATGGTACATCTGGCAGACAGCAAAAAGCAACTGGATTCCGATACGGAACTGATTCTGTCAATCGCAAGAAAGCATCTGTGTCAGATGGCAACATTAAAGTGGCAGCAAGTGGACGGACTCAATACAGTGCTTCCTTACGGACTGCGAAAGATCAATGCCCTGCGTACATTGACAACGGAATCAACGGCTGTTTTAATCCCGTTCCATACACAGGAAATCCTGCAGCCGGGAGGTATCTATTATGGGCAGAATGCAGTCAGCAAGAACCTTCTGGTAGCCGACCGGAAGAAACTGATGAATGGAAACAGTTTCCGGTTGGGCGTCAGTGGATCAGGAAAGAGCTTTTCGGCAAAAGAAGAGATTGTGCATCTGGCATTGAGTACCGATGACGATATCCTGATTCTTGATCCGGAGTCCGAATTTACAAAATTAGTAGAGGCTCTGGGCGGACAGGTTGTAAAAGTATCTGCGACATCAGACAATCATCTGAATGCAATGGATATGGACGCAGCCTACGGCAATGAAAAGAATCCACTGATTGAAAAATCGGAGTTTATCCTGTCTGTGTTCGAGCAGTTGGTTGGAGCAGGAAATCTGTCGGCAAAAGAAAAGTCGATTCTGGACCGCTGTGCTGCAGATGTGTACCGGGATTATATCCGAAGTGGTTATACCGGAGAAGTTCCGACATTGAAAGATATGTACCGACAGTTGATGTTACAGCCGGAAGAAGAGGCAAGGGGACTTGCACTGTCATCCGAACTTTTTATCAATGGAAGCCTGAACACCTTTGCACAGCCGACCAATGTGAATAAGAAGAACAGGATCATGGATTATGATATCCGGGAACTGGGGGAACAGCTTATGCCACTGGGAATGCTGGTTACCTTAGACAGTATTTTCAACAGGGTAATTCAGAACTGGAAAGAAGGAAAAACGACATGGATATTTGCCGATGAGTTCTATCTGTTATTCCGCTATGAATACAGTGCAAATTTCTTCTACCGACTGTACAAGAGAATCAGAAAATACAATGGATTCGTGACAGGTTTAACCCAAAATGTTGAGGAACTTCTGAAATCGGACACTGCAAGACTGATGTTGGCAAACAGTGAGTTTTTGATTCTTTTGAATCAGGCAAGTACAGACAGGGAAGAATTGGCAGCTCTTTTGAATATTTCCGAAAACCAACTGTCCTATATTACAAATGTATCGGTTGGCAGTGGCCTAATCCGTTGCTCTGGGAATATCGTACCATTTGAGAATACGTTCCCAAAGAATACAGACCTTTATAAACTAATGACAACAAAACCGGGAGAATCATAATGAAGAAAAAAGAAGAAGTAACGATAACTTTTTATGCTGCAGAGTGCGGTGAGTTCCATGATTTAGGAGAATATACAAAATGCAGAACGCTGGAAGAGGCATATAAAAAGTACCAGAAATATTGTAGAACATCTGCCAATATGTGTCCGGCTATTGAGTTTTCTAT
>NZ_JAAIMM010000057.1 GCF_013300725.1 Allocoprococcus comes
TGATCAACAGGTGGCTCTTTTTGAAAAATCAAGGTACAGATGATTACCTACTTACGTTAATTCAATTATTTCTGGACAATTAAAGGAGGATAGAGTATAGAACAATGATTTATTGGATATTTGCTTTTATAGCAACTGGTTTCGCTTATTTATCAGTTCATGTAAAAGGCAGAAAACTAAAAATAATAGAGGGGCAAACAATTGTTTATCCGGATAAGATTTCATTTGGATTATCTTTTTTAGTGTACTTTATCCCAGCAGCAATTCGGTATGGAATCGGACAGGATTATTTTTATACATATGCTCCTACTTTTAGGTGGATTGCGAATAAAGTCATAAATTCAGAAACTCACTCCTTAATCAGATATAATGAATGGGGGTTTACGGCACTTAATAAAATAATTGCATGTTTTACATCGGATTATCAATGGATCTTTGTAATTACTGCTTTGATTTCGCTTATCCTTGTATATCAAAGTATAAAAAAAGATTCTGTAAACATTCCATTTAGCGTTTTGATGCTAGTACTGGGTTCGTATTACTTGGCTAGTTATAATTTTGTCCGACAATGTATTGCAATTGCAATATTTGCGTATTCTTTGAGGTATGTTGAAGAACGAAAACCTATGCAATATTTTATTTGTGCAGCTCTTGCAACGACTATGCATACAATTTCAATTATATATTTTCCGTTCTATTTTCTTGGAAATATAAAGTTGAAAAAGAAAATCTATTACATATTGCCAATAGCAGTTATTGGCATTCTAGCAATCTGTCAGCCATTTGTAATAAGAATTATTTCGTTAACAAGATTCTCAAGGAATATTAGATTGGGACAACATTACAATTTATTTTTATCAGCAGTTGTATTAATAGTATATTATGCCACGATTGTTGGATTTAATGAAAAAGATAAGAGATATAGAATATATGCAAATGATTTGCTGATAGCGACGTGTTGTATCGGTATAAGTTCATTTACAGGTGCGACAGATCGTTTGATATATGCATATTATTATATAAATTTTTTAAGTATTCCATATGTTTTTAAATATGCTAAGTGGGGGAAAAATGCAAAGTTGATAAAACTGGCAATTATTATAGTGCTAATCGGTTTATGGATATTTGAACATATATATTATGACCAGTTTTCGGTGCTTCCGTATGAAAGCATAATTAAATGGTAAGGGAGAATTTATATGAAACCATATTTGATAGATGTACCGGTAAAAGTTAACATTTGGACACGTCCGGAGTGTCAGCGCAAGCAGTTTGAAGTTATTAAACAGGCGAGGCCAAGTATTCTCTTTGTAACATCAGATGGCGGTAGAAATGAAAGAGAGTGGCAGTTGATTTATCAAAACAGAAAGATTTATGATGAGGAAATTGACTGGGAATGTATAGTATACAAATTATATATGGATAAAAATTTAGGCCTTTATGCAATGGGTCAGAAACGTGAAGAGTTAATTTGGAACACTGTAGATAGATGTATCATGTTGGAGGATGATATATTACCATCCGTTAGTTTTTTTAAGTATTGTGCAGAACTTCTTGAAAAGTATAAAGACGACGAAAGAATTGAATGTATTTGTGGCATGAATCACTTGGGTAAAAGCGAAAATGTTACAGCGGATTACTTCTTTTCTAGACAAGGTTCCATTTGGGGGACAGCAGTGTGGAGAAGATCTATTATTAATAGGGGGGGATTTTCCTATTACGAAGACCCATATGTCATGAGTCTATTAAAGCAGCGAACAAAGAAAAATCCTATTGCTTGGAAGCGTCTGTGCGCATATGGACAGAATGAGAAATATGAGGGTCATGTGGCTGGATCAGAGTTTTGGTATGAATTTGATATGTACGCTCAAAATAGACTTCAAATAATTCCTAAATACAATTTAGTGAGTAATATTGGTTGCAACAAAGAGTCAATGCATATGGATGAAATTAAGCAAATGCCGAAGGGCTTTAGAAGGGTACTTAATATGGAAACACATGAAATTGAGTTTCCAATGAAACATCCACACTATATTATACCTGATGTAGATTATGAACAAAAAAGAAATAGAATAATGGCCTACAATAAACCATTGATTTCTTTGTATAGAAGAATTGAAAGAGTATATCTAAAGCTTGTTAATGGTGAAACGGATTATATAAAGAATAAGATAATTAGTAAAATTAAGAGGAAACAAATTGATGAAAAATAAAGGTGGACATATCGAAAAATCAAAATATTCATATTTGTTACAGAATACAATTTTGTTGTCTTTAGCATCTTTTGGATCAAAATTTTTATCTTTCTTCTTAGTTCCTTTATATACTAATGTTTTATCTACGGCTGAATATGGGATGGCAGATATTATTACTACGAGTTCTACTCTTTTAGTGTATGTATTGACAATTAATATTGGCTCTTCAGTGTTACGATTTGGTATTGATAAAAATGAAAAATCTGATAGGGTTTTTTTATACGGAGCAAGGATTGACAGTTTTGCCTGTGTAATATTAGCGTTTGGCTTAGTACTGATATATTTATTGCATTTATTTAATTGGGAAGGATATTATTATATATTTCTTTGGCTTGTTTTTGCAGCAGAAACATTTGAAACATTGGCAAACCAATTCCTGCGCGCAATAGATAAAGTCCGAGTGATGGCAGTCTCATCCTTGCTCGGAACAATAGTACGATTAGCATCTAATCTTCTCTTTCTTTTAGTCTTGAAATGGGGAATGTTTGGATATTTGTTGTCACTAGTGATAGGTCCAAGTCTTGCAACTGCTTATGCATTGATTCATATTTTGCCATTGAAAATTGAAAAAGTTTCGCATGAATATAAAAAGAATCTACATTCTGAAAGTAAGTAGGTAATCATCTGTACCTTGATTTTTCAAAAAGAGCCACCTGTTGATCA
>NZ_JAAIMM010000058.1 GCF_013300725.1 Allocoprococcus comes
CAATATAAAATGATTCAGAATTTTTTGACTTCGATGTAGTTACTTTCATGATAAAGTCCTCCTTAATCAATTATATTGAATATTACGGTGCGGCAGAGCCGCCAGTCCGGTGTGGCGAGAGCCACCTGTCCGGACTAACGGAGCCACCCCATTTTTTTATTATGTTACTTTGCCATTGCTGGATCCAGTCCATATACTTCTCTCATAGAGAGGTCTTTAGCTGGGTCAACACTTTCAATATCGATCTTATAGGAATCATACGATATGCGATCCATGATGGCATCGGCAAGAGTACTTTCACCATCACAGATTTGCTGGTACCACTCATTTTCACGGAACTGAGAACAAAAGATTGTTGAAGATTTTTTACGTCTTTTATGTATCAGTTCAAAAAGATTTCTGGCTTCAGCTTCTGTCAGTTTAAGAAGCAGCCACTCATCAAGGATCAGTACTATTGGCTTGGTGTATTTCTTCAGGACAGTCGAGAAAGTTCCATTGTCCCTGGCAGCCTGTAAGTCCAATAATAGATCAGGAAGTCGTACATACCGTACTGAGTAATAGTGCTTGCATGCTTCCATTCCAAAGGCACAGGCCATGTAAGTTTTACCACTTCCGGTTGCTCCAGTAATAAAGATGTTCCGGTATTCTGTAATGTATTCACAGGTTGCCAAACGGTTGATCAGTGCTTTGTTCAGCTTTCGTCCAGAATGGTAATCGATCGCTGCGATGCTGGCATCTGGTTGTTCAAACTCAGCCTGACGGATCAGTCTTTTCAGACGATTGTTTTTACGGTTGCTGTATTCGACATCAACAAGCATGCCGAACCGATCTTCGAATGGAACTTCCTTCATTGCAGGATCATCCATCTGGATGTGGAATGCATCTGCCATAGCAGTCAGACGCATTTCAATAAGTTTATCGATTGTACTTTGATTTGTCATGCTTGTTTACCTCCATAGTATCTGGCTCCTCTGGTTATGCCGTGTGGTTTTACTGCCTGAGATGATTCTGATTCGGTATCAGATGCATCTTTTGTTGCAGCCAATAGATTTTTGATACTTTTATAGCTGGGTTTACCGGAATAAGTGAGCGCCGTGGCGCAGACCTGTTCCAGTTTTTCTGGCGAATGTTTTTCTGCCAGTTTCAATAATCCCATGCAGCTTCTGTAGGATTGCTGTTCAATCCTGCCGGAGGTAAGTATTGCATCGACAACCTTACTTGTGTTAATTCCAATCGAATCAGCCCACTTACGGAACCGGTCACCGTTCCATTCCAGATATTTCTGGTGTTCCTGCGGCATATGTTCTGTCACTGTAGAATACTGACCGCTTCTTCCATAGAGTCGTCTGTGAGAGGCAATACGATTGTGATTATAAAATATTTCAATCGTTGTATCTGTTATACGCACATCAACCTTATTTTTGATATACTGATAAGGCACGGAGTAGAACATTCTGTCTACTGCGATGTGATAGTTAAACTGGACGGTGGCTTGTTTCCATTCAGCCAGTTCAAAAGGTGTAGCAGGCAACGGAGCCAGTAATGGCATTTCTTCCCCAAGAAATAAACTGAGTCTGCTACATTCCTTTTTCTGGAATTTACGGGCGTTGTAGGCATCCAGTTTTTCACGGATTGAAGCATTCAATTCTGCAAGAGAAAAAAACTGCTCATTGCGAAGGGCTGCTGTTATCCATGTGGATATCTTTCTTACTGATCCCTCTACATTCGGTTTATCCTTGGGCTTCCGGACTCTGGCCGGAAGGATGGCAAGATTGTAATGTTCTGCCATTTCATGATAAGTTGTGTTTAAGGTAGTGTTGTACCAGTCACTCTTCTTATGATTCACTGCGGTTGTACAGTTATCAGAAACGAGCATAGGTGTGACACTGCCAAAGAAATCAAACATCTGGACATGAGCTTTGATCCAGTTGTCGGTTTTCTCATTCATATATGCTTTTACAAAAGCATACTGACTGTAAGTTAATACACCTACAAATATCCATGCATCTGTGATTTCTCCGGTGTCCGGATCAATGATGTGGGCAGGATCACCGGCCCAGTCAACTTCAATCTGTTCACCTTGTTTTCTGGGGATATGCATGGTAGCCCTGCGTTTTTCTTCATCCTTCTGGATGTAATAGCAGAACTGAGAATACATTAGAGGCTCTTCGCTGTTCATGCGGCACTCCTCACAGTATTCTACCCAGAGAAGCTTTTTGTTTACGCCGTTCCGCAGGAGTTCTTTGCGGATGTAGTCAAAGTTTGGCATGCGTTTATTCATTGCCGACTTATCCTTAGGAAACATCAGCTCCTCTAGTGCGCTGTCGGTCATGTTGAAATCCAGCGGCCATGAAAGATTGATTTCCGCTGCCTTTTTCAAAACCTTAGCGACTGTGTTTCTGGATACACCGCAACTCTGTGCGATGTTCCTCTCACTGAATCCCAATCTTTTCAAGCGTAGGATTTCACGATACTTGGTCATAACTTACGACCTCCTTTATCTGTATTCACACCAAAGGTGTGTATTTACAGTATAAAGGAAATATATGTAATAGAGCCCAATAAGGTGGCTCTGAATTACCGGAATATATGGCTCTCATTCTCCGGAATGGTGGCTCTCAAAGTCCGGACAGGTGGCTCAGAGAGCCCCGGAATAATCATATATCACATTTCCCAAAGAAATGCTATATAATACTATAAAATAAAACCAAAAATTTGACACAAAAAAAGCAGGTTTTATGCGGTCTGCGAGTACTTTTTCTAATATTTAACTGTCAAACTCCCGAGACAGAATACAAAAAAATTCTGGAAACCGGAAGAGACAATCAGGCGTTATCTC
>NZ_JAAIMM010000005.1 GCF_013300725.1 Allocoprococcus comes
TGATCAACAGGTGGCTCTTTTTGAAAAATCAAGGTACAGATGATTACCTACTTACATTTCTTTGGTGTTTCAATATATGCTTTTCCTTTAATGTCATATCTTTGCACCGATTCAATTAGGAAAGAATGTTAAGAAGATCTTCCAGTCACAAATACATCCATATTATCTTTACGAAGGTAGTCATTCAGAACAGCTTCAAAATAAAAATCTTTGTGAATCTCCATCTTAAAACCTCCTTGCGAAAGATTTTTGCAACATGGTGCATTTTTCTATTCTACAATTATATTATATGTGTTAATCTAGATCCTTAAATATATCATAAAAAAAGACTTGAAGGTAACGTAACGTCATCTTTTATAATAGTAATTGTAAATTATAGAACTAAATTGCTGCATACAGACAAGATCGTGTACAGAGAGGAGAATTTTAGATGAAAGGAATCATTCTTGCTGGTGGATCAGGAACAAGACTTTATCCATTAACCATGGTAACATCGAAACAGCTACTTCCGATTTATGACAAACCAATGATTTATTATCCAATGTCAGTGCTTATGAATGCGGGGATCAGAGATATTCTGATTATTTCGACACCTGCAGATACACCGAGATTTCAGGATCTGTTAGGAGATGGACACCAGTTTGGCGTAAATCTTCAGTATGCTGTACAGCCAAGTCCGGATGGACTGGCACAGGCATTTATCATAGGAGCAGACTTTATTGGTGATGAGCCGGTGGCAATGGTTTTAGGAGATAATATTTTTGCCGGACATGGTTTGAAGAAGAGATTAAAAGCCGCAGTAGAAAATGCAGAAACAGGAAAAGGGGCAACCGTTTTCGGATATTATGTAGATGATCCGGAACGTTTTGGAATTGTAGAGTTTGATAAGAATGGAAAAGCTGTCTCTATTGAAGAGAAGCCGGAACATCCAAAGAGTAATTATTGTGTAACAGGTCTTTATTTTTACGATAACCGTGTTGTTGAATACGCAAAGAACTTAAAACCAAGTGCAAGAGGAGAACTGGAAATCACAGATCTGAACCGCATTTATCTGGAAGATAACAGCTTGAATGTGGAACTTCTTGGACAGGGATTTACCTGGCTTGACACAGGAACCCATGAATCACTGGTAGATGCAACGAATTTTGTAAAGACAGTAGAGCAGCATCAGCATAGAAAAATCGCGTGTCTCGAGGAAATCGCATATCTGAACGGATGGATTTCAAAGGAAGAAGTTCTCGAGGTTTATGAAGTTTTAAAGAAAAATCAGTATGGACAGTACCTGAAAGATGTATTAGATGGAAAATATCAGGAACATTTGTATTAAGAAAGGTGAGGAAATAAGAATGACGATAATTGTAACCGGAGGAGCCGGATTTATAGGAAGTAACTTTGTATTTCATATGCTGGAAAAATATCCTGACTATAGAATTGTGTGTGTAGATAAGCTGACATATGCAGGAAATTTATCTACTTTGGCACCGGTCATGGATAATCCGAACTTCCGTTTCTGTAAGATTGATATCTGTGACAGAGAGGCAATTTATCAATTGTTTGAAGAAGAACATCCGGACATGGTTGTAAACTTCGCAGCAGAATCCCATGTAGACCGTTCTATTGAGAATCCGGAAGTATTCCTGGATACCAATATCAAGGGAACTGCTGTTATGATGGACGCTTGCCGTAAATATGGAATCCAGAGATATCATCAGGTAAGTACAGATGAAGTATATGGTGATCTTCCGCTGGACAGACCGGACCTTTTCTTTACAGAAGAAACACCGATCCACACAAGCTCTCCGTACAGCAGTTCCAAGGCAGGAGCAGACCTTCTGGTTCTTGCTTATCACAGAACCTATGGACTTCCTGTAACCATCAGCCGTTGCTCCAACAACTATGGCCCATATCATTTCCCGGAAAAACTGATTCCGCTGATGATCGCCAATGCATTAGCTGATAAGCCGCTTCCGGTTTATGGAGAAGGCTTAAATGTACGTGACTGGTTATATGTTGAGGATCATTGCCGTGCCATCGACCTTATTATTCATAAAGGACGTGTCGGAGAAGTGTACAATGTCGGCGGACATAATGAAATGAAGAATATTGACATCGTAAAGATTATCTGTAAAGAACTTGGAAAACCGGAAAGTCTGATCACACATGTAACCGACCGTAAAGGACATGATATGCGTTACGCCATCGATCCAACTAAGATCCACAATGAACTTGGATGGCTTCCGGAAACCAAATTTGAAGATGGAATCAAAAAGACCATTCAGTGGTACTTAGATAACAAGGAATGGTGGGAGACAATTATTTCCGGCGAATATCAGAATTACTATGAAAAAATGTATGGCAACAGATAAGAATAGTAGGAGCGATAGTCGAATGAAAGTATTTGTAACAGGTGTGGCAGGCCAGCTTGGCCATGATGTCATGAATGAATTGAAAAAAAGAGGCTATGAGGGCATCGGTTCCGATCTTGCACCGGAATATGCAGGAGTGCAGGACGGAAGTGCTGTTACCACAATGCCATATGTTCCTTTAGATATTACAGATAAAGAAGCAGTAGAAAAAGTTCTCACAGAATGCAGACCGGATGTTGTGATCCACTGTGCTGCATGGACCGCGGTAGATCTTGCAGAAGATGAGGATAAGATGGGAAAGGTTCGTGCTATCAATGCCGGAGGGACAGAAAATATTGCAAAGGTTTGCAAAAAGCTTGACTGCAAGATGGTTTACATTTCCACAGACTATGTATTTGACGGACAGGGAACAGAACCATGGCAGCCGGATTGCACTGCTTATAAGCCCCTGAATGTTTACGGACAGACAAAGCTGGAAGGTGAGCAGGCGGTCAGCAGCAATCTTGAACGCTACTTTATCGTTCGTATTGCATGGGTATTTGGAGTAAATGGAAAGAACTTTATTAAAACGATGCTGAATGTAGCGAAGACTCATGATACGCTGAAGGTTGTAAATGACCAGATCGGTACCCCGACATATACCTATGATCTGGCACGTTTGCTGGTGGATATGATCGAAACCGACAAATATGGTTATTATCATGCGACAAACGAAGGCGGCTATATCAGTTGGTATGATTTTACTAAGGAAATATTCCGACAGGCCGTAGAGATGGGAAGAATAGAATATGCCGAGGATGCTGTGAAAGTGCTTCCGGTTACAACGGAAGAATACGGAGTTTCCAAGGCAAAACGACCGTTCAACAGCAGATTAGATAAGAAGAAGCTGGTGGAAAATGGTTTTACACCTCTCCCGACATGGCAGGATGCTTTGAAGAGATATTTGAAAGAAATTGAGTTCTAGGTAAGGAGCGGAAAAAATGGGACAGATTAAAGTAGAAAAAAATGCAGGTGGAATCGAAGGACTTTGCGTGATCGAACCAACCGTACACGGTGATGCGCGCGGATATTTTATGGAAACCTACAATCAGAAAGATATGGAAGAAGCAGGACTTACAATGACCTTTGTACAGGATAATCAGTCTTCTTCTACCAAAGGAGTACTCAGAGGTCTGCATTTTCAGAAACAGTTTCCTCAGGGAAAACTGGTCCGTGTTGTAAAAGGAAGCGTTTTTGATGTCGCTGTGGACTTGAGAAGCGGATCCGAAACCTATGGGAAATGGTTTGGAGTAGAACTGACAGAAGAAAATAAAAAACAGTTCTATATTCCGGAAGGATTCGCTCACGGATTCCTGGTGTTATCTGACCTGGCAGAATTCTGCTACAAGTGTACAGATTTTTATCATCCGGGAGATGAAGGCGGACTTGCATGGAATGATCCGGAAATCGGCATCGAATGGCCGGAGCTGACGGGAGAATATCATGGTACAGCAAGCGGCGAAGGTTATGCACTGACAGATGGAACCAAACTGAATTTAAGTGAAAAAGATGTATTATGGAAAGGTTTGAAAGATACCTTCCGATTTGAATAACAGGAATACTTATCCTCGGCATGAGTTGTGCCGGGGATTTTCATTTTATGAGAAAAATCTTAAAAAAAAGGAAAAATGTTTTAATTGAACCTTGTATGTGTTATAATCAGAGGTAAATGTTAAAATTTTGCTATATACAAATGGAGGAATTATTATGAATAAAGCTACATTAGTTGTTATGGCAGCTGGGATTGGAAGCAGATTTGGCGGTGGCATTAAGCAGTTAGAGCCGGTAGGACCAAAGGGCGAGATCATTATGGACTATTCCATTTATGATGCAATACAGGCAGGTTTTGATAAAGTTGTTTTCGTTATCAGAAAAGACTTAGAGGAAGATTTCCGCAGAATTATCGGAGACCGTATCGAGAAAAAAATCAAAGTCGAGTATGCTTTCCAGGAGGTGGATGATATACCGGCGGAATATAAAGAAAAGTTTGCCGGAAGAACGAAACCTTGGGGAACCGGTCAGGCCATTTTATGCTGTAAGGATGTAGTAAAAGAACCATTCCTTGTAATAAATGCGGATGATTATTATGGAAAAGAAGCTTATGTAGAAGCTTTTCGTGAACTGACGAAGGAAGAAGAAAAGTCAGACAAGATGCAGATCAGCATGGTAGGCTTTGTTCTTAAGAATACATTGAGTGAGAATGGCGGTGTGACACGAGGAGTCTGCAAGGTGGATGAGAACCAGATGCTGACCAAGATCGTGGAAACTTCCAATATCGTGAAAACAGAAACAGGTGCCGCAGTTTTAACTGATGGAAAGGAAGAAATCATTGATGCGGATACTCCGGTTTCTATGAATATGTGGGGACTTACACCAGAATTTTTTGGTATTTTAGAGAGTGGTTTTGCTGAATTCCTTGACAAACAAGAAGCAGGCAATCTGAAAGGAGAATATCTGCTTCCGACCATTATCGGAGATCTTCTGGAAAAAGATCAGGTTTCGGTAAAAGTGTTAAAATCCCATGACAAGTGGTTTGGGGTTACCTATAAAGAAGACAAAGACCTTGTCGTAAGAGAAGTAAAAGCTCTGATAGAAAAAGGACTATATCCAGAGAATTAAGGAAGAGGAAAAGAATAAATGGGTGATGTATTATATATAGTAGTTCCTTGCTACAACGAAGAAGCGGTTCTTCCGGAAACGCAAAAAGAACTGGGCAATAAGCTGGAAACAATGATTACAGCTGGTGCTGTTTCCGAAAAGAGCAGAATTATTTTTGTAGACGACGGATCAAAAGACAGAACATGGGAACTTATCGAAAAATATCACAGTGAGAATCCGAGAATTGGCGGTGTCAAGCTGGCACACAACAGAGGTCATCAGTTCGCAGTTCTGGCCGGTCTTATGACAGTAAAAGATCTGTGTGATATGGCGATTACCATGGATGCGGATCTACAGGATGACATCGATGTAGTAGACAAATTTGTTGAAAAATACAAAGAAGGCTGTGAAGTTGTATATGGAGTCAGAAATTCCCGTGCAACGGATACGTTCTTCAAAAAAACGACTGCAGAAGGATTTTACAAGATCATGCAGGCGATGGGAGTAGACATCGTATTTAACCATGCAGACTATCGACTGATGAGTAAAACCGTATTAGATGCCTTATCTGAATATAAAGAAGTAAATCTGTTTCTGCGTGGAATCGTTCCACTGATCGGATACAAAAGCGATACCGTAGAATATGCAAGAAAAGAACGTTTTGCCGGAGAATCCAAATATCCGCTAAAAAAAATGCTTGCCTTTGCTATTGATGGAATTACTTCATTCAGTATTAAACCAATCCGTCTGATCACAACTCTCGGTGTAGGAGCCTTATGCGCCAGTGCGCTGATGATTATCTGGTTTATTATCGGAGCAGTCAGAGGAAACACAGTTTCGGGCTGGGCAACCATCGTTATTTCCATCTGGCTTTTTGGAGGACTCATCTTATTAGGTCTGGGCGTTGTCGGAGAGTATATTGGAAAGATTTATATGGAAGCAAAAGGAAGACCACGCTTCAGAGTAGAAAAATTCTTAGGGTAGAAGTAGAATGCGGAAATTAAAAGAATTATGGGATAAAATCGGAGTCCAGTTTATTAAATTTGGCATGGTAGGAGTAAGTAATACGGTTGTTTCACTGGCAACTTATTATTTGTTTACATTTTTTGGTGTGCATTATCTCATCGCGAATGCACTTGGATTTGTGACAGGAACGCTGAATGCATATTATTGGAACAGCAAATTCGTATTTAAAGAAGAAGCAAAAGAGAGTGGCAATAAAAAAGAATCCCTGGTAAAAACCTATATTTCTTATGGATTCAGCTTCATCCTCAGTACTCTTTTACTTTATTTACAGGTTAACATCCTGGGAATATCACAGGCTGTGGCACCGATTATCAATATTATGATCACAACGCCGATTAATTTTTTGATGAATAAATTTTGGACATTTGCTAAGAAGGGATAAATGGAATGGAATATCAAAATACAGATCACACATTTGCAGTGTGTGCATACAAGGAATCGCCGTATCTGGAAAGCTGCATCAAATCGCTTGTAAACCAGAAGGTAAAAAGTAATATTATCGTTTGTACGTCGACACCTTGTGAGTTTATCGAGAATATGGCAAAAAAATATGACCTTCCTTATTATGTAAGGGAAGGAAAGAGCGATATTTGTGATGACTGGAATTTTTCTGTTGCATGTACAAAAACGAATTATGTGACAGTTGCGCATCAGGATGATGTGTATAATGAACATTATGTGGAAGAACTTTTGAAACATATTCCGGATGAAAAGATGTCGATCTTTATCGCAGATTATCTGCCTCTGAAAGGCGGAAAAGTCGGAAAGCGAGATATAAACAGTAAGCTCCGGAAGTTTTTGAGACAGCCTATGAGATGTAAAAAACTTGCTGCCTCAAAGTGGTGGAGAAGAAGGATTCTATCTCTGGGAAACAGCATCTGCTGTCCGGGAGTTACCTATAATAAAAGTGTGGTAGGACTTCCAATCTTTACTTCCAAGATGAAGTTCTGTATTGACTGGGATACTTTTTTGAAATGTGCAGAGATTAAAAATTCACATTTTGCTTATTGTGATACACCTATCATTTATTATCGAATTCATGACGGGGCAACAAGCAAGGAATTTATCGTCGATCACAGAAGAATCAAAGAAGATACCGATATGTTTAATAAATTCTGGCCTTCTTTTTTAACAAAGATCATTATGGTTTTTTACAAAAAGGCTTATGATACTTACAATTAGGAACAGACAGTTTAGAATGGCGGAGTAAGTAAATGAAAATAAATAGAATATTTGCAGTGCTGATGGCAGTAATTTTTATAGGAAGTCAGCCAATGGCAGTTCTGGCAGAAGATGTGCCAAATGAAATAGAAAATGTATCAAACGAAACAGAAGAGCTGCTAAATGAAACGGAAGATATAGCAAATGAAACAGAGAATGTATCGGATGAAGCAGAAACTGTTTCGGACGAAACAGCAGAGAGTGAAGGACTAAGGGATCAGAGCGGATTTGTGGAGAACAGTTTCCGTTATTCCAACGGTCAGCCGATCCAAAAGAGGTCAGCCGGTGCATATGCCATCAGTGATACATCGAATGCCTATAAAAAAATCAATGGCGTTTGCTATAATTCACAGGGAGAACCGGTTGAGGGAGCAATCGGAAAGGTCATCGACGTGAGTGAACACAACCAGGATATTGACTGGGAAAAAGTAAAGAACTCAGATGTCGATTTTGCAATTCTCCGTGTTGGATATGGAAATGATGTTTCTTATCAAGATGATAAAAAATGGCAGTATAACGTATCTGAGTGTACAAGATTAGGAATTCCTTTCGGAGTTTATATCTATTCTTACGCTGAGAATACAACGGAAGCCGAAAGTGAAGCGGATCACGTACTGCGACTGATCAAGGGATACAATCTGGCATATCCGGTGTATTATGATCTGGAGGATAACAGCCAGGTCAGCCTTGGAAATGACACGATCCAGAAGTTTGCTGAAACCTTTTGCAATAAGATCAGCAATGCAGGATATCAGGTAGGTGTGTATGCGAATCTGAATTGGTGGAACAATTACCTGACAGGCAGTGTCTATAACAATTGGCATCGCTGGGTGGCACAGTATAATTATCAATGTGATTATAACGGGAATTATGATATGTGGCAGTGCACCAGCAAGGCACAGGTGGAAGGAATCAGTACAGATGTGGATGTCAGCTTTTACTATGGCAATCTGTTAAGTGATGCAGATGTGAATACACCGGTTGTAGAAGTAGGTGATACCGACCTTATCAGCTATTGTGCAAATATTCAAAATGATGGCTGGACAGACTGGAAGAAAAACGGGCATGCCCTTGGAACAATCGGAAAGAGCCTGCGTCTGGAGGCACTGAAAATCCAGACAAACAGCGAAAATCTGGGAGTAAGTTATACCGGACTTGTGGCTGGGTATGGATGGACTGATGAAGTTCAAACCGGCGCAATGCTTGGCACAGAAGGCCAGAGCAGAGCTCTGGAGGCTATTAAACTTAATCTGACCGGAGATGATGCAGAGAATTACGATATTTATTACCGGGTACATAGCAGTAATTTTGGCTGGCTTGGCTGGGCGAAAAATGGAGAGAAAGCCGGAACAGAAGAGTATGGCTATGCGATAGAGGCAGTACAGATTGCTGTTTTGCCAAAGGGAAGCGCTGCTCCTGGAGAAACGGCAGATGCGTATCATTTTAACGAAGAGTGGAATAAACCGTCAGTTAAATATACCGCCCATGTGCAAAATGTCGGTTGGCAGCCGACTTGCTGCAATCAGGAAACAGCAGGAACGATCGGGAAAAACCAGCGTCTGGAAGCTTTGCAAATAAGTTTGTCTGGTCGTGGATTTTCAGGAGACATTCATTATAGTACCCATGTGGAAGATATTGGATGGCAGTCAGAAGTTTCAAATGGAGAAACGGCAGGGACGATCGGACAGAATAAGAGGATTGAAGCAATAAAAATCTGGCTGACCGGTGAGATAGAAAAGGAATATAATGTGTATTACCGCGTCCATGTCCAGAACTTTGGCTGGCTTGACTGGGCGAAGAATGGAGAAATTGCAGGAACGGTTAACTATGGTTATCGGATGGAAGCAATAAAGATTGCTCTGGTTCGTAAAGACGGAGATGGGCTGACACCGGTAGGAACTTCCTCAAAAACCTTTGATACCCAGGCTGTTTACAGTGCCCATGTTCAAAATATTGGCTGGCAGGATGAGGTCTATAATGGAGAGACGATCGGAACCGTTGGTCAGGGACTCCGCATGGAGGCTTTGAAACTGGATTTATATAAGCCATTGTATTCGGGAGATGTTACCTATAGCGCCCATGTTCAGAATATTGGCTGGCAGGACTGGAAAAAAGATGGCGAGATATCCGGTACAGTCGGAGAAAAACTTCAAATGGAAGCGGTTAAGATAAAACTGACCGGTGAGATGGCGGATCATTACGATATTTATTATCGTGCACAGGTTGAAGAACTTGGCTGGCTGGAGTGGGTAAAAGATGGAAAAGAAGCCGGGACTACAGGCAAGGGATACAGACTGGAATCCTTGGAGATTAAACTTGTGCCGAAGACAGAAGGATAAAAAGAAGCATAAGGAATAGAAGAGACGCTGAAGTGATTTGCCATGAACTTCAGCGTTTCTCTGCCTTGAAAGTTATAAAAATGTTGCTACTCTAAGAATGTGGGTGCTATACTAAGACTGAAACAGTGGGGGATCTGATGAATAAGTAAGGAGAATACTATGGGAAAGAAAGCAAAGCAAATGGCTGCACTTTTTATGGCAGGTGCTGTGATAACAGGAATGACAGAAATGCCGTTTTGTGTATATGCCGAAGAAGAACCTCAGAAAGTCGAAGAAAAGCTGATAGAAACAGACGAATATGGAAACGTGTATGAAATAGAACCGGAAATAGGATTAGTTGAAGAAGACAAAAGTATTCGAATGGCAAGATCTTCTTCTGCCCAAATCGTCAATTTTAATACAAAAGGTGCTGTGGTTACAGAATACACAGAAGCAGAAACCGGCGCCCAGGGATATACCTGCGGTGCGTACGGTGCGGACGCTGCTTATCTTGGAACCAGCGATGGAAAAGTGCGGTTTATGCTTTCAGGCGTGATCGGAGAAATCGATCCGGATGAAGTACAGGTCGTAGATATTTCCCAGGTTGAATCCCTTAGTTGTTATCAGGTCTCATCCGGAAGACTCTATCATAATATCGTTGGAAACGTAACGAATAATGATTATAATGCCCGTCTGGACAATGGACCGGCACCAGAGTATCTTGCAGAGGGCACCGATTATTATAGTTATGACGGACATTATTTTTACACCTACGATAATTTCGAAAATATGCTGGAAGATTATCAAAACGGTGACCGTTCACATTCTGTGAATCCGTCTGCTCCATATTATAATTATTTTCAGTATCTGCCGCTTCGCAGTCAGAGCAATTATAGTGTAGATGAATTGAATTCCATCATCAATGCAAAGACTGATTCGGACTCTAAAATGTGGGATACCGGTGCACAGTTTGTGAAAAATCAGGATACATACGGTGTAAATGCCCTGATGATGGCAGGAACAGCAGCCCTTGAGAGCGGATGGGGAAAGAGTAGTATTGCAAAGGAAAAGAATAATCTTTTCGGTTTAAATGCTGTAGATACCTCTCCTGGAGAGAGTGCCAATAGTTACAAGGATGTCTCTACCTGTCTCAAGGATTTTGCGGAAACTTATATGTCGAAGCAATATTTAAGACCGGGATGTGGAACCTATAAAGGAGCCTATCTGGGTAATAAAGGAAGTGGAATTAACGTCCACTATGCATCCGATCCGTTTTGGGGTGAGAAGATCGCCAATTTGATGTGGAGCCTCGACAGGACAAATGGATCAAAGGATTATGGAAAATATTCCATTGGAATAAAGGATTTGATAAACAGTGAACATACCACGCTGAATGTCAGAAAAGAAAGCAATACTTCTTCTGATGTGCTGTATAAGACAGCTGCTCAGTCACAGTATGCATTTTTACTTTTGGATAATGGTGAAGCAGCGAATGGATTTTACCGGGTTCAGAGCGATGGTGTCCTTACAGAGGGAAGAAACGGAGTAGACAGCAGTACCGGTAACTATAATTTTCAGGATATGTATGGATATGCCAGTGCAGATTACATTTCACTTATTCAGAAAGGAAACGGATCTTCTTCAAATGTGAAGCCGCCTGAAAATAACAAGCCGGATACAGGGGAAGAGGTAGAGCCGGTAGCAGTCCCGGATGAAGTGAAGGATGCCTTATTTGTTTCGGCACACGTAACAAATCTTGGATGGTTAGATGAAACTGGAAATGGTGAAAAGGCAGGTACTGTAGGCCTTGGATACGCAATGCAGGCCATGAAAATGCAGATATCAGGAATTGATGGTCTGGGTATCGAATATCGTGCCCATGTGGCGGATGATGGCTGGCAGGATTATGTTGCAGATGGTGAACAGGCAGGAACAACCGGGCAGAGCAAAGCAATACAGGCAGTTCAGATTCGTCTGACAGGCGAAAAGAAAGACGAATACCAGATCTTATATCGTGCCCATGTGGCAAATGATGGATGGCAGAATTATGTCACAACAGATGAGATTGCAGGAACAACCGGAGAATCGAAGGATTTACAGGCAATCCAGATCGTATTGCTGAAAAAAGAAAAGGATGTAGATGTTGAGAATAAAGACCTCCTTTCTTACAGTACTTCTGTGCAGGATCTTGGCTGGACCGGTCAGGTGAAAAATGGAGAACAAAGTGGTACAGTAGGTTTGTCGAAAGCAATCCAAAGTATAAAGATTAATGCCAATCTTGCAGACCTTAATGTGGAATATTCAACTTATGTGCCAAATGCAGGCTGGCAGGAATATGCTGCAGATGGAAAGGAATCGACAGCAAATGACGATCTAAAAAGAATCGAAGCTATTAAAATCAGATTAAAAGGAACGCAGGCAGAGAATTACGATATTTACTATCGTGTTTATACAAGCAATTATGGCTGGCTTGGCTGGGCAAAGAATGATGAGGAGTCAGGAACTAAAGGTTATGACTGCCAGGCAGAAGCCATCCAGATCGTTGCAGGCAAAAAGGGAATGGATGCTCCCGGAAGTACAGAAAATGCATTTGTAGAGAAGGATCCGACCGTTTCTTATACTGCATATGTCAATGGTGAAGGATGGATGAGTCCGGTTGAAAATGGAGAAACCAGCGGTACAACAGGAAAGTCCTTGGCTTTAGGTGGAATCAAAGTTAATTTGCGTGATAAAGGCTACGCAGGAACCATTCTATATATGTCACATATACAGGATATTGGCTGGGACAGCTGGAAAGAAGAAGGTGAAGTAAGCGGCACCGCAAATGGCCAGAAGAGGCTAGAAGCTGTAAAAATCAGACTGACAGAAGAAATGGAAGAAAGATATGATATCTATTACCGTGTCCATGCGCAGAATTTCGGCTGGATGGGATGGGCCAAGAATGGAGAGTCTGCCGGAACCGAAGGCTATGGTTACCGTGTAGAAGCCATTCAGATTAAAATTGTAAAAAAAGGTGCACATGCTCCGGGAACAACGGAACAGTGCTTCAGCAAAAAATGGACCTCCATCGTCTATTCTGCTCATGTACAGGATATTGGCTGGCAGAATAATGTAAAAGACGGGGCTCTTGCCGGAACTACCGGGGAAAGTAAACGAGTAGAAGCAATCAAAATATCCCTGTCAGGTCAAAAAGCAGAGGGAAGTGTGGAATATAGTGCCCATGTACAGGATATCGGCTGGCAGAAGTCTGTAAAAGACGGAGCCCTTGCCGGAACCACTGGAAAAGGAAAACGAGTAGAAGCGATCAAGATTAATCTTACCGGAACGCTTTCTGAATCCTGTGATGTGTATTACCGTGTCCACGCACAGGATTATGGCTGGCTCGGATGGACAAAAAATGGTAATCCTGCAGGTACAGAAGGACTTTCAAAAAGAATAGAAGCAATTGAGATCAAAGTTGTTACAAAAGGAGATACTGCTCCGGAAATGGGCAAAGAAGCATTTGTCAAAAAATAAAAATACAGGAATCAATGGAAAGGTAGGAATATGAGAAAGTTTTTGAGAGATAAGAGCAGTCATATTATATTCATATGTGTTCTGCTTATACAGATCATTTTTATGATTTTTTATTGTGATATGAAAAAAGGATATTTTGTGGATGAGTTATGGTCCTATGGACTTTCTAACAGTTATTACCACGCACAGATCTGGGAAGATGGAGCATTAGATAATCCGGAAATCAGTCCGGATATGTTTAAGGAATATATGACAGTCAATGAGGGAGAAGCCTTCAAATTTGGATCTGTTATCTATAATCAGACCCATGATTCCCATCCGCCTCTTTTTTATATGGTTTTGCATGCGATCAGTTCATGCTTTCCGGGACAATTCAGTAAATGGTTTGGTCTCATTCCTAACTTGTTGTATTATGCAGTAACAATTATATTTTTGTATAAAATAGGGAAATTAATCAAAAAAGATAAATATTTTGCTTTCTTTCCGGTTTTGTTTTTTGGATTTAGTATTGCAGCGGTAAATATGGTGACATATATTCGAATGTATATGTTATTAACCATGTGGTGTACCATTTTCGCATATGAACATTTGGAAATGATGGCATCAAGAAAAATCAAAATGAAAAATTTGATCAGTATTTTGCTTGCTACTTTTGGCGGTGTATTTACACATTACTATTTTGTGATTTTTGCATTTCCTATGGTGATCTTTCAGATGATCTGGATGATCATGCGAAAAGACTTTAAAATGACCGGAAAATATGTAGTGAGCGGAGGCGTTGGCGGAGTTTGTGCTGTTGCGTTATACCCTGCAATTCTTAAGAATCTGACAGGTACAGGAGTGAGCCATAGCCAGAAAACACTTCAGAATATGCATAATTTTTCAGATTGGACGTCACGAATCAGAAAATTCTGGGTTATAGTCAGTGAAGAGATGTTCGGCGGTGTCTTCATGCTGCTCTTGATTGTCTGCTGCCTTGGAATTCTTGCATATCTTATCACACAGGTTTTGTGGGAAATGAAGCTGCAATATCATGCAGATCACTATGAAATTGCAGTGAATAATAAAGAACACACAAAAACTGTTTATGTAAAAGTAAAAAGAGAAACATATTTGATCTGTGATATAATACTTACTTGTGCTTTTGTATTTGTTATTTCAGCAAAAATCTCGCCATGGCAGGTGAACAGGTATATCATGAATTTGTTTCCTTTTCTGTCTCTGCTGTTTTGCTACCTGCTTTATTTTATCTATAAGTTATGGATAAAAAATAAAGCAAAGATTCAGATTGCAATGGTTATTTCAATGATGCTGATAGGAGGCTTGACGTATTATGTAAATGATCCTTGTTATTTATATCCGGAAGGAGAAAATAATATTGCAATCAGTAAAGAATATACAGATACAACATGCTTGTATGTTTATACAACGTCTTATATAATGATTAATGAAGGGTTAGAATTACAGAATTACCAACGTTTATATCAAATGTATTACAAAGATCTGGATATAAAAGTACCGGACGTTTCAATAGAAAATTCCAAATTAGTTGTATATTTGGATCGAATACTTGATAAAAAATATGATGATCTCGGTGAAAAGGTAACCATGGATCCTGAAAAATGCTTAGAAAAGATACAAAAATTAACCGGACTTAAAAATTCAAAGGAATTGTATCAGGATGAAAAGGCATATGTATATGAGTTATATAACTAAGCGGAGATTGGTTAGAGAACGGTAATATTTTGTGACAGTATTATGTTGTACAAATGGAGGTCGCTTATGAAAAAAACATGGGGATTGCAAAATTCCAGAAGTCGGATGATCGCACTGTTTATTGTAGATATCTTAAGTGTGATCCTGGATTCTTATCTGGCAATTATTTTGCGTTTTAAATTGGATAATATCTGGGTACCGGCAGAGTATATGTACAGTGTCGAGAGCTATATGGTCATCAATGTTATCACAACGGTAGTCATTTTTTTGGTACTTAATCTGTATAACCGGGTATGGTCTTATGCCAGCATAAATGAGATGCTTGCCATTCTTGGTGCAACAATGCTGTCAACGGTCTTTCAGGCTTTCGGTTTCAGTTTGTTGTATCTGCAGGTTCCGAGAAGTTATTATTTCTTCTATTTTATTTTGTTAAGTATCACAACGATCATCACTCGATTTTCTTATCGCATTTTGCATACTATGGAAAATGGATTGAAGAAATCAACCAGGCATAGCCGTAACACCATTGTGATCGGTGCCGGCGAAGCCGGAAATATGATCATCAAAGAATTAAAAAGCAGTAAATACCTGAATCAGAAGGTTGTCTGCGTGATTGATGATAATCCTTCCAAAAAAGGAAAATACATTCATGGAATCCGCATTGTCGGAGGAAGAGATAAGATTCAGGAAGCAGCAAAGAAGTATGATGCAGAAGAAATTATCCTTGCAATTCCTTCGGCAGGAACAAAAAATACCAGAGATATCTTAAGAATCTGTAATCTTACAGATTGTAAACTTAAGATATTACCGGGAATGTATCAGCTGATCAATGACGATGTAGGAGTGTCAAACCTGCGGGAAGTATCCATCGAAGACCTTCTCGGAAGAGATACTATTGAAATTGATATGGAAAGCGTTGGGCAGTATGTGAGAAATAAAAGAGTATTGGTTACGGGAGGCGGCGGCTCCATCGGAAGTGAATTATGCCGTCAGATCGCTTCCCACAATCCAAAGCTTCTTATCATTTTTGATATCTATGAGAACAATGCCTATGATATTCAGCAGGAATTGGTTCGTAAGTATCCAAATCTGAAGCTGGAAGTACTGATAGGTTCTGTTCGAAATACAAGTCGAATTGAAAGCGTCATGGAGCATTATCGACCGGATGTTGTTTTTCATGCGGCAGCCCATAAACACGTGCCACTTATGGAAGACAGCCCGAATGAAGCCATTAAAAACAATGTGTTTGGTACTTATAAGACAGCAAGAGCTGCGGACAAGTACGGGGTAAAGAAATTTGTACTGATCTCTACGGATAAAGCAGTAAACCCTACCAATATCATGGGTGCATCGAAACGTATGTGTGAAATGATCGTACAGACCTTCAGCAAATATTCCAGAACAGAATACGTGATCGTACGATTCGGGAATGTGTTGGGAAGTAATGGAAGCGTTATTCCGCTGTTTAAAAAACAGATGGAGGCAGGAGGTCCTGTGACAGTTACGCATCCGGATATTATCCGTTATTTTATGACGATACCGGAAGCAGTTTCACTGGTACTTCAGGCGGGAGCTTATGCCCATGGCGGAGAAATCTTTGTGCTGGATATGGGAGAGCCTGTGAAGATTGCTGATCTGGCAAAGAATCTGATCCGACTTTCCGGATATACACTTGGTGTGAATATGGAGATCAAGTATACCGGTCTTAGACCGGGGGAAAAGCTGTATGAGGAATTGCTGACAAAAGAAGAGGGACTACAGAAAACAGCGAACAACCTGATTTTTATCGGCAAACCTCTTGAGTTCGATGAAGTACATTTCCTCAGCCAGCTGCGAGAGCTGGAAAAGGCAGCAATGGAAGAAAGTCCGGATATTAAAGAAAAAGTTGCAGATATGATTTCTACTTATCATATCAGACCGGAAGATAAAAAAAGAGACAGTGAGGCTTTTCAGGAACTGGTCAGTTTAGGGAGGATCAGTCATGAAGGACCCATTGTAGATGAAAAACACAGTGGTATATAAAGTGGGCAGATTTGACAAAGATGCGAGCATTTGATATAATCTTTCCATCTAAAGAAAAGTGTAGTATAATATTTTAGTAATCAGAATAAAAGTTGGTGATTCAGATAGAACTAAATATCTGTAAAACCAACTTTTTTTGAGAAAAATAGTATTAAATCAGGTTAGGAGAACAATGGACGAGAAAATATTAACAGTAACTGTCCCAAGTTACAATGTGCAGGCATATCTGGAAGACTGTCTGGAATCCTTTGTGAATTCTGAAGTCATGGATGATATTGAAGTTTTGATCGTGAATGATGGTTCCAGCGATGATACTGTAACAATTGCGGAAAGATATGTTTCAAAGTATGAAAATACGTTCCGGTTGATCAATAAAGAAAACGGCGGACATGGTTCCACCATCAACACGGGAGCTCGTGAGGCAAGAGGAAAATATTTTAAAGTTGTTGATGGAGATGACTGGGTAGACACCAGAAGCTTCATCCGACTGGTGAAACTTTTAAAAGAAATTGATGCTGATATCGTTGCATCGAATTATACCTGGATCAACCATACGACACGGCTGCCGGAAAAGAGACAGGAATATCCGTTTGAAAAAATCGAGTATAACAAGCTCTACCAGTTTGAGGAGATTGTTGGTAAGACCATCATAGATATGCATGCCACGACTGTGAAGACGGAGCTTTTCAGGAAAGCAAATGAACAGATTGATGAACACACTTTTTATGTAGATGTAGAGTTTATTGCATTTCCGATTCCTTACGTGAAGACAGTATATTTTATGGAAGACCCTGTTTACCAATATCGTCTGGGACTTCCGGGACAAAGTATGTCCATTGAAAAGATGCAGAAGAATCTGAAGAATCATCTGCGGGTTCTTATGCGGCTCAATCAGTACTGCAAAAAAGTCGAGAAGACGGCTCCAAAGGCAAATCTGGAGTATATCAGGGAATTGACAGCAACAATCCTTACCAGTCAGATGAAAATTTATATCAGCTTTCCTCTGAAGAATGGTATGCGAAAAGAAGCAATGAAATTAGATGCATATTTTTATCATAAAAACAGAGAAGTGTATGATAGAGTAAAGAATCCGGCAGTGTTGTTTTTACGGAAAACAAGATATGCTGCATTCCCGTTAGCTGTACTTGCATTTAAAGGCCGAAGAGATTCATATTAAATTGGAGAAGAATAATGAGCGTAACAAGAGATAGGATAAATACATTTTTTAGATATAAAGATTTATTAAGAGAACTGGTAGTCAGAGACGTGAAATTAAAATACAGAAGAAGTTTTCTGGGATATGTGTGGAGTATTTTGAATCCGCTGCTGATCATGCTTGTAATGACACTGGTATTTTCCCAAATGTTCCAGCGCGGAATCGAAAACTTTCCGGTTTACCTGCTGACAGGTCAGGCATTATTTGATTTTATGAATAATGCAACCCATATGTCTATGTATTCTGTGTTGGATAATGGAGCTTTGATCAAGAAAATATATGTACCTAAATATATTTTTACCTTATCAAAAGTAACAAGTTCCCTGATCGACCTTATTTTTTCAATGGGAGCATTGATTCTGGTCATGCTGATCACCAGAGCACCGTTTTCACCATATATCCTGCTTTTTCCATTGGTAGTGATTCCGCTGTATATCTTTGTATGCGGATTGGGCTTTTTCCTTTCTGCTGCGAATGTTTTCTTTCGAGATATTCAGTATATCTACAATGCCATCACAGTAGCATGGATGTATGTAACCCCAATGTTTTACCCGATCGAGCTGCTTCCGGACTGGCTCAGAAAGCTGGTAGAATACTGTAATCCAATGTTTTATTATATCCAGTTCTTCAGAGATCTTGTTTTATACAGACATTTTACAACTCCAAGAATCTTTATTGGTTGCTGGGTAATGGCTTTTATCATGCTGTCAATTGGACTTGGTGTATTTAAGAAAACACAGGATAACTTCATTTTATATATCTAGGAGAAGGGCGAATGAGCGAAGAATATATTGTAGATGTTGATAACCTGACGATTCGGTTCAACATGGCATCTGAAAAGGTAGATAACCTGAAAGAATATGTGATCAAACTGATCAAACACGAATTGATGTTCCAGGAATTTCTTGCGTTAAAAGATGTCAATTTAAAAGTAAAAAGAGGAGAGGCGTGGGGACTGATCGGAACAAACGGATCCGGAAAGTCAACGCTTTTAAAAGCCTGCTGTGGAATTTTAAAACCATACAAAGGTTCAGTTACTACAAAAGGGACCATTGCACCGTTGATTGAATTGGGTGCCGGGTTTGATATGAATATGACGGCTAGAGAAAATGTGTTTTTGAATGGAACTGTACTTGGACATTCAAGAAAATTTATGGAAGAGCATTTTGATGAAATTATTGAATTCGCAGAATTGCAGGATTTCTTGGATGTTCCGATTAAGAATTTTTCCTCTGGTATGCAGGCAAGACTTGGATTTGCAATAGCTACCATGGTGAGACCGGATATTCTCGTGGTTGATGAAATCTTATCCGTTGGTGATTACCAGTTCCAGCAGAAATGTTATGAGAGAATGGGGCAGATGTTGAGTGGAGGAACAACTCTGTTATATGTTTCTCATGATATAAATTCTGTCAGACAGTTATGTGATCATGCTATTTGGATTGACAAAGGAAATGTTCGAATGAGTGGTCTGGTAGAAGAAGTAACAACTGAATATATGCATATGAATCAGTAAGTGGTGAAAAGCATGATATTACAAAAAATTGTATGGAATCAACAGTCTGTTGAGGAACCAGAATTATACTATAAATTAAAAAACGGAATTAAGTCAGAGAGTGGAATATTGCTTAATGCAGGTGGTGAAGCAGATTTCTTGACATATATGAATATTTTTTCTGCTGAAAAATGGAGAAAGTATACAGGTATTCAATCGGTTTGTGTGTCTGTTAATTTTAAAGGAAAAATAAAGGTTGTCATATATGCCTTATCCTGCAAGAATAAAAAAGTATGTTCGAAGATAATTATGCAATTTCCAATGGAAAGCAAAGGCGAAGATTCCGTGAATACTCCAATATTTGCTTTACCGGAGAGTGGAGTAGTAGGTGTATCCATAATCGCTGAGGAGGATACAGCCCTCTATGCAGCAAGTTATATGACTGATGAAGAGAGGGAAAAGAAGGAAGTTAAGATAGGAATAGGCATTTGTACTTTCAAACGTGAGAAGTATGTTGAGCGAAATATGAAAGTATTAAAAGAAAATCTGCTTAACAATGAGAATGCCTTATCTTATGGACATTTGTCGGTATGCATATCCGATAATGGCGGTACATTAGTAAGAGAAAAAATCGAGGATGAACATATTCGCATTGTTAAGAATAAAAACCTTGGTGGAGTGGGTGGATTTACCAGAACGATGTTCGAACATATGCGAGATGATAGTATTACACATGTTTTATTGATGGATGACGATGCTGTGATTTCTCCTGAAGCGATAGAACGAACTTATACATTATTGACCCTGCTTAAAGAGAAATACAGAATGGCAGTAATCGGAGGCTCATTATTAAGAGAAGATTTGCCAACTCTGCAGTATGAATGTGGTGCCTGCTGGAATGATGGTGATATTGTTGCGAATAACCATAATTTTGACATGACACAATTAAAAAATGTCGTGATAAATGAACAGATTCAAAAAGCAGAGTATACAGGCTGGTGGTATTCGTGTATTCCGGTTCCGTTTATTAAGGAAATGCATTATCCTTTGCCGTTTTTTATCCATAGAGATGATATAGAATATGGATTGAGGGCAAATGGGCAGTTTATTTTCTTAAATGGAATAACGATCTGGCATGAAGCTTTTGAAAATAAATTACCTGGTTTCCTGGAGTATTATGATGTCAGAAATCTGGCAATTACGAATGCAATCCATAATCCGCAGTTTGCTGCAAAGGATTTCAAAAAGATGCTTTTTGTGCAGGTCAGCAGTAATATCGGAAAATACAGATATAAATATGTAGATCTGAATTTGAAAGGTGCGGTTGATTTTTTAAGAGGTTTTAAGTGGTTTTATAATGCGGATACCTTAGGCGTTCATGATGGATTAAAAAAATATAATTATCAGTCTATGCCGGCAGAAGAATTTATAGGACATAATGGAATCAAGCCGGAAGATCTGGATCCATGTGGTAGACCGGAGGCTGAACCACCGTGTAAATTAAAACGAATATTGATCATGTTGTCAATGAATGGTCATTTTCTGCCTGCATATAAAAACAGAGCGACAAAAGTAGCCAGACCAAATCCAAATATTTACGACTTGTTCCGTTGGAATGAGGTTGTGTATGCTGATGCAGCAGGAAATGCAATTTGTGTGAAGCGAAGTAGAATAGAATTACTGAAAGCATATATAAAAATGTTAAAAGTATTTCGATTAATAGATTTGCATTATGATAAGGTTTGCGAAGAATATAGAAAAAATCATTCGAAACTTGAAAGCAAAGATTTTTGGAGCAATTATTTAGAGTTAAAAGAAGCACAAAATAAGGAGATGTAAACAATGGAGTTAAAATTACAAAGTATTCTATTTCCAGATAAAGAAGAATATACAGATAACGCCGATCTTTTTTATAAGGGTGGATTAGGAATCCGTGATGCTGAAGAAAAATGTTTTGTATTTTCAAAATATAGTACATGTGACTTTGGAGCTTATTTAAATGCCTTTTCTATGAAAAAATGGAAAAAACACACAAAAATCGGCAAAACGGTGTTGAAGCTTGAAATTAAAGGTGACTTTGAGCTGGTTCTGTCCGGATATCATAGAATTGAGAATTCAGCAAAAAGAAATGTTTTGTTAAAGAAAGAATACCATTGCGATCAAAAAAAAGAAATTATTGTTGAGATTCCATCAAATAAGGACACATTGATTGCATTTGAGCTCCGCATGTATTCAGAGTGCTGTGTATATGGTGGCGGTTATTATGCTGAGGTAAATGAAAGTGATTTCAATGAAGTGAGACTTTCAATCGCAACGACAACATTTAAAAAAGAAGACTTTATTCGTAAAAATGTTAAAATGATCAAGGATGAAATTTTAACTCAGGATGATATCATTGGAAAAAATGTTTACTTGCACATCGTTGATAATGATGAAGGCCGAGTATTGTCGGCGGAAGAATTTGAAGGTCCGCATATTTATTATCATAGAAATAAAAATGTAGGCGGTTCAGGTGGATTTACACGAGGAATGATTGAATCTATTCGACAGAAACCAAAAGCAACTCATGTATTATTGATGGATGATGATGTTGTTGTTTTATCAGAAAGTATAAAAAGAACATATTTATTATTGTTACTGGCAAAAGAAAAATATAAAGATTATATTATCAGTGGTGCCATGCTTTGTTATGAAGAGATGGATGTTTTCCATGAAGATGTGGGATTTTTAGGAGCAGATGGAGGACAGAATTCTTCAAAAGGTCATGGAAAAATTGTGGAGATGGCTGAAATGCTTCAAAAGGAGGAAGCAAAAACGAAAAAGGCTGATTCCTATGCCGGTTGGTGGTATTGTTGTGTACCGGTAACAATGATCGAGAAAAACGGATTTGCATTACCATTGTTTATCCGTGTTGATGATACGGAATTCAGTTTCCGTAATAATGCTAAATTTATTACCATGAACGGTATTTGCGTATGGCATATGGGCTTTACTTTAAAGTTCAATTATTTCATGGAATATTATCAAGTATTCCGTAACTTTTTGATTGAAGAGGCATGTAATCCGTCCAGAAACAGAAGAGAACGTATCTGGAAACGTTTTAATGGTATGTTTTTAACGGAAATACTGCGCTTTAATTATGATGCTGCAGAAATCATTGTTGATGCAATCAGAGATTATTTAAAAGGACCTGCTTTTATTGAAGCGGAAAAATGTCAGGAACGATTAAAAACAATGTCCGCAAAAAATGCAAATATGGCAGATCTTGCAGAATTTGATGAATATGGGGTGGATATTGATTCTATTTATCAAACAGATCACAGAAGTCTGAAGGATACCATTCTTTATCGCCTGACTTTTAATGGACAGCTTTTCTGGCCAAAAAAATGGTTACGGAAAGGGCCGGCGGCGGTTGCTCATGACTGGTTCTATAATCCACAGAGACAATGCCTTGTAGATAGTGTCATTGCAATTAATCCAAATGCATATACTGCAGAAATCAGATATCTGGATAAGAAGAAATTCAGACAGGTCATGAAATACTATCTTGAAACAGTGAAGCGTTATAAAAAAATTCACAAAGAAGTAGATAAAGCTTATTATAACAGAAGAAAATATTTGACATCTTATAAGTTCTGGAAAGAGTATTTAGAATTAGAAAAGTATCAATAAAGATCTAAAATTTATGAAGAAAGAAGTTTTTTTATGAAAAACATGCATATCGCTTTCTCTCCTCCGGATATCACAGAGGAGGAGATAGCAGAAGTTGTGGATACTTTAAGAAGTGGCTGGATCACCACCGGACCAAAGACGAAGCTCTTTGAAAAGAAGCTGGCCGAGTATATGGGAACTAATCGGGTTGTTTGCCTGAATTCAGCCACAGCTTGTCTGGAGATGACTTTGCGTCTTCTGGGAATCGGACCTGGAGATGAAGTGATCACGACAGCCTATACCTATAGTGCCTCAGCAAGTGTTGTCTCACATGTGGGCGCAAAACTGGTTTTGATTGATGTGGCGAAAGATTCCTATGAGATGGATTATGAAAAACTGGCAGACGCTATCAATGAAAAGACAAAAGTCATCATTCCGGTAGATCTTGCCGGAATCATGTGTGACTATGATAAGATATTTGAAATTGTAGAAGCAAAGAAATCACTTTTCCATCCGGCAAATGAACTTCAGGAGAAGTTTGGCAGAGTGATTGTGGTGGCAGATGCAGCGCATGCATTTGGCGCAGAGCGAAAAGGAAAGAAATGTGGACAGGCTGCAGATTTCACAAGTTTTTCCTTCCATGCAGTAAAGAATCTTACCACAGCGGAAGGAGGAGCAGTTACATGGCGTCCAATCGAAGGTGTGGATGATGACGACATTTATAAAAAATATATGCTCTTTTCACTGCATGGTCAGTCCAAGGATGCGCTTGCTAAGACGCAGCTTGGCGCATGGGAGTATGATGTTGTGGCACCTTATTTCAAATGCAATATGACCGATATCATGGCTTCTATTGGATTGGTACAGTTAAAGCGCTATGATGCATTATTGGCACGTCGTCGGGAAATCATAGGAATGTATGATAAAGCACTGGAAAGTCTTCCTGTGAGTGTACTGAATCATTTTGATACAGATCATAAGTCCAGCGGACATTTGTATCTGATCCGTGTTCAGGGAAAAATGCGGGAAGAGTGTAATGAGATCATTACGAAGATGGCAGAGCATGGCGTAGCAACGAATGTGCATTACAAACCGTTACCGTTGTTATCTGCATACAAAAATATGGGATTTGATATTAAAGATTATCCAAATGCTTATGCTTTATTTGAAAATGCAATTACATTACCGCTTCATACGAAACTTACCGATGAAGAGGTAAAATACGTGACGGATGTATTAAAGGAATGCATCGGATAGGAATGCTGTATGAGAAAATGGGAAGAACTTCCGAAGTTTATGAGAACGGACGAAGTAAAAAAATATTATGATATCCTGATCAGACATGAAAAAGAATTAAAATTAAAACGTTATTTTGACATTCTGCTTTCGATGATTTTGCTTGTCATTTTATCACCGATCATGTTAGTCATCAGTATTGCAATCAAGCTGGATTCACCGGGACCGGTGATTTACAAGCAGGTGCGTGTGACACAGTATGGAAAGAAATTTCACATTCTAAAGTTCCGTACTATGGTGCAGAATGCGGACAAGATGGGAACACAGGTTACGATCAGTCAGGATTCCAGACTGACACGGGTTGGAAAAGTGATCCGTGGCTGCAGGATTGATGAATTTCCGCAGCTTATCAATGTTCTTCGTGGAGAGATGAGTTTTGTTGGAACCAGACCGGAAGTTGTGAAGTATGTAAAAGGCTATACTAAAGAAATGTATGCGACTCTTTTGTTACCGGCAGGAATCACTTCCAGAGCCAGCGTATGCTACAAAGATGAGGGTGAAATGCTGGAGCATGTAGAAGATGTGGATTATGCTTATATTCATGAAGTGCTTCCGGAGAAGATGAGTTATAATCTGGAAGATCTGCGCAAATACAGTCTGTGGAGAGATTTTATGACCATGTTTATGACAGTATTTGCAGTATTACGATAAGAACTACAGTATAGGAGAAATGTATGTTAGTATCAGTTTGCACGATTGCGCGCAATGAAGAAGAGTATCTTCCGCACTTGCTGGAGGATATCACAAAACAGGATTACCCGGCAGAGCAGATCGAAGTTGTGATGGTGGACAGCAGTTCAACAGATGGAACCAGACGGATTATGGAACGTTTTGCCGAAGAAAATCCGCAGTATCATAACTGCTTTGTTACGGAAAATCCGGGGAACAATCAGGCATCCGGATGGAATCAGGCAATCCGTAGTTCAACCGGAGATATTATTATCCGTCTGGACGCACATGGACGCATTCCAGAGGATTTTGTTTCCAAGAATGTGGAGTGTATGGAAAGCGGAGAGGATGTCACCGGGGGACCAAGGCCAAATCTTCCGGAGAAGGATACACCGTGGCAGAGATTGCTTCTGAGTGCGGAAAGTTCAATGTTCGGAAGTGGAATCGCAGGTTTCCGGAGAGAGAATGAAAAGAAATATGTAAAGTCCATGTTCCATGCAGCTTATCGGAGAGAAGTATTTGAAAAGGTTGGACTTTTCAATGAGAATCTGGGAAGAACGGAAGATAATGAAATGCATTACCGGATCCGGCAGGCAGGATACCGTTTGTGCTATGATCCGCAGATTCATTCCTGGCAGTATGTGAGAAGTTCGATTCCGGGAATGATGAAGCAGAAATACGGTAATGGAGACTGGGTGGCAAGAACGCTTGGTGTATGTCCGAGCTGTCTCAGTATCTATCATTTTGTGCCGTTTGCATTTGTGATTGCGATTATTGTAACATCAATTTTAGCAGCACTGAAAAAGCCATTTCTGGCGATTGCAATGTGGATTACCTACTGGTGTGGTGCAATCGGAATGGCAGTTCTTGCTGTGAAAAATGAGATGAAGCATATATGTCAGCTTTTGCTTCCGGGAATTTTCTTTTTGCTTCATTTAAGCTATGGAGTAGGAAGTGTAGTTGGAATGGGAAAGATGATAAAAGATAAAATTACAAAGAAATAAAAGAGAGGATTTAGTATTATGAAGTATGATTATTTAGTAGTAGGATCAGGATTATATGGGGCAGTATTTGCCCATGAAGCAAAGAAAAAAGGAAAAACCTGTCTGGTAATTGACAAGCGTCCGCATATCGGTGGAAATATTTATTGTGAAAATATTGAAGGAATTAATGTTCACAAATACGGTGCACATATTTTCCATACCTCCAATAAAAAGGTTTGGGATTACATCAACCAGTTCGCAGAGTTCAATAATTACATTAACTCACCGGTAGCGATTTACAAGGATGAGCTTTACAACCTGCCGTTCAACATGAACACATTCAGCAAAATGTGGAACATCAAGACACCACAGGAAGCAAAAGACATGATCGCAAAACAGGTTGCAGAGACTGGAATTACAGAACCGAAGAACCTGGAAGAACAGGGATTGTCTCTGGTAGGAAAAGATGTATTTGAGAAACTAGTAAAAGGTTATACCGAAAAACAGTGGGGACGTGCCTGCAAAGACCTTCCGGCATTCATCATCAAACGTTTACCGGTAAGATTTACATTTGACAATAACTACTTCAATGACAGATATCAGGGAATCCCGATCGGCGGATATACAAAGATCATTGAAAAGATGCTGGACGGAATCGAAGTAAAGACAGATACCGACTACTTTGAGTTCATCAAAGAAAATCCGGATATCGCAGAGAAGACACTGTTTACCGGAATGATCGACGAATACTTCGGATACAAGCTCGGAGCACTGGAATATCGTTCGGTAAGATTTGAAACAGAAGTGCTTGAAACAGACAACTATCAGGGAAATGCAGTCGTAAACTATACCGAAAGAGAAGTTCCTTATACACGTATCATCGAACACAAGCATTTTGAATTTGGAAAGCAGGAAAAAACTGTTATCTCCAAAGAGTATTCTTCCGAATGGAAAGTAGGAATGGAACCATATTATCCGGTAAATAACGAACAGAACAATAAGCTGTTTGAAGAATACAGAAAGCTTGCAGAGCAGGAAAAGAATGTGATCTTTGGTGGACGTCTTGGAAATTATAAGTATTATGATATGGATAAGGTAATTGAGGCGGCACTGGAGATGGTGGCTGAGGAATTATAAAAGGTTTGGATAAATCAGGATATGTTGCAAAGCATATCCTGATTTAAACTGTCTGTAAAGAGAGGAAATAAAATGAATTGGATAAAGTAAATTAACAATAAGGTAGAGGGAAAATGGATAAATTCATCTTATGAATTCAAATGTAATTTATCAGAAATATTTTTCTTGGAATTTTTGCCGTATGGCTGGTTTTGACTTACAGCTGGACAACGATGGCACATATTCCGTGGCCACCTTTTTTTATTTCTGTGTTCAGATAGGGATTGGACTGGTAGTATTGTTCCGGTATATGGTGATGAGACCAGTGGATATGAAGAAAATATTATTTGTATTTCTGATTATTGGATCATTTGTAATTGCAAGGAGATATTCTGGAGCTGATGCATTGCTTGAAACGAGATTATTGATTGCTGGTGCAAATGATATTGATTATAGAAAAATTTTAAAGGTATATTTGATTGTAGAAATTCCGATGATAATCTGTACGATGATTGTAGGATATACAGGAGTTATCACGAATTTGGTTTACCATAGGGGAGATCAGGTGCGGATGTCATTTGGGTTTATTTATCCTACAGATTTTGCGGCGGGTATTGTTTTTATGATAACAGTATGGATTGTACTCCGACAGGCAAGATGCACATGGATAGAAATTGGAATGATGATAATCAGTGTGGTTCTGTTTGAAAAATATTGTGATGTACGGAATAGTGAAATTGTAATGATGATTTTGATTATATGTGTTGTTTATTTGAAAATTAGAAACAAATTAGGTGCAAAGAAAGGAAAGGGATATATACCATCACTATTACTAAAAATTTTATGTCTGGTGGCACCATATGGTTTAGCTGGATTTATGATCTTAGTATCAAGATTTTATCGACCAGATATAGAATGGATGGCAAAATTAAATACTCTTTTTTCAACGAGACTTTCTTTAGGAAAAGAAGTTTTTGACAGGTATGATGTTCAGATATGGGGACAGGACATTCCAATGCGTGGAAATGGAGGATCAACAGAAGTGGTAGCAGACTATTTCTTTATTGATAGTTCTTATGTGAATATTTTGATGAGGTTAGGACTGGTGGTATTTATACTGGTTATGCTGATTATTTCAATTATAATGATCAAAAACTTAAATCTTCCATATATGTTAATGGCTATGGCAATTGTCTGCATTCATTCAGTAATGGAGCATCATATGTTTGAAGCGTATTATGATGTGTTTTTGATGCTTCCGTTTGCGAATTTTGATGTGAAGGATATCGGAAAAAGACAGAGAAAATGTGGAAATTGAGTGGGGATAAATGTTATGAAAACAAAAAGTACCAGACTGCAATATATAGATATAGCTAAAGGGATAGCAATGATCTGTATTATATTAGGCCATTTAGGAAATGCCAGTATTAATCGAATTGTGTTTACATTTCATGTTCCTATTTTTTTCTTTATTACAGGATATTTTACGAATAAGAAGCGCGATTTGAATGGTTTTATAAAAAATAAGGCAAGAACATTGCTTGTTCCATATATAATAAGCAGCATAGTCATAATCATTATTGGAACGTTAAAGGGCGTATGGTGGAATAATGCTTTTGATGAATTTCAAAACTGGTGTTATGCAGCTTTATATGGAGCAGGTGATACATATACAGAGCCATTCTGGATACCGGGAATTGGTGCAATATGGTTTTTGTGGGCAACTTTCTGGGGAAGTATTTTCTTGAGAATATCGTTCAAGTTTGATAAATATATTAGATTGTTATTTATAGTGGGTTTGTTTGCAGTAGGATATTTTTCAAGAAGAATATTTTGGTTTCCTTTTAGCATACAGGCAGGAGCATGTGCTACAATGTTCATTTATATGGGATATCTCTGGAGGGGCGCAAAGACTAAAATTAGTGAGTTGCCAAAGGAAGTGAAAATCTTTTCAGTTCTTTTTGTACTACTTACTTGGATTTCATTTATAAAAAATTTCCAATCGTTCTGGTTAGTGCATTGTGATATTGGACGAGGGATAATAGATATTTTTGGCTGTATATGTGCATGTGTGATTGTTATTTTAATCTCCAAAATTATTGAGTGTAGGACGAAATATATTGGTGGAAGTTTGGCATATCTTGGAAGATATAGTTTGTTGATATTGTGTGTGCATATTGTAGAACTTGATCTTCTTCCGTGGTGGCAGATAACAGAAAAATATGTTGTGAATGGAATGTCAGCAAATATTCAGTTGATTTTGATTATTGCTGGTAAAGTGCTTTTAGATTTAGGGGGTGCATTTGTTTTATCAAAGATTACTTTGGTTAGAAAAATTTTTGGCTTTAAAAACTAAGTGTAAGTTATTAAGCAATGACAGAATGAAACATTTTTTAGAATTTGTATTGCTTGTGAATATTGCAATTTTTTTATATTTATGCTTTACTACATTATGTATGTTTGTAAATACTAAGTAAAGGAAATGAAAGGAAAATGAAAAAACCAAAGATAATTAAAAAAATCGGCTATGGATTTTATTGTATTCTAATGATCATAATATCTGTTCTTGGATTTATTCTCTATAATCTGGGAAACTGGGTATTAGACACGTGGGGGCTGTTGTCTATCGATGAAATTATTTTTCATCTGAAAGTACCGCTTGATGGGACAAACTCAGATGTAGTACTGGATGGGATCAATGCATGCGTACCGTTGGCAGTATTAGTATTATTTTTATCTATTTTCCTGATTATAGGATTAAGGAATAAGCATGGAAAATGTATGATTGCGTTATTTCTTGTAGCTGTGATTGCATGTGGAAGTGCAGGAAGGGCGGCTTATGAAGTATATGATGAATTGGATGTAAAAGAATATCTGGTAAGTCAGAAGAAAGAATCGCATTTTATTGAACAGAATTATGTGGATCCACGTACAACGAAGATTACATTTCCGGAACAAAAAAGAAATCTGATTTATATTTATCTGGAGTCAATGGAATCCACTTATGCGTCAAAAGAAGATGGCGGTGGAATGGATTTCAACTGTATTCCGGAATTGACGACTCTTGCAGAAGAAAATACTAATTTTTCTCAAAGCGATAAGTTGGGAGGAGGATATCCTGCGTATGGATGCACATGGACGATGGGAGGAATTTTCGCTCAGACATCTGGAATTCCAATAAAAAATACAGAAGATATTAGAAATGTGAATGAGGATATTAATGATACATTAGCGGAGCAGACATCCTTTTCTTCAAGAGCAAAAAATTTAGAAGATATTTTATCAGAAGAAGGATATAATCAATATTTTATGATTGGATCAGATGCTACTTTTGGAGGAAGGAGAACATACTTTGAGAGTCATGGTAAAACAGAAATATTTGATTATACTACGGCTGTAGAAGAAGGAAAAATCCCAGAAGGTTATTGGGTATGGTGGGGGTATGAAGATCAAAAGTTATTTGAAAATGCAAAAGAAAAGTTAAGCGAAATAGGAACAAAGGACGAGCCATTTAATTTTACAATGTTGACAGTAGATACTCATTTTGAAGATGGATATGTATGTGAGCAGTGTCAAAATGAATTTGGAGATAATCAATATGCAAATGTAATGGCATGTTCAAGTAGACAGGTTGATGCATTTGTTAAGTGGATTCAGGAGCAGCCATTTTATGAGAATACAACAATTATAATAAGCGGGGATCATTTAACAATGGATTCTGATTTTTGTAATGATGTGAGTGACGATTATGAGAGAAGTGTATATAATGCATTTATAAATTTACCAGAGAATCTTGATACTTCTTTTGAAAAAACACATAATCGAGAATTTTCTACAATGGATATGTTTCCAACGACACTTGCAGCATTGGGAGCAGAGATTACAGGAGAGAAACTTGGTCTTGGTGTGAATTTATTTTCAGGTGTGGAGACTCTTACAGAACAATGCGGAAGAGAAAAATTAGATAAGGAACTGAAAAAGAAATCTACATTCTACGATATGCTGATTAACGATGTAGATATTAACATTTTGAAAAAGAAAAGAGCTGAAGAGGCTGAAAACCAGCAGGAGGAAAATACCGATAATCAGGACCAGCCAATGAATCAGCCAGATGCAGGTGTAGATACAAGTGGTATTGAAACGCCGGATGCATGGCAGGGGTATACGCAGGATAATTATCAGTATAATTATAATGACGGATCGAATGATTACTGGTATGACGGAGGAAATTCCTGGGACAATTCATGGAATGGAGGATATGATGATAGTACTTATGTAGAACCAACTCCAACGCCGGAACCGACTCCAGCTCCAACGCCGGAACCAACACCAGATCCAACGCCGGCACCGGATCCAGCGCCAGAGCCGACACCAACACCAGATCCGGCACCGGATTCAACACCAACTCCAGATCCCGGTGGAGGCGCAGAAAGCAATGCAGGCGGAACAACAGAAAATGTAAATTAGCGAAGAACTCCGGTTTATGCCGGGGTTTTTCTTCGGATAAATAAAGCAGAACGGAGTTGTCTGTAAATTGATACAATGGGAAATTCTACAAACAAGTAGACATTTCCCCATAAAAAGTGTAAGATAGAGTCTAAGAGTATTTATACTTACAATTATATGGTTAGAAAGAGGAAAGTACATGAAGATGAAGTTTACGAAAAAAATAGCGACAATTCTTTTATCTGTATGTCTGATTGTGCCATGTTTTTCTATGATGGTACTGGCGGCAGATGGTGTGATATTCTTTTCTGATCTTGAGACAAGTGTCGGGGATGAATTTACGATCACGGGTACAGCGGTTGTCAGTGGAGATGCAATCGGAGATGCAACGATTCATATGACTTACGATCCTTCTTATATGCGATTTGAAGAGGGAGATGGAGTGAATGCAGACACCAATGGTAATCTGACATTTACTGGCTCAGGTGACGGAAGCAGTGACCGGATTGAGTTTACAATGAAATTCCAGGCCCTTCAGGAAGGAAGTACAAGACTGGAGCAGGGAAATGCGACAGTTACAGACAGTATTGGAGAAAGCGTGGCATGTGAAGAAGGATATGCGGATGTCGTGATCGGGGCAGGAGATCCAAGCAAGATCAAAGATGTTGCGAATGGAGCAAGTGTCACGATTGATGGTCAGGAGTATACCTTATCCGGTGATTTTTCAGACAGCATGATTCCGGCTGGATTTACAGCAGGAGAGATTACTTATAATGATTCGACATATAAAGGTGCTGTCCAGGAAAAGACAGGACTTCAGATGGCTTACCTGGTAGATGGTGACGGAAAAGGTGATTTCTGGATGTATGATTCATCTGACAGCAGCTTCTCTCCGGCAGAGCAGGTTGTAATTTCAGATGATTATTCGATTGTGATTTTTGATGCAGGCAGTAAAGTGTCCATGCCATCAAAGTATTCAAAAGGAAATCTGGAGATCAACGGCAAGACTTTTGAAATTTGGGATGAACCGGACCGCGATGGTTTCTATGTATTATATGCGGTAAATAATGACGGTGAAGAATCTCTTTATTTGTACGACTCTGCAGAGCATACTTATCAGAGAATGGAGACTCCGAAGTCTGCGACTACACCGGATAAGAAGAGTGCAAGCAAGTTTGATGCAATTTTGGAAAAGATTTCCGATCATCTGATCTGGTTTGTAGCAGCGGCAGCAGTTATCGTTATTCTTCTGGTAATCTTCCTTCTTGTTTCCGTTGTGAAGTTACATAACCGCAACAGAGAGTTGGATGATCTGTATGATGAATATGGACTGGATGATGAGCCACAGAGTAATCCGGTAAAGCCGATTCCATCGGTCAAAGAAGAAAAGAGATCAAAATTCAAGAAGAGACAGGATGATGATTTCGAAGATGATTATGACGACGATTTCGATGACGATTTCGATGATGATGATTACTATGATGATGACTTCGACGATGATTATGATGACGAAGGACTGAGTGATGATACTCGCAGCGTTGACGAGTTTGATGATTATTTTGACGATGACGATTTTGATTCCTTCGATGATTATAATATCAAGAAAGAAAAGCGTAAAAAAGGTGATACTTTCGAGATGGATTTTATCGATCTGGATTAAAGAGAAAGGCGGGGATGACGATTGTTATTCCCGCTTATTCTTTACAAAGAGTTCCAGATTTGCTACAATGTAACGAAAAGGGTAAAAATTTATTTTCGTACAAAAAGACTGGAGGATATAGATAAATGTGTGGAATCGTAGGATATGTCGGATCGCAGCAGGCTGCACCGATCTTACTGGACGGATTGTCAAAGCTGGAGTATCGTGGATATGATTCAGCAGGGCTTGCTGTCCGTAATGGAATCGAAGAGACGGAAGTCATTAAGGCAAAAGGCCGTTTGAAAGTATTAGCTGAGAAGACCAACAACGGTACAGCAGTTCCGGGAACCTGTGGAATCGGTCACACCAGATGGGCAACACATGGGGAACCGTCCGAGAACAACGCCCATCCGCATATGAGCGACGATGGCAATGTGGTTGCTGTACATAACGGTATCATTGAGAATTACCAGGAATTAAAGAATAAACTGCTCCGTAAGGGATATACGTTCTACTCTGAGACAGACACAGAGGTTGCTGTCAAACTGATCGATTATTATTATAAAAAATACGAGGGAACACCGGTAGATGCGATTAACCATTCACTGGTCCGTATCCGTGGATCTTATGCGCTCGCTGTGATGTTCAAGGATTATCCGGAAGAAATTTATGTGGCAAGAAAAGACAGTCCGATGATTCTTGGCGTAGGAGATGGAGAGAGTTTTATTGCATCAGATGTGCCGGCTATTTTGAAATATACAAGAAATGTATACTATATTGGCAACCTGGAGATGGCAAAGATCAGCAAAGATGGAATCATTTTCTACAATCTGGATGGTGAAGAGATCCAGAAGGAGATGAAGACCATCGAGTGGGATGCAGAAGCAGCTGAAAAAGCTGGTTTTGAGCATTTTATGATGAAAGAGATCCATGAGCAGCCAAGAGCGGTTAAGGATACTTTGAATTCTGTATTAAAAGAAGGAAAGTTTGATCTGACAGATATCGGATTATCGGAAGAGGATATCCGGAGAACAAGCCAGATTTACATTGTAGCGTGTGGTTCTGCTTACCATGTAGGTATGGTGGCACAGTATGTGATCGAGGATCTGGTGAGAATTCCTGTTCGCGTGGAACTGGCATCAGAATTCCGTTACCGTAAGCCGATTCTGGATCCAAATGGTCTTGTGATCATTATCAGCCAGTCAGGAGAGACTGCAGACAGTCTTGCAGCACTCCGTGAGACAAAAGCGCAGGGAATCCGTACACTTGGAATTGTCAATGTAGTCGGATCTTCTATTGCAAGAGAAGCGGATAAGGTATTCTATACGCTTGCAGGACCGGAGATTTCTGTGGCAACAACGAAGGCGTACAGTACACAGCTGATGGCTTCGTATATCCTTGCAATTCAGTTTGCCAAAGTAAAAAATACAATCACTGAAGAGCAGTATGAAAATTATATTGCCGAATTACAGGCAATCCCGGAGAAGATCGAAAAGATTATTGAAGATAAAGAAAGAATCCAGTGGTTTGCAGCAAAGCAGGCAAACGCAAAGGACGCATTTTTTGTCGGGCGTGGAATTGATTATGCGATCTGTATGGAAGGCAGCCTGAAGATGAAAGAGATCAGTTACGTTCATTCAGAGGCATATGCAGCAGGAGAACTCAAGCATGGAACCATTTCCCTGATCGAGGATGGAACGCTTGTGATCGGTGTGCTGACACAGCTGGATTTATATGAAAAGACGATCAGCAACATGGTAGAGTGCAAGAGCCGTGGTGCATATCTGATGGGACTTACAACTTATGGCAATTACAGCATTGAAGATACCGCTGATTTTGTGGTTTATATTCCGAAGACAGATGAGCACTTTGAGGCATCCCTTGCAGTGATTCCGTTGCAGTTAATGGGATATTATGTATCTGTTGCAAAAGGACTGGATGTAGATAAGCCGCGTAATCTGGCGAAATCTGTAACGGTTGAATAAGAAAAAGCGCAGTTTGGATAAGTCATAATATCAAATAAGATGGAGCTTAGTAAGATGGACGACATAAAAATATGCCGTTCATCTTTTTTTTCATATTTTATCACACTTTCATCACAATTATAGGCTAAACTCTTAACTATAGAAAAGGAAAAGAAAGGAGTCTTGAATGATGGACAATCAATACAATTATTACAGACCAGATTCAGATGAAAATAGAGGAGCAGACAATCAGCAGCAGGGGTTCGGAGCAGGACCACAGAAAGCTCCAAAACCGAAAAAAGGGTATACAAAAAAAGTCGCACTTGTTGTAGGAGCCGCAGTATTATTTGGGGCAGTTGGCGGTGTGACGATGCAGGGAACCAGTTATCTGACTGGTAAGCTGCTTGGAAAGAATACAAAGAGTACCGTAAGCACAACAAAGACTGTATCGAATGCAAAGCTTACAACATCTACCAGTACAGTGACATCTGATGTATCAGACATTGTGGAAAATACACTTCCGTCAATCGTTTCTATCACAAATATGAGCGTACAGGAAGTACAGAATTTCTTCGGAGGAACCAGCCAGCAGGAGAGTGAAAGTGCCGGATCCGGTATCATCATCAGCCAGAATGATTCAGAACTTCTGGTTGTTACCAATAACCATGTTGTAGAAGGAAGCGATACACTTACTGTTACATTTAATGATGGCAACAGTGTGGAAGCGCAGATTAAAGGAACAGACTCCGCAAGGGATCTTGCAGTCGTAGCCGTTCCGCTTGATAAGATTTCAGACGATACAATGAATGCGATTAAGGTTGCAACACTTGGAGATTCAGATTCTCTGAAGGTTGGAGAACCTGCAATTGCAATCGGTAATGCACTTGGTTATGGACAGTCTGTCACAACTGGTATTGTCAGTGCAACCGGACGTACAATTGATGGATTTGACGGAGAATACATCCAGACAGATGCAGCGATCAACCCTGGTAACAGTGGAGGAGCTCTTCTGAATGCCAATGGTGAGGTAATCGGTATCAACTCTGCGAAGATCAACAGTTCAGCTGTAGAAGGTATGGGATTTGCAATCCCGATTTCAGATGCAAGTGATGTTATCCAGAATCTGATGAATAAAGAGACAAGAAGCAAGGTTTCTGATGAGGAAAGAGGATATCTTGGAATCAAAGGTTACGATGTATCTGAAGAAGGTGCACAGATGTACAATATGCCGACCGGTGTTTATGTCAAAGAAGTCATGAGTGGTGGCGGAGCTGAGAAAGCCGGTCTTACAAAAGGATCGATCATTACCGGTTTTGAGGGAAGTTCCATCAGTGGTATGAGCTCTCTTCAGGAACAGCTTCAGTATTATAAAGCAGGAGAAGAGGTAACGCTTACCGTACAGATCCCGGATAAGAATGGTGAATATACAGAGAAAGAGATCAAGGTTACACTTGGTAAAAATTCATAAAATGATGTGAACACGCCGTTTTATGGGCGTATGAGGTGTTCGAGGACTGCGGGAATTGCATGGCAATGGAGCAATCCGGTTACATCATAAAATATTAAAGAAAGATGCCGTCAGATCAGAAATGGTCTGGCGGCATTATTGATGTTACGACCTGTTTGAAATGGAAACGGGCATCAGATTATACCGGATGCAAAAGTCAGAACCATTTTTAAAAAATTACCATACAATAATATTGCAGATATAAGAAAGGGGAGCCAAAACGATGCAAAATTGCAGAAACAATAATCCATATATGAGACGTGCAAATTGTGGATGTGGCAATAATAACAATAGCTGTAATAGTAATTCATGTATGGCGAACAATGATGGAAGAAATCCATCGATGGCAGTACCTGTTTATCGAGAACGATCTGGATGTAGCGACCGGGACGATGCGTTGGATGGAATGCCGATCGCAATGGCTTATGTGCCATGGCAGAGCTGGAGACACATTTACGAAGCCGGAAAAGGATTCCACAGAGGAACTATATTCGAAGAGCTTGATCTTCCGTTTAAGGGGAAAGGAGGATGTAACGCATGAATGAAATGCAGAATTCCAAACCTTGCAGAAAAGATCTCCTGATGCAGATCGGTCATGCGAGCTTTGCGGTAGATGATGTGAAGCTTTATCTGGATACTCATCCTCGTGATCAGGAAGCACTGGACTATTTTTATGAACATAATAAAAAAAGGAACCAGTTGTTGAAAGAATATGCAAAATATTATGGACCACTCACAGTAGATACCGCTGTTCCTTCCTGCTCAGACAGATGGAACTGGATCAACGAGCCATGGCCGTGGCAGGAAGGAGGATGCTAGTATGTGGAATTATGAAAAAAGACTGCAATATCCGGTGAAGATCACACAGACCAATCCGAAAATTGCACAGATTATTATTACGCAGTTTGGTGGCCCTGATGGGGAATTAGGTGCATCCATGCGATATTTCTCACAGCGATATACGATGCCGTATAAAGAAGTGATCGGAACACTGACGGACATTGCGACAGAGGAACTTGCGCACATGGAAATGATCTGTGCAATTGTTTACCAGCTTACGAAAGGACTGTCTCCGGAAGAAATAAAAGCATCTGGTTTCGATAAATATTATGTTGATCATACACTTGCATTATATCCGGTAGCGGCAAGCGGGCCGGCGTGGACAGCGACATACTTTCAGTCAAAAGGAGATCCGATTACGGATCTGCATGAAGACCTCGCTGCAGAACAGAAAGCACGGACAACGTATGACAATATCTTAAGGCTTGTAAAAGACCCGGAAGTATGTGATCCAATTCGCTTTTTAAGAAAACGGGAAATAGTACATTACCAAAGATTCGGAGAAAGTTTAAGAATCGTTCAGGACAATCTGAACAGTAAGAACTTTTATGCAATCAATCCGGAGTTTGATATGGATTCAAATTGTAGCTGTGGCAACTAAAACAGCGAGTATGGAAAAATGTCCCAATTATAAAAATTATGTTATAAAAATCCGGTTCGATAAAAAGGTGCAACCTCATAGGCTGCACCTTTTTAATGCCTGCCTGCTAATGTTATTCTGTATATACCATGCTGATATGTGATAATGCATAAATTCTACTCAGTATCTTATAATTAACGAGGGGAATGATCCTGGATATAATCAGCCAGCATTGAAATAAATTCGGATGCGGTCGGTTTGTCAAATACAGGATAACCAAGCAGCGGGCTTAAAATTTTATTGGAATTCTGATTCCGATAACTGTTGATCATTGTGCGGATGGCAGCTTCAACGCACATGTTGGAAACGCCATACTGCTCGCCGACAACACGGTAGAGATTAGAGGTTACGTTCTTCATGTAAAATTCCTGATTTTTGAGAACGAGGGCGACTGCTGAGGCAAGATAATTATAACCAGAATAGGTGGAACGAAGGCCGGCTTTTCTTAAGACATGCCTGACATCATACATAGGTACCTCCTTCAAATATCCATATCGACTATCTAATTATAGAATAAAGGAATTCTAAAGATATGTAAATAATTTTGTCCATAACGATATAGTTCGTGAGATTTCGATAGAGAATATGAGACAGAGCAGAGAACTGTTTTGTGTGGAACCTTATTTTTGGAATGGCAGATAAACTCAGTGAATAGGATGGAAAAATCCGCCTCTTTTTGCTATAATCCTTAATTGGATAGAACAGACAGAATCAATTCCAGGAGTGAAATTTATGAAGATACAATATCAGAAAATAGAAAACGGACTTGAAATTCTTCGGATCTGGCAGGATTCAGGAATCATAAAAGTGCCTGAGCAGATAGAGGGAACCCCGGTTATCCGGATTGCGCCATATACATTTTCCATGCATAAGGATGAAGAAGAGAAAAATGTACTCGTTTATCAGACCGGAGAAGGTGAAGTGGACGACCGTTTTGCGCAGCCGGAAGAGCTCTGCTGTGGCGGAATGGTAAGGGAGATCCATCTTCCGGCTACCGTACAGTCGATTGGAAATTATGCATTTTACGGATGTATGAATCTGAAGCTTTTCCATGGGACAGATGCGATCGTGCGGATGGGAAGCGGTGTGTTTACCGGATGCCGTCTGGAAAAAGTGGAGATTGATTTTATGGATGGAAATAAGTCCTGCCTTAAGGAAATTCTGACGGAGATCCGGTATCAGATCATTGCAACACTGCGTTATCAGGAGACGGAGACGAAGATCCTGTTTCCGGAATATTATGCAGATGCGGTGGAAAATACGCCGGCGCGGATCGTGGAGACGCATTATTATGGTTCCGGTGGAGAGTACAGGGAGTGTTTTTACCGTCGGGAACTGGATTATGGGAAATATGACCGGCTGTTTGCACTTTCCGAAGCAAGAGATTCGGAGGAGGCAATTTTCAGTGTGGCACTGATCCGGCTGAAATATCCGTGGAAGCTGGAAGAGCCTGCGAAACTGCGCTATGAGAATTATGTGAAGGCGCACATGGAAGAAATTGGGAAAAGCTGTATCTGTGCAGTGAAGGAGAGACGTGAAATTGCCGCGGGAGATCCGCAGGAGGTGCTGCTTTTTTGCTGCAAGGAGCATTATTTTGATGAACAGTCATTGGAAAAGACGATTGCTTATGCGGCAGATGCCGGACAGACAGAAATTTCAGCCATTTTGATGGACGAGCGTTACCGCAGTTTTCCCAAAAAGAAGAAAAAGTTTGTATTGTAAAAGAAGGTGGAATGATTGGAAGAAATGTCATTAGAACAGAGTCTGGAAGAAATCGGACATAAAATTCTGGTTTTGACAAGGAACGAACTGTATATGAAAATGAGATTTATGGATGTGGCGCTTTCTGCGTTTTATTATGTGCAGGATTTTTCGGTAGACCTTCTTGCTACAGACGGAGAAACAATGTATTTTAACGGGCAGATGCTGGGAGGTGAGTACAGGCAGAACCGGATCGGAGTAAACCGCGCCTATCTGCATCTGGTGCTGCACTGTATTTTCCGGCATGTATTTCGCAGAAATGGAAGGGAAGAGCTTATGTGGAATCTGGCGGCGGATATTGCGGTAGAATCTGTGATTGACGACTGGAATCTCCCGAATATACGAAAAAGCCAGTCCTGGCTCAGGCAGAGAACCTACCGGGATCTGAAAGAGGAAATCGGGGTATTTACTGCGGAAAAAATCTATGGCGCACTTGTGAGATGGAAGCTTTCGGACCGGGAAATGGAGCGTATGATCCGGGAATTTACGGTGGATGACCACAAGTATTGGGCAAAAGATGAGGATGATGAGCGAAAAAGTGAAATGAACCAGAAATGGCAGGATATCAGTGAGAAAATGCAGACCGATATGGAAACATTTTCCAAAGAAGCAGCATCAAATACGGGGCATTTTCTGGATCAGGTCCGGGTTGAGAACCGGCAGCGGTATGATTACCGGGGCTTTCTGCGCAAATTTGCTGTGTTGAAGGAAGAGGTTACTGTGGATGATGACAGCTTTGATTATGTATTTTACAGTTATGGACTGCGCCTTTATGGAAATATGCCCCTGATCGAGCCGCAGGAATGGAAAGAAGTGAAAAAAGTGGAGGATTTTGCAATCGTGATCGATACCTCCATGTCCTGTTCAGGAGATCTGGTAAAAAAATTCCTGGAGGAGACCTATGGCATTTTAAGTGAGACAGGCAGCTTTTTTCAGAGAGTCAACATCCACATTATACAGTGTGATGACCAGGTGCAGTCGGACCGGAAGATCACCTGTAAAGAAGAATTACAGGAATATATGGAAAAGCTGGATCTTGCCGGGGAAGGTGGAACGGATTTCAGACCGGCGTTTTCCTATATTGATGAGCTGATCGAGACGCACCGTTTTACCGAGCTGAAAGGTGTGATTTATTTTACCGACGGACAGGGGATTTATCCTCAGAAAATGCCGCCATACCAGACAGCATTTGTATTCATGGACGACGGAGCAGAAGAGCAGGAAGTTCCACCGTGGGCGATGAAACTGGTTCTGGATGAAGAGGATTTAAGATAAGCAAGGAGTGAGAGATAGATGAACATTAAACGTGCAAAACAGGAAATCAAGGATGCAGTGCAGGCATACCTGATGAAGGATGAATATGGAGAATATCAGATTCCGGCAATCCACCAGAGACCGATCCTTCTGATGGGGCCTCCGGGGATTGGAAAGACACAGATCATGGAACAGATTTCAAGGGAATGTGAGATCGGACTGGTTGCGTATACGATCACGCACCATACCAGACAGAGTGCGATCGGGCTTCCGTTTATCCAGATAAAGGTGTATGGCGGAAAAGAGTATTCTGTAACCGAGTACACAATGAGTGAGATTATTGCCGCTGTCTATGAGAAAATCGAGCAGAGCGGCATGAAAGAGGGAATCCTCTTTATCGATGAGATCAACTGTGTTTCGGAGACGCTGGCGCCGACTATGCTGCAGTTTTTACAGTGCAAGATGTTTGGTAACCAGAGTGTGCCGGAAGGCTGGATCATTGTGGCAGCAGGCAACCCACCGGAATATAATAAGTCTGTGCGGGAATTTGATGTGGTGACACTGGACCGGATCAAGCGGATTGATGTGGAAGCCAATTTTGACGTCTGGAAGGAATATGCTTATCAGGTGGGAATCCATCCGGCGGTACTTTCTTATCTGGAACTTCGAAAAGAGAATTTCTACCGCATGGAAAATACAGTGGATGGGAAAATGTTTGTCACAGCCAGAGGCTGGGAGGATTTATCAAGGCTGCTCCAGGTCTATGAGAAGCTTGGTAAAAAGGTGGACCGTGAGGTTGTGCATCAGTATCTCCAGCATTGGAAAACGGCGAAGGATTTTGCAAATTATCTGGAGCTGTATCAGAAGTATCAGAAGGAGTATGGACTGGAGCGGATCCTTGCCGGACATTATGAAGCAGATACGCTGGAACGCCTGAAATTTGCTCCATTCGATGAACGGCTTAGCGTGGTAAATCTTCTGGTCGGAAAGATGGCAGATCTTTTTAAAGAAGAATATGAGATGGAAAAATTTGTGGAGGGACTGTTTGTGCAGCTGTGTGCTTATAAAGAGGAAGTGCAAAAAGACGGTGCAGTTCCGGGAGAGGTTCTTGCTGCGAGAATTCTCTCTCTTCATAAGGAAAACGAACAGAAAAAAGCTGCGGGACAGTTTACAAAAGCAGAGATGCACCGTGCAGAGCGTATTTTGCGGACAATGGAAGGATATCAGAAAGCCCCGGAATTTGAATCTGTAAAAGCAGCGTTTGACACGGAAGAAGAGCAGAGAGAGAAGATGGCAGAGGCAACACTGGAAACGCTGAATCACTGCTTTGGATTTCTCGAAGCTGCCTTTGGCGAGAGCCAGGAAATGGCAGTATTTGTGACCGAACTCAACAGTAATGTGTACAGCATTGCGTTCCTGCGGGAAAATGACTGTGCGATGTATTACAAATACAACAAAGGCTTACTTGTGGATGAACGTCGTGAAGAAATTCTGGAACAGATGGATGCTGTGGAAAATGCAGCAGAAAGAGGGCTGGTTGAAGAGTAAAGACATGATTCTGTATGAAAAATAACGAGGCATCAGTTAGAAAAATGAACATAAAATAACCCGGAACCGGTAGGATTAAGACGACATATACTGATAGAAAGCAGAAGAAATGGAAATGAAATTCATGCCAGATCTGCAATTTTGTCAGGATCTTCCCAGAATAAAACCAGGGGAGTACTGTCTGAAATATGATCTTACCCTGCGCCAGGCTCCCGGTCTTGGAAGTGCGCTGTGTTGGGGAAATTATCACCGGGAGAGCTGTCTGGAAGCAGGAAGTACTGTGTATATCTGTCAGATTCAATATCTGAGCCGATCTATCTGGGGATTGTTAGAGAATACGGGGTGGATATGCCTTTATATGAACCATAAATGGCTGATAACTACTATAACATAATTATAAAAATGACATTGTTCAGAAAAGGACGCTGATATTTTCATATCAACGTCCTTTGAATTTGCTAGTATATGGATATACAATTATTTATTGTTTACCTCAAGATTCTTCATAGCACGAACTTTCAGTGGAAGTCCGAACAGAGTGATGAATCCGCTTGCATCATGGTGATCGTACATATCACCGGTTGTAAAGCTTGCCAGAGACTCATTGTAAAGTGAGTATGGAGAAGTAGTTCCGGCTTTAATGATATTTCCTTTGTAAAGTCTGAATTTAACTTCACCTGTAACATATTTCTGGGTAGATTTTACGAAAGCACGAAGAGCTTCACAAAGTGGTGTGAACCATTTTCCTTCGTATACAACCTGAGCGAGTTTGTTGCCAAGATCTTTCTTAACTTCCATGGTAGCACGGTCGATAACCAGTTCTTCAAGCTGTTTGTGAGCTTCCATCAGGATTGTTCCACCAGGAGTTTCATAAACACCACGGGATTTCATACCAACAACACGGTTCTCAACGATATCAACGATACCGATACCATGCTTGCCGCCAAGTTCGTTGAGCTTGCGGATGATATCAGAAACCTTCATGGCTTCGCCGTTGATTGTCTTCGGAACACCTTCTTCAAATGTCATGGTTACATATTCATCTTCATCCGGTGCATTTTCCGGTGTATTTCCAAGAACAAGAAGATCTGCGTAATTTGGTTCGCAGGATGGATCTTCGAGTTCCAGTCCTTCGTGGCTGATGTGCCATAAGTTACGGTCACGGCTGTAGCTGTGGCTTGCGTCAAACGGAAGATCAATTCCGTGAGCTTTACAGTAAGCGATCTCATCGTCACGTGACTGAAGTGTCCACAGATCTGTCATTCTCCAAGGAGCGATGATCTTAAGATCCGGGGCAAGAGCCATGATAGAAAGCTCGAAACGGATCTGGTCATTTCCTTTTCCGGTAGCACCGTGGCAGATAGCAGTAGCACCTTCTTTTCTTGCTACTTCAACAAGTCTCTTGGAGATTGCCGGACGAGCCATAGAAGTTCCGAGAAGGTATGCATTTTCATAAACAGCATTTGCCTGTACACATGGCATAATATAGTTGTCACAGAAATCATCTGTGATATCTTCGATGTATAATTTGGAAGCACCTGCGAGTTTTGCTCTTTCATCAAGACCGTCCAGCTCTTCGCCCTGTCCGCAGTCGATACAGCAGCAGATTACTTCATAATCAAATGTCTCCTTTAACCAAGGGATCAGTGTGGTAGTGTCAAGACCACCGGAATATGCAAGAACTACTTTTTCTTTCATTGTATATAAACCTCCTAAAAATTTTCTTTCGTATTCAATTCACAACTCACTATACACCATTTTTTATATTTATGCAATAATAAAATGAAAAAACTTTTAAAAATGTTATTTTTATGCATATAAAAACGAAAATATACATAAAATATGCATAAATATGTATAAAAACAGAACGTAAGTAATAAGAAAAAAGAAGAGACAGAAGAAGATTAAACAGAAAATATAAAGATAAAACAGAAAAATACTTGACATTTGCACAAAAATCCGTAAAATATAACAAAAAGTAACAAGGTAACACGCTAAAGGAAGAAAGGAACTGGCGAGATGAGTGATATGCATAAAATGAATAAGAACATCATATTTGATCTCGTTCTGACACTGTCGGCAGAAGGCAGTGTATTTTCCATTTCCACATTCCCGCATCGACCGTGTCCTTTAAGGGCACAGAACAGAAAATTCAATATTGCAGATCAGGGAATGCGTGTATCCAATATATATACAGCTTAAAATGTTCATTTCGGATGGACTGAAAAAGTGACAGGTTTCGTTCAGTCATTGAAGTATTATGATTCGACAGTGAAAAAAGAAGCAGAAAAAGGTATCGCCGCATACTCTTTTTCTGCTTCTTTTATTTATACCTGCTAAGAATATGAATTGAAAAGAGGAAAAGCGAAATGGAATTAAGAGCGACTTTAAAGGAAAAGAAACGAATTGTCATCAAAGTGGGAACCTCCACTGTCACCTATGCCAAAACCGGTAACATCAATCTGGAAAAACTGGAGAAATTTGTCCGTGTACTGATCAATCTCAGAAACCGCGGAAAAGAAGTGATCGTAGTATCTTCCGGTGCAGTCGGTATCGGAAAAAATGTCCTTGGAATCAGTGAGAAACCGGTTGGTTCTGTCAAACAGGCATGTGCAGCAGTAGGGCAGGGACGGCTGATGATGATCTATGAGAAATTTTTTGCAGAATACAGCCAGCTCACCGCACAAGTTCTGCTGACGAAAGAATCTGTCTACAGCAAGACATGCCGTATCCATGCGAGAGAAACATTTGAAGAGCTTCTGGCAATGAATGTGGTTCCGATCGTCAATGCAAATGATGCTATTTCCGTGGATGAGGACAGCTATGGAAATTTTGGCGATAATGATACCATGTCTGCGGATGTAGCGGCGCTGGTGGAGGCGGATCTTCTGATCATGATGTCGGATATCGAGGGACTTTATACGGATGATCCAAGAACCAATCCGGCAGCAAGATTTGTGCATACCGTGAACCGGATTGATGAAGAACTGGAGAAGATGGGAAAAGGAGCCGGAAGCGCAGTCGGAACCGGTGGCATGGCAACAAAGATCGAGGCAGCCAAGATTGCAACAGAAGCGGGAGCAGATATGGTGATCGCAAATGGCGACAACATTTACGCAATCAATGATATTATGGCTGGAAAGAAGGTTGGTACACTGTTTCTTGCGAAAAATCACCGCTATGACGGGGAAAATGAGCTGGGACCGGAACGGGATGCGTACAGGATGGAGCGGAGACTGAAAAGAAATATGCAGTATCGGATGGCTGTGGGAAAGTAGAGGTGAATGAAATGGAACAGAGAGCAGAGAAAAAAATCTATATGGAAGAACTTGGAAAGCGTGCAGTAAGTGCAAAAGAAACGGTCGCATTTTTAAATGTAATTCAAAGACAGGAAGGGCTCATCCTGGCGGCAGATGCGCTGGTGGCACAACAGGCATATATAATAGAAGAAAACCAAAAGGATATTATGCTTGCAAGAAAAAATAAGATGACAGAGCCACTGATCGACCGGCTTCTTCTAAATGAAAACAGAATCCGGAAAATGGCAGAAGGACTTAGGGAGATTGCAGCACTTCCGGATATTTTGGGAGAGATCATTTCCATGAAAACAAGGCCAAACGGACTGCAGATCGGAGAAAAACGAGTTCCGCTTGGTGTTGTCGGAATCATTTATGAAGCCCGTCCGAATGTGACTGCAGATGCCTTTGGACTCTGCTTTAAGACCGGAAATGTCGCCATTTTAAAAGGAGGAAGTGCGGCTGCAAATTCCTGCAGGGCTATAGCAGAGGTGATCCGTGGAGCACTTGTGAAAAAGGGAATGGAACCGGATGCGCTGATTCTGGTTGAAGATACCAGCCGGGAGTCGGCTCTGGAAATGATGCGGATGAAGGAATATCTGGATGTACTGATCCCAAGAGGAGGTGCTTCACTGATTGCATCTGTGGTGGAGAACAGTACGGTTCCGGTGATTGAGACTGGGACGGGGAACTGCCATATTTATGTGGATGAATTTGCTGATATCCGGATGGCAGCGGAGATTATCGAGAATGCAAAGACGCAGAGACTTGGCGTATGCAATGCATGTGAATCCTTGGTGATTCATGAGAAAATTGCGGAAGAAGTGCTTCCGGTGATCTGTGACCGGCTTTTGAAAAAAGGTGTGGAGATCCGGGGAGACGAAGCGGCAAGGCAGATTGATGAACGGATCACTTGGGCGCAGGAAAGCGACTGGGGACAGGAATATCTGGATGCGATTATTTCTGTAAAAATTGTTCCAGCTATCTGTGATGCCGTCCGGCACATCAACAAATGGAATACCGGGCATTCCGAGGCGATTATCACGAAGGATTATGCAAATGCACTGTATTTTCAGGAGCGGGTAGATGCGGCGGCAGTGTATGTCAATGCGTCAACCAGATTTACCGATGGAAATGAGTTCGGTTTCGGGGCAGAGATCGGAATCAGCACCCAGAAGCTTCATGCCCGCGGACCAATGGGGCAGGAAGCCCTTACCACGAAAAAGTATGTGATCTTTGGAAATGGACAAATTCGCGGATAAGAAGATTGACAGGAAAAATTCTCCATTTTATAATTTGAATGGTACGGAAATAGTGCAAATTTGTTTTTAACGAAATCTGGTAAGCAGCGCAGAGAAAACATCTGTCGGAGTAAAAAAATGGGAAATTTAAAACAGATTTTATAAAAAGCATATGTATCAGAACAGATCAATAAAAGGGGAAAATGAAAAATGCTGTATGTAAGCTACTATGACTCACCAATCGGGAGAATTACGCTCGGTGCACGGGAAGATATGCTGGTGGGAGCATGGTTTGAAGGACAGAAATACTACATGGACAAGATTCTAGAAGATTTCGAGGAAAAGAAGGATTTACCAGTGCTTGTTCAGGCGGAACACTGGCTTGACCGTTATTTTGCAGGGCAGGATCCTGATCCGGAAGAGTTGCCGCTTGCGCCTGCAGGAAGTGATTTCCGGAAAGAAGTATGGCAGATTATCGCAAAAATCCCGTATGGATGCACCATCACTTATGGAAAGATCGCAAAGATCATTGCTGTAAAAAGAGGCGTGAAAAGTATCTCGCCGCAGGCAGTCGGAGGTGCGGTCGGACATAATCCGATCTCTGTGATCATTCCCTGTCACCGGGTCATTGGAAGTGACGGAAGTCTGACCGGATATGCCGGTGGAATTGAGAAGAAAGAGTGGCTGCTTGCACATGAGGAAGCGCATATCAGATAAGTGATCATCAAAAATGGTGGCTCGTAGTGAGTCACCATTTTTGATGATCTGGAGAAATCTGCAAGAGTCCGATCCTGTATTCTATTTTCCGGATTTTTTACATAACCACCGGTAAGCAATGATGCAGATAAACACAGACAATAAAGAGCCGGTAGCGGTTGCGAGCCCCATCGGAAACAGTGTATCCGGGAAAATTTTCGAAGTCAGATAAACACCCGGAATACGCACGCACAAAATAGCGATCAGATTATGTAAAAATGAAATTCCAGATTTTCCGCATGCACAGAAGTATCCGCTGAAACTGAAATGAATACCGGCAAAAATACAATCCCAGATATATCCGCGAATGTACTGCGCACCGAGAAGAATAACGGCTGCGTCTGCAGTGAAAAGTCCGACAACCGGAGCTGCTATAAACTGGATCAATATGGAGACGACCAGACCAAATCCAATGGCGATCATCATGGCATAGCGAAGCGTCTGCTTTGCACGGTCATACTTTCCGGCACCGATATTCTGGGCTGCGAGCGCAGAAACAGTCGAAAGCATGGAAGACGGAACCAGGAACAGAAAGCTGATGATTTTTTCCACAATGCCGACAGCAGCGGCTGCGTTCAGTCCGCGCCGGTTGGCAATGATCGTAATAATAATGAAAGCAATCTGAATAAATCCGTCCTGAAGCGCTACCGGAATCCCAATATTCAGAATTTTGCCAAGCGTTTTTTTCTGTGGTCGGAAACAGTCTCTGGAAAGAGAAAGTCCGGTCTGCCTGCGTTTAATGGCAATCAGTGCAAACAGGACGCTGAATGCCTGCGAAAACGTTGTGCCAAGCGCAGCACCGGAAGCCCCCAGATGGAAAAATCCGATAAACAGATAATCCAGCAGAATATTCACCACACAGGCAACCGCAATAAAATACATCGGACTTTTAGAATCCCCCAGTCCGCGGAAAATCGAACTGATCACATTATACGCCGTAATAAAAGGGATCCCGATAAAACAGATTGTCAGATAAGCTGCTGTCCCGGAAACAGCTTCCGCAGGCGTAGACATCACCGAAACAATTGGCTTTACAAAAAACAGAAGCAAAACCGCCAGCACCAGAGAAATCCCCATAAACAAAGTCACCGTATTTCCCACAAACACAGAAGCTCTTTTCTTATCGCCCGCCCCAATAGACTGTCCAATCGAAACCGTAGCCCCCATCGCCAGTCCCACGATCATCACCGTCAGCATATGCATCACCTGGCTCCCGATCGAAACCGCCGTCGTACTGGCAACCCCATCAAACTGCCCCACAATAAAAAGATCCGCCATCCCATAAAGCGTCTGCAAAAAATAAGACAAAAAATAAGGCATCGAAAAATAAATCACATTCCGAAAAACACTCCCAGAAGTAAGATCCCGTTCCATAAAATAACAACTCCTTTACAATCACTTCCTTAATACTAACTTCATTTTCCCACAATAGTCAATAAAAAGAATACAGGCCTAATGCATCTTATAATAATAAAAATGCATAACAATGCATAAAAATAAATATAAATGCATAAAAATAAGCAATTACACATAAAAATACACAGAAATATGCATAAAAATCAAAAAATCACTTGCTTTCCAAAATAAAACCATGTATACTAAACCAATCGGAAAATAAAATAGGTATAATGATTACTTTTTATGAGAGAAGCTAAATTTTACTCATTTTCACTGCCGGTGTGTCAATAAGTATAAATTACTTATTTATGTGAGCACAAATGGAATACTTTTGACAATTATATCGCTTGTGTCATAGTATGAAATTTTTTCATTCTCTAAGGGAGACAGGACAAAATTCCCATCTGCCATGCGCAAAAGCGCACGCAGATGAGAATTTTGTCCGCCTCTCCCGCCCGTCGCACCACAGTGAGTCGACAAGCATCAGCCCCACCCAATTGGAGAATGTTCCCGTTCGTCAGTGCACAGCTTCTGGGAGAAATCCTTTTGCTAAGCAACCCCTCGAAAACGCCGGCACTTGGCAAGGCGAGCGTAAGCAAAGCCGCGCCTAGTACCGCTGCGTTTGAGCGGAGCGAAAGCGCGGTTGCGTGCAAAACGATTTCTCCCAGAAGCGTCCCCTCACCACTCAAAAAAACATTCCCCCAATTCCCGCGAACCCCTTTACAATAGGGATTAATGGGTTTATAGTATTTATGATTATGCCTATCTATACACAAATACGGCATTTACGAAAGGATGGTTTACATGATTAAAGCAGGAATCATCGGTTCTACCGGTTACGCCGGAGGAGAACTGGTTCGCATTTTAACAGGACATAAAGACGTAGAAATTAAATGGTTTGGCTCAAGAAGCTATATTGATAAGAAATATGCAGATGTATACCGCAATATGTTTCAGATCGTAGATGCGGTATGTTTAGATGACAATATGGAACAACTTGCAGATCAGGTAGATGTGATTTTCACAGCAACTCCACAGGGACTGTGCGCATCACTTGTCAATGAAGAAATCTTATCAAAGGTTAAGATCATCGACCTGAGCGCAGATTTCCGTATCAAAGATGTCAAGACCTACGAAAAATGGTACGGTATTGAGCACAAGAGCCCGCAGTTTATCGAAGAAGCAGTTTACGGACTGTGTGAAGTGAACAGAGAAGATATCAAAGGCGCAAGACTGATCGCCAATCCTGGATGCTATACAACATGCTCCATCCTGACCGCTTATCCGCTGGCAAAAGAAGGACTGATCGATATGGATACGCTGATCATTGACGCCAAGTCTGGAACATCCGGAGCGGGAAGAGGGGCAAAGGTTCCGAACCTGTACTGTGAAGTCAATGAGAATATGAAAGCATACGGTGTGGCAACACACAGACATACACCGGAGATCGAAGAACAGCTTGGATATGCAAGCGGCAAAGAGGTTGTGATCAATTTCACACCGCATCTGGTTCCGATGAACAGAGGAATCCTCGCAACAGAGTACGCGAAGCTTACAAAGGATGTTACCTGGGAAGAAGTAAAAGCAGTTTACGATAAATATTATGCAAATGAAAAATTTGTCCGCGTTCTGGACAAAGATGTTTACCCGGAAACAAAATGGGTAGAAGGAAGCAATTATGTCGATATCGGATTTAAGATCGATCCGAGAACAAACCGTATCATTATGATGGGTGCGATCGACAACCTGGTAAAAGGTGCAGCAGGACAGGCTGTACAGAACATGAACCTGATCTTCGGACTTCCGGAGAGTGAAGGTCTTGATCTGGTTCCGATGTTCCCGTAGAACACGGCAGAAAAAGAAAAGGAATGGGAGATATATGACAACAATTATTCGTGCGATGACAGTAGAAGATTATGACCAGCTTCATGCACTTTGGATGAGGATCAAAGGATTTGGGATCCGGAGCATAGATGATTCAAAAGAAGGCGTGGAACGATTCCTGAAAAGGAATCCGACAACCAGTGTGATCGCCGAAATAGACGGAAAAGTAGTAGGAGGAATCCTCTGCGGACATGACGGAAGAACCGGATGTTTTTATCATGTATGTGTGGATCCGGCATACCGCTGTCACGGAATCGGAAAGAGCATGGTTGCCTACGCAATGTCAGCTCTGAAGGACGAACACATCAACAAGATCACACTGATCGCATTTACCAAGAATGATATCGGCAATACATTCTGGAGTACGATCGGATGGACTAAGAGACCGGATGTGAACTACTACGAATTCGTTTTAAATGAAGAAAATATTACAGCATTTATCGAAGAAGGATAAAGGAGGCTATATACGATGAAAATTATCGAAGGCGGTGTGACCGCAGCAAAAGGATTTGAGGCAGCATCAACTGCAGCAAAGATCAAATATCAGGACAGAACCGACATGGCAATGATCTACAGCCAGGTTCCATGTGAATGTGCAGGAACATTTACTACAAACGTTGTAAAGGCAGCATGCGTAAAATGGGATCAGCAGGTTGTAAAGAGCGGTGCGAAAGCACAGGCTGTGATCGTCAATTCCGGAATTGCCAATGCATGTACAGGTGCAGAAGGATTTGGCTACTGCAAGGACACCGCAGATGCGGCAGCAGAAGCACTTGGAATTAACGCAGACGGTGTACTGATCGGATCGACCGGTGTCATCGGAAAACAGCTTCCGATTGACCGTATCGTGGCAGGTGTAAAGGCTCTTGCTGAAAAGAAAAATGATACACTGGCAAATGGAACAGAGGCAGCAAAGGCAATCATGACGACTGATACCCGTGAAAAACAGATCGCAGTAGAGATCGAGGTTGCCGGAAAGACCGTTACCATCGGTGGTATGGCAAAAGGATCTGGTATGATCCATCCGAATATGTGCACCATGCTCAGCTTTATCACGACAGATGCAGCAATCACAAAAGAGGCACTTCAGAAAGCCCTCAGTGATGATGTCAATGATACATACAATATGATTTCCGTAGACGGAGATACTTCTACAAATGATTCTGTTGTTCTTCTTGCAAACGGAATGGCTGAAAATGAAGTGATCACGGCAGACAGTGAAAGCTATAAGACATTTGCGGAAGCACTGCATGAGATCAACGAATACCTTGCAAAGAAGATCGCAGGGGACGGAGAAGGAGCAACTGCTTTATTTGAAGTAACTGTAGTTGGTGCAGATACAAAAGAGACTGCAAAGACACTTGCAAAATCAATCGTATGCTCAAATCTTACCAAGACAGCAATTGCAGGACATGATGCAAACTGGGGAAGAATCCTCTGTGCAATGGGATATTCCGGAGCACAGTTTGATCCGGAAAAGGTGGATCTTTTCTTTGAGAGCAAGGCAGGTAAGATCCAGATCATCGAAAATGGTACAGCGGTAGATTACAGTGAAGAAAAAGCAACAGAGATCCTTTCGCAGGAAGAAGTAAAGGCAGTTGCAGACGTGAAGATGGGAAGCGAAAGCGCAACCGCATGGGGATGTGACCTGACTCACGGATATATTGACATCAATGCAGATTACAGAAGCTAGGAGGTAAGCAAAATGGATCAGGATATGCAGCAGTATCTGGACAAAGCAGAAGTTCTGATTGAGGCGCTTACTTATATTCAGCGTTTCAACCGTAAGATCATCGTTGTAAAATACGGTGGAAGTGCAATGCTGGACGAAGAACTCCAGAAAAATGTCATCAAGGATGTTACATTCTTGAAACTGGTTGGATTCAAACCGATCATCGTTCACGGCGGTGGAAAAGAGATCAGTAAATGGGTAAGTAAAGCCGGAATGGAGCCGAAATTCATCGATGGACTTCGTGTGACGGACGCAGAGACCATGGAAATTGCAGAGATGGTACTGAACAAGGTCAATAAAAATCTGGTTCGTATGGTCGAAGAACTTGGTGTCCGTGCTATCGGTGTTAGTGGAAAAGACGGCGGACTTTTAAGAGTTGATAAAAAGCTTTCCATGACAGGACAGGACGTTGGATTTGTAGGAGATATCAAGAAGGTCAATGCAGAGGTACTTCTGGATCTTCTGGATAAAGATTTTCTCCCGATCGTATGCCCGGTCGGAATCGATGATGATTACAACACTTATAATATCAATGCGGATGATGCAGCTTATTCGATCGCAAAGGCAGTTCATGCTGAGAAGCTTGCGTTCCTCTCTGATATTGAAGGGGTATACAGAGACTACGAGGATAAATCTTCCCTGATCACAGCTCTTACTGTAGATCAGGCAAATGAACTGATTGAAAGCGGAGCAATTTCGGGAGGAATGATCCCGAAACTGCAGAACTGTGTAGGAGCGATTGAAAATGGGGTATCCAGAGTCCATATTCTGGATGGAAGAATTCCGCACTGCCTGCTTCTTGAGATTTTCACGAAGAAAGGTATCGGAACTGCAATTTTAAGAAACGGTGAAGAAGATTAACGGGAAGACAAAGAAAGAAGGTAATTCTTATGACAAATCAGTATATGCAGGAAGAGGACGACGCGATTTTAAAAACTTATAACCGTTATCCGGTTGTATTGGACCATGGAGACGGCGCATACCTCTATGATCCGGAAGGAAAGAAATATCTGGATTTTTCAGCAGGATATGCAGTATCTTCTCTTGGATATAACAATAAAGAATTTAATGATGCTTTAAAGGCTCAGATTGACAAGATGATCCATACATCCAATCTGTATTATAATACTACCTGCGGAAAAGCAGGAGAAGATCTGAAAAAGATCACCGGAATGTATAAGGTATTCTTCACAAACAGTGGTGGAGAGGCAATCGAAGGCGCAATCAAAACTGCAAGAAAATATGCCTACACAAAGAAAACCGGACGTTATGAATTTATCGCAATGGAAAATTCATTCCACGGCAGAAGCATGGGTGCAGTTGCACTTACCGGACACAAAGAGTATAGAGAACCATTTGAACCGGTAATGCCAGGTGTACATTTTGCTACTTACAATGATCTTGACAGTGTAAAAGCACTGGTAAATGATAAAACCTGTGCGATCATTCTGGAAACGATCCAGGGAGAAGGTGGAATCAACGCTGCAACAGAAGAATTTATGCAGGGAATCCGCAAGATCTGTGATGAAAACGGAATCCTGATGATCTGCGATGAAGTACAGTGTGGTATGGGACGAAGCGGTGCGTGGTTTGCATGGCAGCAGATGGGAATCACACCGGATATCATGACGATGGCGAAAGCAATCGGAAGTGGTGTTCCGGTCGGCGCATTTGCGATGACAAAAGAAGTTGCAGAAAATTCGCTGGTACCGGGAGATCACGGAACTACATATGGTGGAAATCCACTTTGCTGTGCAGCGGTCAGTAAGACTATTGAGATCTTTGAAAAAGAGCATATGCTCGATCATGTCAATGAAATCGCACCATATCTGACACAGAAACTGCAGGAGATCGTGGATACCTGCGATGCAGCCGTTAAAGTAAAGGGAAGAGGATTGATCCAGGGACTTCAGATCACCAAGCCGATCGGTGAAGTGACTGCAAAAGCACTGGAAGAAGGGCTTCTGATCATTGGAGCAGGAACAGACGTTATCCGTATGATCCCACCGCTTGTTATTGGTAAAGAACAGGTAGATGAGATGGCAGAGATCCTGAAAAAAGCACTTGCATAAAGTCGGAATCTGATTAGAATAAGGGAATAAAAGAGCCGGTCACCGGATATACTTTCAGAAGAAAAGGAGGTATGAAAGGTGACCGGATTTTTTATTGCCCTGATTTCGGGGGCGCTGATGAGTGTGCAGGGGGTATTTAACACACAGGTGACAAAGACGACAGGGATGTGGGTGAGTAATGCCTGGGTGCAGCTCAGTGCATTTGCCATCTGCCTGGTAATGTGGCTGATCATGGGAAGGGACAGTGTTGCCGCGATAGGAGAGGTGCAGCCAAAATATATGCTGCTTGGCGGTGTGATCGGGGCAGGAATCACCTGGACTGTGATCAAAAGTATGGCGCAGCTCGGACCTGCAAAGGCGGCACTTCTGATTGTTATGGCTCAGCTTATTGTGGCGTATCTGATTGAACTGGCGGGATTATTTGGTGTGGAAAAGGAGCCATTTTCCTGGAGGAAAGTGATCGGCATGGGGATCGCTCTGATCGGCACGGCAATTTTTCAGTGGAAATAGGTTGTCTTTTGGAAAAAAATTCGTTACAATAATCATGTCTTGGAAGTACGAGGGGACATGCTCTGTGGAAAAGGAGTATGTATGCGGAAAAGAAGACGGATTTTATATCAGATATGTGGAATTTTCCTTGGAATCAGCTGTATGTTGTCAGCATGCCATGAAAAAGAAGAGACCTTTACCAGTGTGGCTGCGGCAGAAGCGGATGCCGGGGATAAGAAAAACGAGGCAGAATCAAAGGATGCCGAAGAAAAGCCGGATAAGGCAAAAGCAGATCCGGGTGGTGAAGAAAAAGAAGGTTCGATCTGGGTGTATGTATGTGGCGAGGTGGCATCACCCGGTGTATATGAACTGCAGGAAGGAGACCGCATCACGCATGCCATAGAAGCAGCGGGAGGTCTGACGGAGGCAGCAGGACAGGTTTATCTGAATCAGGCAGCACATCTGACAGATGGACAAAGGATCTATGTGCCATCCAGAGAAGAAGAACAGACTTTAAAAGAAGAAGGTTCACCATCGGGTATGGCAGATGCCGGTACGGAAAAAGACACAGGAAAAATAAACCTGAACACCGCGACAAAGGCTGAACTTTTAAGCCTAAGCGGGATTGGCGAGTCCCGCGCGGAAGCAATTATTGCTTATAGAGAGACAAGCGGTGGATTCAGTAAGATAGAAGATCTGAAGAAAGTGGACGGGATCAAAGAAGGAATCTTTCAGAAGATCCGGGAGCAGATAACGGTAGAGTAGAGGAGTGCGCAAGATGGGCAGAAAAGTATTGGTAGTAGATGATGAAAAGCTGATCGTGAAAGGACTGAGGTTCAGCCTGGAACAGGATGATATGGAAGTTGACTGCGCATACGACGGTGAGGAAGCACTTGAGATGGCAAAAAGAAAAGAGTATGATATGATCCTTCTGGATGTCATGCTTCCAAAATACGATGGATTTGAAGTATGCAGACAGATCCGTGATTTCTCAGATGTACCGATCATCATGCTCACTGCGAAGGGCGAGGATATGGACAAGATCCTCGGACTGGAATATGGCGCAGATGATTACATCACAAAGCCGTTCAACATTCTTGAGGTTAAGGCCAGAATGAAGGCAATCATGCGCAGGATCGCTAAAAAAGATGGGATGAGCGCGAGCGGTAAAGTTGTGGTAAAGGGAGATCTGAAGATTGACTGCGAAAGCCGGAGAGTTTTTTCCGGGGACAGGGAACTGAATCTTACCGCAAAAGAATTTGATCTTCTGGAGCTTCTGGCGATGAATCCGAACAAGGTTTACAGCAGGGAAAGTCTTCTGAACATTGTCTGGGGATATGAGTACCCGGGAGATGCAAGGACGGTAGATGTACATATCAGACGACTGCGCGAGAAGATTGAAGTAAATCCAAGTGATCCAAAATACGTTTACACAAAGTGGGGAGTTGGCTATTATTTCAGGGGTTAAATTTAAATTTTTTGTACCAAAATCCATAAAAAGTCTGCAAGTGCGGGTTACGGTGATCCTGAGCGTATTTGTCATATTATCCAGTGTGATCCTGATGAATGCGATTCTGCAAAGCTATGACCAGAGAACCGTATCCGTGCGGACAGCAGAGATTCAAAACCAGTGTACGATTCTGAGTAATCAGCTGGTCAATTCTGATTATCTGGAAACGGGAGTTTCCGATGTGATCGATACAGAACTATCACAGTTATCCAATATTTACAATGGAAGAGTGCTTGTTATTGATGATGAATTCCGGATTGTGGAAGATACCTATGATCTGGAGGAAGGGAAGACGATCATTTCCGAGGATGTAGTCAAATGCTTCCGCGGCGAGCAGCCGGCAAGTTATGATAAAAAAAGCCGGTATATTGAAGTTGCAGTCCCGGTCAAAAAAGGGGAAGAGCCGGTAAAAGGAATGATCCTGGTCAGTGTTTCCACAGACAGTCTGCGTGACAATGTAGAGGCATTGCAGTCAAAGGCAAGAATTGCAACGGTTACGATCAGTATTATCGGGATCTTTTTATCAGCAATCATCGGTATGCTGCTTGTAAGGCCGCTGAAAAGGATGTCTCAATCGATCGAGGAGATGGCAGGAGGCTATGGAGATAATTATCTCCATGAAAATGCTTACGATGAAACGGAACGGATTTCCAATGCATTTAATAAGCTGTGGGACCGTTATAAAGTACTGGATGCATCGAGAGAAGAGTTCGTGGCAAATGTATCCCATGAGCTGAAGACACCGCTGACATCCATGAAGGTACTGGCAGATTCCCTGCTGATGCAGCCGGATGCACCGACAGAGCTTTACCGGGAATTTATGGGGGATCTGTCTGAAGAGATCGAGCGGGAGAATAAGATCATCAATGATCTTCTTGATCTGGTAAAACTGGACAAGAAAGGGGCAAATCTGAATATCAAAAGCCGGGATGTCAATGAACTGGTAGAGCGGATCCTCAAAAGGCTTCAGCCGCTTGCGGCAAAAAGCAATATTGAGCTGGTATTTGAAAGCTTCCGTCCGGTGACAGCGGAGATCGATGAGGTAAAGATTGCACTTGTGATCACAAATCTTGTAGAAAATGCGATCAAGTACAACAAAGAAAACGGATGGGTACATGTATCCTTAAATGCGGATCACAAGTATTTTTATCTGAAGGTTGCGGATTCGGGAATCGGGATTCCGAAAGAAGATACAGATCATATATTTGAGCGGTTTTTCCGGGTGGATAAATCCCATTCGCGGGAGATCGGCGGAACCGGTCTTGGACTTTCGATTGCAAGAAATGCGGTTGTCATGCATCGTGGCGCGATCAAAGTCTACAGCGAGCCGGGTGAGGGAACGACATTTACAGTCCGGATCCCGCTTACTTATATCAAAAGGGAAGGGTGAGAAGAATGAAAAAAATTTACCAGATCATAAGCATTCTTCTTGCGGTGTGTCTTCTTACAGGCGTTGTGGGATGCAGGAAAAAGGAGCAGAAAGCAGATGCAAAATACACGATTTACCAGATCAACCAGAGCGGAACGGCGCTGGTCCCGAAGGGCTACGATGGAACAGGAAAGTCGGTGGACGAAGAAGTAAAAGGAATGCTGTCTGCGCTGCAGAAGTGTGATGACGAGGTGAAGGCACAGGCAGCACTGCCGAAAAAGGTAAAACTGGAGAGATACACTCTGGAGGATGAAAAGCTGATCCTGTACTATAATGCTGCTTACGGAAAGATGGATACGGTAAGAGAGGTTCTGTGTAGGGCGGCACTTGTCCGTTCGCTGACGCAGATCAATGGAGTAGATCTGGTGATGATCTGTGTAGATGGAACGCCACTTACGGATAAAAAAGGGAATGCCTATGGATACCAGCAGGCAGAAGATTTTGTACAGAACACAGGATCTTCTATTAACTCTTTCCAGGAGATGAAGCTTACGCTGTATTATGCAGATTCATCCGGAGAAAAGCTGCAAAAGGAAGAGGATACGGTGCGGTATAACAGCAATGAGTCGAAGGAACGGGTTGTGGTGGAACAACTGATGCGAGGACCATCCAATAACGGACTGGTTGCTACCATACCAAAAGGAACAAAGCTGCTGGGTGTGTCGATCAAAGATCATATCTGCTATCTGAATTTTGATGAAGGACTTCGAAACAGTGCTCCGGGAGTCAGTCCGGAGGCAGTGATCTATTCCATCGTAAATTCAGTGATCGATGGTGGAAATGTCGCTGAAGTACAGATTTCAATCAACGGAGACAGCAGTATTGTATATCAGGAGAGTATAAAGCTGGATGAACCTCTGAGCAGAAACCAGGAAATGATAAAGGAGGATTGATCGGTTGATCAAGCGAAGACTTGGTTTTGCCGGAATACTTCTGGCAGGGCTGATTCTGGTACTGTATCTGACAGGGGGAGAAAAGATTTTTGGAAGACTCGGTGCGTCAAGGTGTGAAAAGCTTTGGGAAGAGTCGGAAGAAGTGATAGTGGAAGGAGAGGTTTATCAGAAAACCAGAAAAGAAGAAAAACTGATCCTGTATCTGAAAAAAATACAGATCAGAGAGATGGGAAATGGAAAGGCAGTCGCTGACGAGCGGCTGCTTGTCTATCTGGATGAAAAGGGAAATGGTCCGGAAATCGGACAGCGGATCCTGGTAAAAGGCAGTGTGGGATTTTTTGATCCGTCGGCTAATCCGGGCAATTTTGACCAGAAAAATTATTATAAACAGCAGAATATCCAGGCAGTCTTATGGAAAGGGAAGGTTCTGGAAAAACAGGTAAAAAAGACTTCCTTCCGGGAAAAGCTGTGGCAGTTTAGAAACCGGACCGCAGATGAGATCTGCAGACGGATAGGAAAACGGCGAGGAGGTATTTTGTGTGCGGTTCTTCTGGGAGATTCTTTTTATACAGAAGAGGAAGTGAAAGAACTTTACCGGGTGGCAGGGATCGGGCATTTGCTTGCCATATCCGGTCTGCATATTTCTTTTTTGGGTACCGGACTTTACCGGGGGCTTAGGAAAAGCGGATTTTCTATTTTGCAGGCCGGTGTAGCGGGAAGTCTGCTTCTTGGGAGCTATGTGGTGATGACCGGAATGAGTGTTTCGGCACTGCGGGCGTTTACCATGTTTCTGATTCGGATGGGAGCAGAGCTGACAGGGAGGGAATATGATGGACTGACGGCACTTGGGATTGCGGAAAGTGGTCTGCTTCTGGCAAATCCATTGCGGCTTTTTACGGCAGGGTTCCAGCTATCTTTTGCTGCGGTTCTCGGTATCTATCTGATTGATCCGGGAAAGAAAAAAGGCAGATTTTCAGACAGTGTCCGGATGTCGGTGGAACTCTGGTTTTTTCTGCTGCCAGCTACGCTTTGGCACTATTACGAAACCTGCATGTATGCGCCAGCCTGGAATCTTCTGGTAATTCCGATGGCATCCGTGCTTCTGCTTTGCGGGAGTGCAGGGATGGCAGTCATGCTGATTCCATGTGGGGCAGGAGATATAATGCAGAGCGTACTCTGGAAAATAACAGAGTGGATTTTGCTTTTCTATGAAAAAGGGAGCGGTCTGCTCCTGGAACTTCCGGGGGCAAGGTGGATTCCGGGAAGACCACGGCTCTGGCAGATTGCCTGTTATTATGGGATTTTTCTATTTTATTTGTGGAGAAAAAGGAAGGAAAAGAAAGTGGGCAGGCAAATCGGGAAACAGGTGGTAAGACAGCTTGTGACAGCTGGGATCCTGCTCATCCTGCTCGGGATTCCAAAGTGGAAACGAGGGCAGATGGAGCTGACTATGCTGGACGTGGGACAGGGCGACTGCTTTTTCTTTCGGGATGGAAACGGAAAAAATTACCTGATCGATGGCGGAAGCAGTTCGGTAGATGCAGCAGGAAGATACCGGCTGGAACCATTTTTAAAATTCCGGGGCGTGAAGAAACTGGATTATGTATGGGTGACGCATGGGGATGTGGATCACTTAAATGCAGTGGAAGAACTTCTGGAACGGAAAAAGTATGGAGTAGAAATCCAGTATCTGATTTTCCCGGAACAGAAATATTGGGATGAAAAGCTTATCGAATTATGTAATCTGGCAGAAGAGGCAGGAACGAAGGTTCGAGTAATGGAGATGGATACCATTTTTCAGTCCGGAAAATTGAAGATGCGCTGTCTCTGGCCTGGAGAAGGTGAGCCATCTGAAAATGGAAATGAAAATTCTCTGGTACTTCACCTGCAATATGGAAAAATTACCATGCTTTTTACCGGAGATCTGGAAAATACCGGAGAAGAGCTGGTGGCAGAGAGGATAAAGAATCTCCGGAAAAAAGGAGAACTTCCGGCGTGCTATGATCTGCTGAAAGTCGGACATCACGGATCAAGAAATGCGACCGGCGAAGAGCTTCTGGAAGTGATCCGGCCACGGGCAGCCTTCTGTTCATCCGGAAAAGAAAACCGTTACGGACATCCGCATGCGGAAACACTGGAAAGACTTGCAAAATGGGGCGTAAGCCTATATAATACGAAAGACAGAGGTGCTGTCAGTATGTATACAGATGGAAGGAAATATGGTATCCAAAGTCCATGAAAAGTTTGAATGAAGATTTAAAAACAGGACAGTTTAAGCAGATTTATCTTCTGTACGGAGAAGAAGCTTATCTGAAAAAATTATATAAAAACCGTTTCATCAAAGCGATGGTTCCGGAAGGTGACACGATGAATTACCGTTATTTTGAGGGAAAGAACACGAACCCGAAGGATATTATCGACCTTGCCGAGACCTTACCTTTTTTTGCCGAGCGCAGGCTGATCGTTCTGGAAAATACCGGCTTCCTGAAAAACGCGACACCGGAGCTGGCAGAATATCTGAAGGAGATGCCGGAGACCACTTATATGATCTTTGTGGAGTCAGAGCTGGATAAGAGAGGAAAGCTCTACAAAGCGATCAAGGAGAAAGGTCATATTGTAGAACTGAAGCGGCAGGATGAAAAGACACTGATCCGCTGGATCCTTGGGATGGCGAAAAAGGAGAAACTTCAGATGTCGGAGGCAGCAGTGCGCTATCTGCTTGCAAAGACCGGCAATGACATGGAGAATCTCGGGCAGGAGCTGGAAAAATTATTCTGTTACTGCATGAACCACACGGAGGTCACGGTAGCAGATATTGATGAGATCTGCACTACGCAGATCGGAAACCATATTTTTGATATGGTAGACGCGGTTGCAGCAAAAGAGCAGAAAAAAGCGCTGGATTATTATTATGATCTTCTGACACTGAAGGAACCGCCGATGCGGATCCTGTATCTGCTGACCAGGCAGTTCCGTATTTTAATGGAAGTCAAAGAGATGGACCGTACTGGGATCCCGCCAAAAGAGATTGCCGCCAAGGTGGGGATCATGCCATTCCTGGTAGGAAAGTACCGGGCACAGGCGAAGGCATTTACCAGGAAAGAGCTGCGCGGGATCGTAGAAGCCGGCGTACAGACGGAAGAAGATGTAAAAACCGGAAAGATGGGAGATATCCTCTCGGTGGAACTCTTTCTGGTGCAGTACAGTAGCAAACGGGAAAAGTAATCAGATATAGATAAGAAGGAAAAAGGAGAGACTGAAAACATGCATATGGATCAGAAAAAGATTCGGAATTTTTGTATTATTGCACATATTGACCATGGAAAATCCACACTGGCGGACCGTATTATCGAACAGACAGGTCTTCTGACCAGCAGAGAGATGCAGGCACAGGTGCTGGATAACATGGATCTGGAAAGAGAACGTGGTATCACAATCAAATCACAGGCAGTCCGCACGGTTTATAAGGCAAAGGACGGAGAGGAATATATCTTTAACCTGATCGATACTCCGGGACACGTAGACTTTAACTATGAAGTGTCACGGAGCCTTGCAGCCTGTGATGGAGCGATTCTGGTCGTTGATGCGGCACAGGGCGTAGAAGCACAGACACTGGCAAATGTATATCTGGCACTGGATCATGATCTGGATGTCATGCCGGTTATCAACAAGATCGATCTTCCAAGCGCAGAGCCGCAGCGTGTGATCGAAGAGATTGAAGATGTGATCGGAATTGAAGCGCAGGATGCACCACTGATCTCGGCAAAGACAGGGCTTAATGTAGATCAGGTTCTGGAACAGATCGTGACTAAGATCCCTTCTCCGACAGGAGATCCGGATGCACCGCTTCAGGCGCTGATTTTTGATTCCCTCTATGATCCGTATAAAGGCGTTATCGTATTCTGCCGTATCAAAGAAGGATGTATAACGAAAGGAATGCCGATTCGTATGATGGCGACAGGTGCAACTGCTGATGTTGTGGAGGTTGGATATTTTGGTGCCGGACAGTTTATTCCTTGTGATGAACTTTCGGCAGGAATGGTTGGATATTTTACGGCCAGCCTGAAAAATGTAAAGGACACCCGTGTGGGGGATACCGTAACAGGTGCGGAAAATCCATGTGCTGAGCCTCTTCCGGGATATAAAAAGGTCAATCCGATGGTGTACTGCGGAATGTATCCGGCAGACAGCTCCAAATACCCGGATCTGAGAGATGCACTGGAAAAGCTGCAGCTCAACGATGCGGCACTTCAGTTTGAACCGGAGACCTCTCTTGCGCTGGGATTTGGTTTCCGCTGTGGTTTCCTTGGACTTTTGCATCTGGAGATCATTCAGGAGAGACTGGAAAGAGAATATAATCTGGATCTGGTGACAACTGCGCCGGGCGTTATCTATAAGGTGCACAAGACCAACGGAGAAGTGATCGACCTGACCAATCCGTCTAATCTTCCGGATCCGTCAGAAATTGATTTTATGGAAGAGCCGATGGTAAAAGCAGAGATTATGGTGACATCCGAATTTATCGGTGCGATCATGGATCTGTGTCAGGAAAGACGTGGCGAATATCAGGGAATGGAATACATCGAAGAGACCAGAGCGGTATTGAAATACCACCTGCCTCTGAATGAGATCATCTATGATTTCTTTGATGCGCTCAAATCCAGATCCCGCGGTTATGCGTCTTTTGATTATGAAATGCTCGGCTATGTCAAATCCGATCTGGTCAAGCTGGATATCCTGATCAACAAAGAAGAAGTGGATGCCCTTTCCTTTATTGTATTTGCGGGAAGTGCTTATGAGAGAGGAAGAAAGATGTGTGAGAAGCTCAAAGAAGAGATTCCGAGACAGCTTTTTGAAATTCCGATCCAGGCAGCTGTCGGAAGCAAGATCATTGCCCGTGAGACAGTAAGAGCCATGCGCAAGGACGTACTTGCCAAGTGCTATGGCGGTGATATCAGCCGTAAGAAGAAGCTTCTGGAAAAGCAGAAGGAAGGAAAGAAGCGTATGCGCCAGGTTGGAAATGTAGAAATTCCACAGAAGGCATTTATGAGTGTATTAAAACTGGACGACAAATAGACAGAGAAAAGATACAAAAAGGCAGGAGCGGTTTCCGAGGGAAAGGTTCCTGCCTTTTGCACAGAAAAGGAGAAAAGCAGATGCAGCCTTTAGAACTATATATTCATATTCCGTTTTGTGTGAAAAAATGTGCATATTGTGATTTCCTTTCCGGTCCGACCGGAGAAAAGGAAAAAGAGGAATATGTGAAAATGCTGGTCGATGAGATCAGAAACTGTCCGGATGCAGTGCAGGATTACAGGGTGGTTTCCATTTTTTTCGGAGGTGGAACCCCGTCTCTTCTTACCGGTGAGCAGATCGGGCGGCTGATGGATACGGTCAGGGAAATATTTACGCTGGATGAGGATGCAGAGATCACTATGGAAATGAATCCGGGAACGGTAACGGAAGAAAAACTGCGAAGGTACAGACAGGCAGGGGTGAACCGCCTGAGTATCGGTCTGCAGTCGGTCAATGATGAGGAACTTCGTCTGCTTGGAAGAATCCATACTTATGAAGAATTTCTGGAAGCATATCATCTGGCGAGAGCCAATGGTTTTTCAAATATCAATGTAGACCTGATCTCGGCAATTCCGGGGCAGACGGTGGAAAGCTGGAGGCGTACACTGGAGCAGGTAATGGCACTTTCTCCGGAGCATATTTCTGCGTATAGTCTGATCCTGGAAGAGGGAACACCTTTCTATAAAAAATATGTAGAAGACGAGGCGAAAGAAGGACCAAAGCTTCCGGATGAGGATGCGGAGCGTCAGATGTACTGGGATACGGAAACGCTGATGGAGAAGAACGGTTATCACCGTTACGAGATTTCCAATTATGCTAAGGAGGGATATGCCTGCCGGCACAACCTGGGATATTGGGAGAGAATTCCGTATCTGGGATTTGGAATTGGTGCGGCATCTCTGGTTCCCGGGGAGCTGATTGGAAAATGCAGGAAGCTGGAAGGAAAAATGGGTCGCTACACGAATCCGGATCAGTTAAGGGAGTATGCACATTCTTACCGGAACAAATTTCAGGCAGAGCTTCTGACAGAAACTGAGGAGATGGAGGAATTTATGTTTCTTGGACTGCGGAAAATGGACGGAATCTCAAAAAAAGAATTTTCAGAGTATTTTGGGAAAAGTCTGGAGGACATTTACGGTGAAGCAATCTGCAAACTGGAAAGCTTAAAGCTTCTTGAGCAAGATGATGACAGAGTATGGCTTACAAAACGGGGGATCGATGTCAGCAACAGTGTGTTTGTAGAGTTTCTGCTGGAAGGGTAAAATTTGGAAAATCAGAAAAATATAAAGTATACTTGACAAATAGGTTTTATAGGCATATAATGACATCATCAAGTAAAACCTATCGAAATAGTAGGAAAAGAAAGGAGAACTTACGATGTCAAAAATTTATAATGGTGCTTTAGAACTTGTTGGAAATACTCCTCTTGTAGAGGTGAAAAATATTGAAGAAGAATTAGGATTAGAGGCAAGGATCCTTGTGAAACTGGAATACTTTAACCCGGCCGGAAGTGTAAAAGACAGAATTGCCAAAGCAATGATTGAGGATGCTGAGGAAAAAGGATTATTAAAAGAAGGTTCTGTTATCATTGAGCCTACTTCGGGAAATACGGGAATCGGTCTTGCATCGATTGCAGCAGTCAAAGGATACCGTATCATTCTTACTATGCCGGAGACAATGAGTGTAGAAAGAAGAAACATCCTGAAAGCATACGGAGCAGAGATTGTTCTGACAGAAGGTGCAAAAGGAATGAAGGGTGCAATTGAAAAAGCAGAGGAACTTGCAAAAGAGATCCCGGGTAGCTATATTCCTGGACAGTTTGTTAACCCGGCTAACCCAGAAGTACACAGAAAGACGACCGGACCAGAGATCTGGAAGGACACAGACGGAGAAGTAGATCTGTTTATCGCAGGTGTTGGTACAGGTGGAACACTGACCGGTGTCGGTGAATATCTGAAATCCCAGAATCCGGATGTGAAGATCATTGCACTGGAGCCTGCAAGCTCACCGGTACTTTCTACAGGAAAAGGTGGTCCTCACAAGATTCAGGGAATCGGAGCAGGATTTGTACCGGATGTACTCAACACAACTGTATATGATGAAATATTTACTGTAGAAAATGATGACGCTTTTGCAACAGGAAAGCTGCTTGCAAAGAAAGAAGGAATCCTGGTAGGAATTTCTTCGGGAGCTGCACTTTACGGAGCGATCGAACTTGCAAAACGTCCGGAAAATAAAGGAAAGACGATTGTGGCACTGCTTCCGGATACCGGAGACAGATATTACTCCACACCGCTCTTCACGGAGTAGAATATGAATTTTTCAAAGAAAAGCAGATACGGACTTCGGGCACTGATCGACCTGTCCGTATACTCGAAAGAATCCCATGTTGCACTTGCAGCAATCGCAGAGCGTAACAGTATTTCACCGCAGTATCTGGAACAGGTATTTGCGGCACTCAGAAAAGCCGGAATCATCAAAAGCGTGAAAGGACCGCAGGGGGGATACCTTTTGGCGAAGCCTGCCACAAAAATTTCGGTTGCGGAAATTTTACGTGCGCTGGAAGGTGATTATCTCATCGAAGAAGAGGATGTAGAAGACGCCGAGAACGGAAGAGCTGCAGCCCAGGCGGTACAGAGTGAAGTCATCGAACGTCTGAACAGAGGACTTCAGGATATCCTTGAGAATCTGTTTCTCTCTGATCTCGAACAAAAATATCAGGAATACAGTGAATACAGTCAGGATATGTACTATATATAATAGAAGAAATGCACACCATCAGACCGGGAGGCTGGGGTGTGTATTTTTTTGTTTGACGGTCGGGTGGGGAGTTTGGGAGGAAGGGAGCAGGCGGCTCAGGCAGAAAAGAAGGGATTCCGATTCAATCGGCAAACCATTCCGATGAGCCTCCGAAAGCAATCATTGTGTCAGCAATGGCTTCCACAATGATTTGAGTCTCATCTACATTGCCTCAAATGAATTGGAATCCCTTCTTTTCTGCCTGGTCGCCCGCCCCTTCCTCCCAACCCCCCCCACCCTCTTCCCAGAAGACGGAAAACATACAGATGGGACGCCCCAGTCTGATGATGTGCGGAAAAAAACCAGTTGCTCCAGCCACTTGGAGGTTAAGTGGGAGAGGAGCAGTCCCGGAAAGTAAAAAAATATATCATCTTCAAAACAACCTAATCCCCAAATTCGAGGGAAAAAACAGCGCAGCCCCGGAAAGTAAAAAATATATCATCTTCAAACAGCCAGCTCCAAAGTTTGCGGACGAAAATGGCGCAGCCATTAAGTCCCGCCCCACGCAATACAGTATTGTTAAAGAAGCAAGTAAATCCTTTATAGTATGTTCCGTAAGCACCCAAATCAAGTCGATTTTTAGAGGTTTGAGTGAGGTTCCACCCGGATATGCTGTCGGATTCCAATTCATTTGAGGCAATGGAGATGAGACTCAGAACATTATGGAAGCCTTTGCTGACATAATGTTCGCTTTCAGAGGCTCATCGGAATGGTTTGCCGATTGAATTGGAATCCGACAGCATATCCGGGTGGAATCGGACCTCAAAAATAAAAAAATCATAAACCCTGTTGACAAAGTGAATGGTAAGTGGTACATTTATAAGCGTAGAAAATGTTAGCACTCAGATATAATGAGTGCTAATAACAAAAAAGGAGGTAGCATATGGAAGCCATACAGGAACTTAGTGAGCGGAAGACGAAGATCTTACATGCGATCATTAAGAACTATCTTGAGACCGGAGAGCCTGTGGGATCCAGAACGATTTCCAAGTATACAGATCTGAATTTAAGTTCGGCAACGATCCGGAATGAGATGGCAGATCTCGAAGAGCTTGGTTATATCATGCAGCCTCACACATCAGCAGGAAGGATTCCGTCGGATAAAGGTTACAGATGGTATGTAGATATGCTGATGAGCCAGAAGGAACAGGAGATTACCGAGATCAAAGGTCAGATGCTTGAGAAGGCTGACAAGATGGAAGAACTTCTGAAGCAGGTTGCAAAGGTTCTTGCGAACAACACGAATTATGCGACGATGATTTCGACTCCGACTTACAACGGGAACAAATTAAAATTTATCCAGCTTTCACAGGTTGATGACCATCAGCTGATCGTTGTGATCGTGATGGAAGGCAACATTGTAAAGAACCAGATCGTGACACTGGATGAACCGCTCAGCAATGAAGCACTATTGAAGCTGAATATGCTTCTGAATACTTCGCTGAACGGAACTTCACTAGAGCAGATCAATCTGGGAGTGATCGCAAGACTGAAAGAACAGGCAGGGATTCACAGTGGTGTGATGAGCAGTGTCATGGATGCAGTAGCGAATGTGATCCAGCTGGATGACGACATGGAGATTTACACCAGTGGCGCGACGAATATTTTCAAGTATCCGGAGCTTAGTGATAAGCAGAGCGCACAGGAGATCATCAGTGCTTTTGAAGAAAAGCAGCAGCTTGCCGCCCTGGTTACAAAGTCAATGGCAAGCGGCGGTGAAGACAGAGACATCCAGGTATACATCGGAGATGAATCGAATGTGGAGAACATGAAAGACTGCAGCGTAGTCACGGCAACATATGAGCTGGGCGAGGGCATGCAGGGAACTATCGGAATCATCGGACCGAAGCGAATGGATTATGAACATGTCATGAAGACGCTTAAGACACTGATGGCAGAGCTGGATGACATATTCCACAGGGATGAGCCGAAAAAGCTCGAATAAGAAGTAAGAAAGGTGGAAGAACCATTGGATAAAAAGATGAGCAATGAAGAAATGGTAAAAGAAGCAGTGGAAGAAGCAAAGAAAGCTGCGGAGGCAGAAGCCAAAGAGCAGGAGGCAAAAGGGCAGGAACCGGAAGACGCGGAAGAAACCGAAGCAACAGAGGAAGAAGCTGCCGGTAAAGAGACGAATTCCGAAGATGCTGAAGAGCCAAAGAAAAAGAAGCTGTTTGAAAAGAAGAATAAAAAAGATAAAAAGGATGAGCAGATCGCAGATCTGACAGACAAACTTACCAGACACATGGCTGAGTTCGATAATTACAGAAAGCGTACTGAAAAAGAAAAGTCAGCGATGTATGAGATTGGAGCCAAAGATGTCGTAGAGAAAATCCTTCCGATTGTAGACAACTTTGAACGCGGACTTCAGTCCGTACCGGAAGATAAGAAAGACGATCCGTTCGTAGATGGAATGGATAAGATCTATAAACAAATGATGAGCACACTGGAAGGAATCGGAGTAAAACCGATCGAAGCAGTTGGTCAGGAATTCGATCCGAATTTCCACAATGCAGTGATGCATGTAGAGGATGAAGAACTTGGTGAAAATGTAGTAGCCGAGGAATTCCAGAAAGGATATATGTACCGTGACTCAGTCGTAAGACACAGCATGGTAAAGGTAGCAAACTAAGATATACCGTGTACCGTATTTCCGATACACTTTATATAAATAACAAAGCAAAATACAATTTTTATAATATTAACAGGAGGTCTTCATAATGGGCAAAATCATTGGTATTGACTTAGGTACAACAAACAGTTGTGTAGCGGTTATGGAAGGTGGACAGCCGGTCGTAATCGCAAATACAGAAGGAGCAAGAACTACACCATCTGTAGTAGCATTTACAAAGACAGGAGAACGTCTTGTAGGTGAACCTGCAAAGCGTCAGGCAGTAACAAATGCAGAAAAGACAATCTCATCTATCAAACGTGAGATGGGTACAGATCATAAAGTAGACATCGATGGAAAGAAATATTCTCCACAGGAAATTTCAGCTATGATCCTTCAGAAATTGAAAGCAGATGCAGAAGGATATCTTGGAGAAAAAGTTACGGAAGCAGTTATCACTGTTCCGGCTTACTTCAACGATGCCCAGCGTCAGGCTACAAAAGATGCAGGTAAGATTGCAGGTCTTGATGTAAAACGTATCATCAACGAGCCTACAGCAGCAGCTCTTGCATATGGACTTGACAATGAAAAAGAACAGAAGATCATGGTATACGACCTTGGTGGTGGTACATTTGATGTATCTGTTATCGAGATCGGTGACGGCGTTATCGAAGTTCTTTCTACAGCTGGTAACAACAGACTTGGTGGAGATGACTTCGACCAGAAGATCACAGACTATATGCTTGCAGATTTCAAGGCAAAAGAAGGCGTAGACCTGTCAACAGACAGAATGGCACTTCAGAGACTGAAAGAAGCAGCTGAAAAAGCAAAGAAAGAACTTTCTTCTGCAACAACAACAAACATCAACCTTCCGTTCATTACAGCAACAGCTGAAGGACCGAAGCATTTTGATATGACTCTTACAAGAGCTAAATTCGATGAACTGACACGTGATCTTGTAGAAAAGACACAGGAACCGGTAAGACGTGCACTTTCTGATGCAGGACTTACAGCAGCAGACTTAGGTCAGGTACTTCTTGTTGGTGGATCTACACGTATCCCGGCAGTTCAGGAAGAAGTAAAACGTCTGACAGGTAAAGAACCTAGCAAATCCCTTAACCCGGATGAATGTGTAGCACTTGGTGCTTCTATCCAGGGTGGTAAGCTTGCAGGAGATGCAGGTGCAGGTGACATCCTTCTTCTTGATGTAACTCCACTTTCACTTTCTATCGAAACAATGGGTGGTGTAGCTACAAGACTGATCGAGAGAAATACAACAATCCCGACAAAGAAGAGCCAGATCTTCTCTACAGCAGCTGACAACCAGACAGCCGTTGATATCAACGTTGTACAGGGTGAAAGACAGTTCGCAAGAGATAACAAGTCCCTCGGACAGTTCAGACTGGATGGAATTCCGCCGGCTCCACGTGGAATCCCGCAGATCGAAGTTACATTCGATATTGATGCAAACGGTATCGTAAATGTATCTGCAAAAGATCTGGGAACAGGAAAAGAACAGCATATCACAATTACAGCAGGATCTAATATGTCTGATGCAGATATCGACAAAGCTGTAAAAGAAGCAGCTGAATTTGAAGCTCAGGACAAGAAACGTAAAGAAGCAATCGACGCTAAGAACGATGCTGACGCTATGGTATTCCAGACAGAGAAAGCACTTGGCGAAGTTGGAGATAAGATCGATGCAGCAGACAAAGCAGCAGTAGAAGCTGACGTACAGGCTCTGAAAGATCTGCTTGCAAAAGCAAATACAGAAGAACTTACAGATGCTCAGGTTGCAGAAATCAAAGCAGGAAAAGAAAAACTGATGGAAAGCGCTCAGAAACTGTTCACAAAGGTTTACGAACAGGCAGGCGCACAGGCTGGTCAGGCAGGACCACAGGCTGGACCTGCACCAGAAGCAGGACCGGCTCCGGAAGGATTTAACGGAGACGATGTAGTTGACGGAGATTACAAAGAAGTCTAATCCGTAAGATAAGATGAGAGACTGCAAGGCGGCACTATACCGTCTTGCAGATTTCCTGTGTCATAAATGAAAGATACTTATTATGACATACTTATTATGACATAAAAAGCCTCCGGTCAGGTGAACAGCATATGCAAAGAAGATGCTGCGGAGAGCCGACGCGGGCGTGAGAATGTGCCAGGGTACATTCTGTATTAAAATACTTTGAGAAATATCTAAGTGAGGTAGGATTATGGCAGAGGCAAAAAGGGATTATTATGAGGTCCTGGGCGTATCACGAGATGCGGATGATGCGACTCTGAAAAAAGCATACAGAGCTTTGGCGAAAAAGTATCACCCGGATATGAATCCAGGAGATGCAGAAGCCGAAAAGAAGTTCAAGGAGGCTTCGGAAGCCTATGCTGTTCTGAGTGATGCAGACAAACGGCGTCAGTACGATCAGTTCGGTCATGCAGCGTTTGAAGGCGGTGCAGGCGGAGCCGGTGGATATGGCGGTTTTGATTTTAACGGGGCAGACTTTGGTGATATTTTTGGTGACATTTTCGGTGATCTGTTTGGCGGTGGCAGAAGAGGCGGACGTGCGAACAATGGTCCGATGAAGGGCGCCAATATCCGAAAAGGTGTCCGGATTACATTTGAGGAAGCAATTTTTGGATGTGAGAAGGAACTGGATATCGTTCTGAAAGATCCATGTACAAAGTGTAACGGAACAGGAGCAAAACCGGGAACAAGTCCGGAGACCTGTTCAAAATGTGGTGGAAAAGGTCAGGTTGTCTATACATCACAGTCGTTCTTCGGAACCGTGCAGAATGTACAGACCTGTCCGGACTGTCATGGAACCGGTAAGATCATTCGTGAGAAATGTCCGGATTGTGGTGGAACAGGTTATACTTCAAGCCGCAAGAAGATCAAAGTCACAATTCCGGCAGGTATTGACAATGGTCAGAGCGTTCGGATCCGTGAGAAAGGTGAACCGGGTGTAAATGGCGGACCAAGGGGAGACCTTCTGGTAGAAGTTACGGTTTCCAGACATCCGATCTTCCAGAGACAGGATGTTCATATTTTCTCAACTGCACCAATTTCGTTTGCACAGGCAGCACTTGGTGGTGATGTACGAATCAAGACGGTTGATGGCGATGTGATCTATACCGTAAAACCGGGAACAAAGACTGATACAAAAGTACGCCTGAAAGGAAAAGGGGTACCTTCTTTGAGAAATCCTCAGGTCAGAGGTGATCATTATGTGACGCTGGTTATTCAGACACCGGAAAAATTAAGTCCGGAAGCCAAAGAAGCGCTTAGACATTTTGATCAGTTGACAGGAAATACACTGAACCAGGAAGAGCCGGCTTCCGAATCGAAGGGTAAAGCTAAGAAAAAAGGGTTCATGGATAAGTTAAAAGAAACATTTGAAGAATAATAAAAAAGTGGCTGTGAAAAACTCGATTGAATTTTTCACAGCCACTTTTTTACTATTCTTCTTCGTCTTCCAGTTCTCCTCCGATGACACCTCCGAGAACGGCAGTGAAAGAAGCAACAACGACAGCGGCGATGATTACTACACCGATCAGTGCTACTAAAATACCCATAACACGTACCTCCTTTTCTCGTCTTTTTATAGTATAACACGGAGGCATGTAAAATTAAATGAAAAAATGTGACTTTTTTCATTTAGTATGCTATAATGTCAAAGAGCAAATGATAATATAGTGTATTGTCAGTTTTGCGGATTTAAAATAGTAAGGCTTAACGGTTAAGGAGGGCAAACCAATATGGCACTGAAAAAACAGACAAAAGAAACAAAGGCAGCAGAGGTAAAGGCAGCGGCAGAAACTAAAGAAGAAGTAAAAACAGCAGTTAAAGCAGCAGAAGATAAAGTTAGCGAAAAAGTAGAAGAAGTAAAAGAAACTGCTAAAAAAGAAGCACAGCCGAAAGAAGTAAAGGCTACTGTTGAAAAGAAAGCGCAGGAAGTGAAAAAAGCTGCAGGAGAAGTGAAAAAAACAGTAGAAGAAACAGCTGAAAAAGCTGCAAAAGAAGTGAAGAAAACTGCAGAGAAAGTTACAAAAGAAGTAAAGAAAGCTGCACCAAAAACAACAGCTAAAAAATCTGCGGCAAAGAAAGAAATCAAAACAGAAGTTGTTCTTCAGTATGGTGAAAAAGAAGTAAACACAAAAGATATGATTGCTTCAGTAAAAAAAGACTGGACGAAACAGAAACATAAAATTTCCGAGATCAAGAGTATTGAGCTTTATGTAAAACCGGAAGATTATGCAGTATACTATGTAATCAATGGTGAACATACCGGAAAAGTATGGTTATAAGATAAGACTAAAGGATTTAGTCCGAACCGCAATCTTTATTGAACGGTTCGGATTTTTTTAAGGAGAGAGGTAAAATGCAAAAGTTTATACAGTATACCCCGACAGAAATCTTATTTGGAGAAAACACACAGGCAGAAGTTGGGAAAGAAGTTAAGAAATGGGGTGGAAGCCGTGTATTTATCGTATATGGCGGTGGAAGCGTAAAGAAAAGCGGACTTCTTGCGCAGGTAGAAGAAGCACTGGAAAAAGAAGGACTTGCTTATGCGGAATTTGGCGGAGTAAAGCCAAATCCACGGATGGCATATGCACAGGAAGGCGTTGAGAAAGCAATTGAATTCGGTGCGGATTTTCTTCTTGCAGTAGGCGGTGGAAGTTCTATTGATACAGCAAAGGCAATCGCGCATGGTGTGGCAAACCCGGACTGGTCTCTGGAAGAGATCTGGGGTGGTGAAATCACACTTACCAGATCGACACCGGTAGGATGCGTACTTACGATTGCGGCAGCAGGAAGTGAAACCAGCGATTCCGCAGTTCTGACAAACGAAGAAACAGGGAAAAAGGGAGGAATCAGCACCGGTCTGAACCGCCCGAAGTTTGCGATCATGAATCCGGTTCTTACCTATACGCTTCCAAAATACCAGATTGCATGCGGAATCGTGGATATCATGATGCATACACTGGAGCGATATTTTATTCCAAATACGAGAAATCAGATGACAGATGAGATTGCAGAGGGACTTCTGCGGGTTGTGATTGAAAATGGAAAGAAAGGTCTGGAGAATCCGACAGACTACGATGCCATGAGTGAAATCATGTGGGCAGGAAGCCTTTCCCATAATGGTCTGACAGGTCTCGGAAGAGCAAAAGATTTTTCTGTACATAAACTCGGACATGCACTTGGTGCAAAATATGATAAGGCGCATGGTGCAACCCTTTCCGCTGTCTGGGGATCCTGGGCGGAATATGTCTATAAAAACGATGAAGAAAGATTTGCACATTACGCAAAAAAAGTATGGGGCGTAGAGGAAGAAGATGCAGCGAAAGCCGCAAAAGAGGGAATTTGCCGAACGGTAGAATATTTCCGTGAAATTCATATGCCGACAAATTTAAAGGAACTGGAGATCGGAGAAGTATCAGAGGAAGATCTGCGGGAACTTGCTATGGCGGCGACATTAAATGATACTGTAAAACTTTCAAAGATTAAAGAACTTACTGCCGAAGATGTATACCAGATTTTCCGGAAAGCAGCAGGAAAATAAGATGGAGATAAATAAGAAAAAATTTTACAGACAAGTGTTCGCACTTGTAATCCCTATGGCACTTCAGAATCTGATCAACGTAGGAGTGACGGCGGCGGATGTGCTGATGCTTGGAAGAGTCAGTGAAAAAGTTCTTTCAGGTGCATCCCTTGCAGGGCAGATACAGTTTGTCATGACACTGGTCCTTTTTGGTACAACATCGGGTGCAACGGTTTTGACCGCACAGTACTGGGGAAAGAAAGATACACAGACGATTGAAAAAATCCTTGGAATGGGAATGACTATCGGTGTCAGCTGTGCAGCTCTTTTTACCATTGTTGCAGAAATCATCCCGGAAGTACTGCTTCGAATCTACACCAGTGACCCGGCTGTGATCGCAGAAGGTGTGAAATATTTGCGGATCGTGGCACTTTCCTATGTCCTGATGGCGGCAACGCAGGTCTATCTTTACATTATGCGGAGTATTGAGCAGGTTGTGATCGCAACGGTCGTCTACAGTGCATCACTGGTTTGTAATGTCCTGGTAAATGCGCTTCTTATTTTTGGTTTATTTGGTTTACCGAAGATGGGAATTATGGGTGCGGCAATCGGAACTCTGACAGCAAGGATCGTAGAACTTATCATTGTGATCTGGTATGCAAAAGTAAAAAATCATGACGTTAGATTTCACCCGGTCTATATGCGTAAGATCGACAAGCTGCTTCTAAAAGACTTTCTGATTTATGCGAGTCCGGTGATCTTGAATGAAATGATGTGGGGACTGGGTTCCACAGCCAACACAGCAGTGATCGGTCATCTGGGAAGTGCTGCGGTGGCAGCAAATTCTGTTGCTCAGGTTGCAAGACAGCTGGCAACGGTGGTAGCCTTTGGTGTATCCAATGCGACTGCCATTTATCTTGGTAAGACCATCGGTGCAAAAGAGTTTCATCTGGCAAAAGAGTATGGAAAAAGATTTTTGTGGCTGAGTATTATTACCGGTGCGGTAGGAGGCGGCATCATTCTGATAGCTGCTCCGATAGCAAATCATGTGATGACACTCTCACAGGAAGCGCAGGGGTATCTTTCTTTTATGTTTTTTGTTATGTCTTACTTTACACTCTGTCAGGCGATCAATACGACACTTGTAGTGGGGGTATTCCGGGCAGGAGGAGATACCAGGTTTGGCCTGATCCTGGATGTGTCTACCATGTGGGGATGCTCTATTCTGCTGGGGATGATCGCTGCCTTTGTCTTTCATGCGCCGGTGCAGGTTGTTTATATCCTTTTGATGAGTGATGAGGTGATCAAAGTACCGATCACAGTCATGCGCTACCGAAGCTACAAATGGATTCAGAATGTGACGAGAGAAAAAGCAGAGCTGGCATAACATTGTATGCGAAAATAAATTTGGAATTTTGAGGCAGATGTGATATGCTAGAGAAAGAATATATTTGAAAAGGAGATTTACAACATGAGATTAGTATCAACAGAGAAAGCACCAAAAGCACTTGGACCATATTCCCAGGGATATGTACATGGGGGAATCCTTTATTCGGCAGGACAGATTGCGATCAATCCGGCTACAGATACTGTAGAAGCTGATACCATTGAAGGACAGGCTGATCAGGTATGCAAGAACATCGGAGCAATCCTTGAAGAAGCGGGAACTTCTTTTGACAAAGTATTAAAGACAACCTGTTTCCTTGCTGATATGGGAGATTTTGCCGCATTTAACGAAGTTTATGCGAAATATTTCACATCAAAACCAGCCAGAAGCTGTGTTGCTGTTAAGACACTTCCAAAGAACCTTCTTTGCGAAATTGAAGTGATCGCAGCAGTAGAAGAATAGGATAGAGAGATATCCTGAAAAAGTAGGAGGTTTGGCGTTATGGCAGAAGAACAAAGCAGCGGATGTTCGCCGGAATCATGTTCTTCCTGTGCGCATGCGGGTTCATGCAGCAGTGCGAAGAAAGATCTGAAAGCACCGGCAAATCCGTATTCACAGGTAAAAAAAGTAATTGGAGTAGTCAGCGGTAAAGGTGGAGTCGGCAAATCAATGGTGACAGCATCTCTTGCACGTATGATGGTACAGCAGGGATATGCAGTTGGTATTCTGGATGCGGATATCACAGGACCATCTATCCCGAAGATGTATGGAGTGCATGGAAGTGCAGTCGGAAGCGAGGCGGGAATGTTTCCGTGCGTTGCAAAAGACGGCACGAAGATCATGTCGGTCAATCTGCTTCTGGAACACGAATCAGATCCTGTCATCTGGAGAGGGCCGGTGATCGCAGGAGTAGTAACCCAGTTCTGGACAGATGTAATGTGGGGAGATCTGGATTTCTTATTTGTTGATATGCCGCCGGGAACAGGGGATGTTCCTCTTACGGTATTCCAGTCACTTCCGGTAGACGGCGTTGTGATCGTGACTTCTCCGCAGGATCTGGTACAGATGATCGTAGAGAAAGCTTACAATATGGCAAAGAAGATGAACATACCGGTTCTCGGACTGGTGGAAAACTACAGTTATCTGGAATGCCCGGACTGTGGAAAGAAGATATCTGTATTTGGGGAAAGCCACATTGACGAGATTGCAGAAAAACTTGGGGTAGAAGTACTCGGAAAGATGCCGATCGATCCGAAGCTTGCCGAGATCGTAGAACAGGAGAAGTTCTATGAGGCAGACAACCAGTATCTTAAAAATATCATTGACAAGTTCAATTAAGAAGAAAGCTCCGGCGAGATGATGATCGCCGGGGCTTTTTAGCTATAGAGGCATGGAAAATGTGAGAGACCATATCTTGACAGGACGGATACAATTGGCAAAGAACATGCGTTTATGGTATGATAACAGGTAGTAAAAAAGCGGAGGCAGAAAGAACATGGACGAGAATCTCCCGGTGATCCGGATTTCGGTGCGAAACCTTGTGGAGTTTATTTTAAGAGAAGGGGATATTGACAATCGAACAGGAGGCGGACCAGATCCGGAGAATATGCAGATGGGAAGCCGGATCCACCGGAAGATCCAGAGACAGATGGGATCGGATTATCAGGCGGAGGTACCTCTTAAGACAGAGATCGCCTGTGATGGGTTTACTTTGAAAATAGAAGGACGCGCCGACGGACTGATTCATACAAAAGAGCAGGTCATGGTGGATGAGATCAAGGGTGTTCTGCGGGAACTTGACCGGGTGCAGGAGCCGGCAGGCATTCATCTGGCACAGGCAAAATGTTATGCCAGCATGGTAGCAGAACAGGAAGGGCTGGATGAGATCGGGGTACAGATGACCTATTGCCAGATGGAGACGGAAGAGGTGAAAAGGTTTCAGTATTCTTATCAGAGTAATGAACTGAAAGCCTGGTTCGATGAAGTGATCCGACAGTATGAAAAATGGGCAAAGTTCCAGATTGAATGGAGAAAGGCAAGAAATGCATCTATTAAAGGGATTGAATTTCCGTTTCCATATCGTAAAGGGCAGAGAGATCTTGCGGTATCTGTTTACCGGACGATTCTTCGGAAGAAAAAGTTGTTCATCCAGGCACCAACCGGAGTGGGGAAGACAATTTCAACGGTATTTCCGGCTGTGAAAGCGGTCGGAGAAGAACTGGGTGAGAAGATTTTTTATCTGACGGCAAAAACAATCACCCGGACGGTGGCGGAGCAGGCATTCGAAACCTTGCGGGAACAGAATCTGAAGTTCAAGGTGATCACTTTAACGGCAAAAGAAAAAATCTGTTTCTGTGAGGAGACAAGCTGCAATCCGGATGACTGCCCATATGCCAAAGGGCATTTTGACCGGGTAAATGATGCGGTCTATGAGCTTTTGATGCAGGAAGATGTGATGAGCCGGGAAGTGTTGGAAGCGCAGGCAAGAAAGCATAAGGTCTGTCCGTTTGAAATGGCACTGGATGTGTCGACCTGGGGGGATGGTGTGATCTGCGATTATAATTATGTGTTTGACCCGGATGCCAGGCTCAAGCGTTTCTTTGCAGAAGGTGGCGCTGGAGGATATCTGTTTCTGATCGATGAGGCACACAATCTGGTAGAACGTGGACGGCAGATGTACAGTGCGGAGCTATGCAAGGAGGACTTTCTTGCGGTGAAGAAACTGGTAAAGGGAGAAGCACCGTGGTTTGCAAAAAGACTGGAGGCATGCAATAAGATCCTTCTGGCGATGAAAAAAGAGTGTGAAAACTATAAGGTGCTGGACAATATTTCGCATCTTGGAATCCAGCTTATGAATGTACTGTCTGAGGCGGACCGGTATCTGGAGGAATGTGTGGATAAAGAAGTCCGGGAAAACGTATTGGATTTTTATTTTCAGGTGAGGTCTTTTCTGAATATTTATGATGGGCTGGATGAGAACTATGTGGTTTATACGGAGTATCGGGAGGATGGAAGATTTGTCCTGAAGCTGTTTTGCGTTAATCCGGCGGCAAATCTGCAGAAATGTCTGGATAAGGGGAACAGTGCAGTATTCTTTTCGGCAACACTTCTGCCAATCCGGTATTATAAAAGACTTCTGAGTACGGAAAAAGACAACTATGCGGTCTACATTGATTCTTCGTTTGATACGAAGAAGAGACTGCTTATGAATGGTGTGGATGTGAGTACCCGTTACACCATGCGTTCCAGGGAAATGTATCAACGATATGCGGCATACATTTTTCGGGTAGTGAAAGCAAAAATGGGAAATTATCTGATCTTTTTCCCATCTTACCGGTTTATGGAAGATGTGTATCAGGAATTTACACAGCTTCTTGCGTCAGATGAAGAAGAGATGGAACTGGTTATTCAGCAGCAGCACATGGATGAAGGAGAACGGGAAAATTTCCTGCGTGCATTTGAAATGGGAAGAGAGAAAAGTCTGATCGGTTTTGGAGTTCTTGGCGGGATTTTTTCAGAAGGAATCGATCTGACAAATGAGAAGCTGATCGGGACACTGATCATCGGAACAGGTCTGCCGCAGGTGTGCAATGAGCGGGAAATCCTGAAAAGCTATTTTGACCAGAAGGGACTTTCCGGGTTTGACTATGCCTACCGGTATCCGGGGATGAACAAGGTTTTGCAGGCGGCAGGAAGGGTGATCCGCACAGAGGATGACCGTGGAGTGATCCTTCTTCTGGATGAACGTTTCCAGAGGGAGAAGGGGGAAGAGATTTTCCCGAAAGAATGGGCAGACTGTGAAAGATGCCGGTTAGATTTTGTGGAAGAAAAAATCCGTCTGTTCTGGGAAAAACAGACGGATAATTAAGAAACTTCTTATGCATTAAAGTAATCCAGAAATGCCTGTGTCGCGCGGGAAACAGGAACATGTCCGTTCCATGCGGCAACCAGCTGACGCTTTGGCAGCTGTTCTTCGGTCTGGACGACAAAGAGCTGGTCGGAGTTCTTTGGTACACAGTAGTCCGGAATAAAAGCGATGCCAAGTCCGATCCGTGCGAGATCGATCAGAAGATCATTACTGCTCAGCTCGATTTCCGGGACCAGATCCAGCTGATGCTGCTGGAAGAGAGAATGCAGAAATTCACTGGTGGTACTTTTTTTGTCCAGCATGATGATCGGATAACGCTGCAGTTCTTTGAGGGAAAGCTTTTTCCCCTGCAGTTCCGCGAAGGACTGGTTTGCGATAAAGACATCGTGAAAATCACGGATCTTGCGGAAGGAGGCAAGGCTGCCAAGGTAAACGTTCGGATAGTTAGCGACAATGAGATCTACCTGACCGTTCTCCAGAAGTTCGGTACACTTGATCGAAGTGGCATTGGTCACTTTTATATGTGCGTTAGGGAAAGCCTTGTGGAAGCGTTCCAGATAAGGAACTAGAAAATAGCGGCAGATGGTGTCGCTGGCACCGATGCGGATCTGACCGCCGGTAGAGGCTGTTTCCATGATCTGGGATTCCCCGCGCTTGATCAGGTTGATCGCCGGTTCAATATGGCGCAGAAGGATCTCGCCTTCCGGGGTGAGCTGTACTTTTTTTGTGCTTCGGATGAAAAGAACCTGATCCAGTTTCTTTTCCAGTGCTTTAATGGACTGGCTGACAGCGGACTGTGAAATAAAGAGCTGCTTGGAAGCCTCAGAAAAGCTGAGCGTGTCTGCAACATAATAAAATACTTTATATAATTCATAGTTGATATCCATTATTAGTCCTCCTTATAAAACCTATTAGTATTATAAGTGATAAAAAATGAAATTTCAAGAGAAAACCATTTTTGACAAATGAAGACAGGATTGCTAAACTATAAACAAAAAAGAGAAGGAGGAAAAGGATGGCAAAAAAGAAATGGCTGCATAAAATCCTGGCGATTTTACCGAGTATTTCACTGATCGTGATCCTGCTGATCAGCAGTTTTGAAATCGGTGCATACGGAGACTGGAATTTTTATGAAAAAGAATACGAAAAATATAAGGTAGCGGATGAACTTTATATGGAGATGCCGGATATTATGAAGGTGACAAAATTCATGATGTCTTATTTGCGGGGCAACGAGAAGAAACTGAGTATTGAGACGGAAGTGGAAGGAAATATACAGGATTTTTTCAATGAGAAGGACCGGCTTCATATGTCAGATGTGCAGGGGCTTTTTCTTGGCGGACTTGCAATCCGGAGGGGAGCGATCCTTGTACTGCTTTTTTCAATGGCGGCACTTGTGCTGATGAAAGCAGACTGGCGGAGGCTGATCCCGCAGATGTATCAGCGGGTGCTGGCGGTATTTCTGGCACTTACCGCGGTGGCAGGATTTCTGTTCTCAAGAGACTTTAACAAATATTTCGTGATCTTTCATCATATTTTCTTTAGCAATAACTTATGGATCCTTGATCCGGCAGAAGACTATATGATCCGGATGCTTCCGGAGGGCTTTTTCTATGATATGGTGATGCGGATCGGAGGTATTTTTGCAGCGTTTTTGATCGTGTCTCTTGTATGCAGTATTGTCCAGAAGAAGATAAATAAGAGATGCGGTTCACGGGAGTGAACAGTAACGATTAGATATACTTATAAAAAGATTTAGTTATATTTATTGTACTTATAAAAGATGATGTGGTAAAATAAAAATCGAGGAAACTGCCGTTATGCCGGATCAAGGCATGCGGTTTCAATATTACTACCAAAGCTAATGGAGGAAATTATGGGCGTAAAACGTGTATATGTGGAGAAAAAACCAGAATTTGCAGTACAGGCTAAAGAGCTTCGCCATGAGGTGAAAAGCTATCTTGGAATTAAGACGGTGAAGAATGTACGTGTACTGATCCGCTACGATGTGGAGAATCTTTCCGATTCAACATTTGAGAGGGCATGCAACGGTGTGTTTGCAGAACCGCCGGTAGATGTGCTTTACAGAGAGGACTTCCCGCACGAAGAAAGTGACCACATTTTTTCTGTAGAATTTCTTCCTGGACAGTTTGACCAGAGAGCAGACTCTGCTGTTCAGTGTGTACAGTTTATCAAAGAGGATGAACTGCCGGTTATCAAGACAGCGACCACTTATGTGATCGAAGGCGAGATCAGCGAAGAAGAGATGGAAGCTATCAAGGCACACTGCATCAACCCGGTGGATTCCAGAGAAACAGGACTTGAGAAACCGGAGACACTGGTTACAAAATTTGATGAACCTGCCGATGTAAAGATCTTTGACGGATTCAAAGATATGCCGGAAGCTGAACTGAAGGAATTATACAGTTCCCTTGGACTTGCCATGACATTCAAGGATTTCCAGCACATCCAGAATTATTTCAAAGGGGAAGAACACAGAGATCCATCTATGACAGAAATCCGTGTTCTGGATACCTACTGGTCTGACCACTGCCGTCATACCACATTCTCAACAGAACTTACAGAAGTATCCTTCGGTGATGGTGATTACAGAAAGCCGATGGAAGACACATATAAAGAATACCTTCAGACACACAGTGAGATTTTTAAAGGACGCGAAGACAAATTCGTATGCCTGATGGATCTTGCACTGATGGCAATGCGGAAGCTGAAAAAAGAAGGCAAACTTCAGGATCAGGAAGAATCCGATGAGATCAATGCCTGCAGTATCGTTGTCCCGGTTGAAGTAGATGGCGTGGAAGAAGAGTGGCTTGTCAACTTCAAGAACGAGACACACAACCATCCGACCGAGATCGAACCATTTGGTGGTGCGGCTACCTGCCTTGGCGGAGCAATCCGTGACCCGCTGTCAGGACGTACTTATGTATACCAGGCAATGCGTGTAACCGGTGCAGCAGATCCGACCGTATCTGTAAAAGAGACGATGAAAGGAAAACTGCCACAGAAGAAACTGGTGCGTAGTGCAGCACATGGATACAGCTCATATGGTAACCAGATCGGACTTGCAACCGGACTGGTAAAAGAGATTTATCATCCGGATTATGTAGCAAAGAGAATGGAGATCGGTGCGGTTATGGGTGCTGCTCCGAGACGTGCAGTTATCCGTGAAAATTCGGATCCGGGAGATATCATCATTCTTCTTGGCGGACGTACCGGACGTGACGGCTGTGGTGGAGCAACCGGTTCTTCCAAAGTTCACACCGAAGAATCCATCGAAACATGTGGAGCTGAGGTTCAGAAGGGTAATGCGCCGACCGAACGTAAGATCCAGAGAATGTTCCGCAGAGAAGAAGTCAGCAAGCTGATCAAGAAGTGTAATGACTTCGGAGCAGGCGGAGTATCTGTTGCAATCGGAGAGCTTGCAGATGGTCTTCAGATCAATCTGGACAAAGTACCGAAAAAATATGCAGGTCTTGACGGAACAGAGATTGCGATTTCTGAATCCCAGGAGCGTATGGCTGTTGTGGTAGATCCGAAGGATGTAGATGAATTCCTTGGCTATGCAAAAGAAGAGAACCTGGAGGCAGTAAAGGTTGCGGTTGTTACCGAAGATCCGAGACTTGTCCTTTCATGGAGAGGAAAAGAGATCGTAAATATTTCCCGTGCCTTCCTGAACACCAACGGTGCACACCAGGAGACAACGGTTAAAGTTGATATTCCTTCAAGAGAAGATACCATCCTTAAGAAACAGGTTGAGGTTGGCAATGTAAAAGAAAAATGGTTGGATACTCTGAAAGACCTGAATGTATGCTCGCAGAAAGGTCTGGTTGAGATGTTCGACGGATCCATCGGAGCAGGCTCGGTCTTCATGCCTCACGGTGGAAAATACCAGATGACAGAGACACAGAGCATGGTTGCAAAGCTTCCGGTTATGCATGGTAAATGCGATACCGTTACGATGATGAGTTATGGATTTGATCCGTATCTGTCAAGCTGGAGCCCGTATCACGGAGCTGTCTATGCTGTCACAGAGTCTATGGCTAAGATCGTAGCTTGCGGTGGAGATTACAGCAAGATCCGTTTTACATTCCAGGAATATTTCCGCAGAATGACAGAGGATCCAGAAAGATGGAGTCAGCCATTTGCAGCACTGCTTGGTGCATATAAGGCACAGATCGCTTATGGACTTCCGTCAATCGGAGGAAAGGACAGTATGTCCGGAACATTTGAACATATCGATGTACCGCCGACACTGGTATCCTTTGCAGTTGATATTGCCAAAGAAGGAGATATCATTACTCCGGAACTGAAAAAAGCAGGTAATAAGCTTGTATGGATGAAGATTGAAAAAGATGAATACGAGCTGCCGGTATATGAACAGGTAATGGATCAGTACGGTAAGTTCGCTGATGATATCCACAACGGAAAGATCGTATCTGCTTACGCACTTGACCGCCATGGAGTGATCGCAGCTGTCAGCAAGATGGCATTCGGTAACGGAATGGGTGTGAAGATCGAACACAGCATGGATGCAAGAGAACTTTTTGCACCTGCATTCGGTGATATCGTAGCAGAAGTTCCGGCAGACAAGGTAGGAGAACTCTCCATCTCTTACACTGTGATCGGTGAAGTGACAGATGATGCGAAATTTGCATTTGGAGATACAGAAATCACACTGAAGGAAGCAGAAGATGCATGGACAGGAACTCTGGAACAGGTATTCCGTACAGTATCTGACGAAACTTCTGACGAAAAGGTAGAATCTCCGCTTTACGATACAAAAGACATTGTGATCTGCGGACACAAGATTGCACAGCCGACTGTATTTATCCCGGTATTTCCAGGAACAAACTGCGAGTATGACAGTGCAAAAGCATTTGAAAGAGCAGGTGCAAAGGTCATCACAAAAGTATTCCGTAACATGGATGCAGCAGATATCGTAGATTCTGTGAATACATTTGAAAAAGAAATTGCAAAATCCCAGATTATCATGTTCCCGGGTGGATTCTCAGCCGGTGACGAACCGGATGGTTCTGCAAAATTCTTTGCAACTGCATTCCAGAATGCAAAACTCAAAGAAGCGGTAGAGAAGCTCCTGAATGAGAGAGACGGCCTTGTGCTTGGTATCTGTAACGGATTCCAGACACTGGTAAAACTTGGCCTGGTTCCTTACGGAGAAGTTGTGGGACAGACACCGGATTCTCCGACACTGACCTACAATACCATCGGACGCCATATTTCCAAGATGGTTTACACAAAGGTTGTCACCAACAAGTCACCATGGCTTCAGGGAGCAGAGCTTGGCGGAGTCTACACCAACCCGGCATCCCACGGAGAAGGACGTTTCGTTGCAAGCGAAGAATGGCTTGACAAGCTCTTTGCAAACGGACAGGTTGCAACACAGTACTGTGACCTTGACGGAAATGTATCTATGGATGAAGAATGGAACGTCAACGGCTCTTATCGCGCAATTGAAGGTATCACAAGTCCGGATGGCCGTGTGCTTGGTAAGATGGCACATTCAGAGCGTCGTGCAGATTCCGTGGCAATCAATATTTATGGTGAGCAGGATATGAAGATCTTTGAATCTGGTGTGAAATACTTCAAATAAGACGGGAAATCGGGCATAAAATGCTTTGAATGAGACGAAAAATGCAAGATTGTCGACACGAACTTGCAAAAAAGAGAAGAAGTATCAAGAAAAAAAATGAAAATCAACTGTATTTGAAAAAAAAATGTGGTGGAAATTCATAAAATTTAAAAAATATGTAAAAAAATCTTGACACGGGCGCCTGAATGCTTTACTCTGTTAAAGAACAAAGGTGTTCCGGAGGGGCAGACATTTGTTTGCCCCTTTATTTTTTTGAAAGAGAAATGTGGAATCACACATTTTTTGTAAAAGAACATTTAGGAGGTATTGAGTAGTATGTCTTATGTTGATGAAGTAATTGAACTTGTAGTAAAGAAAAACCCAGATGAACCAGAATTTCATCAGGCAGTAAAAGAGGTTCTGGAATCTCTTCGTGCAGTTGTAGAAGCTCATGAAGAAGAATACAGAAGAGACGCTCTTCTTGAAAGACTTGTTGAGCCGGAAAGACAGATCAAATTCCGCGTACCTTGGGTAGATGATAAAGGTCAGGTTCAGGTCAATACAGGATACCGTGTACAGTTTAACAGTGCAATTGGACCATATAAAGGAGGATTACGTCTTCATCCTTCAGTAAATATCGGAATTATCAAATTCCTTGGATTTGAACAGATCTTCAAAAACTCTCTGACAGGTCTTCCGATCGGTGGAGGTAAAGGTGGATCCGATTTCGATCCGAAAGGAAAATCAGATCGTGAAGTTATGGCATTCTGCCAGAGCTTTATGACAGAGCTTTGCAAATATATTGGAGCAGACACAGACGTACCGGCCGGAGATATCGGAACAGGTGCAAGAGAGATCGGATACATGTACGGACAGTACAAGAGAATCCGTGGATTATCAGAAGGTGTTCTGACAGGTAAAGGACTCAGCTACGGCGGATCCCTTGCACGTACAGAAGCAACAGGATACGGACTTCTGTATTTCACACGCGAGATGCTCAAACTTGCAGGAAAAGACATTGCTGGCAAGACAGTTGCAGTTTCCGGAGCAGGTAACGTTGCAATCTACGCAATCGAAAAAGCACAGCAGATGGGTGCAAAAGTTGTAACATGCAGCGACTCTACAGGATGGGTATATGATCCGGAAGGAATCGATGTTGCAGCTCTGAAAGAAATCAAAGAAGTGAAGAGAGCAAGACTTACAGAATACAAGAACTACCGTCCGAATTCAGAATATCATGAAGGACGCGGCGTATGGTCAGTAAAAGTTGATATCGCTCTTCCTTGCGCAACACAGAACGAACTTCATCTTGAAGATGCAAAACAGCTTGTTGCAAACGGATGCATCGCAGTAGCAGAAGGAGCTAACATGCCTACCACACTGGAAGCTACACAGTATCTGCAGGAGAACGGTGTATTATTCGCACCTGGTAAAGCTTCTAATGCAGGTGGTGTTGCTACATCAGCACTTGAGATGTCACAGAACAGCGAACGTCTCAGCTGGACATTCGAAGAAGTTGATGCAAAACTTCAGAACATCATGGTAAATATCTGCCATAACGCAGCAGACGCAGCAAAACGTTACGGAGCAGAAGGAAACTATGTAGTAGGTGCTAACATTGCCGGATTTGAAAAAGTTGTAGATGCAATGCAGGCTCAGGGAATTGTATAAGACATATCCTCTATGTAAAATATAATCAGAAAATCTTCGGAGAAATCCGGAGATTTTTTGATTTGTGCAAAAACGTTGAATGATACAGGTTGTGTTGGCGGTCTCTGGAAAAAGAATCGTTTGGATTCAAGTTGCGCAAACCATTCCGAGGAGCCTTTTGGGGCGAAAATTGTGTCAGCAATGGCTTCCACAATTTTTAAGTCTCCTCTCCATTGCGCAAAAATAGAATCCAAACGATTCTTTTTCCAGAGACCGCCCATTCAACGGTATCGAATGAAAGCTTCTTGAAATTGTAAAAAATAAAGCAAAAAAATGAAAAAAACAGTTGACATTTGTGAGAAGATGATTGTATAATAACGAAGTCGGTTGTGAAACAGACGAACATATGGGATCATAGCTCAGCTGGGAGAGCATCTGCCTTACAAGCAGAGGGTCATAGGTTCGAGCCCTATTGGTCCCATTTCGCGAGAAAGTTTTTTTAAGTCGAAAGCATTGAACGCGAAATGTGAAGTGCAATTCGTGCGATGCACACAGCTCTGAAGAGCTGGCACAAAAACATATCATATGGCGGGATAGCTCAGTTGGCTAGAGCACGCGGTTCATACCCGCGGTGTCGCTGGTTCAAATCCAGTTCCCGCTACTACAAGAAGGAGTCCTTGTGTGGGGCTTCTTTTTGCGTTATAGCTTATAGGTTCTAAGTCAAGTGCTTGGGGTGTGATTCTTTGAATCATGCCCCTTTACAGCGTTTACGAAACGGTAAGTAGCCTATTACCTCAAAATTTCCAAATAAAGTTCCCCACACAAAAGCCATTGATAAATCCCCAATTGCATAGGTACTTAAACACAACATTCCCCAGGCAGCCGCTTCCAAGCGCTGCCGTCTTTTCGGAGAAAGTCAGCAGGAGGAGAAAAAATATCCCACCAGATTCCATGTTTGTCCAATGGAGATAAGACTCAAAAATTGTGGAAGCCTTTGCTGACACAATTTTCGCTCTCAGAGGCTTATCGGAATGGTTTGGACAAAGGAATCCGGTGGGATATTTTTTCTCCTCCTGCGTCCCCTCTGAACCCTCTCACCATTTCGCCTGCCTCCCAACAAAACCTATGCAATCCCCCCAAGATGTGATAAAATATCCCTAGATTACGACAAAACGGAGGAATTTTCATATGACATCTAAGACAAAGCAGATCATCATGGCTGCAATCGGCGCATATCTGGTATATACCGGCATATCACTTGTGCAGGACACAATTGCCGGGGAACCGAAAAACCAGATCCTTTTTATTCTGGTCGGAATATTTTTTGCACTGTTTGGACTGGCTACGATTATCTGGAATATAAGAATAATCGTAAAAGAGACAAAGACAGAAATTCAGGGTACAACTGCAGGAGCAGAAGAAAACAAAGATGACGAAGAAGAAGCAGAAAAAAAGGTTTCTTCAGGAAAAGAAGTTGTAGACGTTCATGTAGGAGCTGATACAGAAGAAGAAAAGAAGCCTGCAGATAAAGAGGAAAAGAAAGAAGCAGCCGCTGAAGAAAAAGCGGAAGACGGTGAAAAAGAGAAAAAGAAAGCAGAAGATGATACAGAAGTGGTAAAAGACGAAGAAAAGGAAACTGTGGCGGATAAAGAAGATAAAAAGGCGGAAGATGTGCCGGAAGAAAAGAGCGACAAAAAAGCAGATGCCAGACAGGAAGGAGAAGTGTAGAAGATGCGTGTTGGAATGGGATATGATGTTCATAAACTAACAGAAGGAAGAAAGCTGATTCTTGGTGGGGTGGAGATCCCATACGAAAAGGGGCTTCTTGGACATTCGGATGCAGACGTACTTCTGCATGCGATCATGGATGCCCTGCTTGGAGCGGCATCACTTGGAGATATCGGAAAGCATTTCCCGGATACAGATCCTGCATACAAAGGAATTTCCAGTATTAAGCTTCTGGAGCATGTAGGAAAGCTGCTGGATGACCATATGTATGTAATTGAGAATATTGATGCGACGATCATTGCGCAGAGACCGAAGATGCGCCCGCACATCGAGCAGATGGAAAAGAATATTGCAGAAGCGCTGCATATTGAAACGGATCAGGTAAATGTCAAGGCAACGACGGAAGAAGGTCTTGGATTTACCGGAAGTGGGGAAGGAATTTCTTCCCAGGCAATCTGTGCAATTGAAAAGCTGACTAATTTCAGCAGTGTAGACGTAGCAGCACCTGCAGGTGGCTGCGCAGGCTGTGGAGGTTGTGCAGCAAGACAGATGTAGATCAAGTCTGAATGGAAAGGTACGGCGAAAAAGTAAAATGAAGATACTGAAAAAACTGAAGCCGGAAGAACGTGGGCTTACAAGAACACTGTGGGAACAGGTATTTACAGAAGATACGAAAGAATTTCTGGACTATTATTACACAGAAAAGACGAAGAATAATGAAATCTATGTGATCGAGACGGATCACGATATCCGGGCGATGATGCAGCTGAATCCTTATGTAATACAGATGGGGAAAAAGGCAGTAGAGAGCAGATACATTGTTGCAGTTGCAACAGAGCCTCTTTACCGGCACAGAGGTTATATGGCGGAATTATTAAGCAAGACAGCAAGAGATCTGTATCAGCAAAAAATGCCATTCTTTTTCCTGATGCCCGCAAGTGAGAAAATTTACTATCCACATAATTACCGGTTTATCTATGCAGCTGATGTGTGGAGTGCAAAAGAAACAGACGGAGAAGAACTGACAATACAGAAGATTGTGGAATTACAGAACGATTCCGGCGTGAAACTCAGAAAGGCAGAGGAAAAAGACTGTAAAAAGCTGGGGTATTTTGCGGAAGAAGTTCTGGAAAAACAGAAAATCCAGGTATATACCAAACGGGATGCAGCTTATTATATGCGCCTTCTGAAGGAACAGGAAAGTGAAAAAGGCGGAATCCTGATCGCAGAGCAGGATGGGGAAATCCGAGGAATCCTTGTTTTTGATGAAGAAGACGGGTTTGCAGTAAGAGAACCATTGATCGGGAAAGGATATGGAGATATTTTTGATAAGGCAGGAGTCATCCTCCAAAAAGAAGAAAAGAAAAAACCTTTGATCATGGCGCGTCTTTTGAATGTAGAAAGTCTTCTGTCTGCAATGGTGTGCAAAGAAGAGATGGATCTGGAGTTTGTTCTCTACGATCCGGTTATCCGGGAAAATAACTGTCTGTTTATGCTAAAAGGCAATGAAGAACATCTTGTAGTCCGGACAAGGACAGCACACACCGGCAAAGATGATGCTGTGCAGAAGATCAGTATTGATGCGCTTACATCGATCGTATTTGCTTATAAAGAGCTGGAAGAGATTGAAGAGGAAGAAAAAGAGATCTTTTCAGCAGAATTTAAAAAAGAAATCAGTAAACTGATTCCGTTTTCTCCTGTTTTTATCAACGAGATTGTCTGATAAGCGGGTTGACAAAAAAGAAAAAATCGCATACTATATGTACTAGATATGAATGAAACTGAAAAGACGGAGAACGAAAAGAGTAGTTATCCTCAGAGTTCTATCAGAGAGGATCTGTCATCGGCTGAAAGCAGATCCGGGAGCAGGGATGATGAAGTGCATTCGGGAGTTGACCGGGCGAACGTGAAAGTGAAGATTTTACAAGTAGCCGGGTACGTGTGGCAGACGTTACAGGCCGTGAGAGAAAAGCAGGATAACTGCTTTTAATTTAGAGTGGAACCGCGGAAACTTCGTCTCTTTGTGAGACGGAGTTTTTTAATTTCACAGGAAATTCCAAATCAGAGGTGAATGAAATGGGAGTTATTTCCTATATCAAAGAAGAAATCAAAGTTGTAAAAGAACGAGATCCGGCAATCAAATCGGATATAGAAGTACTTCTGTATCCAAGCTTTAAGGTAATGCTTCATTACAGGATCGCACATAAGCTATATCTGAAAAAACACTATTTTCTGGCACGGTGGGTGTCACAGCGTGGTGTCAGAAAGACAGGAATAGAGATCCATCCGGGAGCAACCATTGGAAAAGGACTTTTCATTGACCATGGAAGTGGCGTTATCATCGGCGAGACTGCAATCCTGGGCGATAATATTACACTGTATCAGGGAGTAACCCTGGGTGGTACAGGAAAAGAGCAGGGCAAGCGCCATCCAACGCTGGAAGACAACGTCATGGTCAGTGCCGGTGCGAAGGTCATCGGTTCCTTTACGATCGGAAAGAATTCCAAGATCGGAGCAGGATCTGTTGTTATCGAGGAAGTACCTCCGAACTGTACCGTTGTCGGTGTCCCGGGAAGAATTGTACGCATGGGAGACCAGAAAGTTCCGAGCGCTGACCTGGATCAGATCCATCTGCCAGATCCGGTATTGAATGATATCCGTCAGCTTCAGACTGACAATATCCGTCTGAAGAAAGAACTGAAAGCATTGAAAGAAAAACTCGCGAAAGAAAAAATAATCGAGGAAGCATAGAAAAAAGAAGGAGTAGCTTTATGAAAGTATTTAACACACTTACGAAAAAGAAAGAAGAATTCGTTCCTCTGGAAGAAGGAAAGGTAAGAATGTATGTCTGCGGACCAACCGTATACAATTATATCCATATCGGTAATGCAAGACCGATGATCGTATTTGATACCGTCCGCCGTTATTTTGAATACAAAGGATACGATGTCAATTATGTATCGAACTTCACGGATGTTGATGATAAGATCATCAAAAAGGCAATCGAAGAACAGGTATCCGCGCAGGAAGTTTCACAGCGCTATATCGCAGAGTGCAAAAAAGATATGGCAGGAATGAATGTAAAGCCTGCAACCAAGCATCCGCTTGCAACAGAAGAAATCTGCGGCATGGTTGAGATGATTTCCGAGCTGATCGAAAAAGGTTATGCTTATGAGAAGAACGGAACCGTTTATTTTAGCACAAGAAAATTCAAAGACTATGGAAAATTATCCCACAAGAATCTGGATGATCTCCGTTCCGGTGGACGTTCTCTTCTGGTAAGTGGAGAAGATGAAAAAGAAGATCCGCTGGATTTCGTACTCTGGAAACCGAAAAAAGAAGGGGAGCCTTTCTGGAAATCACCATGGTCAGACGGACGTCCGGGATGGCATATTGAGTGTTCTGTCATGTCAAGAAAATATCTTGGCGAACAGATCGATATTCATGCTGGTGGAGAAGATCTTGTGTTCCCACATCATGAGAATGAGATCGCACAGAGTGAAGCTGCCAACGGCAAAGAATTTGCAAGATACTGGATGCACAATGCATTCTTGAACATTGACAATCGCAAGATGTCCAAATCACTTGGAAACTTCCGTACCGTAAGAGAGATCAGCGAGCAGTATGACCTCCAGGTGCTTCGTTTCTTCATGCTGAGCGCACATTACAGAAGCCCGCTGAACTTCAGCGCAGAGCTGATGGAAGCATCCAAGAATGGTCTGGAAAGAATCATCAATGCAACCGATAATCTGAAACATCTTCTCGGTGCAGCTACTGTAGAAGAAATGAGCGTAGAAGAAAAAGAGGCATTTGCAAAGACGGATGCATATGTGGAAGAATTTGAAAAAGCAATGGATGATGATTTCAACACAGCAGACGCGATTGCGGCAATCTTCGACCTTGTAAAATATGCAAATACCACTGCAACCGCAGAAAGCTCAAAAGAATATCTCCAGAGCCTGCTTGACAGAATCGTAAAACTGGGTGATGTCCTGGGACTGATCCTGGATAAAAAGGAAGAGCTTCTGGATGCAGATATTGAAAAATTGATCGAAGAGCGTCAGGCTGCAAGAAAAGCAAAAGATTTTGCAAGAGCCGATGCGATTCGTGACGAGCTTCTGGAAAAGGGAATTATCCTGAAGGATACCAGAGAAGGAGTACAATGGAAAAAAGCGTAGAATTTGAAATCGCTGACTATATAAGAGAAGTGCTTGAAATGAAAGAGGTGGAGCCGGAAGGCTATTCACCTCTTACTCTGGCTTATATAGGGGACAGCATTTATGATCTGATCATCAAGACAAAGGTGATCAGCGAAGGCAATAAACAGGTAAAAAAATTACATCAGGAGACAAGCAGCATGGTGCAGGCATCGGCACAGTCTGAGATGATGCGTGTTCTGCAGCCACTTCTTACCGAAGAAGAGCATGCCGTTTACCGAAGAGGAAGAAATGCCAAATCGGTGTCTCCGGCAAAGAACCAGTCACTGACCGATTACCGCCGTGCGACCGGATTTGAAGCGCTGATGGGATGGCTTTATCTGAAAAGAGAATGGAAGAGAATGGCAGATCTGGTCAAGATTGGTCTGGACCATTTAAGCGAATGTGAAGAAGAAAAGAATCAGGAGAAATAGAATGGAAGAAAAGAAAATGAACAGTCAGCAGATCGAGGGAAGAAATGCGGTAATGGAAGCATTCCGCTCCGGAAAACCGATTGACAAGGTCTATATTCTTGACGGATGTCAGGATGGACCGATCAGAAGTATCGTAAGAGAAGCAAAAAAGCATGATACGATCCTGAATTTTGTAACCAAAGAACGTCTGAACCAGATTTCAGAGACCGGAAGACATCAGGGTGTCATTGCGCAGGCAGCGGCTTACGAGTATGCGCAGGTGGAAGATATGCTGGAGCTTGCAAAACAGAAAGGGGAAGATCCGTTCCTGATCCTTCTGGACAATATTGAGGATCCGCATAATCTCGGCGCGATCATCCGTACTGCCAATCTTGCGGGCGCGCATGGTGTGATCATTCCGAAGCACCGCGCAGCAGGTCTTACTGCAACCGTTGCAAAGACATCAGCAGGTGCGCTGAATTACACACCGGTAGCAAAAGTTACCAATCTGGTGAAAACCATGGAAGAACTGAAGGAGAAGGGACTCTGGTTCGTCTGCGCAGATATGGATGGGGATGTGATGTACCGCGTGAATCTGAAAGGACCAATTGGTCTGGTGATCGGAAACGAAGGCGAAGGTGTCGGACGTCTGGTAAAAGAAACCTGTGATATGACGGCGTCCATTCCGATGAAGGGAGATATTGACTCCCTGAATGCGTCTGTGGCAGCAGGTGTCCTTGCTTATGAGATCGTGCGTCAGCGCATGAGTTAGGAAAAACGGAGAATGAAAATGGATCTGGGGAAAATGACAGATGAGCAGCTGATCGAACTGCTTCGGGAAGGTAAGACCGAGATCACGGATTATCTGATGGAAAAATACAAAGACATGGTACGCAAACAAGCGCGTGCCATGTATCTGTGGGGTGGAGAAAATGACGATCTGATCCAGGAGGGGATGATCGGTCTTTTTAAAGCGGTGCAGGATTATGATCCGAAAGAAGGTGCAAGCTTCTCAAGTTTTGCCGGACTTTGTGTGTCACGCCAGATGTATACGGCGATCAAGGCTTCACAGCGGAAAAAACATCTGCCGCTGAATTCCTATGTGTCGATTTACGCATCTGCCAGTGACAATCCGGAGGAGAACGGGCTTTCCATAGTAGATACGATCGAAGCGGGGAAAGAGAGTAATCCGGAGCTGATGATCCTTGGAGAAGAGTATACGAATGCGTTTGAAGAGGAGCTGAAAGAAAAATTAAGTAAGCTGGAGCGAAAGGTGTTGTATCTTCATCTGCAGGGAATGGAGTATCTGAAGATCGCAGAATTTATGGACAAAAGTCCAAAGACGATCGACAATGCCCTGCAGCGGATCAAAACCAAAGCACGTCGGCTTCTGGAAGAAAAACGCCGGTCTGAAAAAAAGTAAAAATAAAAAATTAAAAATATTGACAAGCAAAGCAGTGATGTGCTATATTAAATGAGTCGCGAAAATGCGCAGGCTGCCTTGGCTCAGTCGGTAGAGCGTCGCCTTGGTAAGGCGGAGGTCGGCGGTTCGATTCCGCTAGGCAGCTTATTTAAGAAGCAGAGTTGTATTTCCGGTTGGAGATTACGATGTCTGCTTTTTTTGTACTTGTTCATGTATAGAAAGTGTGATAAACTAAAGAACATGAATCAAAAGTTGTCTACAGGGCAATGATTGAGATACATGACATGAAAAAGACTGCCACATACCGGCAGATTTTGAAGTAATAGAGAGACGCGAGGAGGAACTTCAATGGCAGAAGAAGCTGTATCAAAGAATTTTATAGAACAGGAAATTGAAAAAGATCTTGCAGAAGGCGTATACGATCATGTATGTACCCGTTTTCCACCGGAACCGAACGGATATCTTCACATCGGACATGCAAAGTCCATCCTTTTAAACTATGGACTTGCACAGAAATATAATGGAACATTCCATATGCGTTTTGATGATACAAACCCGACAAAAGAAAAGACAGAGTTCGTAGAATCCATCAAAGCTGACATCAAGTGGCTGGGTGCTGACTGGGGAGATCACCTTTACTTTGCATCCGATTATTTTGATCAGATGTATGAGTATGCGATCAAGTTGATCAAGAAAGGTAAAGCTTATGTCTGCGACCTGACAGCAGATCAGATCCGTGAGTACCGGGGAACGCTGACAGAGCCGGGAAAAGACAGCCCGTACCGTGACAGAAGTGTGGAAGAGAACCTGGAGCTTTTTGAAAATATGCGTGCAGGCAAGTATGCAGACGGAGAGAAGGTTCTCCGTGCGAAGATCGATATGGCATCACCGAATATCAACATGAGAGATCCGATCCTCTACCGTGTAGCCCGTATGACACATCACAATACCGGTGACAAGTGGTGCATCTACCCGATGTATGACTTTGCACATCCGATCGAGGATGCGATCGAAGGAATCACACATTCTATCTGTACACTGGAATTTGAAGACCACAGACCGCTTTATGACTGGGTAGTAAGAGAATGTGAATTTGCAAATCCACCGCGTCAGATCGAATTTGCAAAATTATACCTGACTAACGTAGTTACAGGAAAGCGTTATATCAAGAAACTTGTAGAAGATAAGATCGTAGACGGATGGGATGATCCGAGACTGGTTTCCATCGCAGCACTTCGTCGCCGTGGATTCACACCGGAATCTATCAAGATGTTCGTTGACCTGTGTGGAGTTTCCAAAGCACAGAGCTCTGTAGATTATGCAATGCTCGAGTACTGCATCCGCGAGGATCTGAAGCTTAAAAGAGCACGTATGATGGCAGTCCTTGATCCGATCAAGCTTGTGATCGATAACTATCCGGAAGGACAGATTGAATATCTGGATGCACCGAATAATCTTGAGAATGAAGAACTCGGAAGCCGTCAGCTTCCGTTTGGAAGAGAGCTTTATATTGAGAGAGAAGACTTTATGGAAGAGCCTCCGAAGAAATATTTCCGTCTGTTCCCAGGCAATGAAGTGCGTCTGATGAATGCTTACTTTGTAACCTGTACCGGATTTGAAAAGGATGAAGACGGTAATGTAACTGTTGTACATTGTACTTATGATCCGGAGACAAAGAGTGGTTCCGGATTCACAGGAAGAAAAGTAAAAGGAACGATCCACTGGGTAGAGGCAAGTACAGCACTTCCGGCAACCGTAAGACTGTATGAGAACCTGATCGATGAAGAAAAAGGTGTTTATAATAAAGAAGATGGTTCCCTGAACCTGAATCCGAATTCTCTTACAGAGAAAGAAATCTTTGTAGAATCAAACTTTGCAGATGTAAAAGCATATGAAAGCTTCCAGTTTGTGCGTCAGGGATATTTCTGCGTGGATTCTCATGATTCTTCCAAGGAACATCTGGTATTTAACAGAATCGTTTCGCTGAAGAGTTCATTCAAGCTGCCAAAATAAAGAAAGCAGTCTTGATCAGAATTTAATTGCAAATAATGTGTCAGTCGACAGTTTTTGAAAAGAAATGGCAATGAAAAACCCGGTAAGAATGAAAAATTCTTCCGGGTTTTGGTTTTATGCAGAAAATGATAAGCTGTAAGAAAAGTTCTTTCTTAAACTTCTTCTGAAGCCGGATCGGATTCTTCGGAATCAGTTTCCGGTGTCTGGGAAGCGGCTTCTGCATCGTCAGTTTTTTCTTCAGACTCTTCAGAGGTTTCTTCTTTTGCAGAAGCTGGTGTAAGAGTTGTGTAACCACGCTCTGGCACTTCGCCAAGATCATCATCCAGTTCAAAATCGTCATCTTCAAAAGCATCATCGAACTCGTCTTCCGGTTCTTCATTATGTCGGTTCTTTAACCAGTAATATGCACCGGCACCAGCTGCGCCTGCGGCAGTCAGTCCGAGCAGGATTTTACCAAATTTTTTAGCCATGTGCTGCTCCTTTCTTAATCTCAGACTGTCAGATATGGCAGATGAGATAGTTCGTCATGAAATATAGTATACATGAATAATTTTATTGTAATACTTTTGCTTGAAAAGGGGAAGTAAAATATTTATAAAAGTGGCGGAAAAACAACAAAAATAAGGAAGTGTTGCATGATTATAAAGAGCTGGAATGTTGTGAAAGAATAAAAATTGTGTTACGATATAGAATAGTATCTAAAGAGAGGAAGACCGCGAATGAGAGAATTTACAAAATATCATGATACCAGCAAGTCAGTCAAAGAACGTGCCAAGACCAAAGTATTTGGTGCAGTGTACAGTCATACCGCGATTATTCTTCTGCTGATTCTTCTTCAGATTGGTATTATGGTTCTCACTTTTACATATCTGGGAAATTACAGTACCTATATGAACGGAGTGATATCGCTTCTTTCTTTTATCACAGCGATTTATATTTTTAATGAAAAAGGGAATCCGGCGTTTAAGATGACGTGGATCCTGTTTGTGTTCCTTGTCCCGGTGGTCGGAGTTGGATTTTATCTGTTTACAAAAGCAGGGATCGGAACCAAATATCTGGGTGCCAGACTGGAAAAGCTTCGAGTGGAGACTGAACCTTATATGCAGCAGAATGAATATGTCGTCCATGCGATGAAAGGTGGAAGGGTTGCAAACGCCAATTTGTCACATTTCCTTTATAACCAGGTGGGATTTCCGACTTATGGGAACTCACAGGCGCAGTACTTTCCGTTGGGAGATGATAAATTTCCGGTGCTGATCGAGGAACTGAATAAAGCAGAGAAGTTTATTTTCATGGAATACTTTATCATTGGGGAAGGATATGTGTGGGATTCGGTTTTGAATGTCTTGAGGAAGAAAGTCAAGGAAGGTGTGGAAGTACGTCTGATGTATGACGGAACCTGCAGCATCAGCCTTCTGCCGTATGAATATCCGAAGCAGCTCAGGGAATATGGAATCCAGTGCAAGGAATTTGGACCGATCGTCCCCATCCTTTCTACCAGTCAGAATAACCGGGATCACCGGAAAATCTGTGTGGTTGACGGAAAGGTTGCATTTACCGGAGGTGTCAATCTGGCAGATGAATATATCAACAAAAAAGTCCGTTTCGGACACTGGAAAGACACAGCAATCAAAATTGAAGGAGATGCCGTGCAGAGTTTTACCATGATGTTCCTGCAGATGTGGAATATTACGGAGAGACAGCCGGAGGATTATGCAAAGTATCTGACAGAAAAGCAGCCGGGATTCAGCCGCAAAGATGGTTATATCATCCCATACGGAGACAGTCCGTTCGATCATGAAAATGTAGGAGAAGAAGTGTATTTCCACATTCTGAATCATGCGAAGAAGTATGTGCATATTATGACACCGTATCTGATCCTGGACAATGAGATGATTGATGCGCTGACAAGAGCTGCAAAAGGTGGAATAGAAGTGCAGATCATTATGCCACATATTCCGGATAAGCCGTATGCATTTTACCTCGCAAAGACCTACTATGAAGAACTGATCGCAGGTGGGGTACAGATTTATGAGTACACGCCTGGATTTGTCCATGCGAAAGTGTTTACATCGGATGATAATACTGCGACGGTAGGAAGTATCAACCTGGATTACCGTAGTCTTTATCTGCATTTTGAGTGCGGCGTTTTCATTTACCGCAATCAGGTTGTGCGTGATATTGAAAAGGACTTCCAGGATACACTGGCAAAATGCCAGAAGGTGACGATGACAGAAGTGAAAAACCGCAGTACATTTGTGAAAATATACGGTCAGGTTTTAAGACTTGTGGCTCCTCTGATGTAGTCGTGTATCCGGAAAGAAGAAAAATAAGAAAAAACGTGAAAAATTAGGGAAGTGGCTGAAAATAAGAGTGTACTTTTCAGTTGAAATGTAGTATAATTCAATCGGTGTCTTTATAAGGGACATTGATTATATTTATAAGTAGGAGTTATCCCGATGAAAAGAGGGATGACACTGTGGAGGTATTTCACAGATAGCCAAGAACACGCAGGAGGATTTATTATGGTTAAAGCAGTAGTAGGTGCGAACTGGGGAGACGAAGGAAAAGGTAAGATCACAGATATGCTTGCCGAAAAAGCAGATATTATCATTCGTTTCCAGGGTGGAGCAAATGCCGGACATACAATTATCAATGATTACGGCAAATTCGCTCTTCATACATTACCGTCAGGAGTTTTCTACGGACATACAACCAGTATCATCGGCAATGGTGTCGCTGTAGATATCCCGGTTCTTTTCAAGGAAATCCAGTCAATCATTGACAGAGATGTTCCGATGCCGAAGATTCTGGTGTCAGACCGTGCACAGATGGTGATGTCTTATCACAAGAATTTTGATGCATATGAGGAAGAGAGACTGGGCGGCAAGTCGTTCGGATCTACAAAGTCTGGTATTGCACCGTTCTATTCAGATAAGTATGCAAAGATTGGTTTCCAGATCAGTGAGCTTTTCGAGGATGAAGCAGAGCTGAGAGATAAGGTAAACCGTATAGCAGAACAGAAGAATGTCATGCTGGAACATCTGTATCACAAACCGTTAATCAATCCTGATGATTTATATAATGAACTGATGGAATACAAAGAAATGGTAGCACCGTATGTATGTAACGTTTCTCTGTATCTTAACGAAGCACTTAAAGAAGGTAAAGAAATTCTTCTTGAAGGACAGCTTGGAACATTAAAAGATCCGGATCATGGAATTTACCCAATGGTAACTTCTTCTTCTACACTGGCAGCTTACGGTGCGATCGGTGCCGGAATCCCGCCGTATGAGATCAAACAGATCGTTACAGTATGTAAAGCATACTCAAGTGCAGTAGGAGCAGGTGCCTTCGTAAGTGAGATCTTTGGCGAAGAAGCAGATGAACTCAGAAGACGCGGTGGAGACGGCGGAGAATTCGGCGCAACAACCGGTCGGCCGAGACGTATGGGATGGTTTGACTGTGTAGCATCCAAATATGGATGCCGTATGCAGGGAACTACAGATGTAGCATTTACTGTTGTTGACGTACTTGGATACCTGGATGAAATTCCGGTATGTGTAGGATACGAGATTGACGGAGAAGTTACAACAGAATTCCCGACAACACATCTTCTTGAGAAAGCAAAACCAGTACTCAAGACACTTCCGGGATGGAAATGCGACATCAGAGGAATCAAGAAATACGAAGATCTTCCGGAGAACTGCAGAAACTACATCGAATTTATCGAGAAAGAGATCGGATATCCGATCACAATGGTTTCTAATGGACCGGGAAGACATGATATCATCTTCAGAAATAAATAGGAATTAAAAATGAGGCAGGACTTTTTTAGTCCTGCCTCATTTTCATGGCGAATTATCAAATTGTGATAACGGTTGGTTATATATTACAGTAAGTATACTCCGCGGGATGCAGCTTCTTCGAGGATGTCGTCAGGCCAGATGGAGGACTGGACTTCTCCGATGTGGGCTTTGCGGAGATAGAACATGCAGATTCGGGACTGACCGATTCCACCTCCGACTGTGTACGGAAGTTCTCCTTTTAATAATGCCTTCTGGAAATCCATCTCGGCGCGTTCTTCACAGCCGGCTTCTTTTAACTGACGGCGGAGAGCATCTTCATCTACACGGATACCCATCGAAGAAAGCTCCAGTGCGATATCGAGAACCGGATAGTAGACGATGATGTCACCGTTCAGTTCCCAGTCATCATAGTCCGGTGCACGGCCGTCGTGACGCTGTCCGGATGCAAGAGTCTTACCAATCTGTTTGATGAATACAGCACCTTTTGCTTTGGCAAAATGGTATTCACGTTCTTTTGGTGTCTTATCCGGATACATGGTTTCCAGTTCCTGGGATGTGATGAAGCTGATCTCATCCGGAAGGAATTCTTCGATATAATTATAGCGGCGTGCCATGTATGCTTCGGTTTCTTTGAGCGCACTGTATACTTTTCCTACTGTGTATTCCAAGGTCTCCATGTTGCGTTCTTCTTTGGAAATTACTTTTTCCCAGTCCCACTGGTCAACATAGATAGAATGGATATTGTCGGTATCTTCATCGCGACGGATGGCGCTCATATCGGTATAAAGTCCTTCTCCTGAATGAAAGCCGTAGCGCTTTAAGGCGTAACGTTTCCATTTTGCAAGAGAGTGGACGATCTCAACTTCGCGGTCTTCCTGTTCTTTGATGCCAAATGCAACCGGGCGTTCTACTCCGTTCAGGTTATCGTTCAGTCCGGATTCCGGGCGGACGAAAAGAGGAGCGGATACACGCGTCAGATGCAGAGATTTGGCAAGTGCGCGTTCAAAGTGGTCTTTTACTTCTTTGATTGCCACTTCTGTCTCGCGGATCGTAAGTGGAGAATGGTAATTCTCCGGTATCTGCAAATTGTTCATGATGTTCTTCCTTTCTTACTACTCACTATGTCTAGTTTAGTGAATTGACGTGGTGTTGTCAATCATATTTCCTTAAGAAACGACTTATTTTCTTAAGAAACAACTTATGATTTTTTTAGAGAATCTCCATAGTAAGGTCACAGAATATGGCTATACTCTTAAAATGATGTTGGGTCAAGAGGTCAAAAATCCTCTTGCAAGCAAGCTTGCATCGGCTTTCTGACCTTTTGATCCTGGTATCATCATAAAAAAGTCATAAATCAGAAAATAAGAACATATATTAAAGATGTCGGGGAAATGCCGGATGAGGCTTATACCAGAAGGCAGACAGACGAAAAAACTGTAGACAGGAGGTAACAAGATATGCAGAAAGAGAAGAATATCAGCACACAGGAAGTCATTTCCATGGAAGAATATCTAAATAAGAGACAGAAGATCAGAGAACAGGAGAAAAAACGATTCGGTGGCAGATTCAGCGAAGAAAAAAGCCCTGCCTGGATGATGGCAGAGCTTTATGTATGAGATGTTAATATTCACTGTGAAAGTCGTCATCATTCCTGTGGATCAGACGATAAACCAGGATGTAGGCGTAACTCATAACCGGCACAAGAATCGTGCAGGCAACAGATGCTTTCAGAAGTCCTAATGATCTGGATTTGTCGATAAATGCAAATACCAGGGTGCTGACGTACATCAGGAACAGAAGAATTGCACAGATAAGAGCCGCAAAACGCTTGATTTTTTTCATAACAACCACCTTCGTACTGTACTTTATCTCATTCCTTTAGATAACTATAAAACAACGAAGCCCGTTAGCCCTTGTGGTTAGCGGGTTTTCGCTGTTCTGTACTTGTTGCAAAATCCGCTTCGGTCAAATCTCGGTCAAATAATTTTCTAAAGAAATGTTGCACCTTTTCTATTCTCTTTCTTATTCTTGTTCTGATTATATGATTTCCTTATACAAATTCTGTAATTTATCCATTTCCGATTTTGCTTTATCATCTGTGACGTGCGTATACAAATCCAGTGTGATTGCTATGGAATAATGTCCGAGGAATCCTTGTACTACCTTTGCGTCAATCCCGGCTTCAAAACAACGCGTTGCAAAAGTATGACGAAGTGCATGTGGATAAAAATGCGGAATCGGTATAAACACTGTCTTGTTTTTCTCTGCCTGCTTTTTTCGTTCCTTATTGATAGATTTTTCTATCCAGTCTAACGTCACTTGAAAGGTGTGTTCTGTAATCGGTTTTCCGTTCTTTCCAACAAACACAAGATTTTCAAATCCCTCTAATGGTTGCCATTCACTAGCTGACAACTGCATTTCTTTCAACTGAATCCACTGACGTTTTAAAGCCTTATACACACTGTCCTGCATGGGAATCGTCCGTATACTGTTCTTTGTCTTTGGTGTCTGGTACTTGAATACATACTTCTTTGTTTCCTTATCTTTGATATACACCAACGTTTTATTTACAGAAATTTCCCGTTTCCGAAAATCTACATCATCCCATGTAAGCCCAAGCAGTTCTCCGCCACGCATTCCCGTTCCGAGTGCTACCTGTATGAGATTCTCGTGTATTCTCTCCTTTGCGTGTTCCAATACTTCCCGTTGTTCTTTCACAGTCAGTACCCGTATCTGTTTTGTCTTTGTTTTGGGAACTTCCACTCCTGCACATGGGTTGAATGTAAGAATCCTGTTATGCACTGCATATTTGAACATAGCATTGAGAATATTATACACATCCCGTATAGTCTTTGTGCTGTAATCATCATCTGCCATATTCTGAAGCAGACGTTCCAAAATAATCGGATTAAAATCTGCCACACGTTGTTTTCCTATCTGCTTCTTTATGTAACGTCTGTAAAAATCATCATAACGTACTTGTGTACTCTCCTTGATAGTCCGCTTCTTATGGGTATTCAGCCAGATATCAAACCATGTATCCAGAGTGATATTATCGCCCTTTCCTTTCAACCCATGCTTGACTTCATAGCGTAAATCTTCCATTTCTTGAACTAACTTTTTTAAGTCCGCATTATCTTTTGTATACGTTTCTCCTTTGTAATAAAACCGCCCTCTGTAAATTCCGCTTTTTCTCTGCATAATTCCCGGCGGTAATGGATTTCCTTTTAAGTCCTTGCCCAATCTGCACGCTCCTTTCCGTGCAAGGACTATCAGAACTGGTCTGACAGTATTATATGCTTATTTGTGTTTATACTGCAATTACTTCATATTTATTTTTCAGATTATGCCCTTCGTTTTTCTTCAAAAACTGGTCTAAAACCTCAGAGCGTATAAGAATCTTATTTCCAATCCTTATGACCGGAATCTTCTGCCATGTAATCAGCTTTCGCAGATTATTTCTTCCAATTCCCGTATACTCTGACGCTTCATTCACTGTAAGGGCTTTCTTTGTCTGTATCGTGTTCTGTGTATGTTCTGTCAAAGATTCTCCTTTCTTCTTCCCTCAAAAGGAAAGATTTTTTATAGTCCTCATATATGCGTTGTTGTTCTTCGTTCATCTGCCCCCGTTCTATTAGCTGGCGGATATAATCTCTGTTATCCAGTTTTCCGATTTTATCCATTAGCTTTAAAGAGGGCGAAACTGCTACGTTCAGCCACTGCCATGTTCGTTCCAGTGTCTTTTTCTCTGGATTCATGGTCAACTTTATCTTCCCTACATCCTGCATGAATTCTTCCCACGGGGGATAAGTAGGATAAAGCCGTTTTCTTGTAACCGTGCTGTTTTCCGGCTTCTGTAAAAACCGCACTTTCTCGTTTAATACAGACAACGCAATCCGTGCCACATCCCTGTCTTTCAGAAGTTCTTCTACTAATCTGACCGCTTTTTTGTGCCGGAATCGAAGTTCATATCTGTTCCAGTCCGGGTTGAGTTCTTTTCCGAACTTTTCTGCCTGTTCATATCCCTTTTCATAGAATGTAATCCGAAAATCACTGTGTTTACTGCCGAGATATAGTGTTTTTCCCTGCGCTTCTATTTCATCCTCTTTCAGTCTATCAGAACGATTCTCTGCTGTATCACGCAACTGACTAGATATCAGCCCCTCGTTTTTCAGACGAATCAATTCCGGGATAGACAGATAAGGCTTTGTATCGTCGATTGCCAAGTCTATCCTCGGAAAATTCACCGGGTATCTGCAAACTCTTTCCAGAAAATCAAACCATGTTTCCTTATTCATCATAAGGAAATTTTCATAATTCCTGCACCCCGAACCACTCATAAGAATCTGAAATCCCTCATACTGTGCATTTCCTGTCGGTTTCAGAATCTTGATATTGTCAAATCTTGCTATCAGTTCGTGTCCAGCAATTCCTTTTTCCTTACCATGCAGTTCCATAAAACTCAGTGGAATCCGCAAGATATCTTCTATGATTATGAACACGTCTACACCTTTGACAGTAATCTGACACCAGTCAATCAGTGCTGTCAAATCTTCTTTCTGACGAGTTACCCCCCTGTTAGTATAGGGGGGTTCTGAAATTTTCATTACCTCTGTTATCATCATCCCTGCCTTTCGTAGTATGCCGTGGCTTTCGCCACGTTCCCGGAACTTCCTCTACTCCCTTTGCTCCTTTCACGCTGTACGGAGCAGTCCGCAGAGAATTTCCGGGAACAGTCTCTACACGTTTCCTTTTCCGGTAACAACACGGATACCCTTGCAGGAGATTCTGTCCACCAATACCGGGAAGTTTCCTCTCTGCACATAAGGGGCATATACCGCTTCTTCTAGTTCTACCACTGTGTAAGGCTCTACCTTTGGAAGTTCTGTTGCTTCCAGACGGATATCTACGCTGTTTCCAAGTTTCATGCTTCCGAGGTGAAGTTTCAATGCTTCCACTTCCTCGGTTTTCTTCCGGGTTTCCTTATCATACTTGTAGCAGTAGTCTGCTCCCATGTAACGGAGTTCCCCGAACGCTTCTCTGACCTGTTCTTTTTTCAATGTAATCTGCATGCTACATTTCTCCTTTTTTGAAATCATGGTGAATGAGTGTCTGGTAAGTGTGACAAGTCCTTTTCATATCCACGTCTATATTTATTTCATTACTTTTCTCCTTACCTCTTAACCTCATCATAGACCTGTTTTTTCTTCTTGTCAACAATTATTTTACTTTTTCCCTTACTTTTTATTTTTGTATTTCAAACGCTTAACTATATCTTTTTATAACTTATTATAATTTTACCCTTACATTTATCCTTATCTTGTGTTATGATGAAAACAGAAACGAGGTGTGCATATGTTTGTGAATAAAGAAGCAGTAGGAAAACGAATTTTACAGATACGCAAGAAATACGGTTACAGTATGCAGAAGTTTGGGGAAATCATAGATAATGCCCCGAAAGGCTCTGTAAACAGTTGGGAAAAGGGTGTGAATCTTCCCAATGAGAAACGCTTGAAGCAGATTGCCACGTTGGGCAATATGACGCTGAATGAACTTCTGTATGGTTCATTTAAAGAATATGTAGATATGCTTATCACAGAAAAACTGGGGATTGAACTGCCGGAAGAATTTACCAGAACTTTCTATTCTCTTTTAGAGCAGAACGGATTTACCTACGGGGATGATATCGAGATTGTCCGGCTTGTAAACGGCTTTCTGACTTATCATAACCTTACAACAAAAGAAACCGCCATTTTCTATCAGCCAACTGCATACTCCGGCGATTATTTTGACGGTATCATACAAAAAGCGGATTCTTCCGTTCTGGTCTGCCGGGCATATGCAGATAAGGCAAACAACACCTTACATATCATTCCGGCTTTTGAGAATGGACAGACTGAGGAAGTAGCAGACTTCTTTCATGCACTGAAAAGCATAACCGCTCCACACAACAACAATTATTTCACTTCCGGCTTTCTGACACTCGGACTGGCATTGAGAGATTCCAAAGTAATTATCTATGGAATTGATGAAAAACAGGGAACAACACAGGTAATCCCTTACGAATATGATTGCGAATCAGACGCTTATATCCAGAATGAACATCTGGCATATACCAGACAGGATAGCTTTTTCCGAGAAGCCACGAAAGAAGCGGTCTATCGGAAAATGCAATCCGACAGAAGTAACCCATAAGATAAACAAGAGGACTTGCAAGGTTTGTGACCTTTCAAGTCCTCTTATGTATCATGATGGTATTGGCTGTGTCCGTTCCGTAAAGGACTGCCCTACGGCGTCTCGGCTTCGCCTTGTTCCTTTACCTCACTAATAATAATGTTCTGATAGCAGAACTCTTACTTATACTTTTATCTTACTATTCTTTCAATTTTTACCGTTTCACCATCAATATTATACTTAAAAAAATAAAATTTAATAACATTTCCTTCTGATACTTGTTCTAGATCACCTTTACACTTAGTACAATCTAAACTAACTTTTGTCGTATCAAAAAATAGACTACTTTCTTCCTTCTCATTTAGTTCTATTAAAAGTGTATCAAAAGTTTTCTCTACAACAACCCCACTCAAATGAAACCAATGAGAATTATCATCTCCACTAGAACGCAACTCCATATTTTGACGATTCTCCTTAAAAACATTTCCTTTTACGCCAAGCACAATTAATACTATTGCAAGCAAAAGTATGATTAACAAAATCAATCGTTTCTTATCCATTAAATGTAGTCCCCGATATGTCTGTCCAACTATCAAAATCAAAATTCAAATAACGTACTGTATCCCCCCATCCATCAAATACCATCAATGTATGTACTGTATTTCCAGAATTATATGCTCGCAAAGTTGCATATCCCTCTGCTGCCATTGAATGCCCCGCACGTTCTCCAGTATCACTGCTAATTATACCACAATGGACAACTGCTATATCTCCTCTATCAATGCAATTAGTGAAAAAATTATAATTGGGACTATAGTCAGTATTTTGTGTTACAGAAACATTCTTTCCAGCACAAAAGTCCACAAATCCAGGTCCAATATTGCCAATAGTTGTTGAACCATATGTTATTCCTCCACTCTCCGATGAAACTGTCGTTCCTGTTGAATCCCAAATATCCATATAATCACCTGCAATATCTGTATAATCAACAGCATTATAATATGCACCACATGCTAATAATGCACTAACTGCACATGCATAATGTCCTGTTACACTTTCTATATACGGCTCATTAAAGGAAATAAATTCTTGAAGATGATTTGTTGAAACAAGCGTGTAGTTTTCATAAACTTCATCAATATCTAGCAAAACCTCATCCCAAGTAGCTGGGTCTTTTCCCCTACTCTCATTCAAGGACAGTACTGTTTTTTCTAATGTTTCACCATAATTCGTTCTAATCTTTCCCAAATTATCAACAATACCATATTCAAACGGAGCTATTTTATATATTTCAGAGGTATTTGCTTTTTCACTAAATACATTTGCTTCACTTTGATAAATCACCTCATATGGATTTGCTGAATTATTACCAAATGAGTATTCTGATATCAAAGATTCACACGTAGTATCAAAAACTACATATCCATATGGTTTGTTTTCTAAATTGTAATTTACAATATATCCAATAGCTTGACCTGTTGTATCATAAAATTTTCTCGGATTATTAGCAACAATATTGCTATTTTCTCCTATTCCCTTTGCAAAACGTTCTGCCATCTGTATCGCCAAATCATCCGTAACATTTACAACAGAAGTATTCTCCGATGCATGGACAGGAACTATTGACATAATAGTCAATATAAAGATTGTCAAAAGTGAAGCAAATCGTTTAAAAATTTTTCTCATAAATATCCTTCCTCCTTAGATTATATATTTACTTTAATATTATATCTTATTCCCTATTTTGTCTATATTTTTTTATGTTTATTTCAAATATTTCATTCTATTTTATTTTTATCAAACTATTTTCAAACAAATCCAAACAAAGAATCTCGGGGCAAATTTCGGTCAAATCAGGATAAATAAATATAACACTTTATATGTAAGTCAATTTTAAAAAAGCCTGTAATTCCGGGCTTTACAACACTTTGTAACACAATATAAACCAGTTCGATAATCCCTCTATTATATAGATAAAAAACAATTTCTACAAGAAAATGTTTTGCAAACAGTCGAAAAATGCTGTATGATATATGGAGTGATAAAGAACAAAAAGGAGAATTTACAGTATGAGTACATTATTAGAACAGTGGAGAGATACCGCTTACTCGAAAGAGATGGATAAAGCTTCTCTGCAGAAGTTCTGGGGAACCTATTTCCAGACTGAAAAAGAGATCTATGAAAAGCTGCTTGAGAATCCGGACGAAGAAGTAAAAGGAACTGTAAAGGAACTTGCTGAAAAATATGGCATTAATGTATTTACAATGACAGGATTCCTTGATGGAATCAATGACAGCCTGAAAGTGGCTAATCCAATTGAGACAATGGATGAGGACACTGAGGTAAGTCTTGCTTTTGATAAAGAACTGCTTTACAAGAACATGGTAGATGCAAAAGCTGACTGGCTGTATGAACTGCCACAGTGGGATAAGATCTTTACAGAAGAAAAGAAAAAAGTCCTTTACAAAGAACAGAAAAACGCACGTACAATCCACGTAGAAAAGAAAGTTTATCCAAACGATCCATGTCCGTGCGGAAGCGGTAAAAAATATAAAAAATGCTGTGGTAAGAACAAATAAGTTCTGATAGAAATTTTCAATACATTTTTTTGAACGTGTTGACAAATGAAAATCCCATGGTATAATGTTAGCAAATGCGATGAAGAGAAGAGTAGAGCGCAGAAAAATCCCAGAGAGAGAGGTCTTAGGCTGAGAGCCTCTTATTACAGAAGCGTTTGAAGACCACCTCCGAGCGGCTGTAAAACAGTCCGGCTGGATACCGTTATCATCCACAAAGAGGTCCTGGAAATCAGGACAAGCGGGGTGGAACCGCGGGTACACAAAGTAACTCGTCCTCTGCAGCAGATATTTCTGTTGCAGAGGTTTTTTATTTACAGAAAGGATGATCTAATGGAAAGTATTTACGATTGTTTCAAGCTGAACAATGATATGAAAATCCCATGCGTTGGTTTTGGAACCTACAAAGCAGCAGAAGGGAATAACGTGGAGATTTTAAAGACTGCCATAGAAGCAGGATATCGCTATTTTGATACCGCATCCTTTTATCAGACCGAAGAATTTGTAGGACAGGCGATCCGTGAAAGCAATCTTCCAAGAGAGGATTTCTTCCTTGTATCCAAGATGTGGAAAGATGAAATGGGATATCAGCAGACAAAGGATGCATTAGAAAAGAGTCTGAAAAGACTTGGTACCGATTATCTGGACATCTATCTGATCCACTGGCCAAGACCGTCGGCTGACTGTGAGAACTGGAAAGAACTGGATCTTGAGACCTGGAGGGCGATGGAAGAGCTTCAGAAAGAAGGGAAGATCCGGGGACTTGGACTCAGCAACTTCCTTCCGCACCATATTAAGAACATTCTGGAGAATGGAACGGTAAAACCAGTTGTCAACCAATTGGAACTGCATCCGGGTTATATGCAGCAGGCTGCTGTGCAGTATTGTAAAGAGCATGGTATCCAGATGCAGGCATGGAGCCCGATCGGAAGACGGCGGATTCTGGAAGATAAGCTGATTTTGGAGCTTGCAGGAAAATATCAGGTTTCACCGGCACAGCTGTGTCTGAGATTTTTACTTCAGAATGATATCATTCCGCTTCCGAAGTCATCTTCGATGGAACGGATGAAACAGAACATGGATCTGTTCCATTTTGAGATCAGCGAAGAGGATGTATCCAGACTGGCAACTATGCCACAGGCAGGATGGTCAGGAGAACATCCGGATCCGGAGCTTGCACAGAAAAATGTTGTATAATCAGAACTTATAAAATAAAGAGAGGAACAAAAAGACTATGAAAATCACATTAAAAGATGGATCAAGCAAAGAATATGCACAGAGCATGTCTGTAATTGATATTGCAAAAGATATCAGTGAAGGACTTGCAAGGGTTGCAACAGCAGGAGAAGTTGACGGAGAAGTTGTTGATTTAAGAACTGTGATCGACAAAGACTGCGAGCTGAACATTCTTACATTCAATGATGAAAAAGGAAAAGGCGCATTCCGTCATACAACATCCCACATTATGGCACAGGCGATCAAGAGACTGTACCCGGATACAAAGCTTGCAATCGGACCTTCTATTGAGGATGGATTCTATTACGATATCGACCGTGAGACTCCGCTTGTAGCAGAAGATCTGGAAAAGATCGAAGCTGAGATGAAGAAGATCGTCAAGGAAGATCTTCCGATCAAGCAGTATACAATGCCAAGATCTGAGGCAATTGCATATTTCAAAGAAAAAGATGAACCATATAAAGTAGAACTGATCGAAGACCTTCCGGAAGATTCTGTTATCAGTTTTTACTCACAGGGAGAATTTACAGATCTTTGTGCAGGACCTCACCTGATGAGCACAAAACCGGTAAAAGCATTCAAACTTACAAGCCTTGCAGGAGCTTACTGGCGTGGAAGTGAAAAAAATAAGATGCTTCAGAGAGTTTATGGTACTTCTTATCCAAAGAAAGCAGAGCTTGAAGAATATCTGCACATGATGGAAGAAGCAAAGAAGCGTGACCATAGAAAACTTGGAAAAGAACTTGGACTTTTCATGATGAGAGAAGAAGGACCAGGATTCCCATTCTTCCTTCCAAAAGGAATGGAACTGAAGAACCAGCTGCTTGATTACTGGAGAGAGATCCACAAAAAAGCCGGATATGTTGAAATTTCGACACCAATCATGTTAAGCCGCCATCTCTGGGAAACATCAGGACACTGGGATCACTACAAAGACAACATGTATACAACGGTGATCGATGATGAAGATTTCGCTATCAAACCGATGAACTGTCCGGGAGGAATTCTTGTATATGAATCTGAACCACGTTCATACCGTGACCTTCCGCTTCGTATGGGAGAACTCGGACTGGTCCACCGTCATGAAAAATCAGGACAGCTTCATGGACTGATGCGTGTAAGATGCTTTACACAGGATGATGCACATATCTTCATGACACCGGAGCAGGTACGTGATGAGATCAAAGGCGTTGTAAAACTGATCAATGAAGTTTACAGCCTGTTTGGATTTAAATACCATGTAGAACTTTCTACAAGACCGGAAGACAGTATGGGAAGCGATGAAGACTGGGATATGGCTACAGAAGCCCTTCGCGGTGCATTGGACGATCTGGGACTTCCATATGTAGTAAATGAAGGAGATGGAGCGTTCTACGGACCGAAGATCGACTTCCATCTGGAAGACTCTATCGGAAGAACATGGCAGTGTGGAACCATCCAGCTTGATTTCCAGCTTCCGCTTAGATTTAACCTTGAATATACAGGAGCAGATGGTGAGAAGCATCGTCCGATCATGATCCACCGTGTAATCTTCGGATCGATCGAAAGATTTATCGGTATCCTGATCGAGCATTTTGCAGGAGCATTCCCGACATGGCTTGCACCGGTACAGGTTAAGGTACTTCCGATTTCAGACAAATATATGGATTACGCACAGAAGGTTTTGGATGAACTGAACAATTCAGGTGTTCGTGCAGAGATTGATACACGTGCAGAGAAGATCGGATACAAGATCCGTGAAGCGCAGATGAAGAAGATCCCGTACATGCTGGTTGTCGGAGCAAAAGAAGAAGAGGACGGACTGGTATCTGTAAGAAGCCGTTTTGAAGGGGATGAAGGACAGAAGACACTGTCTGACTTCCTTGCAGCAATCAAGATGGAGATCCAGGCCAAGACAGCAAGAGAAGTAAAAAAAGAAGACGACAAATAGAGTTTCAAATAAAATCTGAATAAGAAATAAAATTTTCGGGCATAATGATACTGATTTTCAAAAAGGAGGTAACATTATGCCTGAATTAAAATGTACAGTACAGACATGTATGCACAACAAAGATTTTTATTGTGATCTGAACGCAATTACGGTGGGAGGAAAATCTGCACGGAAAGCTGCAGAGACATGCTGTGACAGCTTTGAAGAAAGAAAAGGCGGAACTTACAGCAATGTGACCGGTGAGGCGAGTCCGACAAGCAAGATCGACTGCAAGGCCACGGAGTGCCAGTATAATAAGAAATGCCAGTGCCATGCAGGAAAGATCAGTGTGGAGGGCAGCCAGGCATGCAGCTGTGATGAGACAGAATGTGCAACTTTCAGTTGTGGATGTGCGTAGATGAGATTGATGGGTGTGGGAGAGTTTCTCCTGCACCTGTTTTTGTTTTTGAGGAAGGGACGAAGAAAATGGAAAACAAATCGATGGGGCTTCATTGCACTAACCACTCCAAGGAGCCTCTGAAAGCGAGAATTGTGTCAGCAATGGCTTCCACAATTCTCTGAGTCTCCTTTACGTAGTGCAAAAAGTAAGCCCCATCGATTTGTTTTCCATTTTCTTCTGGCTTTTCAAGACAAAAGAGAGTTGAATGATTTGGGAGGAGAATGGTTTCCACAGCCATCTTCGGGCTGTGGAGATGCAAGTGGGAGTGTGATTCAGAAAAGATGGAGTAAGATTGAGAGAAAAGGTGTGAAAAGGATGGTTGGGGAGGTTGACGGGGGTGTCAGAAAGAAGGTATAATAAAAAATAGACTTTTGAAGAAAGACAGGGAAATTAAATGGAAAAAAAAGACAATGTAGAGAAAGGGGTTTCGGAGAAGCCGGAAGCGAAGAAATCTGCAGCGTATTATGAGAAGCGTCCGGAATTTGGTAACAGAGGACCATCAAAGATTTTGCTGCATTTCAGGAAGGGGCTTACCTTTTTTCTTGTAATTGCGGCTTGTGTGATCTTTTATTTTCTTCTACTCCGAATAGAGGATATATCAGTAGATGTCAGTAAAGTAATTGATGTGCTAAAGCCGATCCTATACGGAATGGTGATCGCATATTTGCTGAATCCGATCGTAAAGCAGATTGACCGGTGGCTGATTCCACAATTAAAAAAGAAAATGTCTCTGGAAAAGGCGAAGAAAGTTTCGCGTAGTGTCGGTGTTTTTGCAGCGTTGGTTATGCTGCTTGCTTTGATTCTGGCACTGTGCAATATGCTGATTCCGGAACTTTATAAAAGTATCCGTGACATGGTTCAGACTCTGCCGGGACAGATCAGTGATATGGTTACGAAGATCACAAGTATCCAGAAAGATACCAGTCCGGCCGGAGTCATGGTACGTAACCTGTTAGAAAAGGGATCGGATGCGTTACAGAACTGGATCAAACAGGATCTTTTAACCAAGGTTAATGAAGTGATGTCAAACCTGACGGTTGGGATAATCAATTTTGTCAGTGAGATCCTGAATTTTCTGATTGGTCTTATTGTATCAGTCTATATTCTGTTCAGTAAGGAAACTTTTTCCGCACAGAGTAAAAAGATCGTCTATGCAGTGTTCCGTACAGATCATGCCAATATGATCCTGCATCTGACAAAGAAAAGCAATGAGATTTTCGGTGGATTTATTATTGGAAAGATTATTGATTCCATGATTATCGGAGTGCTTTGCTTCTTTGGACTTACGATCCTGAAGATGCCGTACATACTTTTGATCAGTGTAATCGTTGGTGTGACCAATGTCATTCCTTTCTTCGGACCGTATATCGGTGCTATTCCGAGTGCCGTTCTGATTTTGCTGAATGATCCGATCAAGGGCTTATATTTCCTGATCTTCATTCTTGTGCTGCAGCAGCTTGATGGAAATGTGATCGGACCGAAGATTTTGGGTAATTCGACTGGATTATCTGCATTCTGGGTTGTATTTTCAATCCTGTTCGGAAGCGGTCTGTTTGGATTTGTAGGAATGATCATGGGCGTGCCTACATTTGCAGTAGTTTATTATATTATTACAATGCTGATCAATCATTTGCTGGAGAAGAAAAAGCTTCCGCTTCAGACTTCGGAGTATGGGGAAAAGAGTTATGTGGATGATAGTGGAAGATTTGTCAGAGAAAATCCGGAAGAGAATGATACAGCGGTAAAAAATGGAGAAAATAAAAAAGAGAGGAAGTAAGCAGAAATGCCAATTCGTGTACAGAATGACCTTCCGGTAAAAGAAATACTGGAAAAAGAAAATATATTTGTAATGGATGAGAACCGTGCGGTTCATCAGGACATCCGTCCGATCAAGATCGGACTTTTGAATCTTATGCCACTGAAAGAGGATACGGAACTTCAGCTTCTGCGCTCCCTTTCCAATACACCGCTGCAGGTTGACATTGTGTTTTTGGCAGTAAAAAACCATGTTTCAAAGAATACTTCAGCGAATCACCTGAACCGGTTTTATGAGAATTTTGAAAATGTAAAAGATCAGAAATTTGACGGATTTATCATAACCGGAGCACCGGTAGAGCAGATGCCGTTTGAAGAGGTGGATTACTGGGAAGAGCTTGTAGAGATCATGGAGTGGACAAAGACGCATGTTACTTCAACGATCCATCTCTGCTGGGGGGCACAGGCAGCACTTTATTATCATTATGGTATCAATAAAGTACAGCTGGACAAAAAGCTTTTCGGTATCTTTGAACATAAGGTTATGAACCGTAAGATTCCTCTGGTACGTGGATTTGATGATGTATTTTATGCACCGCATTCCAGACATACAGATGTGCCGATTGAGAAGATCCGTGCAGATGAGAGACTGATGGTTCTGGCAGAGTCGGAAAAGGCAGGAGCATATCTTATCATGGCACAGGATGGAAGACAGATTTTTGTGATGGGACATCCGGAGTACGATCGGGTGACACTGGATCAGGAGTATAAGCGGGATCTGAGTAAAGGACTTCCGATTGAAATGCCGGAGAATTATTATCCGGACAATGACAGCACACAGAAGCCACTTCTTACATGGAGAGCACATGGTAACTGTATGTATGCAAATTGGCTGAATTACTATGTTTACCAGGCAACCCCGTATGATATGGTGGGGACACCTGATTTTCATTAGGATCCAGATAGAAGTTCAATACCGATATCCTGCCAGGCATATCAGAAAGTACTACGTTTCGGAAGAGAAATCATTTGCTATAATCGGAAAGCAAAAACAAGCGGGAGGAAAAATATGTTATTGGAGCAGAAAACAACGGATTTTTTGGAACAGCTCTCATCATCAGCACCGATTCCGGGAGGTGGCGGGGCATCGGCAGCAGTCGGAGCGTTCGCATCAGCTTTGGGACTTATGGTCGCAAATCTGACTGTCGGAAAAAAGAAATATGCAGATGTTGAAGAAGAGATTTTAGAGATAAGAGAAAAACTTGAGCAGAAGAAGCAGGATCTGGTCCGGATGGTAGATGCAGATGCCGAGGCTTTTGAACCACTGGCAAAGGCTTACAGAATGCCAAAAGAGACAGAGGAAGAACAGGCAGAGAAGGAAAAAGTTATGGAGGCTGCACTTAAAAATGCGGCAGAAGCACCACTGTGTATTATGGAAACAATTGTAGATACTATGGAGATGATCCGGGTGCTGGGGGAAAAAGGAAGCAGGCTTGCTGTCAGCGATGCAGGAGTTGCAATCCTTTTTGCACAGGCGGCTCTTGAAGGAGCTTCTCTTAATATTTTTATCAATACAAAGATGATGAAGGATCAGGAGGAAGCTGAAAGACTGAATTGTCTGGCTGATCAACTGATCGCGACAGGCAAAGAACTGAAAGAGACAACTTATGATGCTGTAATTAAGAGTATCAGACCATAACAGATAAGACAGACAGGAGAAAGACATGAGCATACAGATGCGAGGGGCTGAAGTGGCAAAAGCCATGAAAGAACAGCTGATCAGAGAAAGAGAAGAGTTGAACGCTGCGGGAGTAAATCCATGCCTTACGATCATTCGGGTAGGAGCGAAAGAAAATGATCTTGCTTACGAACGTGGAGCAAAAAAGAGAATGGAAATGATCGGAATCGAGTGCCGCGTTGCAGAACTGCCAGAGGATATTTCACAGGAAGAATTTGAGGATGCTTTCTGTAAGATCAATAAAGATCCGGAGGTTCACGGGATCCTTTTGTTCCAGCCACTTCCGGAGCAGCTCGATGTAGAGAAGATCAGACAGATGATCGACCCGGCAAAGGATATGGATGGAATGAGTCCTGTAAATCTTGCAAAAATATTCGAAGGTGACAGAACTGCTTATGCGCCTTGTACTTCTGAGGCAGTGATGCACATTATGAAGCACTATGGAATTGAACTCCAGGGGAAAAGGGTGACCGTCATCGGAAGAAGCATGGTTGTCGGAAAACCGCTTTCCATGTTGATGCTTGGACAGAATGCAACTGTAACTATCTGTCATTCGCGCACAAAAGATCTGGCGGACAGATGTCGCGAAGCAGAGATAATAGTAGCTGCGATCGGACGGGCAAAGCATATCACCGCCGATATGATCGCCGAAGGAGCGGTGGTAGCGGATGTCGGAATCAACGTACTGGAAGACGGAACCCTCTGTGGAGATGTGGACTACGAAAATGTCCGGGAAAAAGTATCTCATATCACACCGGTTCCGGGAGGAGTAGGAAACGTCACAACCTCCGTACTCGCTTCTCACGTGCTGCGTGCCGCCCGTATAGTCCAGAACGAACTCAGACAACGCAGAGTGTAACACCGCCTCTCTGTCGAACACAATACAAATGGGCGCAGAACAGTTACAACCAGTAACCTTGAGCGCCCAGGAAGAGAAAAATGGGGCTGTGAAAAAAGAAATAACTCCATAATAATTGGAAATAACTTCATAATCCGGATTTTAACCATGTGCAATTCGAGGTGGTTAGAAGTGAGGATGGATTAAACAGATTTGTTATGACGTTGATTAAATGGATTGAACAGAATATAAAAATGTAGTCTTTTTCTTTTATTCCATATAGCTCGCTTTCAGTGCTCCTCAAGATAAAGTAGAAATAGTGCAATTTTCACATGATATTATACAAGAATTACATAGAAATATATCGTATTATTGATATGGTATTCTTGAATTGTATGTGAGGAGAAAAATATGGCAGCGGAAAGAAAAACATTAACACAGCTATCTGTGCCAATATGCTTAGAAACTTTATTTTATATGCTTTCAGGTATGGTTGATACGCTTATGCTATCATCTGTAAGTGATCAGGCTGTAGGAGCAGTGGGAACAGCAAATACATATATAGGTGTTTTTATTATTATGTTCGGAGTAATATCATCGGGTATGATAGCTGTTATGTCACAAAATATCGGAGCCGGAAGACCGGGAATAGCATATCAGGCAAGACAACTTGGACTTATATTCAATGCATTGATAGGTATCGTAATGTCTGTCATTCTTGCTACTTTTTCTGATGGGATACTTAGAATCGTAAGTATTGCTCCGGCTTTGCTTGAGCCGGCTGAAATATATCTTAGGATTGTCGGAGGTGCATGTTTTTTAAATGCACTGATTCCTATTTTCTCCAGTTATTTGAGAGTGTTTGGATATACAAAGCATTCTTTGATAGGAACTGTTGTTGGAAATGTTCTTAATATAATACTTAATTCCGTATTCTTATTTGTATTCAACTGGGGGGTAATGGGAGTTGCTGTTGCCACGGTTATTTCAAGAGTTGTAAATCTTATTATTGTAGCCAGTATGGGAGCGGTGCTTATAAAAGCAAAACAGAGTCCTGAGCGAATTGCATCAAGAAAGATATTTGCGCAGATTGTTAAGATTGGTTTTCCTTCTGCGCTTGAAACAGCACTTTACAACATCGCAATGACCTTTATTGTGCGTTTTATGAATCAGATGGATGTGGATGGAATGAATGTTACAGCACGCTCATATGCTGTACAGATTGCAAATTTCTCGTATTGTGTGGGAGCTGCCCTTGCTCAGGCAAATGCAATTATGACCGGTTGGAGAATTGGAGCAAAAGAGTTTGAGGAATGTAACAGGGGAACGAGGAAAGCTGCGATATACGGTATCATCACAGCGACATGCTTTTCCGTGACATTTGCATTGGCAGGACATTTTATCGTGCATATATTTACTGATGATACACAGATGATAAATCTTGTGGTAAAGTTGTTAATAGTAGATATATTTCTTGAATTTGGAAGGGTAACAAACCTTGTATATGGTCAGGCATTAAAAACGAGTGGAGATGCACTTTTCCCGGTTATACTCGGTGTGGTATTTATGTATTTGTTTGCAGTTGGCGGCACCTATTTTCTCGGAATACACATGGGACTTCTGGCTGTAGGAGCATATATTGCTATGGCAGGTGACGAATGTGCGAGAGCTGTGGGAATGGTACTTAGATGGAAGAGCGGAAAATGGGAGAGTAAAGGTCTTATAGAAGTGTAGGAGAGATTATGTACTTTGAATTAAAGGAAAATAAACCACATGGTACAAAGGATGATCCGTTTAGTACATATCATATAAAAAATGAGGGACGATTATTTCAGATACCGGTTCATTGGCATGATGAACTGGAAATTATATATGTAAAAAGCGGTTTTTTGACTGTAAGTATATCAGGAGAAAATTATATTGGAATCCCCGGGGATGCTTTTGTCGTGTCGCCGGGGAATCTGCATTTCATGGGTTCACAGACTGGTACAGTGGATTATTTTACTTTCCTTTTTCCGTTGAAATACATATCTTTTTGTATAAATGACATGTTAGATGATAAATTACTGGAGCCGTTAAAAAATGGCCATCTGATGATAAGTCCAAGAGTAAAAGATACAGCAAAAGAACTGTGTGAGCAGTTGGTTGAAACATATATGGCAAAAAATAAGAAAACTGAGTCCAAAATAACTGCTCAGATAAAGACAAAAATAATTCTTTTACAATTTATTCTTGAAATGTGGGAGAAGGGCTTTGTAATCGAAAATGATAAAAGCGGGAGAAATACTGTAGAAAAAGAAATGATTTCATATATACAGCAGAATTTTATGGAAAAAATATCGTTAAAAGAATTTGGTGAGCAGTTTCATCTTTCGGAAAAGTATATATCACGATATTTTAAGGAACATTTTCATATTACGCTTTCGCAATATATCACACATTTACGATTAGAGCATGCAAAACAGCTGTTACAAGATACGGATACTCCTGTTACAGAGGTCGCAATGCAGAGTGGATATCAGAATGTAAGCTATTTTATCAGAAGCTTCAAAAAAACATATGGAGTTTCTCCGTTAAAATATAGAAAAAAATAAGCCGGTTATATGGTTAGAATAGGACTTGAAAAAAATATAAAAGATACTATCAAAAAAGGTTAGGGAACAACCGAAAGGGAGTTTCCTAACCTTTTTGTATAAGAATAATTAGATAAATATTATGTTACAGGAACTTCCCCTGTAGATTTTCGCTCGATTAGCTGTGCATGTAACAAAAATGTACTGATTGAAATGCCATTAAGCAGACTTGATAGCGCAAAGAACCCACTTTTCCCGAGCTCAGGTCGATCTTGTCTGATTGTAGTCAATGGAGGAGAAGTATATGCTGCAATCGGAATATCATCAAATCCGATAATACTGATATCTTCAGGAATTCTGTAGCCTAGTTGCTGACACTGGATAAGGGCTGCATTGGCAAGAGTGTCCTGACTACAGATGATAGCAGTCATTCCTTTTTCCAGAAACCGAGGCAGGTGCTTTTCCATACATTCAGACAAATAGTAAGAGCAGCCGGTAGAATTAGAAGAAGTGTTCAGTCCATGCTTATGCATGGCATGGAGGAAGGCTGCATGTCGTATCTGAAGAATCTGAGATCCAAGAGAACCGCTGAGATAGGCAATCTTACGATGCCCAAGTCCGGCAAGATAAGAGACAGCAAGTTCCATTCCCTCATCATTATCAATACCTACATAAGCGGTAGAAGGATTCCCAATAATATAGTTATCGAAAAGTACAGCAGGAGTGTGGCTGGTTTTAAAATCCTGAATCCAAGGGTCGTTCAAGGAAAAGCCGATTGCAAAAGCGCCTACGTAATCATGCTCTAACATAAAAACATCATAATGTTGGTTCCGTTGCATCTGAACGTCAACAGGTACAATTTCAACATCAAAACCGGCCGGTTCAGCCATCTGGCGGAAACCAAGCAGAATGTCATAGGCAAAATGATGAGGCTCTTCGTATTGTATATTCTCTTTTTCTATTATAATACAGATTTTTTTAACGGGTTTCTTATAACGACGAAGTTTAGTATAACCGAGGGCTACGGCAGTTTCTAAAACCTGTTTCCGTAAAGTTTCGCTGATATCAGGAGCATCATTGAGTGCTTTGGATACAGTACTCTTGGAAATCTCCATTTTATCAGCAATATCCTGGATTGTAGTCATAATTTGTGATCCTTTCATAAAGCAGGAAAATAATTCTTTTTTTATTATATACAATGATATAGTAAAAAGCAATGAACTATAGGAAAAATAAAAATTTAGGTAAGTTTCGATAATGCGAAAACATAAAATAATGCACAAAAAAGAACGAGACAAAATGTGCAAATTTAATAAAAATAAGTGGCTATTTGAAAAAAGATTGACGAAAAAATGAAAAAGACGTATATTATGCTTAACGAAACAATACGAAACAAAGGAATGAAAGGAAGAAAGATGATGAAGAGAGGACTGGCAACATTTCTAACAGGAATCATGACTGTAACTCTGGTGGCAGCAGGACTAACCGGATGTGGGAGCAGTACGGCGGATAAAGGGTCAGAAAAAGTCAGACTGATGGTATGGTCTCCATCGGAAGATCAGTCAAAAGACAGTGGCGAATGGCTTCAGACAATGTGCAATAATTTTGCAAAAGAGCACCCGGAGTGGGATATTACATTTGTCTATGGAGTAGCTGATGAAGCGACAGCCGCAGATCAGGTGGCACAGGATCCGGAAGCAAGCGCAGATGTATTTATGTATGCAAACGACAGGATTACATCGCTTACAGATGCGGATGCAGTAGCAAAATTTGGTGGAAAGTATAAAGAAGAGATTGAATCAACCAACTCGGAGGTGCTTTTAGATTCGTTGACGGTTGACGGAGAACTTTATGGTGTCCCGTTTACAACCAATACCTGGTATATGTTTTATGACAAGTCTGTATTTTCAGAGGAAGATGTGAAAAATCTGGATACGATGCTGGAAAAAGGAACAGTATCCTTCCCATTTACTAATTCATGGTATCTTCCAGCATTTTATCTGGGAAATGGATGTACTTTGTTCGGAGATGGAACAGACGAGTCAAAAGGAGTTGATTTTGCAGGAGAAAAGGCAGTGGATGTAACCAATTATGCAATTGATCTGGCAGCCAATCCAAATTTTAAAATTGATGCAGATGGATCAGGACTTGCAGGACTTCGTGATGGCAGTGTAAATGCAATGTTTACCGGATCGTGGGATGCAAATGCAATAAAAGAAGCACTTGGAGATAATATGGGAGTTTCATCGCTTCCGACTTATACAATTAACGGACAAGAGAAGCAGATGCTTGCATATGCCGGTTCAAAGGCAATCGGAGTTAATGCACATAGTGAATATATGGAACAGGCAGTTGCACTTGCTGTTTATCTGGGAGGAAGTGATGCACAGAGAGCACACTACGAGATGAGAACTGTGATTCCGTGCAATACAGAACTTTTAAAAGAAAAAGACATTGCATCCGATCCACTTGTTCAGGCACAGAATGATACCTTTAACAATACATCCATACTTCAGCCATTCGTGGCATCCATGAGTAACTGTTGGGTGCCGGTTGAGAATATGGGGAAAGGAATTCGTAACAAGAGTGTGACACATGAAAATGCTGAAGAACAGACGGAAGCAATGAACGAAGCAATGAACAGCAATGGAATCAATTAAGAGGTAAGCGGAATGAGTATATTTAAGAAAAAAATCAATGAATTTCCAACGCCATATACCTGCAAAAATGCAGTGAAAAAAGGTGGATTAGAGACTAAGCTTTCCATGGTCCTGATGGGATTTGGAAACATCGTACACGGTCAGATTATCAAAGGTCTTTTGTATCTGGCAATTGAAATTGCCTACATCGTCTTTATGGCGGTAAATGGAATCGGATTTATTGGCGGTCTTCGGACACTTGGAACTGTACAGCAGCAAGAGGTGTGGGATGAAGCAAAGCAAATTTATCTTTACACAAAAGGGGATCAGTCCGTTCTGATTCTACTTTATGGGGTGACGACAATCCTGCTGACGATTCTTATGATTTTGGTATGGAGAGGAACCCTGAAAAGTGCATATAAAGCAGAGTGTCTTCAGAAAGCAGGAATGCATGTGAATACATTTGCGGAAGATTTGAAGTCTCTTCTGCATGAGAATCTGTACCGTTTATTTATGACACCACCGACAACATTCATCTTTGTGTTTACTGTACTTCCGTTGGTATTCATGATTTGTATGGCATTTACTAATTACAGTCGTATCGGAAACCATCTGATGCTGTTTGACTGGGTAGGACTTGATAACTTCAAGACATTATTTGATTCAGGAAGTATTCTCGGAAGTACTTTCTGGTCGGTTCTTGGATGGACGATTGTCTGGGCGTTTTTTGCAACCTTCAGCAACTATATTTTCGGAATGATCCTTTCCCTTTTGATCAACAGAAAGGGAACAAGAGCAAAAGGATTCTGGAGATTTTGTTTTGTCCTTTCCTGTGCCGTACCGATGTTTGTATCCCTTTTGATCATGCGTACTATGTTACAGCCGGAAGGAGCAATCAACGTACTTCTCAGAAATATAGGACTGATTGCAAGTGATGCAAGCCTTCCATTCTTTACAGATGCAACATGGGCGAGGGTGACGGTTATTATCATCAATATCTGGGTAGGTGTGCCGTATACTCTGCTTCAGCTGACAGGAGTGCTTCAGAACATTCCAGAAGAACTTTATGAAGCTGCAAAAGTGGATGGTGCAAATGCCTTTCAGACATTTACAAAGATTACATTGCCGTACATGCTGTATGTGACAACACCATATCTGATTGTAACCTTTACAGGAAATGTCAATAACTTCAATGTCATTTATCTTCTTTCAGGAGGAGATCCGGTAACAAACCTTTCTTCAACTGCAGGTAAGACAGACCTTCTGGTTACATGGCTCTATAAACTGACAATCGACAAACAGTACTATAACATTGGTGCGGTAATTGGAATCATGACCTTTATCATTCTGGCAATTGGTGCACTTTTCACATACCGTAACAGTAAATCCTATAAAGAAGAAGGAGGATTTTAATCATGGCAGGAAAGAAATTACAATCTGCAAAAAAGAAGAAAATGATCAACAATACGATTGTACATATCGTTCTTGCGGTGCTGGCAATTATCTGGTTATTCCCGATCGTATGGGTAATCCTGACCAGTTTCCGTGCGGAAAAGGGCTCTTATGTGTCAACCTTCTTCCCAAAAGCATTTACGCTAGATAATTATGTGAAATTATTTACGGATACATCTATTTTAAATTTCCCGCAGATGTTTATGAACACACTGTTTATCGCAATCTGTTCCTGCATTTTATCTGCGTTTTATGTGCTGGCGGTATCCTACTGTCTTTCAAGACTGAAATTTAAAATGAGAAAACCGTATATGAACATGGCAATGATTCTCGGCCTGTTTCCTGGATTTATGTCCATGATCGCTGTGTACTTTATATTAAAGGCGATGGGGCTTACGGAAGGAAGTCTGATTAAGCTGGCTTTGATTTTGTGTTATTCCGGCGGTGCAGGACTGAGCTTCCAGATTGCAAAAGGATTTTTTGATACAATTCCGGTTGCAATTGATGAGGCTGCACTTTTGGATGGATGTACCAGATGGCAGATTTTCAGTAGAATCACACTGCCACTTAGTAAGCCGATCATTGTATATACAGTGCTGACATCTTTCATGGCTCCGTGGCTCGATTTCATTTTTGCAAAGGTAATCTGTAGAGCAAACTCAGACCAGTATACGATAGCTATCGGACTTTGGAAAATGTTGGAAAAAGAATATATTGACAGCTGGTACACCAGTTTTGCGGCTGGGGCAGTTCTGATTTCAATTCCAATCGCAATTCTCTTCTTGTTCATGCAGAGATACTATGTAGATGGCGTATCAGGCGCAGTGAAAGGATAAGGAAGACGATGAAGGATAAAATAGAATTAAAAAAATATTACTCTACAAAAGAATTTCTTGAAAATTATATTTATGAGGGAAATAATCTTGGTGTAGAATGTACAGAAGAAGGAACGACATTCCGTCTGTGGTCACCACAGGCGGAATGCGTTAGTTTAAACCTGTATCAGACAGGGAATGGAGGAAATGCGTACAAGCAGATTCCGATGAAAAAAGCAGAAAAGGGTGTGTGGAGTTGGAGGAGCAAAGAAGAACTTCACGGCGTTTATTATGATTATCTGATTACCCGCGATGGCGAAGAAGTTCGATCAGCAGACCCATATGCAAAGGCATGCGGAGTTAATGGATTGCGCAGCATGGCAGTGAATCTGAAAAAGACCAATCCAGAAGGATGGGAAAAAGATCAGGCACCAGAAGAAGGGCCGGAGCGAATTGTCTATGAACTTCATGTAAAAGAATTTTCGTGGGATAAAGCAGGTGGTTTTCCAGAGGAATATCGTGGAAAATATAAAGCATTTACATGCAGACATACGACTTTGAACGAGGACGGAATTCATCCGACCGGGTTGGATTATTTAAAGGAACTCGGGGTGACACACATCCAGATTATGCCGATGTACGATTACGGTTCTGTAAATGAAGCAGGCAAGGATACGGAATTCAACTGGGGATATGACCCGGTTAATTACAATGTGCCGGAGGGCTCCTATGCGACAGATGCCAGACATGGAGAGGTGAGAATCAGAGAAATGAAAGAGATGATTCAGGCAATTCATGAAGCTGGTTTTAGTGTGATCATGGATGTGGTTTACAATCATACTTATTCACTGGATTCCTGGTTTCAGAGAACTGCACCTTGGTATTTTTACCGGGTATTTCCGGACGGAACAGTATCTGACGGCTCTGCCTGTGGAAATGACGTGGCAAGTGAAAGAGAGATGTGTGCAAAATACATTTTGGAATCGGTGCTTTACTGGACAGAGGAATATCATATTGACGGATTTCGTTTTGATCTGATGGGACTTCTGGATGTAGATTTGATGAACCGGATTCGAAGTGAACTGGATCAAAGATACGGAAAAGGAAAGAAGATCATTTACGGAGAGCCATGGGCGGCAGATAAGACGGCTGTAGAAGGCAATAAAAAACTGGCAGCAAAAGAAAATATCGGACTTTTGGATGAAAATATCGGGGCGTTCTGTGACAGTACCCGAGATGGAATCAAAGGCTCTGCACTACGTGCAAAGGAAGCAGGGTTTATAAACGGGGCAGAAAGAAAAGAAGATGAAATGCTTGCAAGTGTGACAGCGTGGTGTGCAAATCCTTATCAAGCAGAAGGCTTTGAAAATGTGAAAGCACCTTCGCAGATTGTTACCTATGTATCAGCACACGACAATTATACGTTATGGGATAAATTAAAAGAGACAGTCGTAGAGAAAAATGAATGTTTGAGACTGAATAAAATGGCGGCGGCAGTCTATATGACTTGTCAGGGAACGTTATTCTTTTTATCAGGAGAAGAATTTGCCCGTACAAAAGACGGACAGGATAATACTTTTAAGGCTCCGATTTCTCTGAACCGTCTCGATTGGGAAAAGGCATGGGAAAACAAGGACCTGGTTCATTATTATCAGGGATTGATTGCACTTCGAAAACAGCTCTCTGGACTTTGTGACAAATCAAAAGACAGTTATAAACAAATCACGGATATGTGGAAAGAAAAAGATGTAGTAGGCTTTACTGTGCTCAATGATGAAGCATCAAGATGGAGTCAGGTGAAGATAATTTACAATGCAAGAAAAAGTAGTTATAAAGTGAAATTTTTGGATGACGGCTGGAAAATCTTAAGCGATGCTAATGACAGCTGGTGCTGGGAAAAAGGAGTCTGTGCAGAAAGACAGATAGAAGTTGCACCGCAGAGCGTGTTGATACTTGGACGTAAATAATGATTAAGGAGGAGTAGTACATGAAGTGGATTTATGGCAGACAGGATTGGAAAACATTAGAGAGAGGACTTGAAAACTGCTATCTTTTAACCAATGGACTGGGAGGTTTTTCGTCGCTTACGATGACCGGAGCTGTGGCAAGAAATGACCATTCGGTATTCATGGCATGTACGAAAGCTCCAAATCATAGGATAAATATGATTCATCGGATGAGAGAAGAATTGGATATCGGAGAATCAAAATATGTTCTTTCAACCCAGGAATTTGCGAATGGAACAAAAGAAGAAGGATATCGTTATCTTGCAGAATTTTCTTTTGAAATTCTTCCATCGTGGCGTTATCTGATAAATGGAGTAGAGATAGAAAAAGAGATTGTGATGGCACAGGGCAGCAATCAGATTGCAGTGAATTATCATCTGAAAAACCGTGGTCAGAAAGAGGCTGTTCTCTGTGTAACTCCGTTTTTTCAATTTGAACCTAAAGGGGAAGATTTGAAAGAAGGTAAGATATTTTCAAGACAAGAGCAAAAGATTACCGATGGAAAGTATAATCTTTTCTTTGAAACAAATGGAGAAGTAGAAGGATTTACAGAAAAGAAAGAAACGTATTTTTATCGCTATGATGAATGTGATGGAAGACGAGAAAATGGAATAGCAAGCGCAGTTTATCAGATTAATAAACAAGTAAAGCCAGGGGAAGAGACAGATTTGACAGTGATTTATTCGATGGAAAGTCTGATTGATATGGACGCAAAAAAAATATTTGATAAAATAAAAGAAGAGCAGATCCATTATCAAGAGAACCTTATAAAGACTTCAGGCTTGAAAAATAAACTGGCACAGACACTGGTTTGTAGTGCAGACAAGTTCCTTTCGAAAAGAGAGTCTACGGATGGATTGACTATTCTTGCCGGATTTCCTTTTTTTGAGGACTGGGGAAGAGATACAATGATTGCGCTTCCGGGAATCTGCATCTCCACAGGAAGATTTGAAAGCACAAAATCAATCTTGCAGACATTTGCATTTTATGAAAAAGATGGATTGATGCCAAATCTGTTCCCGGAGGGCGAGAATGAGCCACTTTATAATACTGTAGATGCGGCACTATTATTTATCAACTGCGTGTGGTTATATTATGAAAAAACTCAGGACGTCAAATTTGTAGAGGAAATGTATCCGGTAATGCAAAGAATTATTTTCGGTTACGAGAAAGGAACACATTTCAATATCCATATGGAAGAAGATGGCCTTATCAGTGCCGGAACAGGTCTGGATCAGGTGACCTGGATGGATGTGCGTGTGGGAGAGATTCTTCCGACACCAAGGCATGGGAAACCGGTGGAGATTAATGCTTACTGGTACAATGCACTTTGTATAATGCATAAGTTTTCTGAAGTTTTGAAGAAAAATGAAGAGCAGAAATATAGAGAACTCGCACAGAAGGTGAAAGAAGCTTTTGCACGAGAATTCTGGATGGAGGAAAAACACTGCCTGAAGGATGTAATTTCAGAAACAAAGGCAGATACACAGATTCGCTGTAATCAGATATGGGCGGTGTCTATGCCATTTACGATGCTGGATGAAGAGAAAGAAAGACAGATTGTAGATACGGTATTTGAAAAGCTGTATACGCCGTATGGTCTTCGTACACTAGATCCAACAGACGAGGAATTTCATGCATGCTATGGAGGAGAGATGATAAAAAGAGATCTTTCCTATCATCAAGGAACCGTCTGGACTTTCCCGATGGGCGGATATTATCTCGCTTACCTAAAAGTAAATAAAGACTCAAGAGAAGCAAAAGAGACTGTGACAAAGCAATTGGAAGTGTTGGAAAGTGCAATGCGTGAAGGATGTATTGGCCAGCTCCCTGAGATTTATGATGGAGAGATACCGGTTTCTTCAAAAGGATGTTTTGCGCAGGCATGGAGTGTAGGAGAAATCCTGCGTGTTTATGAAAAATTGGAGGAAAAATAAGATGGAGTTTACTGGGGTATACCATAAAACATCAGAGCAAATGAGTTATCCGTTGGATGAGGACAGATTAATTGTAAATATTAAGACCGGATATGATGTAAAACAGGTCTTTATTCATTACGGAGATCCTTATGAAGCAGGAATCCTGGGTGGAAAGGAAAAATGGATTGGAAAAAGAGAGGAAATTATTTATAAAAAACGTTTGCCACACCAAATCTGGTGGACAACAACGCTTTTTCCAGAATATAAACGATGTAAATATTATTTTGAACTGAGAACAGAAGAGGAAGTCTGGTATTATTTTGAAGATGGTTTTCTGACTGAAGAGCAGCTTCAGATGGATGGTCGTATGCAGCAGTGCTTTATTGTACCGTGGATGAATCCGGCAGATATAAATCGCACACCGGCATGGGTAAATGATACGATTTGGTATCAGATTTTTCCGGACAGGTTCTGCAACGGGACACCGGAAAAGAATGGAAATGATATCACGCCGTGGAGAAATCACGGAACCGTGACCAATCAGGAAAAATTCGGAGGAAATCTGGAAGGAATCCGTCAGAAACTATCCTATCTTCAGAACCTCGGAATTACCGGGATTTATTTTAATCCAATTATGGAAGCAGAATCCAATCACAAATATGATACTACAGATTACACAAAGATCGATCCGGCTTTCGGAGATGAAGAAACAATGAAGGCGCTTTGCATGGAAGCACATGAAAAAGGAATCCGCATTATGGTAGATGCAGTATTTAATCACTGCGGAAGAAAATTTGCACCATGGATTGATGTGCTGGAACATGGAAAAGATTCTTGTTATGCGGATTGGTTTATGGTGGAAGACTGGGAACAAATCGGAAAAAGAGCAGACACTAGAGACAGACGCTTTTACTCTTTTGCATTTGCAGATACGATGCCAAAGTTGAATACGAATAATGAAGAAGTAATTGAGTATTTTTGCAAGGTCTGTGAAGAATGGGTTCAAAAATTCGATATAGACGGAATCCGTTTCGATGTAGGAAATGAAGTATCACATCGGTTCTTAAAGCGTATACGAGAACATTTAAAAATGGTAAAACCGGATATTTATCTGTTAGGAGAAATCTGGCACGATGCAAGTCAGTGGCTGCAAGGAGATGAGTATGATTCCGTTATGAATTACCCATTGCTCAGCGGAATCCATGACTTTTTCCTTGATAAAACGATGAAAAAAGAGGAATTTGAATTTATGGTGAATCGTTGCTATACCATGTATATGCAGCAAAATAATGATGTACTTTTCAACCTGCTGGATTCCCACGATACGGAGAGACTTATGAATCGTTTTCATGATTTAGATAAATTTTATCAGCAGCTTGCAATTCTCTTTACGCTTCCGGGAAGCCCTTGCATTTATTACGGAACGGAAATCGCAATGGAAGGAGCCCATGACCCGGACTGCAGAAGATGTATGCCATGGAGTGAGATTGAAAGCAAAGAAAATCAGGAAAAGATTACAATGATGCGGAAACTGATTATGCTTAGAAGAAACGAGAAAATGTGCAGAAGCCCACATTTCCATTTCCCGGATACATATGAAAATGATCGATGTGTAGAATATATTAAGTTAGATGAAGATGGTAATAAAATTGAGGTCCTGTTAAATGCATCAGAGGAAGAAGTAAAGGTAAAAGGAGATGGGAAAATTCTTTTTGCCCGAGAATTTGATGGAGAGATACTTGGCGTAAACGGAACGCTCATTCGTAGAATTTAGGGAACATAAAGAAAGGAGAGGATATTCCAGGAATTATCAGCAGATTGGATTATTTGAAAAAACTTGGAATAGATGCAATCTGGCTCTCACCGGTGTATCGTTCTCCACAAGATGACGATGGATACGATATTTCCAACCTATAATGTACAGGTCGGTGTTGCAGATGAGTACATTGCTGTTGTTGATGTAAACCAGTATCGCTCAGATATGGATTGTTTTATTCCACTAATGAACAAGTTTTATACTACATATGGCTTTTATCCGAAGTACCCAGTGGCAGATGCCGGATATGGTTCTTACAATAATTACATCTTCTGTGAGCAACATGGAATGAAAAATATATGAAGTTCCCCATGTTCAAGAAAGAGACTACTGACAAGAAGTATCATGAAGATCCATTTCGTGCAGTAAATTTTCCAATCGAGAAAGACGGGATCATGCGTTGCCCAAACGGGAAAAGATTTTATCTTCAGTATAGAAAAAACGTAAAAGGCAACAAGTATGGGCATCAGGAAGAAGTGTATCAGTGTGAAGATTGCTCCGGCTGTCCATACGCAGAACAATGTAAAAAGACAGATAAAAACCGTACTGTCCGGATCAACCGCGAACTTACAGCGATGCATCAAGAAGTGATTGAAAATCTCGAAAGTATCCAGGCAGAAGGTACATTTGGTATCATAAAAAACGACCGTTGGTACAAAAGGATTGTCCGAAGAGGAATAAAATCTGTACTGCTCGAAGTATTTCTTGTTTCTATTGGACACAATCTTTATAAATATTACAACAAACAGAAAAAAACAGAAACTGCCGCATAGGATTCCATAATAACTTTTCTTATGGGGTAAGGGGAGTTATACACTTTTTTATAAAATATAATGATTGTTGCATCCATAAACAAAAAGGCGCATGAAAAAACTTTCGTTTTTTCACACGCCCATTTTTTTTCTCCTCTGGGGTGGCATAGACTACATTTATTTTTCGCCCATCTCTGGCGGAATCTTTTCTAACAACTGCCGGATATTGTCACGGATCAATTGTTTATAATTATCAGGAAGCGGTGTGATCATATCCAGGATCTCGGCATTGAGCGGATCCTTTGAATGAATGGAATCATCCAGATAGTCACAGATCAGATAATCAAATTTGACATCTAATGCTTCTGAAAAATTAAGCATGGTTGCAAAGGATGTTGCCTGGCTGCCATTTTCAATCCGGCTTATCGTTGTCTCATCAAGATTTAGTTTTTCTGCTAGTGCTGCCTGTGTAAGACCTGCTTTGTGACGTGCCTGCCGAACGCGTGTACCGAAATTCTTTTCCATGCTGTTTATCTCTCCTTCATAAAAGTAGTGTAGCATTTCAATTTGAAAAAAGAATGATATTATATGCAAGTTGACTTTATAAAAACGCCATGATAGGATATGATTAAAAAAGGGGGGTAGAAGAAATGGATTGGGAATCGTACAGAACAGATCTTGAGGCGATAAAGCTTGCGGTGAATGAATGTGAAAGACTTGGAGTGGATAAAGAAGAACTCCTCATAATCAGTATTTACCGTCTCTATGAATTTTATAAAACGGAAGACGACAGAGTCTATCTTCTGGGGGCATTATTGCATCTTAAGGCTTATCTTGAACTGGGGATGGAATATGAAAAGAACCGTAAGATCTTTTCACTGATTTTAGATAATTACGGGGTGTGTTATCAGGATATTTTTCAGGGAGCTGAGAAAATAGAGTAGAAAAATCTGAAAAATTCCAAAAATCAGGTTGACAAACAGAGAATAAAGAGGTAATATAACAACCATAGATTGTGAAACCGTTGAGAAAGAGGAGTAGGTTATCGAACGATATCACAGAGAGCAGCAGGTGGTGGGATTGCTGTATGGAGTTGATAATTGAATGGACTTTCGAGGGCAGCCTGAAATCAGACGAATGAGAGTATGGTTTGTCGGGAACCAAACCCGTTATCAATAAGGGATGTATGTTAGTACATAAAAGAGGACAGGAAACTGTTAAAGTTGAGTGGTACCGCGTTAATAGAAGATATTAGTCGCCTCAATCCGTAGAAGGATTGAGGCGTTTTTTATTTACCGGAACCCCCTTTCCTGATAAATAAAAAGCCTCCGGCAGGATGTTACATATGTATTCCTGTTGTGGTACGGCGCGGAATCAGGAAACACCTTCTCTTGAAAGCTAACAAAGAAAATTATTTATCAAGAAGAGGAGAACAAAATTATGAAAAAGAGAACAATCGCAGTATTATTAACAATGGCAATGGCAGCAGCAATGATGGCAGGATGTGGAAGCAAGTCGGATTCCAAGACAGCAGACGGAGAAAAGAGTTATACAATCGGTATTTCCCAGTTTGCAGAGCACGGATCCCTTGACAACTGCCGTGAAGGATTTTTAGAGGGCCTGAAAGAAGAAGGTATCGAGGAAGGAAAGAACCTGAAGGTTGAATACAAGAACTCGGCAGCAGATATGGGAACTGCATCACAGATCGCAAGCAGCTTTGTATCCGATAAAGTAGATCTGATCTGCGGAATCGCAACACCAAGTGCACAGACAGCATACAATGCTGCGATGGATACAGATATTCCGGTTATCTATACTGCAGTTACAGATCCGATAGCAGCAGAGCTTGCAGATGATAAAGGGAACCCGGTTGGAGAAGTCACAGGAACCAGTGATAAACTTCCGATTGAAGCACAGCTGAAAATGATCCGTGAACTTCTTCCGGATGCAAAGAAGATCGGTATCCTCTATACAACAAGTGAGGCAAACAGCGTATCTGCAATTGCTGAATACAAAGAAAAAGTCGGTGACTATGGATTTGAACTTGTAGAAAAGGGAATTACAAATACATCAGAAATCGCACTTGCAACAGACGATCTTCTGTCACAGGTAGACTGCATCAGCAACCTGACAGATAACACGGTAGTAAGCTCACTTGCAACCATTCTGGATAAGGCAAATGCAGCAAATATCCCGGTATTCGGAAGTGAGATCGAACAGGTGAAGCTTGGATGCCTGGCAGCAGAAGGTCTTGATTATGTAGCACTTGGCAAACAGACAGGTAAGATGGCGGCAAAGGTTCTCAAAGGAGAAAAGAAAGCATCTGAAATGCCATTTGAGACGATCACAGAAGCAGGGCTTTACCTGAATACAAAAGTAGCAGAAAATCTTGGAATCACAGTGGAAGATGATCTGAAAAACAGCGCGGTAGAGACATACGATTCTATCAGCGAAAACTAAATTTGAATTAGAAAAGTGAGGAGCAATGCAATGAGCTTTGCAGTATCAATTTTGGAGCAGGGACTGATTTACGGAATCCTTGCACTGGGAATTTATATAACATACAAAATTCTGGATTTTCCAGATCTGACCGTAGATGGCAGCTTTCCATTAGGAGCTGCCGTAACGGCGCTTATGATCACAAAAGGAGCGAACCCGTATCTGACACTTCCGGTTGCATTTGCGGCAGGTGTGGCAGCCGGTATCTGTACCGGACTGATCCATGTCAAATGCAAGGTAAGAGATCTGCTTTCCGGTATCATTATGATGACAGCGCTCTGGACGATCAACCTTCGCGTGGCAGGAACAGCCAATGTACCGCTGTTTTCCCAGAAGACAATCTTTAAAAATGATACACTGGATAAGCTGGTTCCGTCAGGATTTTCCGCTTACTCTACATTGCTCATCATTCTGATCATTGCGTTAATTGTGAAAATCATTCTGGACCTTTACCTGAATACCAAGTCAGGATACCTGCTCCGCGCAGTCGGAGATAACGATAAACTGGTAACTGCAATGGCAAAGGATGAAGGAAATGTAAAAATCCTGGGACTTGCAATCGCAAATGGGCTGTGTTCACTTGCGGGATGTATTTTCTGCCAGGAAGAACGTGTATTTGAAATTTCCAGTGGTACAGGGGCGATGGTAATCGGTCTTGCAAGTGTTATCATCGGAACCAGTATTTTCAAAAAAATCAGTTTTGTAAAAACAACGACAGCTGTACTGATCGGTTCTATCATTTACAAGGCCTGTGTGGCAATCGCGCTGAAGAACTTCGAACCGCAGGATATGAAGCTGATCACAGCCGTGTTATTCCTGGTAATCCTGGTGCTTAGTATGGAGAGAAAGAAGAAGGTGAAGAAGAATGCTGGAGCTTAGAAATATCCACAAATATTATAATCCGGGTACAGTCAATGAGATGTGTCTTTTTGAGGACTTCAATCTGACGATCAATCAGGGCGAATTTGTATCCGTAGTAGGAAGTAACGGTTCCGGTAAAACTTCGATGCTGAATATCATCTGCGGAAGTATTCCGGTAGAATCCGGACAGATCCTGATCGATGGAAAAGATATCACAAGGGTAAAAGAATACAAGAGAAACCAGAAGATCGGACGCGTGTACCAGAATCCATCTATGGGAACCTGCCCGTCCATGACGATCTTGGAAAATATGTCTCTTGCGGACAATAAAGGAAGGTTCTACGGACTTGGACGGGGAACGAATAAGGCACGTATTGATTATTACAGAGAGCAGCTCGCCCAGCTTGGTCTTGGACTGGAAGATAAGCTTCATGTCAAGGTAGGATCACTTTCCGGAGGACAGCGTCAGGCAATGGCACTGCTGATGTCTACGATGACACCAATCGAGTTCCTGATCCTGGATGAGCATACCGCAGCGCTGGATCCAAAGACAGCAGAACTGATCATGGAGCTGACCGATAAGATTGTAAAAGAAAAGAATCTGACAACGGTTATGGTCACACACAATCTCCGCTATGCAGTAGAATACGGTAATCGTCTGATCATGATGCATCAGGGACATTGTGTGATGGATAAGGCAGGAAAAGAAAAAGAGGATACCTCGATCGATGAGATCCTGACGATGTTCAATGAGATCAGTATTGAGTGTGGAAACTAAAAAATACAAGATTATGAATTGAAGAGATAAGCAGAAAGAAAACAGTTTCGGCTTATCTCTTTTTGTATCTTCAAAGGTTTTAGAAAAATTATTCGAGGATTTTCAAAATGAAAGACTATTGTCTGAATACAGAAGGAGAAGCCTATCTTGTATAAAATGTCAATGGATTTTCGGGAATATACCTGTAGAAGATTTGGTTGTCTGGCTGCCGGAAAATTGGTCATTTTCACAGATTGACGCTCTCAATGTGATAGTGCTAGAATAGAGGAAAACGATCAAGATATAGTATGCATTTTAAATAGAATACAATATATTGTAGTTATCAGAAAGGAGAGCAAGATGAGCTTAAACAATGTGAAAGTTGTAAAAAAAGACGGGACAAAAGAAGAATTTAACGTGCAAAAAGTCGTTGTGGCAGTCAATAAGTCTGCATATCGTGCACTGATCAAATTTTCACAGAAAGATATTGATTTTATCTGTCATTTCGTAGAAGAAAAGGTAGAAGAACTCGGAGTGAATGAGATCCGGATTCCGGAGATGCACAATATTGTAGAGGGTGCGCTTGAGAAAGTGAATCCGATCGTGGCAAAAAGTTACCGGGACTATCGGAATTACAAGCAGGATTTTGTGCAGATGCTGGACGAGGTTTATAAGAAAAGCCAGTCGATCATGTATATCGGGGACAAAGAGAACAGTAATACAGACAGTGCACTGGTGTCGACCAAGCGAAGCCTGATCTTCAATGAGCTGAACAAAGAATTATATAAGAAATTTTTCCTGACGGTGGAAGAATTACAGGCAATCAGGGAAGGATATATTTATATCCATGATATGTCAGCCCGAAGAGATACGATGAACTGCTGTCTCTTTGATGTGAAAAGCGTACTGACCGGTGGATTTGAGATGGGAAATCTCTGGTACAATGAGCCAAAGACACTGGATACGGCATTTGATGTGATCGGAGATATCGTACTGAGTGCGGCAAGCCAGCAGTACGGAGGATTTACCGTGCCGAGCGTAGATGAGATCCTGGAGCCTTATGCGAAGCGTTCCCATGAAAATCATCTGAACAAATACAGAAGCCTCGGACTTTCGGAAGAAGTAGCACAGGAGGTTGCCTGGAAGGATCTGGAAAAAGAGATGGAGCAGGGATTCCAGGGATGGGAGTATAAGTTCAACTCCGTATCCTCAAGCCGCGGAGACTATCCATTTATTACCATGACCAGCGGAACCAATATCAGCAAATACGGAAAGCTTGTCACAAAGACAATGCTGGAAGTAAGAGCAGGAGGACAGGGAAAGCCGGGACATAAAAAACCGGTACTTTTCCCGAAAATCGTGTTCCTTTATGATGAAAATTTACATGGACCTGGAAAGCCTGGAGAAGATCTTTTTGAAGCCGGAATCGAGTGCTCAAGAAAAACTATGTATCCGGACTGGCTCAGCCTTACCGGAAAAGGCTATGTGCCGAGTATTTACAAGCGCTACGGAAAGGTCATCAGTCCGATGGGATGCCGTGCATTCTTATCTCCATGGTATGAAAGAGGCGGTATGAATCCGGTGGATGAAAAGGACGAACCGGTATTTGTCGGAAGGTTCAACATCGGTGCGGTCAGTCTCCATCTTCCGATGATCCTTGCCAAATCCAGACAGGAGAACCGGGATTTCTTTGAGGTACTGGATTACTACCTGGAACTGATCCGGAAGCTTCATATCCGTACTTACGAATACCTCGGAGAGCTGCGTGCTTCTACGAATCCGCTTGCCTACTGTGAGGGTGGTTTCTATGGCGGACATCTGAAGATCCATGACAAGATCAAACCGGTGCTGAAATCGGCAACCGCTTCCTTTGGAATTACGGCGCTCAATGAATTCCAGCAGCTTTACAATAAAAAGTCTTTGGTAGAGGATGGAGCATTTGCCATCAAGACCATGGAATATATCAACATGAAGGTCAATGAATTTAAAAAAGAGGACGGCTATCTGTATGCGATTTACGGAACACCGGCTGAGAATCTGTGCGGTGTGCAGGTACAGCAGTTCCGTAAAAAATATGGAATCGTGGAAAATGTATCGGACAGGGCGTATGTGAGCAACAGTTTCCACTGCCATGTAACCGAGGATATTACACCGATCGAAAAGCAGGATCTGGAAAACCGTTTCTGGGATCTGTGTAACGGTGGAAAGATCCAGTATGTAAAATACCCGATCAATTATAACAAAGAGGCTATCAAATCACTGGTACGCCGTGCAATGGATATGGGATTTTATGAGGGCGTTAATCTGTCACTTGCCTACTGTGATGACTGTGGTCATGAAGAGCTGTCTATGGATGTGTGTCCGGTATGTGGAAGCAAGAATCTGACGAAGATTGACCGTATGAACGGATATCTGTCTTATTCGAGAGTTAAGGGAGATACCAGACTCAATGATGCCAAGATGGCAGAAATTGCGGAAAGGAAAAGTATGTAAATGCGTTACCATAATATAACAAAAGATGATATGCTCAACGGGGATGGCCTGCGGGTTGTCCTCTGGGTTGCAGGATGTGACCATTGTTGTAAGGAATGTCACAATCCGGTGACCTGGGATCCGAATGGTGGGCTTTTCTTCGATGAAAAGGCGAAGGCAGAGATTTTTGAAGAGCTGGAGAAGGATTATATCAGTGGGATCACATTCAGTGGAGGCGACCCGCTGCATTCGGCAAATGCCTATGAGGTCATGATGCTGGCAAAAGAGATTAAAGAAAAATTTCCGTCAAAGACGATCTGGCTTTACACAGGTTATGAATGGAAAGATATCAAGAATATGGATATTGTAAATTATCTGGACGTTCTGGTGGACGGAGAATTCGAGGTTGATAAGAAAGAACTGGATCTGCACTGGAAGGGCAGCGCGAACCAGATGGTCATTAACGTACCGGAGACATTAGGGAAAGGAGAAATTGTATTACATGAAGAGAATTGCTAAATTTCACAAAGTAAGTCTGGAACAGTTTATGGAAGGATGGAAGGATACCTTTGGTGAGCAGTATACAGAGGATCAGATCAAGGCTTTATATGAAGAAGTCAAACTGCCGAAGCGTGCAACGGCAGGAAGTGCCGGATATGATTTCTATGCACCGGATGATTTTGTGATCGAGCCGGGAAAGACGATCAAGATCCCGACAGGGATCCGTGTGGAAATGGAAGAAAACTGGGTACTCAAATGCTACCCGAGAAGCGGACTTGGATTCAAATTCCGTCTGCAGCTGAATAATACGGTAGGAATTATTGACAGTGATTATTTCTATTCTGATAATGAAGGTCATATTTTTGCGAAACTGACGAATGATACCAATGAGAATAAAACGGTAGAGCTTGGAAAAGGAACAGGCTTTATGCAGGGGATTTTTGTTGAGTATGGAATTACTGTGGATGACGATGCGACAGCAGTCAGAAACGGGGGATTTGGAAGTACGACGAAGTAGGGTTGTAAAAAAGAGGCGTTAAAATATAGGTTGTGTTGGCGACCGGGATCAAAAAAATAGTGTTCAATTCCATTGTGCAAGGCATTACGATGAACCTCTGAGGGCGAAAATTGTGTCAGCAAAGGCTTCCACAATTTTTGAGTTTCATCTCCATTGCACAATAAGTGAATTGAACACTATTTTTTTGATCTCAGTCGCCGGATTTACTGTATTAGAGAGGCGTTTTTTTACAAGGCTGGACTGATAACCGGTTGAGGAGATTTAGGTAGTGGTGGAAAGGTGAAGGTTATGTAGGTGTAGCCTGCAATTTTGTTGCAGGCTACAGGGGATTAGTTTAATTTTACGTTCAGGTAACTACGGCCGGAGAGGGTTTTGTTGAAGGTGATGCAGAGGACGACGATGAGACATCCGATAACAAAGCCGGGGAGGTTGAAGATGGCGGTGAGGATGAGGAGCAGGAGGCGCATGAATTTTAATGCGTAGCCTAGTTCAAAGTTGGGCTGGGTGTAGTTGGCGATGGAGACGAATGCCATGTAGAGCATGATCTCGCTGTTGAACCAGCCGGATTCGACGGAGAATTCGCCCATGACGATACCGGCAATGACGCTGAGAGGGGTGCTGAGCATACTTGGAGTGTTGAGGGCGGCAAGGCGGAGTCCGTCGATGGCAAGCTCCAGGATCAGGATCTGGAAGATCAGGGGGATGTTGACGGTATCTTCGATCAGCACGAAACGGAAGATATCCGGGATCCATGCCGGGTTCTGCATAAAGAGCAGAAAGAGAGGAACCATGAATACGGTCAGCAGTGTGATCAGTACACGGGAAATTTTCAGGTAGATTCCGGTGAGCGGTGGAAAATAGTAATCATTTGCCTCTTCGATCATATCAAAGATGGAGGTTGGCAGAACCAGTGCAGATGGGGAGGTATCAGTAAGGATGATAACTTTTCCTTCCATCAGACAGGCACAGGCTGTGTCTGGCCGTTCGGTAAATTTATATTTTGGAAATGGATTGTACCATTTGCGTTGAAAGAGAGCTTCCGCAAGAGATTGCTGGCTCATTTTCAGATCCTGGGATTTGATTTCACCCAGCTTGTTCTGGATGGTAGTCAGAAGCTCCCTGTCCACGCGGTCGGACATGTAGCAGAGAGCTACATCGGTACGGGTGGAAGCGCCGGCTTCATACATTTCCATGATCAGATGGGGATCCCGGATCCGGCGGCGCATCAAGGCAGTATTGAAGACGATGGTTTCCACAAAACCGTCACGGGAACCACGCAGGGATTTGTCTTTATCCGGTTCCTCGATGCTGCGGGACGGGTAAGTACGGCAGTCGATAGCAATAGCGGCTTCATAGCCGTCAATAAAGAGGCAGGTGACACCGGACAGCAGGTTTTTGAAAATGCTGTCAAAGTCACCGAGAATATCGACTTCTACATAGGGGATGCAGCTTGCAGAAAAGGAAGTTGCATCCTCTGGCATATCATCGGCGGAGATGTTGAGGAAGGAGTCCATAAGTTTCAGCATGGTTTCATCCTTGGTGAAACCATCAATAAAATAAAAGGCACTGTTTTGACCGCCGATGATCAGATTTCGTTCGATAATATCAAAGCTCTTTTTTACAGGAAGAGCCCGGTTCATATATCTTGTATTGTCGGTGAGAGAAGCACTGACAGTATGTTTTTCCATATTGAATCCTCCATTCAGAGATAATTTAAAGTTAAGAAAGTCTGGAATCCCGGAAATATTTTACTGCCTGGATTCTGCATAGATTTAGCATTTCACAAAAAAAGGAAAATATACCGGATTATGACAAAAGTTATAAGAAACTTAAGATTTTTTTAGCATGGGAAAAAGATTTTGCTATCTTGCGGAAAAGAGGGTATACTGTACATAATTATAAGTAATATATAAATCCCTAAAGGGATGAAGGAGGGCACACTTATGAGTGAATATATGATCATGACAGACAGCACAGTGGATTTACCGAAGGAATACCTGACCGAGGAGCTTGGGGTTCCATATATTCCTCTTACTTATCTGATCGATGGACAGTCTTATGAGGATATGATTGGACTTACCGGAGAAGAATTTTTTGCAAAGGTCAGGGCAGGATCCATGCCGACAACTTCCCAGATCAATCCGGAGCAGGCAAGAGAAGCACTGGAACCGTATCTGAAAGAGGAAAAGGATATTTTATATATTGCTTTTTCGTCAGGACTTAGCGGAACTTATAACAGTATCCGGATGGCAGCAGAAGAATTGCAGGAAGAGTATCCGGAGCGGAAGCTGATTGTAATTGATTCGCTCTGCGCATGCCTGGGTGAAGGACTTCTTGTGTACAAAGCTGTTCAGTTAAAGCGTGCGGGAAAAAGTCTGGAAGAAGTGGCTGCCTGGGTGGAGGAGAACAAGCTTCACATCATGCATAACGTTACGATTGATGATTTATTCCATTTACATAGAGGCGGAAGAGTATCTAAGGCTTCCGCGATCGTTGGAACGATGATCCAGATCAAACCGATCATTCATATGGATGAGCATGGCGAATTGAAGGTTATCGGAAAAGAGCGTGGAAGGAAAAAAGCACTGACACATATTGTAGATATGGCAGTGAAACAGTCCGAAGGATGGGACAATGATATCGTGATGATCACACACGGTGACTGCAAAGAGGATGCGGAGTTTGTGGCAAGACAGGTGGAAAAGAAGATGGGAGTCCACAATATTCTGATCAACTGTATCGGAACAGTTATCGGATCACATACAGGTCCGGGGGTTGTGGCTGTGTTCTGTATGGGGAATAAGAGATAAGATTCTGTAAGAAGAGGAGCTCAGACCGTTTTTGGTCGCTGAAAAGGATGTCCTTGATGTTGTCAAGATGAAAGGAAGATAAGAAAAAAGCCAGAGCAGACCTGGCAACCCTGTTGTTAAATAAGGGAAGCCAGGAATATCTCTGGTTTTTTGTGTGTCAGAACAGAAATTTGTTTTCTCCATCTACTGCATGCTTAATGATGTCCTGCTCTTTAGAGGTAAGATTAAATAATTTGAAAATCAGTTGGTCGAGTTGTTCGTAGGCAATTTGTGCTTCCGCAGGAGGCAGTCCGTTAATTAGTGGTTCTACAGTCTGAATGATGATATTTTGTGTATCAGCATCAACATCCGGAATCGGAATATTTTCAATATGAGAACGCAATACCTTCACGGAATGAAAATCCATTTTGTAAATAAACTGTGCAACTCTGGAATTAAGGATGGCAAGAATATATTTTATATGCAGTCCTTCAAGATTGGGGATGACCACATTGCAGCTATTCAAAGAAAGTGTTTGTTTATCATCATAAGCAAAGACAAGCTGGCTGCTGATAAAACGATACAAAAGCTTTTCTGGCGCACGGTACATTTCTATAGGTGCTACCTGCTGAAAATTCTGTGGGTTAAACACAATATAGTTTGGGTTCGGATTAGTATGGTACTTACAGATATCGGAGCCTTTTAAAATAACCTCGTTATCTTTGGTTTTCACGGAGGAAATATATTTTTTATTATTTCCGGTTACGATTCCTAAAGCAAAATCGGCGTTACCGGCAAGAAAGTATGTTTTAGGAGTATGCCGGATTTTTTCAAGTAGCTGATATTCTGCATCCGTTGTATGAAAGCTGAAATAATCGGCTGAAATTTTACGGTCTGTCAGAATGGTTGTGCAGTGACCACAGTCGGAAACTTCCATTCCGATTGTTGAAAGTGGCTTTCCGGTGTGAATGAGCTGTAATATAATGCAGGGACACTGGACTTTATCAAATGCGTTTCCTAAAAACTCAAGATACCGGACGGAATTGTTTTCCATAATAGCAGTACGGATCGGTGTATGTGCTTTTACATTAAGTATTGCTTCTGGAAGAATGAAAGAAAGCTGTCCGTTTATGGATAAATTACTCAGTGCTTTTTCAATAAACAAATCATAAGACTCGATATTTTTCCCTGAAGCAGTCCGATATTTTTTGCGAAGCTTTTCTTTTTCTGATTCGGAAAATTCATATCCCCATGGTGGATTACCGATGATATACTGGTAAGAAGCTTTTAAATCAGATGCAAGATAATCGGCTTCGGTTATATGCTCGTACAGAGTTTTGATAGAGAGAATGTCATATTTCAAAACCATATTCAACCGGGTAATTTTTACACTGATTGTATCGGTATCATTGCCGTAAATCTGGTCAAAGCAAACGTGTGCTGGGAGTTGCAATAAAAAATTCCCAGTCCCACAGCAGGGATCCAGAATTCTGGCATCTGATGCAATATCCAGTTTTCCGATCAGCTTTTTGACGATTTTGGTAGGCGTATAGTAGGAACCGGTTGCCTTGCGGCTGCCGATATTTTTACAGGAAATGTAAATGAGTCCAAGGATATCTTCAGCAGGTTCGTATACATAATCAAAATCAAAAAGTTGAGAATATTTTTCACAGAAATGCAGTGCTTGTTCAGAATCAGCAATCAAAGCATAGATCAGTTCGTCGTATAGAGCCAGGGTGATTTCTTTTTTTAAAAATCTGCTCAGCAACACTTTTTCGTGTTTGAAAGAAAGATCATATTTTTGGGCAAGCAAATGTAAGGCACAGTCAGCAATGAGATATTGAATCACATCTGATGAAAGTGCAATGGATTCGCCTGTTACAATTCGGAGAATCTGCTGCAACAGTTCAATGTTCTGACAGTTTTCAGAAACATAGGCACTGTAAAGGGAATTGCCACAGATAAATTTTTTGTTGCGCCTGCTTTTCAGAGATTGGTTCTTTCCGGATTGAAGTTCTGCTTTCAGCTTTTCGGCATACTGTTTTGTAAAATAAGGCTTTTTCTGATCAGTATATTCTGGAATGAGTTTGTCAAGCTTGATCCAGTTACGACCGGTTGCAGTCGAAATGGAAAGCATATCACATAATTCTCTTAAAGAGAGATAATCGGAATCTTTAGGAAAATCAGTTGTTCTTTCATCGGAAGGTTTGGTAGCAGAATCGGGGATTAACCAGATGCCGCTGACCATTTTACAACCGTCAATACGGTTGGTTTCACAGAGCTTTTGCACGCGGCGTTCGGATAAATGGAACCGCTTTGAGGTCTCTTTTACAGAAATATAATCCATAGTCATATAGACTCCTTTGATAAATGATATAATATATATTATATACGGTAATACGAATAAAAACAATATTAATAATAAAAAAGGTATGCAAAGAGAAGAGGTTAACAAAAGAAAATATGATTCAATTATTATTTGTGTGAGTACAAGTGTAATTTATGTTTTTGATACTTACATCATTTTATAAAATCGACATAAACCACTCTACCGTTTTCGGATCATAGTGAGAGAAGAATAAGCTTTCTCCGCCGTCCAGTGCTTCAATTTCTGCCATTTCTTCTGCAGTCAGTGTGAAATCGAAGAGGTCAAAGTTTTGCTGCATACGGTCTTTGTGGACAGACTTCGGAATGATCACCACATCACTCTGAAGAAGGAAACGAAGAGCTGTCTGTGCAGCAGTTTTTCCATATTTTTCACCGATTTTTGTCAGAACCGGATTGGTGAACATATCGTTACGTCCTTCTGCAAATGGTCCCCATGATTCGATCTGACAGCCGTATTTCTGCAGGTATTCTTTCGCAACTTTTTGCTGCTGGAACACGTGTGTTTCAATCTGGTTTACAGCTGGTTTGATTTCTGCAAAATGCTGGATGTCCAGATAGCGGTCCGGTCCGAAGTTGGATACACCGATGGCGCGCAGTTTTCCTTCTTTGTAAAGTTCTTCCATAGCGCGGTAGGTTCCGTAGTAGTCACCGAATGGCTGATGGATCAGAACCAGATCCAAGTATTCTGTCTGTAATTTCTTCATGGATTCTTCGATGGATGCCTTTGCCTTTTCGTATCCGGCATTGGTGATCCATACCTTTGTGGTCAGGAAGAATTCTTCACGCGGAAGTCCGCATTCTTTTAAGGCAGCTCCTACGCCTTCTTCGTTATAATAAGCCTGTGCAGTATCGATGCTGCGGTAGCCGACCTCGATGGCATCGAGCACACAGCGCTTTGTATCTTCTGCCGGAGTCTGGTATACACCGTATCCGAGCTTTGGCATTTTGATTCCATTATTCAAGGTTACATATTCCATAATTCTAAACCTCCATTTTTCTGAAATGAATTTTCTCCTGTTGTATCGGGACGGGCGCAGCTGTATTTTTCAACTTACGCTGTTGGGACGATCATTGGAGAAATTTATGTCTGTTTACAAATCTTACTTTACAATGCATTTCCAGAAATGTACACTATTGATATCGCAATCTACATTTCAGAAAATGAAAAGTAAAACAGGAGGAAAGTCATGCTGGATTTATATGAGCTAAAACAATTTGCCGCGTTTGCAGATCTCGGAACCTTGTCAAAAGTGGCGGGAGAATTTCATCTTTCCACTCCGTCGATCACCCGTTCCATGCAGAATCTGGAGGAGAGCTTTGGAGTAAAATTATTTTCAAGGGGAAAGAACCGGATTGAATTAAATGAAACAGGGAAGGCAGCAGTAGGGTATGCACGGAAACTTTTACAGGAAGCGGACCGGGCTGTGGAGCAGGTGAGAGCATTTGACCTGAGGCAGAAGACGATTGTGGTCAGGTCCTGTGCGCCGGCACCGCTCTGGGAACTTCTGAAAAAACTGAACCACACAGATCCTGGCAAGATGATATCATCCACAATCTGCCAGAATGAAGAGGTTCAGGTTTCATTAGGTGAAAAATCCTGTGATATTGGGATCCTGCCATTTCCGGTAGAAGGGGCGTATGAATTTATGAAGGAGAACTTGTTTGTCAGCGTTCCGCCGGAGCATGAGCTTGCCCGGCAGAAGGAGCTTACTTTTGAGGAAATCAATGGATTTAATTTTTTACTGCGCACAGAACTTGGATTTTGGGATACCATGTGCCGGGAAAAGATGCCTGCATCCAAATTCCTGGTTCAGACGGACACGGAAGCATTTAATGAACTGGTGAGAGCTTCTTCGCTGCCGTGCTTTATAACAGATTATATTCAGGAAAAGGAGATGGAGGATTACGGAAGAATCCGGATTCCGATCACGGATCCAGAGGCTAAGGTGACATTTTATGTCAAAGAATTGAGCTGAAAAGCTCCTGAACGGGAGAAAATTTCAGGATGCTGTTTTTCATATGTCTTTTCATTCATGCACCAGATTGCTATAATATTTCGTTTTGCACGCTTATTTTATGGTATACTGTACTGGATATTAAATGATGCAAGGGAGAACAAACATGAATTTTTTACTGGGAATTATATACCTTTCATTTATCAGCCTCGGACTGCCGGATGCGCTTTTAGGATCTGCGTGGCCGAAGATGTATCTGGAATTTCAGGTTCCGGTCTCATACGCCGGTGCAATCTCAATGATCATTGCGCTTGGAACGATTCTTTCAAGTCTGCTCAGTGACCGGCTTACCAGAAAATTTGGCACAGGAGCAGTAACGGCAACCAGTGTTGGAATCACGGCATTTGCACTCTGGGGATTTTCCATAAGTCACAGCTTCTGGATGCTGTGTATCTGGGCGATTCCTTATGGACTTGGAGCGGGGAGTGTGGATGCTTCTTTGAATAATTATGTGGCACTACATTATGCGAGTAAGCATATGAGCTGGCTGCACTGTATGTGGGGAGTTGGGGCAACGCTTGGCCCTTATATTATGGGTGCTGCACTTACCGGTGGTGCATCCTGGAATACCGGGTACCGGATCATTTCTGTGATGCAGGTTGTCCTCACAGCGATTATTGTATTCAGTCTTCCTAAATGGAAAGGAAGAAATGTTTCCGCGGAAGAACATATAGGGAGCAAACCGCTTTCATTAAAAGAAATTTTAGCGATACCGGGAGCAAAGGCGATTATGATCTGCTTTTTCTGTTATTGTGCAGTGGAGCAGACGACCATGCTCTGGGCGAGCAGTTATCTGAATCTGGCAAAGGGTGTGGCAGCGCAGACGGCGGCTTCATTTGCCGGGATGTTCTGCATCGGTATTACGATTGGGCGTGGAATTAATGGATTTATCGCAATGAAACTGAAAGACAGCCAGATGATCCGGATGGGGCAGGCAATCATTTTTCTTGGAATTGTCGTGATGATGCTTCCGTTTGGGGATGTATTTTCATTACTTGGATTTTCACTGATCGGTCTTGGATGTGCGCCGGTTTATCCTTGTATTATTCATTCTACGCCGGAACATTTTGGAGCGGAACGCTCTCAGGCACTGATCGGGGTACAGATGGCAAGTGCATATGTTGGAACCTGCCTGATGCCACCGTTATTTGGATTGATGGCAAATCATATTTCCATTCATTTACTTCCGGTTTATCTGCTTATTTTACTGGCTGTGATGGTGTGGATGCATGAATTGTTAAATAAGACGGTAAGTGGGAAAGAGTAACGAAAATTGTATAAAAGGCATTATATGCAATCGCGTGAAAATGTGCTGAGATGTATTTTTTATAAGACAAAAGACGGGAGACAAAGTAAAAATGTCGCTCGCCTTTTGTGGATTGAAAGAGATTATTTGGAAGAGTTCAGCACTTGTAAAATTTTTTCAACATCGTAATCTGGTGCGTGTTTTAACATAATATAGCAAGAATTCTCCTTCCTCTGCAGGTGTGAACTTAAATGAAAAACTAATTTCCAGCTGTAGATTATCCCTGTAATTCTGCAGGAT
>NZ_JAAIMM010000059.1 GCF_013300725.1 Allocoprococcus comes
CTGACCAAAAGCAGGTATATCTGTTATCCGGAATTGCTGTATGTGCGGATTGTGGTGCACCTATGACAAGAAAGGTTTCTACTGTGGCAGGGAAAAAATATGCTTATTATCTATGTTCCACAAATAAAGAAACAAAACGCTGTTCTAGTCATAGAATACCGGAAAAGGATCTGGAAGATGCCGTACTAGTGATGTTGAAACAGCATATCCAGAACATCCTGCACCTGAAAAGAGTCCTGGAATTTGTTGGTACTGTGCCATTTCAGGAGATCAATATGAAGAAGCTGCAGGACAGGCTGGAGAAGAAAAAACAGGAGACAGTACGCTGTAAGGAGTTACGGATGATGCTCTATTCGGATATGAAAGAGGGCATTGTATCAAAAGAAGACTATGTTGAGCTTCATGCAGCCTATGGAAAGAGGCTTAGAAATGCGGAAGAGAGTATCCGTGCGATCCAGAAAGAAATGGATAGTGAGCTGGAAAAAGCAGACAAAGCCAATACCTGGCTGGATTATTTTGTGAAGTATCAGGATATTGAAGAACTGTCCCGCACTGTGGTGGTAGAACTGATCAGGCAAATTCGAGTATATGATAAAAAGAATATAGAGATTACTTTTGATTTTGATGATTGTTATCAGACATTGCTGAATCAATTACCGGCTATGGGAGTTGATACGGTAATAGATGATGATAATAATCTGCAGGTCAAGGTAAAGGAGGTTGTATAAAATGGCACGAAAGAGCAGGAAAAACATTCCGGAAGTAGTCAGCAGTGCAACCGTCCAGACAGAGGTGAGCAGACCGTTCCGGGCAGGATTGTATGCCAGAATTTCAATGGAAACAGAAGAAACATTGGAAAGAGGAACGATAGAAACTCAGGTGGAATTGATGAAAAACTTTGTAGCAGATACGGAAGATATTTCGGTTGCGGAAGTTTATAAGGACTCAGACTATTCAGGTACAAATTTTGACCGTCCTGGATTTGTACAGATGATGGAAGATATCAAGCATGGAAAAATCAATTGTGTTATTGTAAAAGATTTGTCCAGACTTGGAAGAAATTATGTCGAAACCAGTAATTATATTGAACGAGTATTCCCGTTTTTCCATGTAAGATTTCTGGCTGTGACAGATGATTTCGATTCCTTCAGAGAGGGTGTGGATCTTACAGTTCCACTGAAGAATATTATCAATGAGTTCTATTCGAAAGACCTTGCCAAAAAGAGTAGCAGCGCAAAAAAAGCTCTTTGGAAAAAAGGAAAATTTACAAGTGCCTGGGAACCGTATGGTTACAGAAAGTCAGAAGAAGACCATCATCAGCTGATTGTTGATGAAGAAGCTGCAGAACATCTGAAAAGTATATTTTCTATGTATATGGATGGCAGGAACTATAGTGATATTGCAAGACAGCTCAATAAAGATGGAGTTTTATCGCCGACTTTACAAAGAAAATTCTATAAAACCGGTGAAAAGTCGCTTCCGGAGTCAAAACCCTGGAACAATTATGAAGTGAAACGAGTTCTTCAGGATGTTCATTGCACAGGTGATTCAGTATTTGGAAAATATCAGCAAAGTGTTTTCCAGGGAAATAAACAGAGAAATCGACCAGAGAGTGAATGGGTGCATGTGGAGAACACGCATGAAGGGATTATAGATAGAGAATTGTTTCAACAGGTACAATCTAAAATCCAGGAATATACGGAAGCTTATAAGAAGAAACATCAGCAGAACAATGGGGCTATTAGAAACCATAATTTCTATACAGGAAAGATATGGTGCGGAGGCTGTGGTAACCGCATGACGTTGTCCAGAGAAAGAAATGGCACATTCTTTTATATCTGCGGAGCCAATACTAACCATAAATCCGGAGGAAAGCAATGCAAAGGGCACAGAGTCAGAAAAGAATATGTGGATGACGATGTTCTTCGCCTGATCCAAACGCATATGAAAACCGTATTGGATACAGAAAAAATGATTCAGGAAATGAATGCAGCTTCCAAAAACCAGACACAGTACCTGCTTTTGGATAAAGAAGTGGGGAAACTTCGACGGGAACTAAGCCGAATCAGTAAGCGTAAGTCGGATTTATATGAAGATTACTCGGAACGTTTGATTACAGAAGAAGAGTACATACAGTTTTCTCGAATCTATTCCAATGAAATTGAGAATATCAAGAGCCGTCTGGACACAGTATTGGCGGCACAGGTTCGGTATTCCCAGGATTACCACATTGAAGAAGGCTGGGGAAATGTGATACATACTTATATGTCAAAGCGTAAGCTGACAAAAGAAATGGCAGATGCCTTTGTGGATTCAATTATTATCCATGGTAAGTATGATTATGAGATCAAGCTGGTATATGACGATCAGTTTGCAGATTTACAGAAATTAAAGAAAGAGAAGGAGGCGCAGTCAAGATGACAGATCATAGAAAAACAGCTGTTTACATCCGTTTATCCGCAGAAGATGACAATGTAGATGGCAGAGCCAAAAAAGAGAGCGACAGTGTAACTTCTCAGAGAATTCTGTTAAAATCATTTGCAATTGATGAGCTTGGTGTAGCTGAGTCGGATATTCTGGAATATGTGGATGACGGTGTCAGCGGTACTCATTTTAAAAGGCAGGGATTTCAACAGCTGCAGGATGACATGAAAAGCGGAGAAATCGGCTGTGTAGTTGTGAAAGACTTTTCCAGATTTGGAAGAGACTATTTGGAAGTTGGATTTTATATTGAATATATTTTTCCACTTCTACAGATTCGATTTATTTCGATTAATGACAGCTATGACAGTGCAGCAAGCAGCGGAA
>NZ_JAAIMM010000060.1 GCF_013300725.1 Allocoprococcus comes
CTGACCAAAAGCAGGTATATCTGTTATCCGGAATTGCTGTATGTGCGGATTGTGGAGCACCTATGACAAGAAAGGTTTCTACTGTGGCAGGAAAAAAATATGCTTATTATCTATGTTCCACAAATAAAGAAACAAAACGCTGTTCCAGTCATAGAATACCGGAAAAGGATCTGGAAGATGCCGTATTAGTGATGTTGAAACAGCATATCCAGAATATCCTGCACCTGAAAAGAGTCCTGGAATTTATCGGTACTGTGCCATTTCAGGAGATCAATATGAAAAAGCTGCAGGACAGGCTGGAGAAGAAAAAGCAGGAGAAAGAACGCTGTAAGGAGTTACGGATGATGCTCTATTCGGATATGAAAGAGGGCATTGTATCAAAAGAAGACTATGTAGAGCTTCATGCAGCATATGGAAAGCGGCTTAGAAATGCGGAAGAGAGTATCCGTGCGATCCAGAAAGAAATGGATAACGAGCTGGAAAAAGCAGACAAAGCCAATACCTGGCTGGATTATTTTGTGAAATATCAGGATATTGAAGAACTGTCCCGCACTGTGGTGGTAGAACTGATCAGGCAAATCAGAGTATATGATAAAAAGAATATAGAGATCACTTTTGATTTTGATGATTGTTATCAGACATTGCTGAATCAATTACCTGCTATGGGAGTTGATATGGTAATAGATGATGATAACAATCTGCAGGTCAATGTAAAGGAGGTTGTATAAAATGGCACGAAAGAGCAGGAAAAACATTCCGGAAGTAGTCAGCAGTGCAACCGTCCAGACAGAGGTGAGCAGACCGTTCCGGGCAGGATTGTATGCCAGAATTTCAATGGAAACAGAAGAAACCTTAGAAAGAGGAACGATAGAAACCCAGGTGGAACTGATGAAAAACTTTGTGGCAGATACGGAAGACATCGCAGTTGCAGAAATATATAAGGATTCTGATTATTCTGGTACAAATTTCGACCGTCCTGGTTTTACGCAGATGATGGAAGATATCAAGCATGGAAAAATTAACTGTGTGATTGTAAAGGATCTATCCAGACTTGGAAGGAATTATGTAGAGACAAGTAATTATATTGAGCGTGTATTTCCGTTTTTTCATGTGCGGTTTCTTGCTGTGACGGATGACTTTGATTCTTTCCGTGAGGGAGTGGATCTGACAGTTCCCTTAAAAAATATCATCAATGAGTTTTATTCCAAAGACCTTGCAAAAAAGAGCAGCAGTGCCAAAAAAGCCCTGTGGAAAGAAGGAAAATTTACTGGTGCATGGGAACCTTATGGATACAGGAAATCAGAACAGGACAGACACCAGCTGGTAGTTGACGAGGAGGCTGCCGGACATTTACGAGAAATTTTTACTATGTATATGGATGGATGCAGCTACAGCGATATTGCAAAAAGACTGAATACAGATGGTATCCTTTCCCCGACTTTGCAGAGGGAATATTATAAAACAGGCGAAAAGCCTTCACCGGAATCCAAACCTTGGAATAATTATGAAGTGAAACGTGTACTTCAGGATGTCCATTGTACCGGAGATTCTGTATATGGAAAATATCAGCAGAGTGTTTTTCAAGGAAACAAGCAGAGAAATCTACCGGAGAGTGAGTGGCTCTATGCTGAGAATACCCACGAAGGAATTATTGATAAAGAACTGTTCCGGCAGGTACAGGAAAAAATCCGGGAATTTACGGAAGCATACAAAAAGAAGCATCAGCTGAATAATGGAGCCATTCGGAATCATAATTTCTATACCGGCAAGATCAGGTGTGGGGGTTGTGGGAACCGCATGGTGTTGTCCAGAGAAAAAACAGGGACATTTTATTATATCTGTGGTGCAGATGCGAACCATAAATCCGGAGGAAATCAGTGTAAGGGGCACAGAGTCAAAAAAGAATACGTGGATGAAGACGTCCTTCGCCTGATCCAGTCACATATGAAAGCCGTATTGGATACAGAGAAACTGATCCGTGAAATGAATTCTGCTTCCAGAAACCAGACACAGTATTTGCTTCTGGATAAGGAAGTGGGGAAACTTCGGCGGGAGTTGAGCAGGATCAGCAAGCGTAAATCTGATTTATATGAGGATTATTCGGAACGTCTGATTACAGAAGAAGAATACATGCAGTTTTCCCGTATCTATTCCAATGAAATAGAAAACATCAAGAACCGCCTGGATGTAGTATTGGCGGCACAGGTACGGTATTCCAAGGATTATCATATCGAGGAAGGATGGGGAAAAGTGATACATACTTATATGTCAAAGCGTAAGCTGACAAAAGAAATGGCAGATGCCTTTGTGGATTCAATTATTATCCATGGTAAGTATGATTATGAGATCAAGCTGGTATATGACGATCAGTTTGCAGATTTACAGAAATTAAAGAAAGAGAAGGAGGCGCAGTCAAGATGACAGATCATAGAAAAACAGCTGTTTACATCCGTTTATCCGCAGAAGATGACAATGTAGATGGCAGAGCTAAAAAAGAGAGCGACAGTGTAACTTCTCAGAGAATTCTGTTAAAATCATTTGTGATTGATCAGCTGGGTGTAGATGAGGCAGATATCCTGGAATATGTGGATGATGGTGTCAGCGGTACTCATTTTAAACGGCAGGGATTTCAACAGCTGCAGGATGACATGAAAAGTGGAGAAATCGGCTGTGTAGTTGTAAAAGACTTTTCCAGATTCGGAAGAGACTATCTGGAAGTTGGATTTTATATTGAATATATTTTTCCACTTCTGCAGATTCGATTTATTTCGATTAATGACAGCTATGACAGTGCAGCAAGCAGCGGAA
>NZ_JAAIMM010000061.1 GCF_013300725.1 Allocoprococcus comes
ATGATATATGCATTAAGAGCAGTCCTGTTTTCTAATTTTAGCTAACTGGCATTACCGTTCTGGGGTTGCCCTTTCTGAAGTGGAACTTAAGCAGCTCGATGATGTGGTATCTCCTCTCCTCAAAAAAGGGCAGTCCCTTCATCACATTGCAATACATCATGCTGACGAACTTATGAAGTCAGAACGAACACTGTATACTTACACAAACAACGGGCTATTCACTGCCAGAAATATCGATATGCCACGTACCATACGCATGCGTCCAAGGAAAAATGTTTCTTCTAAACTGAAAGTGGATAAATCCTGCCGTATTGGACGTGACTTTCAATGTTTTGAAAATTACATGGCTGAACATCCGGATGCTTCTGTCAGACAGCTTGATTCTGTAGAAGGTATAAAAGGCGGAGCGGTTCTTCTCACTATTCATTTCGTGGAACAACAACTGCAGCTTGCTTTTCTCCGCCAGCATAATGACTCTCAATCTGTCATTGACATTTTTGACCGTCTCTATTTTGAATTGAGGATGGATATTTTCATTGAACTTTTTCCTGTTCTTTTAGCGGATAACGGCAGTGAATTTTCAAACCCTTCTGCTATCGAACTGGATGCACAGGGAAACCCTCGAACCAGGATGTTCTATTGTAATCCCAGCGCACCTTACCAGAAAGGAAGCTGTGAAAACAACCACGAACTGATTCGAAGAATCATTCCAAAAGGTACTGACCTTGGACGATACTCACAGGAACAGATTGATCTCATGATGAGCCACATCAACTCCTACTCCCGGAAAAAGCTCGGAAACAAAAGTCCTTATGAAGTTTTCGAGTTTCAATACGGTAGAAAAATTTTAGATGCATTTCATCTGCAGAAAATTCCTGCTGACGAAATCATCCTTAGTCCTGAATTATTAAAATAAACTAAAACTAAAAAAGCTGGGCAGGAAATCTATACCGCCATCATCGCAGAACATCCCCCAGAGGTGGAATTTACTCCTTCCAAAAAATCACACGTAAATTCGACTTCCGCTCGGCATGCAAAAAAATCCCCAAAACCACAGCTTTTCCTTATATTTTAACTCTGATTTTGAGGATTTCATATACAAGATCAATATTTTTTTTCTTTCACGTGGAATTTAATCCTGCAAAGTAGAATTTACCTTTGCAAGGTGGATTTTACTTTTTCAATTCACCCTTTTTGTCCTCACTTTTTGTCCACTTTATTTTCTGACCGCTATTTTATCTATTTCGGTTCTTTTCCTTCCATTTCCACATATATTTTATCAATCACCTGTTCTTCTATCCGATCGGAGTTCCTTTTATGTTTTCCAGATTAAAATCAAAAAATGTTATACGGATCTGTTTTCTTTTTCTTGCGGCTTTCTTTGTGGGAACCGGCTCTGCATTTCTGCATGATCATTTCTTTTCTGCCGCTGTTCCCACCTCTTCTGAAGGCAACTGGGGGCTCAGCTTCCAAACTGACGGGGATCCCCCTGTCGGCAATGCCACATTTGACGAGCTGAAAAAATTCGATGCCTTTTACGCACAGGACACCAGCGAAAAAGTAATCTACCTTACTTTCGATGCCGGTTATGAAAACGGAAATACACCGGCTATTCTGGAAGCTCTTACGAAGCATCAGGCTCCGGCAACGTTCTTCGTCGTCGGCACACTTCTGGAAAGCAATCCGGAACTTATCAAACAGATCCTCGCTGCCGGTAACACCGTCGGCAACCACACCTGGCATCACAAAGACATGTCACAGATTTCTACAATGGAATCCTTCTCTGAAGAAATCCAGACAGTTGAAAAACTGTATCAGCAGATCACCGGACAGGAAATTTCCAGATTTTATCGTCCACCACAAGGAAAATACAACGAAGCCAACCTGAAAATGGCGCAGGAGCTTGGTTATCATACCTTCTTCTGGAGTCTCGCCTATGTCGACTGGTATCAGGATAACCAGCCATCCCACGAAGAGGCTTTTGAAAAGCTGCTTGGAAGAATCCATCCCGGTGCCATCGTTTTACTCCACAGTACGTCCTCTACAAACGCTGAAATCCTAGATGAACTTCTCACCAAATGGGAAGAAATGGGCTATCATTTTGGTTCTCTTGATGACCTTATAAAAGCTGCTGCATCTTAGAAAATTTTCTCTGTCACTTTACCGGAGGCTTCTCTGATCGATCAGTCCATATTTCTTCATCGCATAAGCAATTCCGTCTTCTTCAACGGTCTTTGTTACAAATTCTGTATAAGGTTCCAGCACCTGGTCATGCGCGCCCATCGCAATCGCATGCCCGGCATGCTGGAACATTGCCAGATCATTGCTGCTGTCTCCAAATACATATGACTGGTCTCTCGTCATTCCAAAATGCTCCAGTACCCAGTCAATCGCAGTTCCTTTTGTATAGCCCTTCAGGATACACTCAAACGTATTACTTCCACGGTCGATTACTTCCATATCATCTTTGATAAATTCAAAAAAAGCTTTTACATCACTTTTTTCATCCGTATAAATAAAGATCTTATCATATGGACAGCTTCTCTGCTCCATATAACGCTCGATTCCAAGTCCACGGTTATTCATGTATTTTT
>NZ_JAAIMM010000062.1 GCF_013300725.1 Allocoprococcus comes
GTAAGTAGGTAATCATCTGTACCTTGATTTTTCAAAAAGAGCCACCTGTTGATCAGGTGGCTTAATTTATCCTTGATTTTTCGTCCTGAATTCATCCGGCAGATCATCCGACCATGGGAGTAGCCGGTCCAGTTCTTCCGGCTTTGGAAATGATCCCATCTGCCGTATCTGGTCCAGCACATATGTCAGGTACACATATGGTTTCAGCCCGTTCAGGAGAGCTGTTTCCGTGACACTGTAAACAACAGCACTGGCATCTGCTCCACGGATACTTTTGGCAAAGAGCCAGTTCCGGCGGCCGACAGCGAAATTCTTGATGGCACGTTCCGCACTGTTGTTATCGATGCTGAGGTGTCCGTCGTCCAGATAGCGGCGCAGATATGGTTCCTGGTTCAGTGTATAAAGAATGGCATCACCAATAAGGGAAGATCTGTCCACAGAATCTTCCATCGAATGCAGCCACTCAAACAGTGCGTCTACCACCGGGCGGGACTGTTTCTGGCGTTCCTCATGGCGTTCTTCCGGTGTTTTGTTTCTAATCAGTTCCTCGACTTTATACAGGATCCCGATCCGTGTCATTGCGTTGTATGCAACAGTCTCTTTCAGCTGCTCCTTGGTGAAGTCCTTTTTCAGTGCCGTAAGTGCGGCATCAAAACGGCGTCTCGCGTGGGTAAAGCAGCCGGTCACGGTAATGGAATCGTCCAGCCCTTGGTATGCCTGGTAGCCATCGCAGGTCAGGTATCCATGGAAACGTCCGTCAAGAAACTTTACCGGATGATATCCGGCGCGGGTTCTCTCATAATCGAAGAGCGCCATACGCGGGGAGCCGCTATATTCATCCGTAAGATATACCCACATCCAGTTCTGGGTGGAACCCTTCTGATCCGGCTCGCCGATCACCTGTATCCGGGTCTCGTCACAGTGGATGTACCGGCTTTTCAGGAATTCCTCTTTCATCCGGTCATACAGCAGTTTCAGGTAACGGTCCGCACAGCCGATGATCCAGTTTGCCATGGTTTTAGTGGAAAGGTTCAGGTTGTATCTGGCGAATTCCCGTTCCTGCCGCGCCAGCGGCATTCCGTTGACATACTTGGCATTCATGATCCCGGCCACCAGGGATGGTGTCGCGATACTTCCGCCGCCCACCAGCGGCGGTGTTTTCTCCGGCCGCTTCATGGAACCGCATTCCGGGCAGCTGTAAACACAGGTCACCTCCTCCACCACCTCGAATTTCGCGGGAACGAATTTCAGACGTTTCACGGTCTCTTTGGTAACAACCTTGTACTTTTTCCCGCAGTCCGGACAGTAACGGTCTTCTCCGGCCAGCTTGTACTCAATGGTCTCGGTGACTTCAAAGCCGGAGAGATCTTCTTCCTTCTTTCCTGTACGCTTTTTCCGTTTATAGGATGACGGATGGATTTCTTCAAAACACGGTTCCTCTGCCTCCGGATCTGCCGATGCTTCTGCCTCATTGAACAGATCCATCTGTTCATAACCTTCGGCATACTTTTCACTGGAAGAACCGAACTGTTTCCTCCGGGCCAGTGCCAAGCGGTCGGAGAGCATGGCGTTCATAAATTCCAGTTCTTTCTGCTTATCCTTCAGAAGCTGGATTTCCGTATCCTTTTTTGCACTCTGTTCCTTCATGATCTTCATGATTTCAATCAGGTTTTCACGGCTCATGTTATTCAGCTGTTCTTCTGTAAAAAACGGTTCCATCCCTTTTCTCCCGGCTGTCATGTTATATAAAGATTATACCATGAAACCCGCTGTTTTTCGAGAAAAAACGGATCCTGAGCATGTAGAAATAGTCTCCGGAAACCGCCGGTTTTTCGTACTTTCTGCGAATTGACACCTGCCTTATACCACAATTTTCGGATGGTGTTCTTCAAAGGCATCTTTCTGATCCAGGGAAAGGCCATCGCACAGCCAGTGCATTTCTTTCAGGGTAACCTGCCGGAGCTCATCCGGGGTGTCCGGCCAGTGAAAGGCATCACGGTCAAGGCGTTTCATAAGGATCCAGAATCCGGATCCGTCCCACTGGAGAATCTTGATAAGGGTGCGCCTGCGGTTGCAGAATGCAAACATGCAGCGCGAGTATGGGTCGAGTTGAAATTTG
>NZ_JAAIMM010000063.1 GCF_013300725.1 Allocoprococcus comes
GGTATTGTACCAAAGGGAATCGGGGAATAACAGATACGGATGATTACCTACTTACGAAGAGTGACAGAATTCCGGAAGATTATGACATGTCTCATCTGAGAACACTCGGAACCGGCGCAGAAGCCATGAACGAGAGAAAAACCCAGGAAGTAGAAGCATTCTTCCACAAACATGGCGTAAAAGCTACTTTAAGTGCAGGATACGGACAGAGTGAAGGATGTTCTAACTTCACACTTCCAAACCCGATGTTCCCTCTGGTAGATGGTTGTGTTGGTATGCCGATGCCGGCAACTGTTCTTGGTATCTTTGATAAAGATAACAAGGAACTTAACTACGGTGAAATCGGTGAATTATGTATGACAGGTCCATCTATCATGCTCCACTACGCAGGATGGATGGGTGAAGAAATGACAGAACGTACTCTGATCACTCATGACGACGGAAAGTGCTGGCTCCACACAGGCGATATTGCTTACATCAAGGAAACTGGTATGGTTTACATTCTTGGACGTGGACATTCAGAACGTTTCGGCGGCGGAGAATTATATATGATGAGAATGGAAACAAAAGCCGTTCGCGTTCCTGGCGTACAGGATGGTTTCTTCTGTATCGTACCGGATAAGGAACATGAAGGGTTCTTCGTTCCATACCTCTTCATCATTCTTGACGGAAGCAAGACTCTTGACGAAGTAAAAGCCGGTCTTAAAGAAGCATTAGAAGATTACGAATATCCGGTAGACATCCGTGTCATCGAAGAAAGACCATATTTCCACTTCAAAACAAACCGTAAAGAATTAACAGAAGCTATTCTTGCAGAAAACAACTAATATAAGTTATACTATGTATGCAATAAACATAAAATAAATTTCTAATTATCTTTTCATAAGTTCTTATAACACCGATATATCCCTATTTTACAGGCTTTATCGGTGTTTTCTTTTTGGCAGATACTTCTTATAACCACTCATAAATCTGCATATCTTGTCTTTTTATCGTAGTAAATTTCGTAGTAAATTACTAGGCTATCAGACTTCGCATTTCCATGTTTGCTCCTGTCTGTGAAGCATGGGCGTACAGGTTCAGCGTTATCATTATGCTGGAATGTCCCATAATGTATTGCAGGTTCTTTGGGTTCATGTTTTTCTGTGCTAATCGTGTACAAAACGTATGTCTTAATATATGTGGATGTGTCAAGTATAGGACAAAAAAAATTTTATTTTTTTCTGCCGAAGACTATCTGACGCTTCCATCAGGTAGTCCCAGCACCTTTATTATCTTTTGATAAGTCATTCTTGTCCTGCTCAAGTTATCTCTGTTCTGAAAAAATATCGTCAAAATTCCATTCGATTTCAATTTCATCCTGACTATGAACACGGATCACCTTGATAACCTCACGCAGCTTCTCTGTATCGAACTTCTGAATTCCCAAGAAATCTTTTAGTTTTATTTTATCAGAAAGTTCATTTTGTTCAAGAAGCTTTTTACTATTCTTCGCATCTTCTATCTTTCGTTTTATTTCATCCAGCTGTACACTTATCTTTTCAGCTCTCTGCTTATACGAATCACGATCTATACGACCATCTTTGTAATCATCATAGAGTTTCATCTTTTCCGAGGTCAACTGTCGGCTCTGTTTTTGCAATTCTGTAGTATTGATCTCTTTGTATTCACATTGTCTTTTGGAAGATACTTTCTTTCCTTTTTTCAACATTGACGCTGCATACTGACGGACAAGCCCAAGGATATTCTCCTCCATCGGTTCCCTACGAATCACCAGACTTCGGCACACAGGATCACCATTGGTTCTGGCATCTGAACATTTCAGCAGATGCTCTGTTTCTTTTAACAGAGAATGCCCACAGTTGGCACATATCAGCAAGGCCGGCTGTTTTTTACGTCTTTCCAGAGTAAAATTGGTGCGTGATTCTGCAACACTTCTCTTCTTTTTCGGATGCATTTCATTTGCTTTTTCAAACAATTCCCTGTCTATAATTGCCGTATGATGATTTTCCAGGCGAACCCATTCTGTTTCATC